>NZ_JBFAOX010000041.1:0-73624 GCF_040675435.1 Actinoplanes sp. NPDC049598 | reverse complement strand
GGCATTCCTGCACGACTACAACCATCACCGGCCCCACACCGCAATCGGCAAGAACCCGCCGATCACCCGGTTGACCAACCTGGCTGGACATCACACCTAGCTCTGCTGGTCAGAGCCGCGCCAGGTCGGTCCGCATGTCCTCGATCGAGGCGATGCGGGGGATGAGCTTCACGATCTTGGACTCGTCGTCGACGAGCAGGGCGGCGGCGACGCCGTCCGGATCGCGCAGCTTCAGATGGCTGCGCAGCGTGCCGGTCGGGTCGTGCAGCGGGCGCACGGTCTTGCCCGCGGCCTGCGGCGTCGTGTTGGTCGGCGGGGTGTAGGCGGTGCTCGCGGCGGCCGCCGACGACACGGTGATCACGGCGATCTCGGGGCGCACCACGTCGACAGTGTCGGAAATCAGCTTGGCGCAGGCGCAACTGTCGACGAGCAGGATGACAGCGGGTAGTCGCTCCCCCAGCGACACGGGGCGGCCGTCGGCGTTGAGCAGCTCCAGCGCCGGCAGCGTGGTGGCGGGCTCGTCGGTCGTGGTCGCCGTGCGCTGTGTGGCGGGCTGACGCGGCGGGCCGGGCCAGGCCGAGGCGAAGAGGCTGGCCACCGTGACCAGCACGGCCATCGAGATGATCAGGACCGGGGCCCGCACCGCCTTGTGGGCCAGCCGGCGCACGCGGCGGATCGCCGGGCGGCGGGTGAAGCGCTGCCAGCGGGTCGGCGGGCCGGAGAGGCGCAGCTCCTCGCGGACCGCCTCGACCTCGTCGGAGAGCTCGGAGAGATCGTCGGGGATGACGATGACGCCCCACTCCTCGGGCAGGTCGGGCAGGTCGTCGGGCGAACCGCCATCCGACGACCATCCGCCGTTGTCGCTCGCACCAGCCATGACTCACCCTCCCCCCGAGGTCTTTCTTCGGTCGGGGACCTTGCTCCCAGCCTTCCTCACGCGACGCTCGACCGCCAGTAGTGCGCGCTTCCGGACCTTAACGATAAGCTTGACCTCACAAACGCCCTAGGTACGAAATATCCGACCCGAGGGTCAAAGCGGTCACCCTTTCGTCACTTTGTGTTACGAAGGCAGCTCGCGGCGCTTCTGTCAAGCCGTAGAAAGGCCCGTCACAGGGCCCCTGAGCTGCACTAACAGTCACCGGCAGGGTGGGACATCGCCGCCTGAGCGTGTTACCCTAGACACAGCGAAAGGGGCTTCGAACCTATGGTTTTCAGTGTCGGCGAGACCGTTGTTTACCCCCACCACGGGGCCGCACTCATCGAGGCAATCGAGACTAGGGTCATCAAGGGCGAGGAAAAGCAGTATCTGGTCCTGCGCGTCGCCCAGGGCGACCTGACTGTTCGGGTGCCCGCTGAGAACGCCGAGATCGTCGGCGTGCGCGAAGTGGTCGGCGAGGAGGGCCTGGGCAAGGTCTTCGACGTCCTCCGCGCTCCGCACACCGAGGAGCCGACCAACTGGTCGCGGCGTTACAAGGCCAATCTCGAGAAGCTTGCCTCCGGTAACCCCCTGAAGGTTGCCGAGGTCGTTCGCGACCTCTGGCGTCGTGAGCGTGAGCGTGGCCTTTCGGCCGGCGAGAAGCGCATGCTCGCGAAGGCTCGTGACATCCTGGTCGGTGAGGTCGCTCTTGCGGAGAAGAGCACCAAGGACGAGGCCGAGGTTCTCCTCGACAAGGTCCTCACCGAGGCCTGATCTACCCAGAGACACAACATCAAAACTTGTGTTTTCAGGACCGCGACGTGACCCAGCAGCTTAGTGCTCGGGGTGACGTCGCGGTCCTGGTTCCGGCGGCAGGTGCCGGCCTGAGGCTCGGCCCGGGCGGGCCCAAAGCCCTGCGCCTGCTCGCCGGCGAACCGCTGCTCGTGCACGCGGTCCGCCGCGTCGCGGCGGCGCCGTCGGTGCGCCTCATCGTGGTCGCCGCTCCAGCGGCCGAGGTCGAGGCGGTTCGAGATCTGCTGGCGCCGGTCGCGCCGGTCACCGTGGTGGCCGGCGGGGCCGAGCGGCAGGAGTCGGTGGCCCGGGCCCTGGCCCAGGTTCCCCCCGAGGTCGCCATCGTGCTGGTCCACGACGCCGCGCGTGCCCTCACCCCACCCGAGCTCATCGAGTCGGTGGCGGCCGCCGTCCGCGACGGCCATCCCGCGGTGATCCCCGCCCTGCCCGTGGTGGACACCATCAAAGAGGTCGGCCCCGGCGAGACGGTCCTGGGCACGGTCGACCGCTCGGTCCTCCGCAGCGTCCAGACTCCGCAGGGTTTCCGCCACGACGTCCTGGCCGCCGCCCACGCCGCGGCCGCCGACCACCTCACCGACGACGCCGGCCTGGTCGAGAAGGCCGGCCTCCCCGTGACCTGCGTCCCCGGCTCCGAGCTGGCCATGAAGATCACCCGCCCGCTCGACCTGATCCTCGCCGAGGCCCTCCTCAACCTCCCCTGACCGGCCGCCTCGGTAGCCTGGGCCGGTGATCAATCAGCGGGTCGGTATCGGGACGGACGTGCATGCCTTCGAGGCAGGGCGGCCCTGCTGGGTGGCCGGGTTGTTCTGGCCCGATGTGGTCGGGCTGGCGGGGCACTCCGACGCTGATGTGGCTGCGCACGCCGCTTGTGACGCGCTGTTCGGGGCGGCCGGGCTGGGTGATCTGGGCAGCAACTTCGGCACGTCGCGACCGGAGTGGGCCGGCGCCTCGGGCTCGGCCCTGCTCGCCGAGACGGCCCGGCTCGTGCGGGCGGCGTCCTTCGAGGTCGTGAACGTCTCGATCCAGGTGATCGGCAACCACCCCAAGATCGGTAAGCGCCGCGCCGAGGCCCAGGAGGCCCTCTCGACGGCCGTGGGCGCCCCGGTGACGGTCTCCGGCACCACCACCGACGGCCTCGGCCTGACCGGCCGCGGCGAAGGCCTGGCCGCGATGGCGGTCGCCTTGATCGCCGCCGGCTAGGCCGTCTTCGCACCCCCACAGGTGGAGTTTTGGGGGAGCGCCTACCCTCGACTCGTGGCCGCGCCCCTGGATCCGGAGACCACGCCCGAGGAGTACCGGCAGCGTGCGTTGTTGCTGGCCGACCTCGGCCGCTATGACGAGGCGGCCGGGGAGATCGCCGCGGGCCTGACTGTCGCGCCCGAGGATCCGAGCCTGCTGGCGACCCTGGCCCGGGTGCATCTGGCGGCCGAGCAGCCGGCGGAGGCGCTGGTGGCGGCCGAGCGGGCGGCCAGCGCGGCCCCGGCGGAGATCACCGCGCTGGTGGTGCGGGCGATGGCGTTGTCCGACAGCCGGCAGTTCGGGGAGGCCGCGCGGGTTGCGGGGGAGATCCTGCGGCAGTGGCCCGCGGATGCGTACGCCCAGCGGACCGGGGCGGCGCTGCTCAGTGAGTCGCGCAATGGCCAGGAGGCGCTGAACGCCGCGTGGAACGCCGTGCGGGTGGCGCCGGCTGAGGCGGAGGCGCATCTGGTGCTGGCCGTTGTGGCGGCCCGGCTGCGGCTTTTCGATCTGGCGCAACGGGCGTACGCCCAGGCGTTGGATCTTGATCCGTCGATCGGGGACGCGCAGCGGGACATGGGCATCGTCCGGTTCGAGCGGCGGCGGTGGGCGCGGGCGCTGGAGGATCTGGCCGACGAGGCGACGCTGCCGGTGGCGCCGGACACCGAGGGTGACTATCCGAACCCGTTCCCGCGGCCTTACCCGGCGCCGGACCGGCCGGATGAGCCGGAGCCGGCGGCCACGGCGCACTGGACCGAGGTGCCCGCGGTCAGCCGGCCGACCGGGTCCGTGCTGGATGTGTCGGAGACCTCGGCCGAGCAGGTGCGGCGTTATGCGCTCTACGGTGCGAACGCCACGCAGATCGCGGCCGTCGTCGCCGGGCTGATGACGCTGGCCAGCGACGGGATCTCGCGGATGTGGGCCGGGCTGATCGGGGTGCTGATCTTCCTGGGGATCACGTTCACGCTGAACCGGAACGTGCCGGAGCCGCTCGCGGCCGTGCTGACGCGGCTGCGCGCCCATGATCGGCGGCTGGCCGCGGCGGCGTACGTCGGGTTTGTCGCCCCTCTGCTCTTGCTGGTCTATGCCCTGGCCGGCGGCATCGTGGCGTTGGTGTCGGCCATGGTCCTGGCCGCGATCGCCGAGCTCTTGATCTTGACGAGGCGCTGAGAAGCCGGTCTCAAGCGGTGACCCGAATCGAGGAGATCAAGCCCTCGCGGACGGCCGCGAGGCCCGCGTCGAGGGCGCCCAGCAGCACCGCGTCGTCGTCGATGGCGGTCAGGGCGATCGGGCTCTCCAGTGGCGCCGCCCGCCGCATGGCCCGGGTCACCGCCGCTAGCAGTGTGCCCCCGCCGGCCTGGGCGATCGGCCCGGCCAGCACCACAAGGTAGGGGTCGAGGACCGCTACCACCGCCGCCAGTCCCACGGCGATGCGGTCGGCCAGCCCGGTGATGAAGTCGCCCGACGAGGTCGGGTCGGCGGCCGCCGCGCTGACCGCCTCGGCCGGCGTGCGGCCCGGAACGCCGTTGTCCCGGGCCAACTCCAGGATGGCCGCGCCGCCGAAGAGGTGTTGCAGGTCGAGCTTGCGGTCGGCCGAGTCGGGTGAGTAGAGCGGCATGTAGCCGATCTCGCCCGCGCCGCCCCGGGCGCCCCGCATCAGCGTGCCGGCCAGGTCGATGGCCAGGCCGAGGCCTTCCTGGCCGAGCCAGAGCAGGGCGAAGCCCTCGGCGTCGCGGCCGACGCCGCGTTTGCGTTCGGCCACCGCGGCCAGGTTGACGTCGTTGTCCACGCCGACCTCGGTGCCGAGGGCGGCCGCTATGCGCGGCACCAGCCCGGCCGCGCCGAAGCCGGGCAGGTGCACGTGGCGGATGGTGGTGGCCTGCGCGTCGTAGGAGCCGGCCACGCCGAGGCGTACGTGCCGGATCCGCTCGGCCGGGACGCCGGCCTCCTCGCGCAGCCGGGCCACGACGTCGACCAGGGCCGCCATCGGGTCGCTGGTCAGGAAGTCCACCCGGGACTCGGCGCGGCCGACGATCTCGCCGGTGAGGTCGCAGAGCGCGGCCACCACCGTGGGCTCGCCGCTGGGGCCGATGTCGCGGGCGTAGAGGGCGGCCGCGTAGGCCGCGCCGGGGTTGGCCGCGTAGATCTCGGCGTTGGGGCCCGGGCGCCCGCTGTTGTGGCCGACCACCGTGACGAGCCCCGCGTCGGTGAGCCGGCGCAGCACCTCGGAGATGGTCGGGGTCGACAGCGCGGTGAGCTTGCGGAGGTCGGAACGCGTCAGCCGGCCCGGGTCGAGCAGGTGGGCCAGGGCCGCGCTCTCGTTCATGGCACGGAGCAGCTTCGAGGAGCCGGCCAGACGGGTCACCCGCCGGACGTTAGGGGCGGGCGTCGATGCATGTCAAGGCTCATCGAGCCTTATTGATAAAGTTGGTTAACTGTTCTAACGTCTCTGCCGCGCGCGCCAACCCCTCATCCCCCCTCCGCGAGGAGCGCCATGATCCGCGCAAGAAGAGTCGTTTACGCAGGTGTAGCCGTTGCGGTCCCCGCCGCGGCGGTGATT
The DNA here is from genome assembly GCF_040675435.1 of Actinoplanes sp. NPDC049598. NCBI lineage: Bacteria > Bacillati > Actinomycetota > Actinomycetes > Micromonosporales > Micromonosporaceae > Actinoplanes > Actinoplanes sp. NPDC049598. The sequence continues at coordinate 68,099 of NZ_JBFAOX010000041.1, read as the reverse complement.
TACGGGCTGCTGCCGGCCAGTGCCGCGGCCGCCGGGCCGATCACCGGCATCGGCGGCAAGTGCATCGACGTCGCCGGGGCGAGCTCGGCCAACGGCACGGCCGTCCAGATCTACGACTGCAACGGCAGCTCGGCCCAGAGCTGGACCGTCGGCAACGCCGACGGCAGCATCCGGGCCCTCGGCAAGTGCCTCGACGTCACCAGCGCCTCCACCGCCAACGGCGCCAAGATCCAGCTGTACGACTGCAACGGCACCGGGGCCCAGAAGTGGACCCCGACCGGCACCACGCTGGTCAACGCCGGCTCGGGCAAGTGCCTGGACGCCACCGGGCAGAGTTCCGCCAACGGCACGCGGCTGCAGATCTGGACGTGCACCGGCACGGCGAACCAGACTTGGAGTCTGCCCGGCGGTTCGACGCCGCCGACCACGCCGCCAGCCAGTGGGGTCAATTTGGATAATCCAGCCAAGAAGGACGTCGCGATGCAGCTCGTCTCGGCGGCCGAGAACTCGTCGCTCGACTGGCGGGCCCAGTTCGCCTACATCGAGGACATCAAGGACGGCCGGGGCTACACCGCCGGCATCATCGGCTTCTGCTCCGGCACCGGTGACATGCTCGAGCTGGTCGAGGCGTACACGAACACCAAGCCCGGCAACGTGCTGGCCAAGTACCTGCCGGCGCTGCGCTCGGTGAACGGCACCGCCTCGCACTCCGGCCTCGACCCCAACTTCACCCGCGACTGGCAGACCGCCGCCGCCGACCCCGTCTTCCAGGCGGCCCAGGAGGCGGAGCGGGACCGGGTCTACTTCAACCCGTCGGTCCGCGACGGCAAGGCCGACGGCGTCCGCGCCCTCGGGCAGTTCGCCTACTACGACGCGGCCGTCATGCACGGCTACGAGGGCATGCGCCAGATCCGCAGCGCCGCCCTCAAGCGGGCCAAGCCGCCGGCCCAGGGCGGTGACGAGCGCACCTGGCTCAACGTCTTCCTGGACGAGCGCGTCATCGAGATGAAGAAGGAAGCCGCCCACGACGACACCACCCGCGTGGATACCGCCCAGCGGCGCTTCCTCAACAACAGCAACTTCGACCTGAACACGCCGCTCGACTTCGCGGTCTACGGCCAGAACTTCCACATCGGTTGATGCGACAGCGGGGCCGGGGCTGATCAACAGCCCCGGCCCCACTAGTTTGTCGGCATGGTCGATCTCGTCATCGCCGGGGTGGCGGTCCTGCTGCTCGTGGCGGTCACCGTCGTGGTGGTACGCAGTGAGCGGCTCACCCGCGGCCGGTTGACCACCGCCCTCGTGGTGGCGGTGCTGGCCGCCGGCACGTTCGCGGTGACCCTCTACCGGAGCCAGACCTCTGGGGGTGAGCCGGCCGCCGCGCCGTCCGTGACTCCGCGGCAGGCGTTCGGCACGGCGGTGCTGTCGGTCAGCGTGCCGATGGGCTCCGGCGACAAATATCCGCAGGGTGCGCTGTGGCTCTCGCCGCCACGGCCCGGGCCGAACGCCTACACCGGCGACGTCTCGCTGCTCTGCTCGACGCCCGGCAAGGACGACAAGGTGCAGAACTGCACGGGCGCCGACAAACGGGTCTGGAGCGCCGAGCCGCTGGAGAAGCGGGCCACGATCGGGCCGGCGACGGGTGACCCGTTCACCGACCCGGCCGCGTGCGACGAGAGCAACGGCGTGACCTACGGCTCCGACTACGTCGAGCTCACCGCGGGCAAGGGGTACTGTCTGCACCGCGGCGAGGACGTCATCGCGATCCGCGTTCCGTCCTTTCCGGACGAGACGCCGCTACCGGCTTCCCTGACGGTTGAGGTGTCGGTCCTTCACTGAGGGCGGTTCCAGGTCCAGGCGTACGCCGTGTCCTCCACCGCCAGCCCCGCGTCGCACAGGTCGAGCGGGCGGAACGTGTCGATCATGACGGCGAGCTCGTCGAACGCCTCGGCCCCGAGCGCCCGCTCGACCGCCCCCGGCTGCGGCCCGTGGGTGAAGCCCGAGGGGTGCAGCGAGATCGAGCCCTGCTCGATGCCGGAGCCGCGGCGGGCCTCGTAGTTGCCACCGGTGTAGAACATCATCTCGTCCGAGTCGACGTTGTGATGGTTGTACGGCACCGGGATGGCCAGCGGGTGGTAGTCGACCTTGCGGGGCACGAACGAGCAGACCACGAAGTTCGGCCCCTCGAAGGTCTGGTGCACCGGTGGCGGCTGGTGCACGCGCCCGGTGATCGGCTCGAAGTCGTGGATCGAGAACGCCCACGGGTAGAGGCAGCCGTCCCAGCCGACCACGTCGAACGGGTGCTGCGCGTACACGTGTCTCGTCCAGCCGGCGCGGTGCTTCACGTACACCTCGACATCGGCGCCCTCGGCCAGCAGCGGCTCGCCGGGCCCGCGGACATCCCGCTCGCAGTAAGGGGCGTGCTCGAGGAACTGGCCGCGCACCGAGAGGTAGCGCTTCGGCGGTCCGATGTGGCCGGTCGCCTCGATCGTGAGCAGCCGGACGGGGCCGTCCTGGGGCACGATCCGGTGCACGACCGAGGTCGGAATGATCACGTAGTCGCCGGTGCCCACCTCGAGCGCGCCGAAGCTGGTCTCGACCAGCGCCCGGCCTTCCTCGACGTAGAGGCACTCGTCGCCGATCGCGTCGCGGTAGAGCGGCGACGGACGGTCGGCCACCACGTAGCCGACGCGGACGTCGTCGTTGGCCATGAGCGGGCGGCGGCCCAGAATCGCGTCGGCCGGACCGGCGTCGAGTTTGTGGGTTCGCAGATGGCGCGGTTTCAGGGGCAGATTCGGCGTACGCGTGCTCGCCGGTGGTTCGTACGTCTCGGCCGAGACGATTGCGGTGGGCGGGTGCCGGTGATAGAGCAGCGACGAGTCGGAGGAGAAACCCTCCTGGCCCATCAGCTCTTCGGCGTAGAGCCCGCCGTCGGGACGCCGGAACTGGGTGTGCCTTTTGTGCGGCACCTCGCCGACGGTTCGGTAGTACGGCAACGTCGCCTCCCACCCTTGATCTCGCCTGGTTGGCAAAACCGACATAGCGGACGTGGTTGTCCGCTTCTCGAAGCGTCTATTAGGTTCGGATTCGTGTCAACGCTGGTGCCTCCGCTCTTCGCCGGGCTGGTGGACGACGCGTCCCTGATGCCGCCGAGCCCGGTCAACGTGACCGACGCTGTCGCCAAGCACGCCGAACACCGCGACGGCTGGTTCGCCGGTCTGCTCGGGGCGTTGCTCGTCCCCGCCTCGCTGATCGGTGCCGACCTGAGCGCCGGAAAGCTCCCGGTCGCCCTGGTCGGCGACGTCGCCGTCAGCGCCGTGCCCATCGCCGTGGACAAGCTGCGCGCGGCCGGCGCCGTGGTTCTGCACCTCGAGGCCGCGGTGGCCCGCCGCGGCGAGGATCCGCAGCCCGGCCTGGCCAACCTGCGCGCCCTGGCCGGCGAGGACCGGTCCCTCGAGGTGTACGCGGAGATCCCGCTCAGCTGGGGTCTGCTGGCCGCCCTGGACGCGGTGGCCGAGGCCCGCGCGTCCGGTCTGCGGATGGCGCCGAAATTCCGGGTCGGCGGCCTCGCCGCCGAGCTCTTCCCGACCCCGGTCGAACTGGCCGCGGTGCTCTGCGCCTGCCGCGACCGGCGGCTGCCGTTCCGGCTGGCGGCCGGGCTGCGGCACGCGATCCGGCACACCGACCCCGAGACCGGCTTCACCCACCACGGCTTCCTCAACGTGCTCACCGCCTCGATCACCGCCGACCGCGGGGCCGAGGTGGCCGAGGTGGCCGAGGTGCTGGCCGCGACCCACCCGGTGCCGCTGGTCGAGGCGTGCCGGGCCCAGCGCGACGGGCCCCGGCCGCTCTTCGCCGGCTTCGGGGTGGCCAACGTGGTCGAGCCGCTCACCGAGCTGGTCCGGCTCGGCCTGATCAACGGCGGGTACGCGTAACCGGACAGCACGTTCGTGGTCGGATAGTTACTGTCTGACTACGTGGGAGGTGACGCTATGTCGACGGTCGTGGTGACCCGTCCGATCGACGCGCCGGTGGCGGTGGTCTGGCAGGTCTTCACCGACCTGAGCCGGCGCCGGGAGTGGCTCTCCGCCGTGACCCGGGTCGAGGTGCGCAGCCACGGCGAGTTCGGCGCGGGCACGGTGTGGCGCGAGACCCGGCAGATGGTCGACGGGGGCGAGGTGACCGAGGAGTTCCGGGTGCTCGAGTGCGTGGTGCCCGACCGCTTCGTGGTCACGTCGCCCGGCATCGGGGCCGACTACCGGATGACGTACTCCTTCCAGCCGGTCGTCTCCGGCCGGCACCGCGGCGGGACCATGGTGACGGTCGTGCAGGACGGCAGCCCGACCGCCCCGGCCGGCCGGATCCTCGCCCTGATCTTCGGCGGTCTGGCCGCCGAGACCGCGGAGGGCGCCCTCCGCCGCGACCTGGACGATCTGGCCGCGGCGGCCTGACATAACCTCTGCTGGTGCTCCGAGTGCTGATCCGTACGCTGGTGGCGCTCGTCGTAGCCGTCGCCGCCGTGGTGATCGGCTGGCGCGTGCTCGAGCCGGCCGAGGTGGCGTCCGCCGCGACGGCCCCCTATCCGGTCGCCGTGACCCGATCACCCCAGGTCACCGGCCGGACCAACCAGGCCCCGCTGATCGTCGGCGACGCCGTCCGGGTGTACGGGTCGCCGCGCCAGGTGCGGGCCGACTCTCCGGTCGACGCCAAGAGCGTGATGACCGCGATCTGGTCGCTGCGGCGCTGGCCGTCCGGGCTCTCCGGCGTCGTGGCGGTGGACGGCACGGTGGTCAGCCGCTGGGCCGACGGTTCGCTGATCGCCTTGTCGGCCCGCACCGGCAAGATCATCTGGCGGGCCGGCACCGGCATCGAGGCCCCCGCCTTCGACGGGCACCGGACCGGCGCCGCCACCGTCTGGGCGCCGGCCCACTTCTTCACCGGGGCCGGAGCGGTCCTGGTCAGCGGCTCGGGCCGGGTCAACGCGTACGACGCGGCCTCGGGCGCGCGGCGCTGGTCCGCGCCGATCTCGTGCGACGACGCCTTCACCACGGCCGGCGGCCAGTTCGTGTGCACGGAGCAAGCGTTCTCACTGGCCTCGGGCCAGGCGGTGAGCGGGTGGCCGGCCGGTCCGTACACGCCCCTGGGTTGTGGGGTGGCCTCTTCCTCATGCGGCGGGCTGCGGGACTCGGCCGGTCGGGGCTGGCTGGTCACCGGGGCGCGGCCGCAGCGCTCGGTGGTGCTCGACCGCCAGGGCAGCACCGTCGCCGACGGCCGCGCGATCCCGCCGCAGCCGGACGGCGCACAGGTGCTGGGCGCCGCGAGAGGCCGGCTCGTGCTGCTGACTGCGGACCGCCACCTCAAGGTCGTCGACGCCGTCACCGGGGCCACCAAGGCGTACTTCCCGCTCGCGGTCGGCACCGAGAAGCTCACCTGGAAACCGGGACTCTGGCAGGTCACCGAGGGCTGGGTCGCCATCGAGCGCCTCGACGGCGACGGCCCGGTCGACCCGGAGAAACCAGGTCATTACTTCACGGTCGACACTGTGATAATCGCCGCTGTCTGAGATCGGCCTTCGTCCTTTTTGCCCGGCCACACGGACGCCGATGAACCGCTAACCTCGACGCGCCGCCCGCGTTGAAAGAGGCATATGGGACAGCAGCGCACCAGCCGAATCGTGGTTCTGGACGGTATTCGGCTCTTGGCCGCCGTGATGGTGGCCTTCTATCACTTCGCCGGGCGCACCGACGTGACCGGAGCCTGGGACACCTCACCCGCGGTCGCCGTGTCCCGCATCCACGACGTCGCCAAGTACGGCTGGCTCGGCGTCGAGCTGTTCTTCATCATCAGCGGCTTCGTGATCTGTATGAGCGCCTGGGGGCGGGACACCAACTCGTTCATCCGCTCCCGGTTCCTGCGGCTCTTTCCCGCCTACTGGGCGGCCGTGCTGATCACGTCGGCAATCGTGCACCTGTGGCCGGTCATCGCCACCGCGCCGCCGATCACCGACATTCTGGTCAACCTGACGATGATGCAGTGGCCGCTCGGGGTGCACGGGGTCGAAGGCGTCTACTGGACGCTGTGGGCCGAGGCGCGGTTCTACCTGCTCTTCGCCGTGCTGCTGTGGCGCGGGCTCACGCTCGAACGCGTCATGTGGTTCGGCTACGGATGGCTGCTGGCCTCCGCGATCGCCTACACGAGCAAGGAACGCCTGCTGATCATCGTGCTCCAGCCGGAGTACGCGCCGCTGTTCGTGGCCGGCATCGCGTTCTACCTGATCCACCGCTTCGGCCCCGACCTGAAGAGGTGGGGTCTGGTGCTGGCGTCGTACCTGATGGCCCAGCACAACGTCCTGGCCCGCGTCGCCCAGACCGAGAAGGACAACATCAAGGCGCCCCTCTCCGACGGCGTCGCCATCCTGCTGGTCACGGCGTTCTTCGCCATCATGCTGGTCGTCGCCCTGGGCTGGACGTCCCGGATCAGCTGGCGCGGCCTGACCACCGCCGGCCTGCTGACCTACCCGTTCTACCTGCTCCACGAGAACATCGGCTGGCTGATCATCCGAGCCACCCGCGGCGCCACCGCGAACTGGCTCGTCCTGGCCTGGACGGTCGCCGTCATGCTGGCCTTCGCGTGGGTGGTGCACCGCTGGATCGAGCGCCCCCTGACCGCCTACTTGCGCAAGCACCTGACCCCACAGCCGCCGCCTCCGCGCCGCCCCGAGCCCGATGCCACCCAGGAACTCCCGCTTGTGCCCCACGCCCCAGCTTGGTCCTCCGCCGGCCAGCCGTTCAATCAGCAGCGAAGGGATCCCGTCCGAGAGCCGTCCTGATCGCTTCGCGGATGGAGACGGCCCGACCTTCGTGAGATCGACGCTTCAGCGGCGGCCGATGGACAGGACGGGCTTGGTGACCTCGGCGAAGAAGTCGTTGCCCTTGTCGTCGACGACGATGAAGGCCGGGAAGTCCTCGACCTCGATGCGCCAGACGGCCTCCATGCCGAGCTCGGGGTATTCGAGGACCTCGACGTGGCGGATGCAGTCCTGGGCCAGGCGGGCGGCCGGGCCGCCGATCGAGCCCAGGTAGAAGCCGCCGTAGGACTGGCAGGCGCGGGTCACCTGGCCCGAGCGGTTGCCCTTGGCCAGCATGACCAGGGAGCCGCCGGCGGCCTGGAACTTCTCGACGTACGAGTCCATCCGGCCGGCCGTGGTCGGGCCGAACGAACCGGACGCGTACCCCTCGGGGGTCTTGGCCGGGCCGGCGTAGTAGACCGCGTGGTCGCGCAGGTACTGCGGCATGGGCTCGCCCGCGTCGAGGCGTTCGGCGATCTTGGCGTGGGCGATGTCGCGGGCCACGACCAGCGGGCCGCTCAGCGACAGGCGGGTCTTGACCGGGTACTTGGACAACTCGGCGCGGATCTCGCTCATCGGGCGGTTGAGGTCGACCTTGACCACCGGCTCGTTGCTGACGTCGACGTCGGGCAGGAAGCGGGCCGGGTCGGTCTCGAGGCGCTCGAGCCAGACGCCGGACGGCGTGATCTTCGCCTGGGCCTGGCGGTCGGCCGAGCAGGAGACGGCGATCGCCACCGGGCACGACGCGCCGTGCCGGGGCAGGCGGATCACGCGGACGTCGTGGCAGAAGTAGCGGCCGCCGAACTGGGCGCCGATGCCGAAGTCCCGGGTCAGCTCGAGGACCGCGGCCTCCAGCTCGACGTCGCGGAAGCCGTGCCCGGCCATCGTGCCGTGCCGGGGCAGGTTGTCGAGGTACTTGGCGCTGGCCAGCTTGGCCGTCTTGAGCGCGTGCTCGGCGCTGGTGCCGCCGATGACCACGGCCAGGTGGTACGGCGGGCAGGCCGACGTGCCGATCAGGCGCAGTTTCTCGTCCAGGAACTCCATCATCCGCGCCGGGTTCAGCAGCGCCTTGGTCTCCTGGTAGAGGTACGACTTGTTGGCCGAGCCGCCGCCCTTGGCCATGAAGAGGAACTTGTACGCGTCGGGCTGGCCGCCCGGGTCCTCCGCGTACAGCTCGATCTGGGCCGGAAGGTTCGAGCCCGTGTTGCGCTCGTCCCACATGGTCAGCGGGGCCAGCTGCGAGTAACGGAGATTGAGCCGGGTGTACGCCTGGTAGACGCCCTGCGCGATGGCTTCCTCGTCGGTGCCGTCGGTGAGCACGTGGCGCCCGCGCTTGCCCATCACGATCGCCGTGCCCGTGTCCTGGCACATCGGCAGCACGCCGCCGGCCGCGATGTTCGCGTTGCGCAGCAGGTCGAGGGCGACGAACCGGTCGTTGGCCGAGGCCCGCGGGTCGTCGATGATCGAGCGGAGCTGCGACAGGTGGGCCGGGCGCAGGTAGTGGGCGATGTCGTGCATCGCCTCCGCGGTGAGCTGGGTGATCGCGAACGGCTCGACCGTGAGGAACTGCCGGCCGCCCGGACCGGCGACGACATCCACACCCTCGTCCGTGACCAATCGGTACTCGGTCATGTCGTCGCCGATGGGCAACAGCGGCGAGTACGTGAATGCGGCGCCTCTGCTCATGAGCGGCAAGCCTAGACAAGCCGCGGCGCCTCATGCGAACCGCTCCGCCCTTGCCCACATACCAGTTGGGTCAAGCCCAGGGGACGTACGCCATGTCGCGCCCCGAGACGGCGATCATTCCCCCTGGTCCGACCGCGAAGACCTGGGCGCCGGTACGCACGTCGGCCAGCAGTCGCCCGGTGGCGGGGGCGATCGCCACGATTCGGTCCGGTTTCCGACTGGCCACCACCGCGGCGTACGGGGTAAGGGCAGCCGACGCGTTCGCACCCACCTGCCGCTCCCACACAGTGTGATTGCCCCGGAACGCGTAGCCACGGAACGTGTTCTTGCCGGCGTTACGGATCACCGCGTGGTTGTCGTTGACCGCCAGCACGTTCTCGTTCTTGGCGCCGTGCCACAGCACCCGGCCGTCGTGCGCGGCGAGCAGCTCCTCGCGCCCGACCGGGTCGACACCCAGCAGCACGTCCTCGCCGCCGGCCGGGTCACGCTCCTGCTTGCAGTTCGAGCCGTTGTCGGCCGTACGCAGATTGAGCCCGTCCCGGGTCCACACGGGCGACGGCGACGGCGGGTCGGTTGCGACCACTCCGTAGTAGCAGGTGCCGTCACCGGGCGTACCGCTGACGGTCAGAACCCGACCGCCCGCAATGGCCACCCGCTGGTTTTGATCGGGCCGCACGGTCTGGGTGACCTTCCCGGTGGCCGTGTCCACCACCCGCACCTGCCCGTCGTCGGGCAGCCCGATCAGGCTCGGCATCAGCCGCGGCCGCGCCACGTCGTCGTCCACCCGATCGGCCGTGAGCTGCCGGGTGTCGGGCAGATCGGGGTTGGCCGCGTTGAGCACGAAACCGATGCCACCCGTGTCGACGGTCCACAGTGGCTTATTGCCGCGCGGGGCCCACGCGGTCAGCCGGCAGTCGCCGCCCTTCGCGCAGTGCAGATCGAGAAGACCATTGCGGTACGTCCACACGGCGGTGGCCACGGTGTCGGCCCGCAGCACCGACCCGCTGTGCGGATCGAGCACCTGGTAGCCCTTGGTGAGCAGCCGGCCGGTGGCGACCACCGCGTCGTCGCCGTCCCCGGCGACCGAGGCCCAGTCGGCGTCGCTGTCCCACAGCTTCACACCGGCGGTCAGGCCGTACGCCTCGACGGACGTCCGGTACTCGACGACCACCGCGTCGCCGACGATCGCGACGCTCTGCGGGCTGCCGCCGATCCGCTGCTGCCACTGGGCGGCGTCGCCGGCGATCGGCTCACTGGTGTTGACCCAGGACCACACCTTCGGCCACGGGTTCCACACCCCGGTCGTGGCCAGCACGACGACGATCACGATGGCGACCAGCGCATAGCCCTTCCACGGGCTGCCACCGGACGCCATGCGCGACACGCTAGCCAGGTCAATCACCCGGACGACGGATCTCGATGCGCCCGTGTCGATCGGGTATGTCGGGAAGATCACCTATGGCCGAGGGGCAACTGTGCAAGTTGCACTGTGAGGGCGCCGTTACGGCGAGTCGATCGCGCAGACTGCGCAACCGCCGAAGCGCATGTTGCCCAACGCTGTGACCTGCGACAACCTCAGCCAATGACGCAGACGATGGAACACGGGACCCGCACCGCCGACGTCTTTCCGGTCAAGGGCGTCGATCATCTTCAGTTCCTCGTGGGCAACGCCAAGCAGGCCGCCCACTATTACGCCACTGCCTTCGGCATGAAGCTCGTCGCCTACCGCGGCCCCGAGCAGGGCTACCGGGATCATGCCGAGTACGTCCTGGTCAGCGGCTCGGCCCGGTTCGTGCTGACCGGCGCCGTGCACGCCGGCGCGCCCGGCGCCGACCACATCACCAAGCACGGCGACGGCATCCGCGACATCGCGCTCGAGGTGCCCGACGTCGACGCCGCCTACCGGCACGCCACCCGGGCCGGGGCCCGCGGCGTCACCGAGCCGTACGACATCAAGGACGAGCACGGCACGGTCCGGATCGCGGTGATCGCCACCTACGGCGACACCGTGCACTCGCTGATCGACCGCTCCGGATACGACGGCCCGTTCCTGCCCGGCTTCGTGGCCCGCCAGCCGATCGTCGACCGGCAGCCCGCGATCGACGCCGGTCTGCAGCCCAAGCGGTACTTCCAGGCCGTCGACCACGTGGTCGGCAACGTCGAGCTGGGCCGGATGGACGAGTGGGTGGAGTTCTACCGCCGGGTCATGGGCTTCACCAACATGGCCGAGTTCATCGGCGACGACATCGCCACCGATTACTCGGCGCTGATGTCCAAGGTCGTCGCGGACGGCACCCGCAAGGTCAAGTTCCCGCTCAACGAGCCGGCCGTCTCCCAGCGCAAGTCGCAGATCGACGAATACCTCGAGTTCTACGGCGGGCCGGGCGCCCAGCACGTCGCGGTGGCCACCAACGACATCATCGCCTCGGTCGACGCCATGCGGCAGGCCGGTGTCGAGTTCCTGAACACCCCCGACTCGTACTACGACGACCCCGAACTGCGGGCCCGGATCGGTGAGGTGCGGGCGCCGATCGAAGAGCTGAAGAAGCGCGGCATCCTGGTCGACCGGGACGAGGACGGCTATCTGCTGCAGATCTTCACGGCCCCGGTGCAGGACCGGCCGACCGTCTTCTTCGAGCTGATCGAACGGCACGGCTCCCTCGGCTTCGGCAAGGGCAACTTCAAGGCCCTCTTCGAAGCCATCGAGCGGGAGCAGGAGCGACGCGGCAATCTGTAACACTTGAGGGTTATTCACGACCGACCTCGAGCCCCACTCAGCCGCAGGTCGACCGCTTCCTTGCCACCGTCGTGAATAATCCTCATTACCTGGTCGCCGCACTCAGAAACCGCCCAGGCCCAGGTCGCTAAGGTTCTTCCATGAGTTCGCTGCCCGCCGGTTGGTACAAGGACCCGGCCGACCCCGACACCCAGCGCTACTGGGACGGTGAAGGCTGGCTCGGCAAGGCCATCCCGGCCGACGCGACGCCGCCCGACGGCCCGCCGCCGGTCGAGGAGGAGCCCCCGCCGGCCGCAGCTGCTCCGACTTCCGTGCCGCCGCCTGGATCGCCGACCGCAGCGGGCCCGCCCCCAGTGGGCCCGCCGCCCGGTTGGCAGCAGCCCCAGGCCGGCCCGCCCCCCGGTTCGCAGCCTGGTTGGCAGCAGCCGGCCGCGGGTCAGCAGCCGGGCTGGCCGCCCGCGGGTCAGCAGCCCGGATGGCAGCAGCCTCCGGGCGGGCAGCAGCCTCCGCCGCCCGGATGGCAGCAGGTGCCGCCGCAAGGGTGGCCTCAGCAACCCGGTCCGCCGCCCCCCGGTTGGCAGCCGCCGCCGGGGTGGCAGCCACCGCCCGGGTGGGAGCGGATGCCACCCGGCATGCGCGCCTCGATGTACCCCGTACAGGCCCGCCCGCACGGCTACGCGCTGGCCGGGCTCGGCCCGCGGCTGGTCGCCCGGCTGCTCGACATCCTGGCCGTGCTGCTGCTCAACGTGGTGGTCAACGGCTGGTTCGCCTACCAGTGGGCGAAAGAGTTCGTGCCGATGTACCGCGCCACCCTCGACGAGATGGCCAACGGCGGCAGCGCCTTCGACGTGCAGGCCTCGGGCCGGATGGACGGCCTGCTCTGGGCCATGCTGATCGTGGCGACCCTGCTGTGGCTGGCCTACGAGGCGCCCGCCATCGCCGGCAGCGGGCAGACCCTCGGCAAGAAGGTCATGCGCATCAAGGTCGTGGCGGTCGAGAACACCGAGCCGCTCGGCTTCGGCCGCGCGTTCGGCCGCTGGGCGCGGCTCGGCCTCTGGACACCGGCCTGGGGCTGCGCCGGCATCGGCTTCGTGCTCCAGCTGATCGACTGCATCTCGCCGGTCTTCGACCAGCAGCTGCGGCAGGCGTTCCACGACAAGACGGCCCGTACGGTCGTGATCGCCCTGCCACCCCACGACCGCCAACCGGTCGACGCCACCACGGGCGGCTCCAACGGCGCCCCTACCAACTGATTTGAGGGACGATGACCCGCCTCACTCGCGCTGACCTCGACGGCCTGCCCGCGTACGTGCCCGGTCGTAATCTCGCCGATCTGACCCGGGAGCTCGGCATCGCCGAGGCGGTCAAGCTGGCCAGCAACGAGGTTCCGTACGGCCCCCTGCCCGGCGTGCCCGAGGCGGTGACCGAGGCGATGCTGAACGTGCACCGCTACCCCGACATGGGTGTGGTGGCGCTGCGCGACAAGCTGGCCGAGCGCCTGGGCGTGGCCGCCGACCGGATCGTGACCGGCTGCGGCTCGGTGGCCCTGGCCGAGATCCTGGTCAAGGCGACCTGCCTGCCCGGCGACGAGATCGTCTACGCCTGGCGGTCCTTCGAGGCGTACCCGATCATCTCGGCCGGTGTCGGCGCGACCAGCGTCCGCGTGCCCAACACCCCAGGGCACGCCCACGACCTGCCCGCGATGGCCGAGGCGATCACCGACCGGACCCGGCTCGTCTTCGTCTGCAACCCGAACAACCCGACCGGCAGCGCGGTGCCGAAGGCGGAGCTCGACCGTTTCCTGGCCGCCGTGCCCTCGGACGTGCTGGTGGTGCTCGACGAGGCGTACCGCGAACTGGTCACCGACCCGCAGGTGCCGGACGGCGTCGACACGTACGGCGACCGCCACAACATCGTCGTGCTGCGCACGATGTCCAAGGCGTGGGGCCTGGCCGGCCTGCGCATGGGCTACCTGGTCGCGCAGCCCGAGGTGGCCACGGCCATCCGCAAGGTCCTGACGCCCTTCTCCACCAGCCTGGTGGCTCAGGTGGCGGCGCTCGCCGCGCTCGATCAGGAGGCGGAGGTACGCCGCCGGTGCGCGCTCGTCGTCGCCGAGCGTGAGCGGGTGACCGAGGCGCTGCGCAAGCTCTCCGTCGACGTGCCGGCCAGCCAGGCCAACTTCGTGTGGTTGCCGCTGGGTGACCGCTCGGCCGCCTTCGGCCAGGCTTGCGAGAGCCGCGGCGTCATCGTCCGCCCCTTCCAGCCCGACGGCGTCCGCGTCACCATCGGCACCCCCGAGGAGAACGACCTCTTCCTGGCCGCCGCCGAAGCCGCCCTCGAAGCCTGACCCGCCCGGCGGCGTGCCCCCAGCCATGGCCGCTCCCCACCGCGGCGCCGCGCCTCACCGCGGCGCCGCTCTCCATCTCGGCGCCGCGCCTCACTGTGGCGCCGCTCCCCACCCTGACGCCGCCCCGCCCGCGGTCGGCTGTGTCGGGGAGGTGGCCGCGGCTGCGTTGGTCCGCCGGTCAGGCGGCGAGTTGGGCCTCGACGCGGTGGTGGTCTTCTTCGCTCAGGCGGGCGGGGAAGACCTCACGGCCAAGGGTGGCCACCAGCAGGACGGCGACGACGGCCAGGGCCGAGGTGACCAGGGGCAGCACGCCCAGGTGGCCGGCCCGGACCAGGCGTTCGCCGAGGAAGGCGCCGCCGCCGATGCCGATCTGGAACGCGACCACGTAGACGGCGGAGGCGGCGTCGCGGGCCCGGGGCGCAACCCGCAGCGGCGCGCTGGCCAGGAAGACCGGCAGCGTGGTGAACGCGCCGCCCCACAGCAGCGCCGCGAGCACGGTCGGCACCACCCCGAGCACCGGGGCGAGCAGCCCCGCCGAGACGGCCAGCACGATCAGCAGCCCGGCCACGATCTGACCCGGCCGCCGGTCCGAGTGCCGGCCCAGCAGGAAGTTCGCGAGCAGCCCGACCGCGCCGTAGCCCAGCAGCAGCGCGCTGAGGGCGACACCCTCGAGGCCGGCGTCTCGCCGCACGAGCGGCGCGATGTACGTGTACGCCGCGAAGTGCCCGATCACGACCACCGCGGTGATCAGGCAGAGCATGGCGACCCTGCGGTCCCGGATGATCGACACGGCCGCCCGCAGCTGCGCCCGGGGCCGCACGTTCAGGTCATGCGGCAGGGGCTGCAGCTTCGGCAACACCCGCAGGAGCAGCAGTACGCAGACCGCGCCACCGACGGCCATCGCGCCGGTCGCCACCCGCCAGCCGAGCCACTGGCCGAGCGCCGTACCGAGTGGCACGCCGAGCACGATGGCCAGCGAGTTGCCGACGAAGACCAGCGCCGTGGCCCGCCCGGCCTGCCCCGGCGGCGCCAGACGCGCGACGACCGGACCGTTCACCGACCAGAAGACGCCGTGCGCGAGCGCGCAGATCAGCCGCGACAGCGTCAGCACCAGAAAGGTCGGCGCGAACGCGGCCGCCGCCTGCGACACCACGAAGATCGCCACGGTCACCGCGATCACCGTGTGCCGGGGCACCCGCATGGTGAGCGCCGTCAGCGGAATCGTGCTCAGCGCGGCCACCACGGCGTAGCTGGTCAGCAGCAGACCGACGTCGGCCTCGCTGACCGAGAGCCCGTCGGCGATCTGCGGTAACAACCCGACCGGCAGCGTCTCCGCGGTCACGTAGAAGAAGGCGGAAGCCCCGATGACGGCCAGCGCCGGACGATTCATACTCACCGCCGCAGAATAAACTCTGGAAACGAGCAAAAGAAGGGATCCTTTGCTGTGACGACGCGCTCAGCCGAGCTGCTCCGGGTCGCCCACACCACGCCCGGCGTCACCCGGGCCGCCGCCGCCCGCCTGCTCGGCATCGGCACCGGCGCCACCACCGAGCTCGTCGCCCGCCTGGCCCAGGCCCACCTGCTGGCCGAGGCCCCCGCCGCCCCCAGCGGCGCCCGCGGCCGCCCCACCACCGTCCTGGTGCCCCACCCCGAAGGTCCTTTGGTCCTGGCCGCCGAGATCACCCACGAGTCCTGGCGCATCGACGTCGTCGAACTCGGCGGCACCACCCTGACCTCCCGCTCGGCCCACCACGAAGACCCGTCCTGGCCCGCCGTGGCCGCCGCCATCAACGCCGCCATCACCGAACTGCAAAAGGCCTACCCCTCCCGCGTCCGGGCCATGGGCGTCTCCGTCCCCGGCACCGTCTCCCGCACCCTCCACCTCGACGCCGCCAACCTCGGCTGGCACGACGTCGACCTCACCGCCCTCCGCCCCGCGCTGATCGACGCCCTCGCCTCCTCCACATCCCGCCGCGCCGCCGCCGGCCCCCTCACCCCTTCGACGCCCGGGCTGTCCGGTGGCGTCCGCGCGCGCACATCGGGCGCTCCTGAAGCGCCCGGCTCCTCGAGTGCGATCGGTGCGCGCACATCGGGCGCTCCTCAAGCACCCGGCTCCTCGAGCGCGATCGGTGCGCGCTCATCCGGCGCTCCTCAGGCGCCCGGCTCGTCCCGCACGATCGGCACCCGCGTCTCCGGCGCCCCCCATGCCACCGATGGCGGCGTCACGAGCGCCCCACACTCAGCCGGCCGAACCCCGCTTGTCTTCGTAGCCGGCAACGACGCCAGCCTGGCCGCCGCGGCCGAGTCGGCCCGGGGTGCGGCCGCCGGCGCGCAGGTCGCTCTGCACCTGCGCATCGAGGGCGGCCTCGGCGGCGCCGTCGTCGACCACGGCCACCTGATGATCGGCGCGCAGGGTGCCTCGGGCGAGTTCGGCCACATGCCCTTCGGCGACCCGGCGATCACCTGCCCCTGCGGCGCCCAGGGCTGCTGGGGCACCGCCGTCGACGGCACCGCCCTGGCCCGCCACCTGGGCCACCCACCCCCGCGCGACCCGGTGACCTACGCCCGCCGCATCATCGCCTCCGCCACCCGCCCCGAACCGGTCGAGCAGGAGGCCCGGGTCGGGGAAGTTCGGGCTGAACGCGATGCCGTGCGGGTGGTTGCTGCGGCGCTGGGAAGGGGCATAGCGGGGCTGGTCAACGCGCTTGACGCTGACCTGGTGACCCTCGGCGGGGTGGGGCCTGATCTGCTGGCCGCGGCGGAAGAGGAGATCCAGACCTCCTATCGGGCTGGGCTGATGGCCATCCGGCGGGACGACCCGCCGCCGATCCGGCCGGCGGCGCTGGGATCGGACGGGCCGATCGCCGGCGCGGCCGAGGAAGCCTGGGCCAGCCTCATCCCGCACCTCGCCTGACGGAGCCGCCTCGCTCAGAACGCCATCACCCGTCTCACCCGGTAGAGGCAAGGCGGAACCAACCGGCACCGCTGGGGCAATCAGCACGGCCGGGGCAATCGGCACAGCTAAGGCTGTCGGCCCGGCCGAGGCAATCGGCACAGCTGAGGCTGTCGGCCCGGCTGAGGCAACCGGCCCGGCTGAGGCTGTCGGCCCGGCTGAGGCAACCGGCACCGCTGAGGTAACCGGCACCGCTGAGGCAATCGGCGCGGGAGAGTCAGCTGGGTGCTGAATCAGGCGGGTGGGCTGAGCCGGGCGGGCGCTGGGTCGGGTGGGCGCGGCTGACTCGGGTCGGCACGGCCGAATGAGGTGCTGTGGCCTGGGCGGGAGGTGCTTGATCGTCGCGAGCGGGGGGAGCGGCTTCGAGGAAGGAAGGATGCTTCATGGCAGGAAGCCTGGCATGGCTCGGTCCGGTCGCGCCGAAGTAATTTGCTGCCTGTGGATAACTCGGAGCCGGCCCGATTTGTCCGGGCGCGGGGCCATCGCCGAAGGGCGTGACGAGCCCGAGCTTGGACGAATAGGCCTAGGCGGAGGAGGGCCGCCGCAGCGACGGCCAGCCGCGCCCGGGCGGCCGGCGTGGGCTTCGCCTGGGCGCGGCTGGCGTGGGCTTGGGTCGCCGCCGACGACCGGTCCGGCTAGGTGGCGGCCGACGGCTGGTCCGGCTGGCTGGCGGCCGACGGCTGGTCCGGCTGGGTCGCAGCCGACTGCGGATTCGGCTGGGTCGCAGCCGACGGCTGGTCCGGCCGGGTGGCGGCTGACGGGCTGTCCCGCTGGGGAGGCCGCGGTGGCCGGTGGCGGCTTCGGTGGGGTCAGCTGGGGCCGCAGTAGCCGGCGACGGGGCTCAGCCACTCGGTGAACTGCGGTTCGATGGTGGCGTTCAGGTCCTTCAGGGACTTGATTTTGGTGATGTATTTGCGGTCGACGGCGCTGGCGTCGACCTTGGCCGCCGAGGTCTGGCCGGCGGCCATGAACTCGGGGTCTTCCGCGGTGGCGGTGTCGGTGCGGATTTTCGCGGCGACGGCCTTCAGTTTGGCGGTGGCGGCGTCCTCGGCCCTCTTGGCCTCGGCGGGCTGCTTCGCCTCCTTGTAGGTGATCATTTTGCCCATCGCGGCGCCGAAGTCCTTGAGCTCGACCGAGTACAGCTTCTGCAGGTTGCCGCAGACCAGCTCGGTGTTGGCCGAGTAGTCCGGCTCGGGCGAGGCGCTGGGGGAGGCGCTCGGCGCGGGTGCGGCCGCCTCTCCCTCATCGGGGCTGTTCGCGTCGCAGGCGGCGCCGGTCAGCAGGGTGCCGGCGGCGATCACGGCCAGGAGGGCGCGTCGCATGAGGGGTGATCCTTCTCGTCCGGGGGTCGGTGGGCCCCGCCGACGTTACGTTCCGCTCGGCGCATCGTCCAACCGTCGGTGATCACCGAGATACCTACAGCCCGCCCGCGGCCGCCGTCGCGGGCGGGCTGTGCGGTCCCCCGTCGGGGCACTGCACGCCGCCGTACCGGGCTGGGGCGATGCGTTACATCCCCGGTACGGCGGCGAACCTCAGACTGCCGGTAGGCGCTCTTGTTTCGCTGTCGTCCCGCTCTCGACAGCCCGGTTAGGCTCGGTGCCTCGAGGAGGAGGGCGGGGGGACGGGCAATGCGGTACCGCATTCTCGGGCCACTGACCGTCACCGTGGACGGGCAGGACGTCACCATCACGGCTGGCCGTGATCGCATCGTGCTGGCCATGCTGCTGCTTCACCCTGGTCGGGTGGTGAGCGCCGGGGCGCTGGCCGACGCCGTGTGGGGCGCCGATCCGCCGGCCACGGCCCGCGGCCAGTTGCAGACCTGCGTCTCCCGCCTGCGCCGGATGCTGCCGGCCGGCACCATCCGGACCGATCCGGCCGGTTACCGCGTCGAGCTCGGGCCGGACGAGCTGGATCTCGCCGTTTTCGACCGTCTGGTGAGCGCGGCCCGGGCGGCCGGCGACGCGGCGGCGTACCGCCAAGCCCTTGATCTTTGGCGTGGCCCGGCGCTGGCCGGGGCCGAGAGTGAGGCCGTCCGCAGCGCGGGTCTGGTGCTGGACGAACGACGGGCGGCCGTCACCGAGGAGTGGGCCGAGCTGGAGCTGGCCGCCGGTCACGACCGGGAGATGGTCGGTGTGCTGACCGCGCTGGTCGAGCGCTACCCGCTGCGGGAAGGGCTGCGCGGGCAGCTCATGACGGCGCTGTACCGGGCGGGCCGGCCGGCCGACGCCCTGGCCGAGTTCCGGCGGGCCCGGCAGGTGCTGCGCGATGATCTCGGGCTCGAGCCCGGCGCCGAGCTGCAGCAGCTGCACAAGTCGATCCTGGCGGGCGATCGGCCGGGCACGGCGAAGGCGGTCCGGTGGCTGCCGCGTACGGTCGGCGACTTCACCGGCCGGGCCGCCACGGTGAGCCGGCTGGTGGCCGCGATCGAGGGCGAGGCGGGTGACCGGCCGGTCGTCGCGGTCGTCGACGGCATGGCCGGCAGCGGCAAGACGACGCTCGCCCTGCATGTGGCGGCCCTGCTCGGCGACCGCTATCCCGACGCGCATCTCTTCGTCGACCTGCGCGGGCACAGCGCCGAGCGGCCGCTCGAGCCGGCCGAGGCGCTGCTCGTGCTGCTGCGCCAGCTCGGGGTGGACGCCGGGCGGATCCCGCCCGAGCTGGTCGACCGGATCGGCCTGTGGCGCACCGAGGTGGCCAAACGCCGGGTGCTGGTGCTCTTCGACAACGCCGCCGCCAGCGCCCAGCTGGCCGAGCTGCTGCCGGCCACGCCGGGCAGCCTGGCCCTGGTCACCAGCCGGCGGCGGCTGGTCGGCCTGGACGGCGTGCACCCGGAGTCGCTGGAGGTGCTTCCGCACGCCGAGGCGGTGGCCCTGCTGGCGCGGATCGTCGGGGACCGGGTCGGCGCGGAGCCGGCGGCGGCGGCCGAGGTGGCCCGGCGCTGCGGTGGTCTGCCGCTGGCCCTGCGGATCGCCGGGGCCCGGCTGGCGCACCGCCCGCGCTGGCGGGTGGCGGATCTGGTGCGCCGGCTGTGCGAGTCGGCTCTGCCCGAGCTGGCGGCCGAGGATCGGTCGGTGGCCAGCGCTTTCGCGGTTTCTTACAGCCAGCTGCCGTACGGGGTCAAAGCAGTCTTCCGCCTCCTGGGGCTCTGTCCGGGCACCGAGTTCGACGCGCTCACCGCGGCCGCGCTGACCGGGCTCGCCCGGCCCGCCGTCCAGGACGTGCTCGACGATCTGGTCGACGTCCACCTGATCGACGAGCCCGAGCCGGGTGTCTCCCGGATGCACGATCTGCTGCGCGAGTTCGCGGCGGCGCTGGCGGCCGAACTCCCGGCCGCCGACCGGGTCGAGGCTTTACGCGGGCTGCTCGACCAGCAGTTGCACGCGGCCACGGCGACCAACCTCCGGGCGTACCGCCAAGGGGTGGAAAGGGACATCGGCCTGCTCACGCCGCTGCGGCCGGATCTGCTGGCGGCGCTGACCGATCCGGGCGCCCGTCTCGACCGGGAGCGACCCCAGCTCGGGAGGTACGTGGCGGCCGCGGCCGCCGTCCCGGAGCTGGCCGGTTACGCCTGGCGGTTGCCGCGCGCCGCCTGGCGTCACCTTTATATGGGCGCCTACCTGGACGACGTCTTCAGCCTGCACGAGCAGGCCCGCGTGATGCTCGAGGACGGCGACGACCATGCCGCCACCGCCACCATGCTGAATTATCTGGCCTCGGTGCACTGCCGCCGCTCCCGCAACGACGACGCGATCCCGCTGCTGGAGCGGTCCATCGCCCTGCGCCGGAAGGGAGGTGACCGCGATGCTTTGGCCCAGGCCATGTCGAACCTGGCCGTGGTCTACCACGAGATCGGGCGATGGGAGAAGAGCATCGAGCTGGCCCGGGAGGTACGCCGGCTGACCGCGGCCCGGCACGGCCGCGACGAGATCAACACGCTGGCCAACAACTACCGGCGACTCGGCCGGTACCGGGAGGCGCTGCGGTGCTACCGGTTGCGCCTGCTGGCGCAGATCGAGAACGACGATCCCACCCGGATCGGGGCCAGCCTGGTCTACATCGCCGTGGTCAAGCATCAGCTCGGTGACGTGAGCACGGCTGCGGCCATCCGCCAGGTCCGGGCGGCCCTGCGGCTGATCCAGCGGGCTGGCTATCTGCACGGCGAGGCCGACGCGCGGGACCAGCTGGCCCTGCTGCTGGCCGCCGACGGGCGGCTCGACGAGGCGGTCGCCGTGCACCGGCTGGCCGTCGAGACGGCCGAGCAGGTGCGCAACAAGGAGCAGGAGTCCCGGTTCTGCCTCGGCCTGGGCGCGACGTTGCGGCGGGCCGGCGACGGCGCGGGCGCCCGGGCCATGGTCGAACGATCGCTGCGGCTGGCCCGGCAGGCCCGGATGCCCTACCGGATCGCCGTGGCCCAGGCCGCCTTGGGCGAGTGCCTGGCCGGCGAGGACCCGGTCGAGGCCCGGCGGCTGCTCGGCCTGGCCCGCGCCGAGCTGGCCGTCCTCAAAGCGGCCGAGCTGCCCGCCGTCGAGAAGCTGATCGCGCGACTCGGTGGCGAGGATCATCTGCGCACCGGCGCTGTGGGAGAGACGATAAGGGCGTGACTACTGACGAGAGCGGTTACCGGGTCGAGAAGGACACGATGGGCGAGGTCCGGGTGCCGGCCGACGCCCTGTGGCGGGCGCAGACGCAGCGGGCGGTGGAGAACTTCCCCATCTCCGGCCGCGGGCTGGAGCCGGCCCACATCAAGGCACTGGCCCAGATCAAGGGTGCGGCGGCGCAGGTCAACGCGGCGCTGGGCGTGCTCGAGGAGGATCTGGCCAAGGCCATCGCGACGGCCGCGGCCCACGTGGCCGAGGGCGGCTACGACGACCAGTTCCCGATCGACGTCTTCCAGACCGGGTCGGGCACCTCGTCCAACATGAACGCCAACGAGGTCATCGCCACCCTCGCGTCGCGCGAGCTGGGCCGCGCGGTGCACCCGAACGACCACGTCAACGCGTCGCAGTCGAGCAACGACGTCTTCCCGTCCTCGATCCACCTGGCCGCCACCGAGGCCGTGACCGCGACCCTGATCCCGGCCCTGGAGCACCTGCACACGGCCTTGCGGGCCAAGGCCGAGGACTGGGACGACGTGGTCAAGAGCGGCCGCACCCACCTCATGGACGCCACGCCGGTCACCCTGGGCCAGGAATTCTCCGGCTACGCCCAGCAGGTGGCCAACGGCATCGAACGGTTGCGGTCGACGCTGCCGCGTCTGGCCGAGCTTCCGCTCGGAGGCACAGCGGTCGGTACGGGGGTGAACACCCCGCCCGGCTTCGCGCCCAAGGTGATCGACCGCCTGCGCGAGATCACCGGCCTGCCGCTGAGCGAGGCGCGCGACCACTTCGAGGCCCAGGGCGCCCGCGACGGCCTGGTCGAGGCGTCGGGCCAGCTCCGGACGATCGCCGTCGGGCTCTACAAGATCGTCAACGACATCCGCTGGATGGGCTCGGGCCCGCGGGCCGGCCTGCGCGAGCTGCGCCTGCCCGACCTGCAGCCGGGCTCGTCGATCATGCCGGGCAAGGTCAACCCCGTGGTGCCCGAGGCCGTACGCCAGGTCGCCGCGCAGGTGATCGGCAACGACGCGACCGTCGCCTTCGCCGGCACCCAGGGCGACTTCGAGCTCAACGTGATGCTGCCGGTGATGGCCCGCAACATCCTCGAGTCCATCCGCCTGCTGGCCAACGCGTCCCGTCTGCTGGCCGACCGCTGCATCGACGGCCTTCTCCCCAACACCGACGTCGCGCTGGCCTACGCCGAGGGATCGCCCTCGATCGTCACCCCGCTCAACCGTTTCCTGGGATACGACGAGGCCGCCGCGATCGCCAAGCAGGCGCTGGCCACGAACCAGTCGATCCGCGACGTCGTGATCGAGCGCGGCCACCTCAAGTCCGGCAAACTGACCGAGGAGCAGCTGGACACCGCCCTCGACGTCCTGCGGATGACCCGCCCGTAGCGCGTTGTGGACAACCTGTGGATAACCGCCCCGTCCGGTCCCTCGGGCGGGGCGGGAATCGGCTTGGCGGGGCCGGTACCCTTGTCAGGTGAGTTTGCGCTTGTATGACACCGCGACCCGATCCGTCCGGGATTTCGTCCCGAAGACGCCCGGTCAGGTCGGGATCTACCTGTGTGGTCTCACCGTGCAGTCGGTGCCGCACATCGGTCACCTGCGCTCGGCCGTCAACTACGACGTCCTGCGCCGCTGGCTGCTGCACACCAACTACGAGGTCACCTTCGTCCGCAACGTCACCGACGTGGACGACAAGATCCTCGACAAGGCGCAGGCCCAGGGCCGGCCGTTCTGGTCGATCGCCTTCGCCAACAAGCTGGTGCTCGACGCCAACTACCGCGACCTCAACGTGCTCCCGCCGACCTACGAGCCACTGGCCACCGCGCACATCCCCGAGATGCACGAGCTCATCTCGACCTTGATCGAGCGCGACCGGGCCTACCCGGCGCCCGGCGGCAACGGCGACGTCTACTTCGACATCACCTCGTACAAGGAGTACGGCGCGCTCTCCGGCCAGAACCCGGACGACATGCGCCCGCCGTCCGACGGCGGCGAGCCCGACAAACGCGACTACCGCGACTTCGCCCTCTGGAAGGGCGTCAAGGCCGACGAGCCGTCCGACGCGTCGTGGCCGTCGCCGTGGGGCCGCGGCCGTCCCGGCTGGCACATCGAGTGCTCGGCGATGGCGCGGCGCTACCTCGGCGACGAGTTCGACATCCACGGCGGCGGCGTCGACCTGACCTTCCCCCACCACGAGAACGAGATCGCCCAGTCCCGCTCGGCCGGCCTGCCGTTCGCGCGCTACTGGGTGCACCACGCGCTGCTCAACCTCGGCGAGGCCAAGATGAGCAAGTCGCTGGGCAATGTGATCGACCTCGACGCCGTCCGGGCGATGGGCATCCGCGAGGTCGAGGTGCGCTACTACCTCGCCTCGCCGCACTACCGCTCGCGCATCGACTACTCGGACGACGCTCTGCGGGAGGCTGCCACCGCGTACCGCCGGATCGAGGGTTTCGTGCAGCGCGCGGCCGAGATCGTCGGCCCCGGCCGGCCGAAGGACGTGCCCCCGGCCTTCGCCGCGGCCATGAACGACGACCTCAACACGTCGGCCGCGCTGGCCGTCGTGCACGATTGCATCCGGGAGGGCAACAACGCCCTCACGGCCAACGACGAAGCCGGCATCCGCGGGGCGCTCACCGCCGTCCGCGCGATGCTGGGTGTGCTCGGCCTCGACCCGCTCGACGAGAAATGGACCGGTGGCGCCGCGCAGAGCGACCTCAAGCCGGTCGTCGACGCGCTGGTCAAGCTGGCGCTCGAGCAGCGCGCGCAGGCCCGGGCAAGGAAGGACTGGGCGGCCGCCGACTCGGTGCGCGACCAGCTCAAGAACGCGGGAATTCAGGTGGAGGACACTCCGGCCGGGCCGCGATGGACGGTAGGAGAGCACTGATGCCGGGAAACTCCCAGAACGCGAGCAAGCGGGCCACCGCCAAAAAGGGCGCCGCGGTCGGGTCGGGCGGTAAGAACCGCTCCGGCCTCAAGGGCAAGGGCCGCACCCTGCCCGCCGACGAACGGCCGTGGCACAAGGGCTACTCGGGCACCGAGAAACTCCCCGACAAGACCGCCCGCAAGCAGGAGAAAGAGCGCCGGGCAGCGGCCGCCGAGGGCCGCGCGCCCAAGATCGGCATCCCCGGCACGAAGGACACCACCTGGGGCCGGGGCGGCGGTCGCGGCGTGCCCCAACGCGGCAAGTTCACCCCGCGCGGTGGCCCCCGGGTCGCCCCCGGCCGGCGCTCCAACCCCACCAAGGAAGGCCCCGAGCTGCTGCTCGGCCGCAACCCGGTGGTCGAGGCGCTGCGGGCCGCGGTGCCGGCCACGGCGCTCTACGTCGCCCAGGGCATCGACATCGACGAGCGGGTCACCGAGATCGTCCGCACCGCCGGCGACCGCGGCATCCCGATCCTCGAGATCGGCCGCAACGAACTCGACCGGATGACCGGCGGCGTCCTCCACCAAGGCATCGGCCTGCAGGTCCCGCCGTTCGCCTACGAGAACTTCGACGACCTGGTCGCCGCCGCCCTCGAACAGCCGGCCCCGCTGCTGGTCGCCCTCGACGGCATTACCGACCCGCGCAACCTGGGCGCGGTCATCCGATCCGTGGCGGCCTTCGGCGGCCACGGCGTCTTCATGACCGAGCGTCGCGCGGCCGGCATCACCGCGACCGCCTGGCGCACCAGCGCCGGCGCGGCCGCCCGCGTGCCGGTCTCGCAGGTGGTCAACCTGACCCGCGCCATCAAGGCCGCGCAGAAGGAAGGCTTCACCGCGATCGGCCTCGACGCCGACGGCGAGACAGACCTCTACCAGCTCGAAGCGGCCGTCGGCCCGCTGCTCGTGGTCGTCGGATCGGAAGGCCGCGGCCTGTCCCGCCTCGTCGGCGAGACCTGCGACCTGCGCGTCAGCATCCCGATGGCCTCGGACGTGGAGTCGCTGAACGCCAGCGTGGCCGCCGCAGTGACCTTGGCCGAGGTGACCCGGCGCCGCTCCTACGGCCAGTGACAGGCCGTTAGTCTTCATGGACCCACCCGCCCGTGATCACGGGCGGGTGGTCGTCTTTGGCGGGCACGTTCACCTTCAGCGCGTAGGAGCGGGTGCCGCCAGAGTCGTTGTTCAAAGGGGCGGCGGCTGCTGGAGTGGGGACCATGACCAGGGCGGTCACCGCGGCGTACAACTTGATCTTCACGGAGTGATCAACGAGGGGGAGGATCTTGGGGCGTTGTCCCGGGATCTTGGGGCGCTGCTCCGGAGCACGGTCGTGCGGATCGGGAAGACCCGTCAGGCACCGGTCGTGCGGATGGGGAAGACCCTGGGGCGCTGCCCCAGACCCCGGTCATCGCTGCTGGGATCGGAGTGAGGGGCGGAAGGGCGGGGCTTGGGTGATCCCGTTGCGGCGCCGAGCGAGGGAATCGCGCTTGGGTGGGGTGCGCAACCACACCCCGGTTGCACACCCCACCCAAGCGCGATCAACCCCACACGTCGTCGCAACGGGATCACCCAAGCCAGAACCAACCAGGTCGTGGGCGCTGCCCCACCTGAGAAATGCGGGCGCCACCCGGCCCAGAAGACGCGGGTGCCGCTCCGCCTAGCCGGCCGCGCACTCGCGCCTCCGACTGACCCGCTTGCGCGCCACGCGCCCTTCCTCCGCTGCCCACTCCGAGAGCCGCAGACGCTGCCAAGTCCCAACGCGCCCGGCGGATGTAGGGCCACTGCCTGACCTCCCACCGCCTGGTGGTGGAGGTGGCGGCGCTGCTTGGCGTTGGTCGCGCCTTGGTGGGCGGGGCGGCGCTGCTTGGCGTTGGTCGCGCCTTGGTGGGCGGGGCGGCGCTGCTTGGCGTCGGTCCCGCCCTGGTGGATGTGGCGGCGCTGCCTGGCGTCGGTCCCGCCCTGGTGGATGTGGCGGCGCTGCCTGGCGTCGGTCCCGCCCTGGTGGATGTGGCGACGCTGCCTGGCGTCGGTCCCGCCTGGCGGACCTGTGATCGCCGAAGGCGCCAGATCCGCCCCCACCCCACCGCGAGCGGCCCCCTCACCGCAACCACCGCACCGTGGGGGTCTGGGGGCTCGGCCCCCAGGTAGATACGCGAGATGGCAAGGCGTGCGCTTCTTGCAAGCAGACTCCTCCGCCAGCGAGCCCCCGGTCGGGATCGAACCGACGACCTCCCGTTTACAAGACGGGTGCTCTGGCCATCTGAGCTACAGGGGCGGGTGGTGCGGGGCCCAGCATATCTGCTGTGGGCTTATGGGCCGCCCTTGGCATGACGTGTAAAAAGCTTTACGTTTACGGGGCTGTTTCCACTCGGATCGTCCGGCACGTTCCTGCCGGTGGAAAGGAAGTCGCTGCACCATGGCTACGGTTACCTATGACAAGGCCTCTCGTATTTACCCGGGGGCTGAGCGTCCCGCGGTGAACGAGTTGGATCTCGAGATCGGTGACGGGGAGTTCCTCGTTCTGGTCGGCCCTTCCGGTTGTGGCAAGTCGACCTCGCTGCGCATGCTGGCGGGGCTCGAGGATGTCGACCGGGGTCGGATCCTCATCGAGGGCAAGGACGTCACGAATCTTCCTCCGAAGTCGCGCGACATCGCGATGGTCTTCCAGAACTACGCTCTGTACCCGCACATGTCGGTGTACGAGAACATGGCCTTCGCGCTGAAGCTGCGGAAGACCTCGAAGGCGGAGATCGACCGCCGGGTCAAGGAGGCCGCGGCTCTCCTGCAGCTCGACGAGTACCTGTCCCGCAAGCCGAAGGCGCTTTCCGGTGGTCAGCGCCAGCGTGTCGCCATGGGCCGCGCGATCGTGCGTGAGCCGCAGGTGTTCCTCATGGACGAGCCGTTGTCGAACCTTGACGCCAAGCTGCGTGTCCAGACGCGTTCGCAGATCGCCACGCTGCAGGCCAAGCTGGGCGTCACCACCGTGTATGTGACGCACGACCAGGTCGAGGCCATGACGATGGGTCACCGGGTGGCTGTCATGCTCGACGGTGTGCTGCAGCAGGTGGACACCCCGCGTGCGCTGTACGACACGCCCGGCAACGTCTTCGTGGCCGGCTTCATGGGCTCCCCGGCCATGAACATCAAGACTGTTCCGCTGACTGAGGCCGGTGGCCACTTCGGCACGCTGGCGGTTCCGCTGACCCGCGAGCAGACCGCGGCCGCGCAGAGCGGCGGCGGCAAGGTCACGATCGGTTTCCGTCCGGAGGCGGCTGACCTGGTGTCGGAGAACGATGGCGGCTTCCCGATCGTCGTCGACCTGGTCGAGGACCTCGGCTCGGACGCCAACGTGTACGGCCACGCCGAGCTGGAGGGTGGTTCGGAGCGCTTCACGGTCCGTACCGACCGGCGCCACATGCCCAACATGGGTGAGACGGTGTACGTGAAGCCGCAGACGAACGCTCTGCACGTGTTCAACGCTGAGTCCGGCGTCCGCATCTGACGTCCTGACCCAGCTGAGAGGCGGCCCCCGGTGGGGGGCCGCCTTTTTCATTCGGCGAAACGGGTCACGATGAAGTCTTTGTCGGCGACGCAGGCCAGCACCGACGTGTTCCAGGCGCACGTGCTGGTGCGCACGCCTTGCAGCGGGCCCAGCTGCACCGGGTCGTCGCCCAGGTGGCGGCCGGCCACGGCCGGGTCGTCGACGTAGCCGACGAGGGGCTTGCTGAACTCGAGGATGTTGGCGGCGTCGAGGCGTACGGCATCGAACTTGCCCGTGCCGACCTGCTCGCCCGCCGCGTCGATCAGGGTGGTTTCGGGGGTGGTGGAGCGGGCCAGGACAGCCTCGCCGACCGGGACGAGGGTCTCGGCCTTGGCCGCCTTGCGGGACCAGAGCTTCCCACCCTTGGCCACGTCGAGCGCGATCACGGTGGCGTTCTCGTCGCCGTAGCCGGTCGATTCGATGGCGCAGACCCGGTCGTCGCCGCAGGGCGTGAGGCCGCCCAGCTTGGCGGTGGCGGTCGGGGCGGTGTACGTGACGTCGGGCTCGCCGAGCTGGTCGAGCTGGTAGGTGACGATCCGGTCGGCGTCCTCGTCCTCGCGGACGATCAGGCGGCCGTTGTGGGCGACCACGTCGTCGTCGGTGTCGGCCACGTTGGCCCGGGAGGCGATGATCTTGCCGGAGTTCGCGTTCAGGACCCGGACCGAGTGGTCGGGGGTGATCTGGACCAGGCGCGGGTCGTCGCCCGGGTCGGCGTCGAAGGGCCGGCCGGTCAGGCCGGCCGGGCCGTCCAGATCGGCCGGGGTGGTGACCAGGTGGACGGCGGTGGGCGAGGTGGACTCGCCGGGGTCGGGCTGGGCCCAGGCCTCGCTGCCGTCGTCGAGCTTCAGGCCGAGCAAGCGGCGGCCTTGCCGGTCCGCGACGATGGCGCGGTCCCCGGCGAAGTAGACGACATCGTCGCGGCCGAGGGTGCGCTGCCAGCGTTTGTCGCCCCGGCCGGCGTCGAGGATGACCAGTTCGCTGGTGCCTTTGCTGGAGTCGGTGTCGCTGAACAGGGCGACGCCGTCGGGGAGGGCGACCATCTCCTGCCAGCGTTGGGCGACGCCGGTCTCCCGGTGGCTCCAGGCGGCGGATTTTTCTCCGGCGTCCAGTGCAACGACTCCGAGGTCTCCGTTGTCGTAGTTGGTGCTGGCGAAATAGACCCGGTCGCCTCGGACGGCGGCGTCGGACCAGGCCGAGCCGATCTCGACGACGGGCGGCACGTGCTGCAGCTCGGAGAGGGGGTGGTAGTCGAGAGAGGGGTGGCGCGGCCAGAGGGTCCAGGCGAGGGCGCTGCCGCCGGCCAGCAGGAGGGCCAGGGCGGCGGCACCGGCGATGGTCCACGTTCGGCGGCGGCTCTTGGCGGCGGGATCGGGGGAGGCTGCGGGTGGTGGCGTGGGCGGCTGCCAGGGCGCTTCGGGAGCCGGCTCGGGGGAGCCGGGCGCCGCGGCCGAGGACGTCGGTGAGCCCGGCTGCGTGCCCGCCGGCGAACCGGGTGCCGGGGCCGACGAGGTGGGCGAGCCGGGCGCGAGGTGGCCGGCGGCGATCGCAGCGGCTTCTCCGGCGGCCCACGGGTCGACGGCCTCGACGTACTCGCGCTCGTCCGTTTTGTCGGCCGCAGAGAGAGGGCTGGCCCAGGGAGAAGGGGCGGCTTGGGCGGAGGGTCCTGAGTGGGCGGAGCCTGCGGGTGAGGGGGAGGAAGGCGAGCCGGCTGGGGAGGGCGCGGTGGCGGGGTCGGTTGGCGACGTGGCGTGGGTGTCGGTGAGCGGGGGTGGGGTGGCTGTGGTGGGGGCGTGGCGGAGGGTGGCGCCCTCGGCTACGGGGAGTTCGGGTTGTTCGAGGACGGTGGGGGCGATGCCGAGCTCGCTGTGCAGCAGGCGGGCGACCAGGGGGACGCGGGACGAGCCGCCGACCAGGAAGAGGCCGGCCAGGTCGGCGGGGGTGAGGCCGGCGGCGGCGATCACGGTGGCGGCTTCGGCGACGGCGCGGCGGATCAGCGGGTCGGCGGCGGCCTCGAGCTCGTCGCGGGTCAGGTGGACGGCCTGCTCGACGCCGGGGACCGGGACGGGGGCGAAGGAGCTGCGGGACAGCATCTCCTTGGCGCCGCGGACGTCCTCCCAGAACTGGCGGCGCGCGCGCCACTGGGCCAGGGTGACCGGCTCGGTCAGCGCCTGCCAGGCGGCGGGCTCGGCGCCGCTGAGCGACTTGCCGAGATGCTCGACCAGGGCCGCGTCGATGTCGAGGCGGCCCAGGTCGTCGGCGCCGCCGGAGGCCGCCACGGCGAACGTGGTGGCGTCGCGGCGGACGACGGCTATGTCCAGGGTGCCGGCGCCGAAGTCGAAGACGGCCAGGGCGGACTTGTCGGGCAGGGGGCGGCGCAGGACCTCGGCGAAGTAGCGGGCGGCGGCGACCGGCTCAGGGACCAGGGCTGTGTCGGACGGCTGACCGAGGGTGTCCGGAGGCCAGCCGGCCTTGTCGAGGGCGTGGGTCAGCACGGCCCGGCGGCGGGCGCCCCAGGCGGCGGGGTAGGTGATCACGGCCGGGGGCAGGAAGCCGGCGGTGGCCACGGCCTCGCGGGCGACCGCTTCGAGCAGGGCGGCCAGGAGATCGGCGACGCCGACGGTGGCGCCGTCGCCGAGCATCACCGTGTCCTGGTCGACGTGGCGTTTCGGGTGCGGCTCGAGGCGGCCGGGGTCGGCCTGGCCGAGGCGCAGCGCGTCGGCGCCGACGTGCAGGCGGCCGGTGGGGTCGAGGAAGACCGCCGAGGGCAGCAGCGGGCGGCCGTCGAACAGCAGCGGCCGGGTGCGCCCGTCGGGCCGGCGCAGCATCGCCACCGTGTGCGAGGTGCCGAGATCCACACCGAGCACGTAGCCGTCGGTCATGCGCGTCATGCTACGACCTGGGTACGACGCGATCAGCCACCTATGGTGGTCGCCATGCGCATCGAACGGGTCGAGAAAGCCGAGGCGGTCGAGGCCGCAGCCGGCTTGTTCGACGGGCCGCCGCTGCCGGCCGCGACCGAGCGTTTCCTCGCGTCGCCGGGCCATCACCTGCTTCTGGCCTACGACGACGAAGGCGTACCGGTCGGGATGGTCTCAGGGGTCGAGATGACCCACCCGGACAAGGGGACCGAGATGTTCATCTACGAGCTGGGTGTGACCGAGGGCGCCCGCCGTCACGGAGTGGCCACCCGCCTGGTCGAAGAGCTGGCGGGGATCGCCCGCCGCAACGGCTGCTACGGCATGTGGGTCGGCACGGAGCCGGGGAACGTCGCCGCCCGCGCCACGTACCGGCGGGCCGGCGCCTCCGAGGAGGCGCCGTTCACGCTTCTCAACTGGGATTTCATAGACGGAGAGCACGCATGACGAGCCCGACCCGCACCTTCCTGACGCCGATGCGCGCGCGTTCGGCCGACGAGCCGCACCGCGTCTCGACGCCGCTGGAGCTCTTCTTCGATCTCTGCTTCGTGGTCGCGGTGGCCCAGGCCGCCCTGCCGCTGCACCACAGCATCGCCGAGCACCACGTGGGCCATGGCCTTTACGGCTACCTGACCGTGTTCTTCGCGATCTGGTGGGCGTGGATGAACTTCACCTGGTTCGCGTCGGCCTACGACACCGACGACGACGTCTACCGGATCACCACGCTGGTCCAGATCGCCGGCGCGCTGGTGCTGGCGGCCGGCGTCGAGGCGGCCTTCGAGCGCACCGACTTCCTGCTGATCACCATCGGGTACGTCATCATGCGGCTGGCCCTGGTGTCGCAGTGGCTGCGCGCGGCCCGGTCCGACCCGCAGCGCCGGGCGACCGCGTACCGGTATGCGATCGGCGTGACCGCGGTGCAGGTGCTGTGGCTGCTGCGCCTGCTGATCCCGCACGACTCGCCGTGGATCGCGCCCGCCTTCATCGCGCTGGCGTTGCTGGAGCTGGCCGTGCCGGTGTGGGCCGAGGCGGCGCCGGGCGGCCCGACGACCTACCACCCGCATCACATCTCGGAGCGGTACGGCCTGTTCACCATCATCGTGCTGGGTGAGGCGGTGCTGTCGGCGACGGTGGCGTTCCAGAGCGCCTTCGAGGAGGGCGAGGGCAAGTACCAGACCGAGCTGATCAGCTTGGCCGTCTCCGGGATCGTGATCGTCTTCGCGTTGTGGTGGCTCTACTTCGACCGGTCGGCCCACAACCTGATCACACGGCTGCGCACGTCGCTGATGTGGGGTTACGGCCACTACTTCATCTTCGCGGCGGCGGCCGCGGTCGGGGCCGGTCTCGGGGTGAACGTCGACTACGTGACCCATCACGCGGAGATCTCACGGACGATGGCCGGGTACGCGATCGCGGTGCCGGTCGCGGTCTACCTGCTCTTCGTCTACCTGCTGCACATCCGGCCGCACCTGAGCGGCCCGCTGCTGCTGATCTTCCCGGTCTTCGGGGTCCTGTGCCTGCTGACGCCGCTGGTCGCGGGCTCGATCGAGATCCTGGCCGGGCTGCTGGTGGTGCTGGTCGCGGTCAACTCGGTGCTGGGCCGGCGCCGCCCGGACCGGATCGGCTGAGCCCGCGCAGCACGATGTCGAG
Source organism: Actinoplanes sp. NPDC049598 (assembly GCF_040675435.1). Lineage (NCBI taxonomy): Bacteria > Bacillati > Actinomycetota > Actinomycetes > Micromonosporales > Micromonosporaceae > Actinoplanes > Actinoplanes sp. NPDC049598. The sequence continues at coordinate 35,895 of NZ_JBFAOX010000041.1, read as the reverse complement.
ACCGCCGGCGAACTCGCGGTCGGCCGAGACCGCCCGGGCCGCCCGGGCGGTCTCGGCCATCATCGGGAAGTCGCTCTGGGCCGCGATGACCTCGGTGCCGGGGCCGGCCAGCGCGCCCAGTTGGCCTTGAAGCAGGGCGCCGTTGAGGTAGCCGACCAGGCCGCGCAGGGCGATCACCCGGTTGGCCCCGGTGAAGCCGGCCGCGGCCAGCACGGTCACCACCGACTCGGACCAGCGCAGCAGGATGCGGCTGCGCTGCCGGTTGGCGATCAGCAGCGGGATCGCCTGCGGATGGGGGCCGACCTGGTCGCGTACGCGCAGGGCCAAGGTCTTGATCTGGTCCGTCCAGTGCGGATCGCCGGGTGGTGACGTGTCCAGGTCGCGCAGGCACCAGTCGGTGACGAGCAGCTCGAGCTCGGCGCGGTCGGCGACGTAGCGGTAGAGCGCCATGGTGCTCATGCCGAGCTCGGTGGCGACGGCGCGCATGGTCAGCCCGGGCAGGCCGTCGCGGTCGATGACGGCGAGCGCGGCCGCGGCCAGGCGGTCGGGGTGCAGGGAACGGGCACGGGGCACGGGTTGACAGCGTACGCGGTACGCCTACACGCTTAAGCGTACGACGTACGCCTACGAGGGAGCCGTCATGCGCGAATTGATCGCCGTCGACGGGGCGGCGGTGACCGTCCCCGACCCCGAGCGCCTCATCCACCTGCAGTTCCGGCGTTTTGCCGGCTGCCCGATCTGCAATCTGCACCTTCGGTCGATCGTCCAGCGGCACGCCGAGATCGAGGCGGCCGGGATCCGTGAAGTTGTCGTGTTCCATTCGCCGGCCGAGGAGCTACGGGAGTACGACCTGCCGTTCGCCGTGATCCCCGATCCGGAGAAGAGGCTTTATGCCGAGTACGGGGTGCAAGCGTCGCCGCGGTCGCTGCTGCATCCGCGGGCGTGGGGGCCGGTGATCCGGGCGGTCGCCCGGAGCAGCGTGATGATCGGCCGGCGAAGGGAGGCCGGGCCGGCTGGGAGGCAGCGGCAGGGGCGGCTCGGGCTGCCGGCCGATTTCCTGATCGCGCCGGGCGGGCGCACGGTGGCGAGCAAGTTCGGGCATCACGCCTACGACCAATGGTCGGTCGACGAGGTGCTGCGGCTGGCCGCCGGGTCGGGCAATTGGCTTCGCATGGGCTGATTTCGATGGGACCCATAGTGGGTGTTTTCGCTGGTAACCGCATGGAAATCTGGACGTTTCCATGCGTCGAACGGAATGTCACGGCCTCGTCACGACGTCATCGACCGTAGTGACTTCTATGGAGATCGATCGGAAGATTCGGGAGATGCGCTCAGTCGACCCCCGCTGAGCGCCTTCCTTCCGGAGGACCCGTACGTGAGACAACAATCCACATGGGGCCGTCGAACGTTCATCTCGGTGCTGGCGGCCGGCCTGGCCACCGGCGCGGCGACGATGACCGGCTCGCTCCCGGCCGCGGCGGAACCCGGCGCGGGCCTGCTGCCCGCCGCTGAGCAGAAGGCGTCCGACACGCCCAAGGAGTCGCCGGCCGACACGCTCGGCTCGCACGACGCCGAGTTGCTGGCCCAGGCCGAGGCGGCCAAGAAGAAGAACGTCACGGTCATCATCGCGGCCGAGCAGGGCAAATCGGCCGAGGTCGCCGCGAAGATCAAGAGCCTGGGCGGCGTCGTCGCGCAGCGCTTCGACGAGATCGGCTACGTGCTGGCCTCGGTGCCGACCAGCAAGGTGGTCGCCGCCGCGAAGCTCGCCGGCATCCAGGCGGTCGACCTGGACGAGACGATCAAGCTGCCGGAGACCGACCTGTCGGCCAAGCAGTCGTCGAAGCCGTCGGCCACTCTCGCGCCGCCCGGGCCCAAGACGCCCGCCGCGAACCCGTACCTGCCGACCGACGAGACCGGCTCGGTGGACTTCAAGAAGAAGAACCCGAAGTACGACGGCCGCGGCATCACGATCGGCATCATGGACTCCGGTGTGGACCTCGCGCACCCGGCCCTGCAGAAGACCACCACCGGCGAGCGTAAAATCGTCGACTGGGTCACCGCCACCGATCCGCTGCTGGAGGGTGACGGCTCGTGGCGGGCCATGCTGACCGCGGTCGCCGGCCCCAGCTTCACGTACGCGGGCGCGACCTGGAAGGCGCCGGCGGGCAACTACCGCGTCAACCGTTTCAGTGAGTCGATCACGGCCGCCAGCGACGCGGCGGGCGACGTCAACCGCGACGGTGACACCAACGACACGTGGGGTGTGCTCTACAACCCCGAGACGCACGACATCCGCGTCGACGTGAACCAGAACTTCGACTTCACCGACGACGCCGTGATGCGGCCGTACAAGGAGAAGTACGACGTCGGGTACTTCGGCCAGGACAACCCGGCCACCGCGGTCGTCGAGCGCATGCCGTTCGTCGTCGAGTACCGCGAGGACGTCGACCTCGAGCCGGCCGGCTACCCGGCGGGCACCGTCGGCGACTTCGTCAACATCGGCATTCCGGAGAGCCTGCACGCCTCGCACGTGGCCGGCATCGCCGCGGGCAACGACCTGTTCGGCAACAAGGACTTCGACGGGCAGGCGCCCGGCGCGAAGATCGTGTCGTCGCGGGCCTGCTCGTGGGGCGGCGGCTGCACCGCGGCCGCGCTGACCACCGGCATGGCCGATCTGGTGATCAACCGGCACGTCGACGTGATCAACATGTCGATCGGCGGTCTGCCGGCGCTGAACGACGGCAACAACGCGCGGGCCCAGCTCTACAACGACCTGATCCGCAAGTACGGCGTGCAGATGTTCATCTCGGCCGGCAACAGCGGCCCGGGTGTCAACACGATCGGCGACCCGTCCGTGGCGACCGACGTGGTCAGCGTCGCGGCGAGCATCACCAAGGAGACCTGGCTCGCCAACTACGGCGCCACCACGCGCAAGAGCCAGCAGCTCATCCCGTTCTCGTCGCGCGGCCCGCGTGAGGACGGCGGTTTCAAGCCGAACATCGCGGCCCCGGGCTCGGCCATCTCGCTGAACCCGACCTGGGAGACCGTGGCCGGCCTGGCCACCGTCCCGTACACGCTGCCGATCGGCTACTCGATGCAGAACGGCACCTCGATGGCCTCCCCGCAGGCCGCCGGTGGCGCCGCGCTGCTGCTCTCGGCGGCCAAGCAGAACGGCATCAAGGTCACCCCGGCCCAGCTGCGCCGCTCGATCTACTCGACCGCCGACGCCGTCCCCGGCGAGCAGGTCAACGAGCAGGGCTACGGCCAGCTCGACGTGCCCAGCGCGTGGAACACGCTGAAGCGCAAGCCGGTCACCCGCGACTACACGTCGTCGGCGCCGGTCTGCACCCCGCTCGACGACCTGCTGGCCACCGACGGCCAGGGCGTGGGCATCTACAACCGGTGCGCGGCCTCGGCCGGCGGCTTCAAGGCCGGTCAGACCAAGGTCGTCAACGTCAAGCTCACCCGTACGTCGGGCCCGAGCTACCCGGTGCTGCACAAGCTGTCGTTCAAGGGTGACCGGGCCAACTTCTTCACGACCCCGCTGGTGGCGCTGCCGCTGAAGAAGACGGTCACCGTGCCGGTCGTGGTGCGCGCCAACAGCGGCGTCACCAGCGCCCTGCTGCAGGTGGACGACCCGAGCACCCCGGTGATCGACTTCGAGGTGCTGAACACGGTCGTCACCGGCGTCGAGTCGGTCAAGCCGGCCTACGTCAACACCTTCAAGGGCGCGGTCGACCGCAGCTCGACGACGTCGTTCTACATCAACGTGCCCGTCGGCACGAAGGCGCTGCAGGTCGACCTGTCCGGCCTGACCGCCGGCTCGCAGACCCGCTGGATCGGCATCAACCCGTACGGCGTTCCGGTCGAGGACACGGCGTCGACGGCCTGCTACAGCAACTACAGCGACGAGGCGGCCTGCAAGCCGAGCGAGCGGGCGTACGAGAACCCGATCCCCGGCATCTGGGAGCTCGAGGTCGAGTCCCGGCGGACCACGCCGGTGCTCAGCAACCCGTTCACGCTGACCGCCAAGGTGCAGGGTGTCACGGTGACGCCCGAGACCACGACGCTGTCGAACGTGACGGTGGGCGCGGCCAACCCGGTCACCTGGACCGTGAAGAACAACTTCGGCCCGGTGACGGTCACGCCGCAGGGCGGCTCGCTCGGCAGCGCCAACCGGCAGCGGCCGACGATCGCCGACGGCGCGAGCCAGGAGTTCACCTTCACGCTGCCGGCCGGTTCGACGGCGCTGAACGTGGCGATCGGCAACCCGGCCGACGCCGCGGCCGACCTCGACCTGAGCCTCTACCGGGGGGAGACCCTCGTCGGCTCGGACGCGGACGGCGACTCGGAGGAGTCGATCTCGCTGGCCAACCCGGCCGCGGGCGACTACCGGGTCGTGGTGGACGGCTACTCGGTGCCCGCGGGCTCGACGGCCTACGACTACCTGGACGTCTACTACAGCCCCGCGCTGGGCTCGGTCACCGTGCCGGGCACGGCGGTCACCCTGGCCAACGGGGCCAGCACCACGGTCAGCGGCACGGTCACCGTGGCCGCGGCGCCCGCGCAGGGGCGGCAGCTCTTCGGTGACCTGGCCATCGTGACGAACGAGGGCGCGGTCGTCGGCCGGGCCACGGTCGTCGTGGGGTCGGTCGCCGGCTAGCACGGCAACGTAGAAGGCCCGTCCCTCGTCGAGGGGCGGGCCTTCTCGTCGTCTATCGGTACTGCTTGTCGATCCCGGCGATCGGCCGGCCCTCGGCCGAGAACGGCCGGTGCTCGTCGATCGGCTCCTCGTGCAGGCGCGGGTCCTCGGGCGCGGCGGCGGGCTTGAGCTTGCCGGGTTTCGGCGCCGCGGTCGCGGCCGGGATGACGGCCATGCCGCCGGCCGGGAGGCCGCTGGTGTCCGGGGTGTCCGGGTGGGTGCTGCGGGCCGACCGGGCGATCGGCCGGTCGAGAGCCGGCGCCGGCTGGCCGTCCGGCATCAGCAGGCCGCCGACCACCGGCAGGCCGCCGGAGTTGCCCAGCAGCGGCAGGTTGCGGATCGGCAGCTGCCGCAGCGGGAGCTGCTGCAGGGGGAGGCCCTGCCCGGTCGGAGGCACGTCCCGCAGCGGCTTCTCGAGCACCTGACCGTTGCGGGTGCGCTGCAGCGTGCCGCCGACCACGTCGGCCGCGGGGAGCTGCGGCTTGGGCTCGTTGGCGGCGTTGCCGGGCAGCAGCGGGTTGAGGTCCGGCGTGCTGGTCCGCGGCGCCTTGAACTGCAGGACCGGGTTGTCGGTGACCGGGTTGCCGTTGAGCGAGCTGTAGCGCAGCGGATTCTCCACATTGACGCCGTTGCTCTGACCGAGCAGGTCGGCGAGTCGCTCGTCGAGCTGCTGCTCGGCGGTGCCGGTGCCGGTGCCCGGCAGCAGATCGGCCTGGGCGGGAGTGGCCCCGAACAGGAAGATTCCTCCGGCGAGCACTGCTCCGGCGACGATGGACTTGCGCACTGAACTCCTCCTGGCGACTGGGGGATATTGACCAATAGCCCTAATTCGGACTAAAGGCTCGGATGGGGCAACGAGCGGCCCCGGCGGCGGGTTCCGGCTGACTACGATCGCGACGTGGCAACCGATCAAGGCAGGTCCCTCATGGCGCGGCTGCGCGACCGCACGGGTGACACCCGCCCGCACCTGGTCGTGTGCGGATCGGACGCCCTGGTCTACACGCTGGCCGAGGAGCTCGCGGGGTCCGGGCACCGGATCCGGCTCACCGTGATCACCCCGCCCGAGCTCAAGACGTCGGTGCCCGACCTGACGGTGTTACGGGCGCGGGGCGTACGGGTAATCACCGCGACCCGGCTCGACGAGCGCACCTTCCGCGACGCCGGGCTGGCCGGCGCCCAGGCGCTGGCCCTGGTGATGCCGGACGACATGGTCAACCTGCACGCGGCCCTGTGCGCGCGGGCCGTCGAGGGCGACCTGCGGCTGGTCATCCGCATGTTCAACACCGGCCTGGCCTACGGCGTGCGGCGGCTGTTCGCCGATTGCGCGGTGCTCTCCGACGCCACGATGGCCGCCCCCGCCTTCGTCGCCGCCGCGCTGGGCGAGGCCGCGCCGACCCACTTCCGGCATGCGGCGCGCACGATGAGCGTCGCCCAGCGGGAGGACGTGCCGGAGCGGGCGGTCGTGCTGACGCTGGCCACCTCGGACGGCAACGGGAAGATGACCGTGCTGCCGCCCGAGGGCGAGCCCAAACCCGCCGATCTGGTCCTGGCCGAGGCCGGTCGCCGGCCGGCCGCGCAGACCGTGACGGCCCGCCGGCTGGCCCGGGAGGGGCGGCGCCGGCGGCCGTGGCTGTCGATCGGACGGGCGATCCGGGTCGGGCTGAGCCGCAAGCTCGGCATCGCCGTGCTGATCGCGCTCGGGCTGACCGTGGTCTCGGGGGCGTTCCTGACCCATTTCACCGGCGTGCAGGGGTTCTGGCGGGCGATCTACGTGACGCTGCTGACCATGGTCGGGTCCTCCGATGTGGAGGAGAACAACGCTCCCACCGCTCAGGCCGCCCAGCTCGTGCTGACCCTGGCCGGGGTGGCGCTGCTGCCGCTGGTCACCGCGGCCGTGGTGGACGGCGTGGTCCGGACCCGCCTGGCCCTCAACCGCGGCGAGATTCTCAAGGTCCACACGGGACACATCGTGCTGGTCGGGCTGGGCAATGTCGGCACCCGGGTGCTGCGTCAGCTGATCGATCTGGGGCTGGACGTGGTGGCGATCGACCGCAATCCGGAGGCGCGCGGGGTGAAGGTGGCCGAACAGCTCGGCGTCCCGGTCATCGTCGGCGACGCGTCGCTGGAGGAGACGCTGCGCTCGGCCTCGATCGCGAGTTGCCAGGCCCTGGTCGTGGTCTCCACCGACGACGCGGTCAACCTGCAGGCGGCCCTGCACGCGCGGCAGGCCCGCGACGGCATCCGGGTCGTGTTGCGGCTGTTCGACGACGATTTCGCGCGTCGGGTGCAGGACGCGTTCAACATCGACATCTCGCGCAGCGTGTCGCGGCTCTGCGCGCCGGCGTTCGCCGCGGCGATGCTGGAGCGCGAGGTGCTGGCCACCATCCCGGTCGAGCGGCACGCGCTGCTGGTGGCCGCGGTCAAGGTGATGCCCGGCTCGGAGCTGGACGGCGCGGTTCTTCAGGACGCCGACCGCCCGGAGAGCGCCCGGGTGATAGGGATGACCGCGGCCGGCTCCGAATGGGTCGACTGGGAGCCGGACGCCCGCCGCGTGCTCGCCGGCGGCGACGAGCTCGTGGTGGTGGCCCGCCGGGCCGGTCTGCGGGTGCTGCTCGGGCAGGCCGCGCGGCCGCTGGCGGGCGAGTCAGAGACCGGCGGCCAGTGAGCTGACCTCGACACCGAGCACGGCCTGCTCGTCAGGTTTCTTGGCCAGGATGTCCTTGAGGTAGGACTGGACGGCGGCGGCCATGCCGACGTCGCGCCCGGCCTGCTCGGAGAGCAGCCACTTGTGCTGGATGACCTGGGTGAAGATCTCCTGCGGCTCCAGCTTGCGGCGCTGGTCGGGTGGCACGGCCCGGACCACCGGCTCGAAGACCTCGGTGAGCCAGCGGTGCGCGGCCTGCTGCTCGTCGGTCAGCAGGCTTTCCGCGCGGTAGGTGTCGAGGTCGTTGAGCAGTTGGCGGGCCTGATTCTCCTCGGCGTCGAGGCCGGTCAGGCGCAGCAGGCGGCGGGTGTGGTAGCCGGCGTCGACCACCTTGGGACGGACCCGGTAGCCACCGTCCGTGGTGGACATGGCGACCTCGGCCACGTCGAAGCCGAGCTCGTTGAGCCGGCGGATGCGGCCCTCGATGTCGTGCCGGGCGTCGTCCCGCGGCACTTTCTGCTCATAGGTCACTTCGTGCCACAGCCGTTCGTAGCGGGCCACGATGTCGTCGACCACGGACTCGGGGTCGATCGACTCGTGCAGCAGCTCGGCCGCTTCCAGATCGAGGAGCTCGCCGAAGATGTTCAGCCGCAGGATCTCGACGTCCTCGCTGCGCTGGCCCTCGGACAGCTTCGGGTAGAGGTTGCCGGTCTCGGCGTCGACCAGGTAGGCCGCGAAGGCGCCGGCGTCGCGCCGGAAGAGCGTGTTGGACAGCGAGCAGTCGCCCCAGGAGAAGCCGGTGAGGTGCATCCGCACCACCAGCGCGGCCAGGGCGTCGAGCAGGCGGTTGAGCGTGTTCGGCCGCAGGACGTGCGAGAACAGCGCACGGTAGGGCAGCGAGAACTGCAGGTGCCGGGTGATCAGCACGCTTTCCAGGGGCTCGCCGGTGGCGGCGTCCTCCCGGTCGGTGACGATGCCGACCGCCTCGACGGACGGGAAGTCGATGCGCTCGAGCGCGCGCAGCAGGTCGTACTCCTTCTCGGCGATCCGCTCGCGGGTCTCCTTCAACGCGTAGACCACGTCGTTGAGTTTGACGAAGCGCACGATGTGCCGCGAGATGCCCTGGGGCAGGGCGACCAGGTGATCCGCGGGCCACTCCTCCAGCGGAATGCCCCACGGCAGCTCCAGCAGCGCTGGGTCGACGACGGCGGAGGTGATTCGCACCGAACCAGTGTGCACGGTCTCCCCGCCACGTCGCTGCCGCAGGTGGCTCGTTACACACATGCGAGAACGCCTGATTAGCACATATGTCCCTGATATGACGTGAATGGCGGGTTGACTTAAATGCGACGTAAGGCAGGCATGGCCGTCGCGGCCTGCGCGGCCCTGACCCTGGCCGGCGCGGCCGGCGCCACCGCCTGGCGGGCCGGGGAGACCGACGGACGACCCGTCGGCACCTGGCAGAAGGCGACCGACCCGGTGGAGCGTACGCCCGTCGCAGCGGAACAAGCGGCACCCAGCGCGCCCACCGGCGGGTCTTCCGAGGCGCCGGCCCCGGCCGTCATCGCCCCGCAAACGGCGGCGGAGCCGGCAGCCGAGACGACGGAGAAGAAAGCGGCCGAAGAACAGGCGCTGCCGGATCAGGAGGGGCGGCACGAGTCGGCCACCGTGACCGGCGAGGGCGGCCGGCAGAAGGTCGGCGAGCTGGTCAACGTCCGCAAGCTGCTCGGCTACCTGGGCGGCAAGCCGAAGAAGGAGACGTTCCGCTACCCGGGGGCCTCCTATGTGAAGCTGCACTTCTCGCGGATGGAGATGCTGCCCGGCGACTACGTGACCGTCTCCAACGCCGACGGCACCGAGTCCTACCGGTACGACGCGCCCGAGCTGGCCGAGCACGACAGTGACCGCTGGGCCATGTCGGTCACCGGTGACACCGCGGTGCTGGAGATGCACCGGGGGCCGGCCGACCCGCTGCGGCTGGGCGATCTGCTCGGCACGCTGGGCGTCGACGTGGACCGGGTGGCCCGCGGGTTCAGCCGATCCGAGCAGCAGAAGCAGCCCGAGAAGCAGCTCGAGGCGCCCGGCGCGACCGGCAAGGAGGAATCGGTCTGCGGCGGCGACACCTCGGCCGACGCGGTCTGCTACCGATCGTCCGACCCGGTCGCCTACACCAAGTCGAAGGCGATCGCCCGGCTCCTGATCAACGGGACCGAACTGTGCACCGGCTGGCGGATCGGCGCCCAGAACCGCATGCTCACCAACAACCACTGCTTCACCAGCACGGCCGAGGCGAACGACACCGAGGTCTGGTTCAACTACCAGTGCGCGCAGTGCGGCGGCTACGACGTCTACAAGCCGACCAAGGTGTGGGGCGCCGGCGTGCTCACGACCGACAAGGTCTACGACTACACGCTCTTCTCGGTCTCGAACTTCGCGGCCGTGCAGAAGTTCGGCTACCTCACTCTCGACACGGCGAGACCGGTCAAGAACCAGGAGCTGTACGTGCCGCAGCACCCGGCCGGGGAGCCGACGCGGATCGCCGGCTCGCTGGGCGAGAAGGCCGGCAACTGCTCGGTGGTCAACCCCGGGTACACGGGTTATGCCACCCAGTCGGATGTGGCGTACTACTGCGACACCGAGGGTGGGTCGTCCGGATCGCCGGTGCTGTCGCGCAAGACGAACAAGGTCGTGGCCCTGCACCACTTCGGCGGCTGCCCCAACTCGGGCGTCCGCGGTGACCTGCTGGCCGCGAAGCTGGGCAAGTACCTCTAGTTTTGAGGGCGTGCGCAGACCCAAGACCTGGTGGCCCGACCTCGCCTTCGTGGCGGGGTTCGTCGCGCTCACCGTCGCCTTGATCAACGGCCACCTGCTGACCCTCGACCAGCGGGTGGCCGAGTGGGCGTTCGCGCATCAACCGGGCCCGGTCTACTGGACGGCCCGGGTGCTGAACTACTTCGGGCAGGGCGGCCAGGTGCTGATGCCGGTCGCGCTGATCCTGACCGGGGTGCTGCTGGGGCGGAGCCGGTCGGTGCGGGCGGCGCTGCCGTTCGTGGCCGGGTTCGTGCTGACGTACGTGACGATCGGGCCGCTCAAGATCTGGGCCGACCGGGCCGCGCCGCGCTTCGACGGGCCGGAGAAGACGGTCATGCACAATCCGTACGCGTCCGGGGCCGAGGCGATGAGTTATCCGTCCGGGCATCTCGGGAATTCGCTGGTCTGGTACGCGGTGCTGGCTTTTCTGATCGCGGCGCTGCTACGCCGGCCGCTGAGCCGGCGGGAAACGATCTTGATCAGGGTGGTCCCGGTGGCGATCGTCTTCTGTACGACCGTTTACACCGGGTTCCACTGGCTGACCGACTCGGTGGCCGGGTTGCTGCTCGGCGTGGTGCTGGCGCGGCTTCTTGAAAGGATCAGGTGGGACGCCATCTGGTTGCCGCGCCTCGGGGGCTGGGAGCGGCCGCTAGATCCACACCCCGCGCCGCATGACGCGCTTAAGCGTTAAGTCCGGATTTAGAACGACGAGGTCGGCGCTGAGGCCGGCTTCCAGGGCGCCGGTCCGGTCGGCGAGGCCGAGGACGCGGGCCGGGGTGGTGCTGGCCATCATGACGGCGTCCTCGAGCGCGATGCCGGCCGCGACCGCGTTGCGCAGCGCCACGTCCATGGTCAGGGTGCTGCCGGCGATCGAGTCGTTGCGGGTCAGCCGGGCCACCCCGTCGGCCACCGTCACCTCCTGGCCGCCCAGGTCGTAGAGGCCGTCGGCCATGCCGGCGGCGTCCATCGCGTCGGTGATCAGCGCGGCCTTGTCCGGGCCGGCGGTCCGGGCCGCGAAGGCGAGCATCCCCGGGTGCAGGTGGATGTTGTCGGCGATCAGCTCGCACACCACCGGCGACGACAGCAGTCCGACCACCGGGCCGGGCTCGCGGTGGTGCGGCGGCCGCATGCCGTTGAACAGGTGCGTGCCCACGGTGGCGCCGGCCTGGACACTGGCGAGGGTCTGCTCGTACGTGGCGTCGGTGTGCCCGACCGCGACCGCGACGCCGTTCTCACGCAGGAAGCCGATCGCGGCCAGGGCGCCCGGAAGCTCGGGGGCGATCGTCACCAGGCGTACGGCCTCGGTCTTGGTCAGATCTTGCAGTTCGTCGATCGACGGGTCCCGCAGGAACGCCGGGTTCTGCGCGCCGCAGCGCACCCCCGAGAGGTACGGGCCCTCGTAGTGCACGCCCGCGATGACGCCGTCGGAGATCAACGGAAGGTAGGCCGCCGTGGCGTCGCGCATCAACTCGAACGGGGAGCTGACCAGGCTGGCCAGCATGGTGGTGGTGCCGTGACCGAGGTGAAAGGCGGCCGCGGCCCGGGCCGAATCGGCGTCGCCGGTGGTGAACGTGTGCCCGCCGCCGCCGTGGCAGTGCAGGTCGACGAAGCCGGGCACGATCACGTCGTCGCTCTCGGTCGTAGCCGCGCCGACCTCGAGGATCGTCGGGCCGTCGACCTCGACGTAGCCCTCGACTACGGCGCCGGGACGGACGATGCGGCCGCTGATGCGGGTCACGATTGCTCCCAATGGCTCAGGGACTCCAGGTGGTCCAGGGCGAGCAGGGCCGCACCGAGACAGCCGGCCTCGTCGCCGAGCTCCGCCCGCACGATCTCAGGGGCCCGGTGGAAGGTGATCCGCGCGGTGAAGGCTTCGCGCAACGGGGTGAGCAGCGCCTCGCCCGCCTCGGCGAGCCCGCCGCCGAGCACGAGCACGTCGACGTCGTACAGGGCTTGGGCGATGACCAGGCCGTCGGCCAGCACGTCGACCGCCTCACGCCAGACCGTGCGGGCCAGTTCGTCGGTATCGAGCCGGTTGACCACGTCGAACGCTGTGGCGCCGGGCTCGCCGGCCAGCTCCGCATAGCGACGGCCGACCGCCCGGGCCGACGTGTAGGCCTCCAGGCAGCCGGCCTGGCCGCAGGCGCACGCGGTGCCACCGGGGCGGACCACGATGTGGCCGAGCTCGCCGGCCGCGCCGTGCGCGCCGCCGTAGCCGGCGCCGTCGACGACCAGGGCGGCCGCGATGCCGGTGCCGATGGCCACGAAGAGCACGTGGCCGCGACCCTGCCCGGCCCCGACCCGGGCCTCGGCGATGCCACCGACGCGGACGTCGTGACCCAGGGCGGCCGGCAGGCCCAGACGTTTTTGCAGCGGCTCGACCACGGGGACGTCGCGGAAGCCGATGTTGGAGGACCAGACGGCGACGCCGTTGGCCTCGTCGACCACGCCCGGGACGGCGATGCCGGTGGCGATCGGGGTCAGGTCGCTGGCCCGGGCCGTCGCCGCGAGCCCGTCGGCGATGTCGACGATGTTGTCGAGGACGGCTTGCGGGCCGCGCTCGGCCAGAGTGGGGTGGCGCTCGGAGTGGTGGACCGTGCCGTCGGTGCCGACCAGCGCGCACTTCATGCCGGTGCCCCCGACATCGAGGGCGACGACTACGTCGGTCATCGCGTGCGTTCCATGATCGACTTCACGCCAGGATCACGGAGCGGGTCAGGTTGCGGGGGCGGTCGGGGTCGAGGCCCTGGCTGGTGGCGAGCAGGACGGCCACACGCTGGGCGACGACCAGGTCGGCCATCGGGTCGAGCGGGGCCCGGCCGCCGCACCAGCTGCCCAGCGCGGCGTAGCCGCCGTGGTGGCGGCTGTGCACGAAGGAGGCGCCGGTGGCCTCCACGTCGTCGGCCAGACCGGCCGGGATCTCGCCGAAGGCCCAGACCACGCGGCGCGGGGCCGCGATGGCGATCGGGCCGTGCCGGTAGTCCATCGCCGGGTAGGCCTCGGCCCAGTAGCCGGCGGCCTCGCGGCACTTGAGGGCGGCCTCCTCGGCCAGGCCGACGGTCCAGCCGCGGCCCAGGAAGGTGATCTGCTCGGCCAGGGCCGGGTGCACCGGCAGGGGCAGGCGGATCGCGACCTCGGCGTCGGCCGCGACCGGGTCCATGTCCTCGCCGAGGTGGGCCCGGAGCAGGGCCAGGGCGCTGGTGGCGAAGCGGGTCTGCACGACCGACTGCTCGTCGGCGAAGTCGAGCAGGATCGCGTTTTTCTCCTGGGCCACCGCTTGGCGGCCGTCCGCCGTGATCACCGTGACGTTGTCCCGGCCCTTGATCAGGTCGAGGACCTCGGTCGTCGTGCCCGAGCGGGTGATGGCGACAATTCGGTCGTACTTGCGGCCTGGCGGGAACTCGGACGCCTGGAACGCGTCGGTCTCGCCGTGGCCGGCCCGCTCGCGCAACGACGCGTACGCCTTGGCCATGAACCACGACGTGCCGCAACCGACGACGGCGACCCGCTCGCCGCTGCGCGGGAGCCCCGGGGCGTCGGCCCGCTCGGCGGCCTTGCGCCAGCACTCGGGCTGACTCGCGATCTCCACCTTGACGTAGCTCATGGGACACCCTTCACACCGTTGTCGCTGCGCATATGCGCTCGGTTGCAGGCACTTTCGAGCGCCATTCTGCGTGGAGGGCCGCCCTGGACGCAACCGTTGTTTGGCTGACCACCTGACGTACCGCGCAGGCGTGAGGTTTGCTTCCCGGGCTTTCGCTCACTAATGTGCACACTCTTATCATGGAACGCTCATCGGGGAGTCTCGGTGGACCGGTACGCGCGGTGGAATGCCCTACTCGAGTTACTCGCCGAGAGCGGCCGGGTCAGCGTGGAGGACGCGGCTGAACGCCTGGACGTCTCCCAGGCCACCATCCGGCGCGACTTCGACCAGCTCGCCCAGCAACAGATGATCACCCGCACTCGGGGCGGGGCCGTGGCCAACGGCGTCTCCTACGACCTGCCGCTGCGCTACAAGAGCGCCAAGCATTCCGCCGAGAAGCAGCGCATCGGCGAGGCGGCGGCCCGGCTGGTCACGCCGGGCGCGGTGGTCGGGCTCAACGGCGGGACCACCATGACCGAGGTGGCCCGGGCCCTGGCCGTACGCCCGGATCTGAACGCGGGTGGCGAAGGCGCTCAGCTGACGGTGGTCACGAACGCGCTGAACATCGCCAACGAGCTGCTCGTCCGCTCCCGCATGAAAATCGTGGTGGCCGGCGGCGTGGTCCGGCCGCAGTCCTTCGAGCTGGTCGGGCCGCTGGGCGGGGCGCTGCTCAAAGAGGTGACGCTCGACATCGTCCTGCTCGGCGTGGACGCGCTGGACGTGGAGCTGGGGGCGGCCGCCCACCACGAAGGCGAAGCGGCCATGAACAGCCTGATGGTGGCCCGGGCCAAACGCGTCGTCGTCATCGCCGACTCGTCCAAACTGGGCGGGCACGCCTTCGCCCGGATCGCCCCCATCACCAAGGTCGAGACCCTGGTGACCGACTCCGGCGCCTCGGCCGACATCGTGGCCGCCCTCGAGGACGCCGGAGTCCACGTCATCTGCGCCTAAAGCTGCTGCTCGATCGCGCCGACCAGGCTCTCGTCCTCCGGGGTGACCTGAGGCGAGAAACGGCCGACGACCGCGCCGTCCCGCGAGATCAGGAACTTCTCGAAGTTCCACTGCACATCCGTGCCGTCGGTCAGGGCGGCGTAGAGCGGGTGCTGCTCCTCGCCCTTCACCGAGATCTTCGAGAACATCGGGAACTGCACGTCGAACGTGCTCCGGCAGAACTCGGCGATCTCCTCATCGGTCCCCGGCTCCTGCCCCATGAAATCGTTGGCCGGGAAGCCGAGCACACTGAAACCCTCGTCCCGGAACCGCTCGTGCAGCTTCTCCAGCCCGTCGTACTGCGGCGTCAGCCCACACTTCGACGCCACGTTCACCACGAGAAGCACCTGCCCGCCGTAGGCGCCGAGCGTGGTTTCCCCGCCCTCGATGGTCCGCAGCGGGATGTCCTGAATCGCTGTCATGCCTCGTGCCTCCGGGATCTCTGCTCACGCCTTCGCCCGCAAGTCTGCCTCAGACCACTAGATCGCGGGGGCGGTGCTGAGCAGCCAGGCCAGGGGCTGGGCGCCCTCAGGCGCCGGCTGGTACTCGCCGGTGACCTCGTCGAGCAGGTAGCGATGGACAGTGGTGACCCCGTCCCGTTCGACGACCCAGTAGTGCGGGATCCCGGCCCGGGCATACTCGATCTTCTTGACGACCCGGTCGACGACCTCGGAACCCTTGGACACGACCTCGACCGCCAGCAGCAGACCGGCCGTGCCCGCGTAGCTCGACCGCGCCGGCCGGGGCGGCTGACCTTTGGCCCACACGGACAGATCGGGCTGGCGACCGCCACCGCCGACATCGATGCCACAGTCCGTGACCACTTGCTCCGGCCCATAGCCGTTGGTCACGAACCAAACAAAGATCCGCGAGACCAGCAACGCGTGTTCGGGATCGGCGGGGGGCACGACCGACAACACTCCCTCGGGGCTTAGCTCGTAGCGGTGGTTTTCATCAACCGCCGCCATCGCAGCAAGGTCATCCAACGTCACCTGCGTCGGCATCCCGGCACCCACGGCCTCGGCGCTCATCATGCCTCCCTCTGCAGCGTGCGATCCCGCCCCGTCTACCTACCCCAACGTACCGGTTGCGGTCGCTCGGAGGCTGCGCTCCGGTCGCCCTCGGTCGGGTTGGCCTGGGGAAAAGCGAGCAAGCTGGGAAGGCGGGAACCGGCCGAAGCGCCCGCACCGGGCATGGAGCGTAATGAAGATCTGCGCTGATCGACATCAATGTCACCCGGCTGGGTGAGGGTCTTGTCGGCGGCCCGCCCTGAGGCTAAACCCTTGAGCGGGTCGCGGCTCTTGCTGCGGTTGCTTGTTTGCTTCCTTGGCAGACATCCTCCAAGTCGAGGTGATGAGCGTGGCTTTGATCGAAGTCGACGAGGACACGAAGCAGACCGTGGTCTTCGCGGCCCGGATGGCAAACCTTTCCGAGAGCGCCATCGTTCGACGCCTGATCGCCGCCAGCCCCCTCGCGCTCGATATCGGCTCCGGGGCGCGGAGATCACTACAGTCGATCCGGCCCGGCGCTGTCCGGTCCGGGCGAGGATCTCTGCGGGGCAGGCTCGTCGCTGCCGACGACTGGGACTGCCCTGAGGCGAACGAGAGCGGCCTTTGAGCTATCGGCTGCCGTGGCTGCCTGGTTCAGCGCCGTTTGGTGCATCACTGGCGCGACCACTGCTCAGGAGGTCACGTCCTTGCGGGTGAAGCGCCAGAAGGCCAGCGACCAGCAAAGCGTGGCGTAGCAGATGGCGGCGATGGCGCCCTTGACCAGGTCGTCGATCTGGGCGGGGGTGGAGAGCAGGCCCATCCAGGCGTCGCTGTAGTGGGTGGGCAGGACGTTGCGGATGCCGCCGAGGGCGGTGATCTGGTCGAGGATGCTGGAGAGGATCCAGATCATCACGGCGCCGCCGACGGCCGCCAAGGGGGCGTCGGTGAGGACGGTCAGCAGGAAGGCGATGCCGGCGACGATCAGCATGGTGACGGAGAGGTAGCCGGCCACGCCGAGGATGCGCAGCAGGCCCTGACCGGGTGGGATCTCGGCGGCGACGGCGCTGCCCAGGGGGTGCCAGCCGTAGCGGAGAGTGCCGGCGATCAGGGCGGTCACGGTCAGGATGGCCATGGCGAGCAGCGAG
The DNA here is from genome assembly GCF_040675435.1 of Actinoplanes sp. NPDC049598. Classification (NCBI taxonomy): domain Bacteria; kingdom Bacillati; phylum Actinomycetota; class Actinomycetes; order Micromonosporales; family Micromonosporaceae; genus Actinoplanes; species Actinoplanes sp. NPDC049598. The sequence continues at coordinate 18,971 of NZ_JBFAOX010000041.1, read as the reverse complement.
TAGAGCAGGGCGACGATCAGCTTGGCCGCGAGCAGGCGGGCCCGCGGGACGGGGATGGCCAGCAGGTAGCGCAGGCTGCCCCAGCCGGCCTCGCTGGCCACCGGGTCGCCGCAGAACAGGGCGACGACCACGACCAGCAGGAAGCCGGCCGAGACGGCCAGGCAGAACAGGGCGAAGTTGAGGCCGCCGGAGGTGGCCAGGTCGACCAGGCTGCCGAAGGCGCTGCCCTCGGACTCCTCGTCGCCGCCACCGCCGAAGGCGAACGCCACGAGGACGATCAGCGGCAGCAGGAACATGAAGCCCAGCGCGCCCTGGGTGCGGCGGCGGGAGGCCTGCCGCCGGATCTCGGCCCAGATCGGGAGAGTGCGAGAGGGGCGGTAGCCGGCCGCGCCGGCCTGGGACAGAACGCTCATCGGTCACCGCTTCCAGCCGAGCTTTCCCCGACCAGGGCGAGGAAAGCGTCTTCGAGCCGCCGGCGCGGCACCACCCGGTCCACGTCCACCCCGGCCCGGACCAGCGAGGCCACCACCTCGGAGCGGGGGGTGCCGTTCATGTCGACGATCAGGCCGCTCGGCCCGTCCGGGGTCACCGAGCGCACGCCCAGGTCGCTGAGGACGCGGGACGCGGCGGGCACGTCGGACACCTCGATCTGCACCGATGGGGACTCGCCGACGATCTCCTCGACCGGGCCGGAGGCGACGATCCGGCCCTTGTTGACCACCACCGCGTGGGTGCAGGTCTGCTCGACCTCGGCCAGCAGGTGGCTGGAGACGAGCACGGCCCGGCCGTCGGTGGCGTAGCGCTTGAGCACGCGGCGCATCTCGGCGATCTGCGGCGGGTCGAGCCCGTCGGTCGGTTCGTCGAGCACCAGCAGCTCGGGCAGGCCGAGCATGGCCTGGGCGATGGCGAGCCGCTGGCGCATGCCGTGGCTGTACTTGCGGGTGCGCCGGTGCACCGACGAGCCCAGCCCGGCGATCTCCAGCGCTTCTTCGAAGCGGGCGTCCTCGAGCGGGCGGCCGGTGGCCTTCCAGTACGCCTGCAGGTTCTCCCAGCCGGTCATGTGCGGCATGAAGCCGGGGCCCTCGACCAACGCGCCGACCCGGGACAGCACCGGGGCGCCGGGGACCAGCTTGTGACCGAAGACCAGCGCCTCGCCCGCGGTCGGCATGGTCAGGCCCATCAGCACGCGCAGCGTGGTCGTCTTGCCGGCGCCGTTGGGGCCGAGCAGACCGACGACCTGCCCCCGTTCGACGGTGAAGCTGATCTCCTCGACGGCCACGAACCCGTCCCCGTACGCCTTGCGCAGGCCCCGGACGACCAGCGGCGTGTCCGCGTACTCGGGGAGGGTGGGGGTGTGCTGCCGCCGGAGCCGGCTGCGGCGCACGAGAAGCACCACGGCGAGACCGAGGGCGATCAGCACGAGCAGCCCGGCCAGGACGTAGCGCCACACGGTCTGCGGGTTGGCGATCGGCTCGCCGACCACGGTGGGCAGGGTCAGCGTGGGCTCGACCGCGACCGTGTAGGTGGCAGGCCCGGTCGGCGAGAGGAACGCCTGGTCGGTGGTGGCGACCACGACGCGTACGGCATGGCCTTGGTCGATCTGACGAACGATCGCCGGGAGCGTGACCGTCACGGGCTGGGCCGCGGAGATGGACGAAGGCAGCCCGGTGAGCCGGACCGGGGCGATCAGGCCGGCGCTCAGCGTCTCGGCACCCTGCTGGTCGACGTCGTAGAGCTTGACGAACAGCGTCGCCTCACCGGTCGGGGACGCCGCCCGCAGACGGATGGTGGGCGCACCGGCGACGTCGACGGCCTTCGCGACGGGCGCGGACTGGAAGGCGGCGAACTGGCCGGGGATGTCGGCCGCGACGCCAGCGAGCAGCGTGCTGAGCCGTCCACCGGTGCCGGGCAGCGAGGACAGCGCGCCCGGGTTCCCGTTCGGCGGGTTGGCGATCGGCTGCGCCGGGCCTTGCAGGGAGATCTGGGTGCTTCCGGTCCCGCTGAGGCCGGGGTACGCCTCGGTGGAGTACCCGTTGGTGACCAGGCCCCGGTCGAGCGCGCTGAAACCGGCCACCCGTGAATAGGTGAAGTCGTCGGAGGGCTTGTCGCCGTCGCCCTTCACATAGTGGTCGAGCCATTGGAGGGTCAGGTATTTCACCCTGTCCTGATCGGTCTGCGGGCCGGCCCCGCCGTCGTGGCCGCCGGTGAACCAGGCGACCCGCACGGGCGTGCCGGTGGCGGCGATGCCCTTGGCGTTGGCGTCGGCCTCCGACAGCGGGAAGAGGGTGTCGACCTCGCCCTGCACGAGCAGGGTGGGCGCCTTGATCTTGCTGAGGAGGGGGGCCGGGCTCGACTGGCGGAGGCGGTCGAGGGTCGGCTGACTCGGCACGCCGGTGGTGGCGACCTGGAGGTACGCGGCGCAGATGTCGGCCGCGAAACGTCCGCAGGCGGGGTTCGGTGTGGTGGCCGGGGCGGGCGCATCCGAGGATTCGAGCGAGCCGCCGTTGCCGAAGAAGACGCCAGCCCAGCCCTTCTTGAAGACGCCGGTGGTCTCGGTCGCTGCGTTCTGCTGCAGGAAGACGTGGCCCAGGTCGTTCCAGGTGATCGACGGGACGATCGCGTCGACCCGCTGATCCTGCGCGGCGAGCATCAGGGCCAGGGCCCCGCCGTACGAGCCGCCGACCACCCCGACCCGCGGGTCGCCGGCCGCGTCGGTGCGGATCTCGGGCCGCTTGGCCAGCCAGTCGAGCAGGCCCTGAGCGTCGCGGACCTCGTAGTCGGGGCTGTCCAGGTGGATCTGCCCGCCGCTACGGCCGAAGCCCTGCGCGGTCCACGTCAGCACCGCGTACCCCCGGTCGGCCAGGGACTCGGCGTCGTCTCGTACGGAGTCCTTGGAACCACCGAAACCATGCGCGAGCAGCACCGCCGGGACCTTGCCGTCGTGGTCTTCCGGCAGGTAGAACCGGGTGTCCAGGGCGACCGACTCCCGGCCGCCGGGCCCGGTCGGCACGGTGATCATCTGGTCCTGGGTGGTCCAGCTCTTGCTCTCCGGCCAGGCGGCCCAGCCCACCAGCGCCGCCACGAGCACGAGGACCACAGCGCCGGCGATGACGCGGCTGCGGGTGAGCCGGGGCAGCCGTGATGACCAAGACATGGGAGAAACGCTATCCGGCCGGGTCTGAGCGACTGCTGTGAAACCTCTCAGGAGCCTCCGGACGATAGCGTTGGCCCGGTGGACGAAGAACTCACGCTGACGGCGACCCTCCGGCTGGCCGGTCTCGACAACCGCCGCGGCGTCGTGCGGCTGCACCCGGCGGTCATGACCGCGCTGACGATCAACCCCGGGGACCCGGTACGCCTGAGCGGCACCCGTACGACCGCCGCGCTGGCCGCCAAGGCCGAGCCGTCGGCCGGCCGCGAGTTCCTCTACGCCGACGACCTCACGCTGGGCAATCTCGGCATCCGCGACGGGGCCCGGGTCACCGTGGCCAAGCTGCCGGCGGTGGCCGCCCAGCGGGTCACCCTCTCCGGCCCGTCCGACGTGGTCGCCCTGGTCTCGCCCGAGATCCTGCGCCTGGCCCTGCTGGGCAAGGTGCTCAGCGAGGGCGACAACGTCTCGCTCTACCCGCAGGACGTGCCGCTGCGCGAGGGCCAGCGCATGCCGGTGCAGGACATCGGCCGCAACCTGCGCAACCGCCTCGGCTACCAGTGGACGACGGCGCTGCTGACCGTGGTCGCGGTCGAGGGGGCGGCCTCGGCCGTCGTCACCATGGACACCGTGGTCGGCTGGCAGGACGGGCAGACCTCGTCGCCGGTGCCCGGGCCGGCCGCGCAGCCGCAGGCGCCCGCCTCGACCGACCCCGAGGTGCCGCCGCCCAGCATCGACGACCTGCCCGGCCTGCGGGCCCAGGCCAAGGAGCTGGAGGAGCTGCTCGACCTCGGCTTCCACCACGGCGAGGTGCTGGCCCGGCTCAACACGAAGGTCTCGCTGGGCGTGCTGATCTCCGGGCCGGCCGGGTCGGGCAAGTCCGCGCTCGTCCGGGCCGTGGCCGCGCAGGTCGGCGCGCAGGTGGTGCAGGTGTGGGCGCCGGAGCTGGCCGCGCTGGCCGCCGATTCGGCCGCCGCGCGCCTCCGGGAGCTGGCGCGTCAGGCGCGTACAGCCGGTCCTAAGGTCTTGTTGTTCTCGGATGTGGAGGCGCTCGCGCCCCGGGACGAGCCCAAGCCGATCGCCACGGTCTTCCGCCAGATCCTCGAAGAGGTCGTGCGGGCGGGCGCGGCCGTGGTCGGCACGACGAGCCGGCCCGAGTCGGTCGACCCGTCGCTGCGCGCGCCCGACCTGCTCGCCGTGCAACTGGCGGTGCCCCTGCCCGACCAGGCTCTGCGCCGCGAGCAGCTCGGCGTGCTGACCAGGGGCATGCCCCTGGCCGAGGACGTACGCCTGGACGAGATCGCCGGCCGTACCCCGGGGTTCGTCGCGGCCGACCTGGGCGCGCTGGCCCGCGAGGCCGGTGTGCGGGCGGCCCTGCGGCAGAAGGAGGCCGAGGCGCCGACGGTGACCATGGCCGACTTCGAGGCCGCGCTCGACGTCGTCCGGCCCACCTCGATGGCCGACTCGACCCTCGAGGTGGCCGCGGTGACCCTGGACGACGTGGGCGACCTGGCCGACGTCAAGCAGGTGCTGACCGAGTCGGTGCTGTGGCCGCTGACCTATCCGGACACGTTCGCCCGGCTCGGCGTCTCCCCGCCGCGGGGGGTGCTGCTCTACGGCCCGCCCGGCTGCGGCAAGACGTACCTGGTCAAGGCGATCGCCGGCACCGGCAAAGCCAACGTGCTGTCGGTCAAGGGCGCGGAACTGCTGAGCAAGTGGGTCGGCGACAGCGAGCGGGCCGTCCGCGAGTTGTTCCGCCGGGCCCGCGAGGCGGCCCCGACGCTGGTCTTCCTGGACGAGGTGGACGCGCTCGCGCCGACCCGCGGGCAGGCGACCGACGGCGGCACGGCCGACCGGGTGGTGGCGGCCCTGCTGACCGAGCTCGACGGGGTCGAGGACCTGCGCAACGTCGTCGTGATCGGGGCGACCAACCGGCCCGATCTGATCGACCCGGCCCTGCTGCGGCCGGGGCGGCTCGAGCGGCTCGTCTACGTGCCGCCGCCGGACGCGGACGCGCGGGCCGCGATCCTGGAGGCCTCGGCCAAGGCGGTGCCGCTGGACGAGGCGGTCGACCTGAAGACCCTCGGGGCCGAGCTGGAGGGCTTCTCGGCGGCCGACTGCGCGGCCCTGATCCGCGAGGCGGCGCTGGCCGCCATGCGGGACTCGCTCGAGGCGACGACGGTCACCGCCGGCAACGTGGCGGCCGCCCGCCGCCGGGTGCGGGCGTCACTGGACCCGACGCAGGTCGCCTGGCTGGAGGCGTACGCCGAGACCCACCAGCCCTGATCTTTTATCGCCGGCGTGTCCGCGCTCTCGTCGAGCGGAGACGCCGGAGGCGGCCCACCAGCACGGGGTCGTGCTCGAGGGCCGCCGGGTTGTCCAGCAGGCCGTTGAGGACCTGGTAGTAGCGGGTCGAGGAGAGGGCGAAGGTGTCCCGGATCGCCTGCTCCTTCGACCCGGCGTGTTTCCACCAGCGGGCCTCGAACGCGAGGATCTCGCGCTCCCGCTCGGATAATTCGGACTTATCCGGTTCGCGGGGCGCCGGAATGGGCGGCTGCTCATCGGACATGAGCGTCAGCATAAGCTCTTACGTCACGTGATGTCTCGACTACGCATCGTCCACATCGCAGCGCCGGTGATGACCACGAAGAGCCCGCCGAGAATCGCGCCCGCCATCGGCCAGGTCAGCGTCAGCTCGGCCGGCTGGCAGCCGTTGACCGAGGAGAAGTCGCACGAGTTGTAGTCCTGGATGGTGATCTCCTTGTTCATCCAGGCGGTGATCCAGGCCGGGATCAGGTACGCCTGCACGAACTTCACCTTGGCCAGCTCGAGCACCACACCCAGTCCGAACTGGAAGACGATCAGGGCGCCGATCGTCGCGCCCAGCGCCATCGCCGTGTGCCGCCCCAGCGAGGCCAGCCCGAAGCCGACCGCGCCCGCGACCAGCACCAGGGCCAGACCGCGCACCTCCATGATCGCCACTGACTGCCAGGCGCCCGAGGTCATGGTGTCGGTGCTGCCGCGGGCCTCCGCGATCAGATAGAAGATGCCGGTCCAGATGGCCGAGAGCACGACGGTGATCACGGTGAAGCTGACCAGCACGGTGGCCAGTTTGGTGCCGAGCACCTTGAGGCGTTGGGGCCGCCACAGCAGCAGGTTCATCATGCCGCCGCTGCTCCACTCGGCGCCCACGAAGGACGCGCCGATGATGAAGGCGGCCAGCGCGAGCAGCGCGGCCAGCGTCGTCGCCATGTCCGGGAAGCTCTCCCGGAAGATGAACGTCGGCGGCATGTACCACTCGTAGTTGTAGTTCTCCTGGCTCGGCGGGGTCAGCTGGTTGCAGTCCGGCGGCCACTGGTTGGCCTGCGCGGTGCCCTTCGCCGCCTCGCAGGACGCCTTGTCCTTCTCGGTCTGCTGCGAATCCCGCTCGAACTGGGCCTGCGCCTCGGCCTTGGCCGCGGCGATCTGCTGCGGCCCGACCGCCTGGTTCGAGAAGAAGATCGACACGGCGACGGCGATGAGCACGACCACCGCCCCCAGCAGGAACAGCTTGGTGAAGCGGCGCTTGAACAGCCGCCGGGTCTCGGCCTTGTAGAGGCTCACTGTCCCCACCCTCCGACGGTCGCGGTCTGATCCACCTGACGGTTCTGCCCCTCGACCGGCGCTGTGCCGGTCAGCTCCAGGAAGACGCTCTCCAGGTCGGCCGAGACCGGGGTCAGCTCGCTCACGTAGATCTGCCGCTCGGCCAGGATCCGGGTGATCTGCGCCGGGTTACCGGCATTGCCGACGGCGAAGTGATCGGCCTCGACGGTCACCTGCGCCCCGTTCGCCCGCAGCAACTCCACCGCGGCCCGCATGTCCACGCCCGGCTCCAACCGCACCTTGACCGTCGAACTAGTGTGCGTGGCCAGCACACTCTGGACCGAGCCGGCGGCCACCCGCCGCCCGGCCGAGATGATGGTGACCTCGTCGCAGATCAGCTGGATCTCGCCGAGAATGTGGCTCGACAGCACCACGGTCATGCCCGACTCGGCCAGGTTGCGCATCAACGACCGCATCTCGCGGATGCCGCCCGGGTCCAGACCGTTCGCCGGCTCGTCCAGGATCAGCAGCTTCGGCTCCTTCAACAGCGCCGAGGCCACCGCCAGCCGCTGCTTCATGCCCAGCGAGTACGTCTTGACCCGGTCCTTGGCCCGATCCCGCAGGCCGACCAGCTCCAGCACCTCGGTCACCCGCTGCCTTCGGACGCCGCCCGCGTCGGCCAGCAGGGAAAGCGTGTCCTGGGCGCTGAAGTTGCCGAAGAACTGCGGGCTTTCCACGATCGCCCCGACCAGCCCCGCCGTCTCCGGCAGATGCTCCGGCACCTCCCGGCCGAGGATCGCCATGCGGCCGCCGTTGGGCTTGATCAGGCCCAGGAGCGTCCGCAACGTGGTCGTCTTGCCCGAACCGTTCGGCCCGAGAAAGCCGTGCACCTGACCCGCCTCGACAACCATGTCGAACCCGTCGAGCGCCTTCCGCGGCCCTTTACGGCTGCGATACGTCTTCTGCAGCCCGGCAATCTCCAATACGGCAGTCACCCGCGAGACTCTAAACACTCACGTCAATGTCCCGACGCGGTCACTTTGAGCCCTTCGGCGATCACTTTCCGCAGCTGGTCACCGTACTCATCCGCCGGGAGAACCGCGACGTGCTCGGCCGCCCGCTCGAAAGCCGCCCGGGCCGCGGCCGGATCACCCAGCCGCTCGTGCGCCATGGCCACACTGACGTAAAGCGACGGATAGAAAGCCGCGACCCGCTCATCACCCACCGCGTCGGCGTGTTTCAACGCTTCGGTGTTCCACCGCAGAATCTCCGCCGGCTCGGCCTGCGCCCGAGCCAGATAATGCGCCGCCACGCAGGCCTCATAGTCGTCTGTGCGAGCCGCCCACGCTTCCGCGAAGAAAGCCCGCGCCGCGTCGGCGCGCCCTTCCGCCTCCGCCCGCATCCCATCCTGACAAAGCCGAAGCACCCGATTCCCGAGATCCATCCCCCCACCCTGACCCCTCAACCAACTGGAGGGTCCAGCCGACGCCGGCTCAACCGCCGCTAGGTTGTCGATCATCGATAGCGGCGAAGGGGCTGGGACAGTGAATGCGTTCGACGACCACGAGCGGTCGCAATGGGCCGGACGGGCCACGGCGTACGAGGGCAGCTTCGCCGCCCTGTGCGCTCATCCCGCCGGCGCGCTCCTGGACGCCGCGGACGTCAGGCCGGGCAGCCGTGTGCTCGACGTCGGGACCGGCACGGGCACCGTCGCGTCGCTGGCCTGCGACCGAAGCGCGCACGTGGTCGCCGTCGACGCCGAACCGACCATGCTGGACCTGGCCCGGGGCCGGGTCCCGGCGGCCGAATTCCACCACGCGGTCCTGCCGCGGCTGCCGTTCGTCGACGATTCCTTCGACGCGGCCGTGGCCAACTTCGTCCTCAACCACGTCGGTGACCCCGCCGCCGCCCTCCGCGAGTTGCAGCGGGTCGTGCGGCCGGGCGGGCGCGTCGCCGTGACCATCTGGCCCTATCCCACCCCACCGGCCCAGCAGCTCTGGGCCACCGTCTTCGACGCGGCCGGCGCCGAACGCCCCACCGACATGCCCCGGCTCTCCCCGGACAAAGACTTCCCCCGCACACCGGAGGGCCTCGCGAACCTTCTGCAGCGGGCCGGCCTGGCCGGCGTCAGCTGCGACACCCTCGCCTGGACGCACCGCACGGATCCGGAGTCGTGGTGGAGCGGGCCGGCCAACGGCATCGGCACACCCGGCCTGGTGATGCAACGCCAGGACACCCGCACTCTCGAGCGCGTCCGGGCGGAGTACGACCGGCACACGGCGGCCTACCGCGACGACGACGGCCGGCTCGCCCTGCCCACCGCCGCCCTGCTGGGCGTCGGGGTGGTCACTTCCTGAACGCTTCGATCTCGGCTCGCGTCTCCCGGTCGAGGTCGTCGAGGTCGACCGCGTCGGTGACTGCTCGCAGGCGGGTGGCCTGGTCGGAGTGGCGCTGCCAGTAGCTGTGGGGCACGCGCAGCACCGAGGCGAGCAGATCGCCGGGGTAGAAGTCACCCTCGGCGAGGGGGTCGCGCTCCAGTTCGTCCAGCGCGAGCGGAACCAGAGTTTCAAGGCCTTCCTTCTGGCCGATCAGCACGCGCAGACCCTCGATGCCGAGGGTGCCGACCGGCCGGCGGCGCAGGGCGTACACCGTGGCGACGAGCCGCGAGGCATCGGCGGGTGGGTCGCCCCAGGCCTTGCCCTCGATTTCTTCCAACGACTGCTGCACGTTGGTCTCCTGTCCCACGGCTGCGACGGGCCGCGCCGAGGTTTCGGTCAGGCGCGGCGGTCCACTTAGGTTCCGCGTAGGTTCGCTCGTGGTCGAGGCGGGGGCCCGGTGGGCCTCCGCCTTTAACAGGTGGCGTCGGCGTGTTGGCGGGCGCGAGGATCTGGGCATGGATGCTGATCTTTGGCCGCCGTTCGGGCTTCGGGTGGTGGGGGCGCGGGTGGAGTTGCGGCTGCCCGGCGAGGGGGAGCTGGCGGAGCTGGCGCGGCTGGCCGGTAGAGGCGTGCACGGGCCTGGGGAGCGGCCGTTTCTGACGCCGTGGGCTGAGGGGAGTGCGGAGGATCGGGCGCGGGCGGTGCTGCGGGGGCATTGGGGTGCGCTGGGCTCGTGGCGGGTGGATGACTGGGATCTCGGGTTCGGCGTGTTCCGCGGGGGCGAGCCGATCGGGATGGTGTCGCTGCGGGCGCGCGACTTCGCGGTGGTGCGCGAGGTCAAGACCTCGTCGTGGCTGGGGATCGGGCATCAGGGGCGGGGGTACGGAACCGAAGCGCGGGTCGGCCTGTTGACGCTGGCGTTCGATCACTTGGGGGCGACGGCGGCGCTGAGCGAGGTGTTCCGGGACAACCATCCGTCGCAGCGGGTGTCGCGCAAGCTCGGCTACGAGCCGGACGGGATCTCGGTCGACGCGCGGGACGGGGAAGCGCTGGTCTCCGATCGGCTGCGGCTGACCCGTGCGGGGTGGGGCAGGCAGGAGCGGGCCCCGGTCGCGGTGGAAGGGGTCGCGGCCTGCCTGCCTCTGATCATCGGGTGAGCAGTTCGCGGAGCTCCTTGACGACCAGGCCGGGGTCCTCCTCGGCCATGAAGTGGCCGCTGGTGACGGGTACGTGGCGCAGGTCGGGGGCCCAGGCGCGCCAGAGCGCGGCGGCGTCGAAGCCGAGCATCGAGCCCCAGTCCTGCTGCAGCACGGTGACCGGCATGGTCAGGGTGCGGCCGGCGGCCCGGTCGGCCCGGTCGTGGTCGATGTCGATGCCGGCCGAGGCGCGGTAGTCGGCCACGATCGACGGGATGGCGTTGCGGCTGGCGGCCAGGTAGGCGGAGCGTACGTCCGGGGGGATGGCCTGAGGGTCTTTGGTCCAGAGGTCGAGGAAGTGGCCGAAGAACTCGTCGGCCGCGCCGGCGATCATCTTCTCGGGCAGGCCGGGCGGCTGGGCCATCAGGTAGAGGTGGAAGCCGACCTGGGCGCTGACGCCGTGCATGACGTCCCACATGTCGAGGGTGGGCAGGACGTCGAGCGAGGCCAGGTGGGTGATGTGGGCCGGGTGGTCGAGGCCGGCCCGGATGGCGACCAGGGCGCCCCGGTCGTGGCCGGCCAGGGCGAAGCGGTCGTGGCCGAGCCGGCGGGCCAGCTCGACGACGTCGGCGGCCATGGTGCGCTTGCTGTACGTGTCGGGGCCGTTCTCCGCCGGCTTGTCGCTGGCGCCGTAGCCGCGCAGGTCGGGGCAGATCACGGTGTGGTCGGCGGCCAGGTCGGCCGCGACGCGCCGCCACATCAGGTGGGTCTGCGGGAAGCCGTGCAGCAGCACGATCGGGCGGCCCGACCCGGCGACGGCGGCGCTGAGCTCGACGTCCTCGGCGACCCGGACACGGACGTACTCGGTGTTGGTCATGGGTCGAAGGCTCACGGGCGCCGATGAGCAGCGAATGAGCGCTGTGGCTCACACCTCGGGATGCTGTGCGCAGGATCGCGGAATTTCGACGTAAGGTGTGGGAAACAACTGAATACCTCATCCAGAGGGGCAGAGGGAACGGCCCGATGAAGCCCCGGCAACCACCACGCAGTCTCGAAGAAGAGGCCGAGCGCGGCAGGTGCTAATTCCGTCCCCGGCCGGCAGGTCGCCGCGGGGAAAGATGAGAGGGAAGGCCTCGATGACGTCTACCGTCAGTGCACCCAGCGCTACCACCACCACTTCGCCGGCCAAGGGCCTCGTCTGCCGTGCGTGCGGCGCCGAATACCCGCTGGTCGCCCAGCATGCCTGTTATGAGTGTTTCGGCCCGCTCGAGGTCGCGTACGACCAGGCGGCTCTCGCGCGGGTGACCCGGGCCGACATCGAGTCGGGCCCGCAGAACATCTGGCGGTACGCGGCGCTGCTGCCCGCCGGTCAGGACCCGTCGACCCGGGTGACCCTCGACCCGGGCCTCACGCCCCTGGTCAGCGCGCCGGCCCTGGCCGCCGCGGTCGGCCTGCGGGCCCCGCTGTTCGTCAAGGACGACTCGGCCAACCCGACCCACTCGTTCAAGGACCGGGTCGTCTCGGTCGCGCTGACCGCGGCCCGCGGGCTCGGCTTCACCCGTTTCGCCTGCGCCTCGACCGGCAACCTGGCCAACTCGGTCGCGGCCCACGCCGCCCGGGCCGGTGCCCCGAGCATCGTCTTCATCCCGCACGACCTGGAGCAAGGCAAGATCATCACCACCGCGGTGTACGGGGGTGAGCTGGTGGCCATCGAGGGGTCGTACGACGACGTCAACCGGCTCTGCGGTGAGCTGGTCGAGACCGACGAGTTCGAGGACACGGCGTTCGTCAACGTCAACGTGCGCCCGTTCTACGCCGAGGGCTCCAAGACGCTGGGTTACGAGGTGGCCGAGCAGCTCGGGTGGCGCATCCCGGCCCAGGTCGTCATCCCGATGGCCTCGGGCGAGCTGCTGACCAAGGTGGACAAGGCGTTCAGCGAGCTGGTCGAGATCGGCCTGGCCGAGGCCCCCGAGGGCGGCTGGACGGTCTTCGGCGCGCAGTCGGCCGGCTGCAACCCGATCGCCACCGCCCTGCAGAACGGCACCGAGGAGATCGTCCCGGTCAAGCCGACCGGCATCGCCAAGTCGCTGAACATCGGCGACCCGGCCGCCGGGGCGTACGCGATCGAGGCGGTCAAGCGCACGGGCGGCTGGATGGACTACGCCGACGACGACGAGATCCGCGCCGGCATCCGCCTGCTGGCCGAGACGACCGGCATCTTCGCCGAGACCGCCGGCGGTACGACCGTGGCCGTGCTGAAGAAGCTGGTGGACAGCGGCAAGCTCGACCCGGAGAAGGAGACCGTCGTCTACAACACCGGCGAGGGGCTCAAGACGCTCGACGCGGTCGCCGGGCAGGTCGGGCCGACCCACACGATCAAGCCGTCGCTGAAGGGCGCCCGTGAGGCCGGCCTGCTCGGATGACGCTGTGTAGTCGGCAATCGGCCAGCAAGTAAGAATTCCATCCCGCGAGGACTTGCGATCCGATCTCCGGGTCGGCAGGATGCTCTCTGCGGGAGGGCGCGACGCCGTACGCGGGCCCTCACTCTCGAGCTTGGCGACAATCTCTCGAGGGACCCAACGACCCACTGCCGGAGGCGGTGTGCGTCCGTTCTCCCGACCAAAATCGTTCGCGTTCATGGCCGTCACCCGGAAGGGTGGCGGCCATGCGTGTATCGATCGAGCCTTTTGGTTCTCCGGACGCCGGCTACGCGATCCGCCGCGCCGTCCACGAACATGACACTCCGGACATTCCCTTCATGTCGGAAGCAGCGTTCCAAGCCGGGTTGCTCCATCCACCACCCGGGCTGACCTTCGAGAGATATCTGGGCCTGCTCGACGGCGAACCCGTCGGATTCCTCGAGCTCGAACTGTTCCAGCTGGACAACCTGACCAACGCCCACGTCCTGCTCGAGGTGCTGCCGCAGCACCGGCGGCACGGCGTCGGCCGGGCCCTGTACGAGGTGCTGCTCGAACGGGCCGCCGCGCACGGGCGCAAACATCTCATCGGCATGACCGCCGACCGGCATCCCGACGGCGCCGCCTTCGCCACGGCGATGGGCGCGGTCGCGGGCCAGGAGGACACCCGCAGCCGGCTCGACCTGACCCGGCTCGACCAGGCCCACCTGGACAACCTGCGCGAGCGGGCGCTGCCCCACGCCGAGGGTTACCGCACGATCGAGTGGCTCGGGGTGCCGGCCGACGAGATCATCGACGACGTCGCTTACCTCGAGAGCCGGCTGCTGGCCGACGCCCCGATGGGCGACATGGCCTGGGAGCCGGAGAAGATCGACGCCGCCCGCCTCCGCGAGGACGAGGAGGCCCGCCAACGGCGTGGCCGGCTCAGTTATTGCGCCGGGGCGTTGCGGGGCGACCGGCTCGTCGCCTGGACGGTCATCGCGGGTGAGCTCGCCCAGCCGTCCCAGGCCTGGCAGCAGACCACCCTGGTCGACCCCGATCACCGCGGCCACCGCCTCGGCATGCTGGTCAAGCTGGCCAACCTGGACAACATCCGGCGCAACCGGCCCGGCATCGAGGCGATCGACACCTTCAACGCGTCGCAGAACGAGTACATGTTGCGGATCAACCGGGACATGGGCTTCCGGGCGGTCGACGTCCACGTGGAATGGCAGCACGACCTGTGAGCGGCCGGGTGGAGATCCAGGAGTTGGGCGACGCCGTCGAGGACGCGTACGGCATCGCCCGGGCCTGTCAGGAGCACGACCAGCCGGACATCCCGTTCCCCTCGCTCGAGGGCTATCGGACCACGCTGGCCCACGGGTGGCCCGGCTACGCGTACGAGCGCGGCCTGGGCCTGCTGGACGGCCGCGCGGTGGGGTTGCTGGCCCTCGCCATGCCCCAGGACGACAACCTGGAGACGGTCGACGTCGAGCTGAAGGTCCTGCCCTCGGCCCGGCGGCAGGGCGTCGGGCGGGCGCTGTGGGAGCTCGCCGTCGATCGGGCGCGCGTGCTGGGCCGCCGCCACCTCATCGGGCCGACCATCCAGAAGCATCCGGACGGGGCCGCCTTCGCCACCGCCATGGGCGCGGCGGCCGGGCTCGAGGAGATCCGCAGCCGGCTCGACGTCCGCACCCTCGATCAGGGCCGCCTCGACGAGCTCCGGGCCGCGGCCTGGACCCGGGCGGGAGACAGCCGGCTGGTGCGGTGGATTGGGGTGCCGCCCGACGAGATCATCGACGACGTGGCTTACCTCGAGAGCCGCCTGAACACCGACGCGCCGGTGGGCGACCTCGCCTGGGGCGCCGAGAAGATCGACGCCGACCGGGTCCGCGAGGACGAGCTCAACCGCACCAAACGCGGGCGCACCAGCTACAACTGCGGCGCGCTGCGCGAGGGCCGGCTGGTGGCCCTGACCAGCGTCGTCGTCGAGAACGAGAAACCCGAACAGGCCTGGCAGAACATCACCCTGGTCGACCCTGAGCACCGCGGCCACCGATTGGGGCTCGTGGTCAAGCTGGAGAACCTCCGGCACGTCCGGGAGAAGGAACCCCGCGTCGAGGTGATCGACACCTTCAACGCGGCCACCAACGAGCACATGCTGCGGATCAACCGGGAGGTCGGTTTCCGTCCGGTGGAGTCGGTCGTCCAGTGGCAGCTGACCCTCGCCTGACGTGCCGCTTGTAGCCGCCCGCCTCCAGCCCGGCCATCCGCTCGAAGATGTTGCGCGAGCCGTAGTTGCCGGCCCGGGCGTACGAGTAACCACACGCCAGCCAGTACGCGGGCCAGAACAGCGGGCCCAAGACCGCGTACTGGGTGGCGTGGTTGCTCTCATGGCCGAACAGCGCCGCCTTCTCCGGGGAGAGGAGCCAATCGGCCGTACGCTTCGTCATGATCACGGAGCCCACCGTGAAGCAGGTCGCGGGCGGGATCGGCAGCCGGTAGCCCTCGGCGATGAGCACGCCGTTACGACCGCGCCGCAGCTTGGCCCGGCCCAGCTTGGCCACGATCAGGCCCACCGCGGTGGTGCCGTTGACCGCGGTGATCAAGGAGCGGGCCACATGCCGCCGGGCCATCAGATGCGCCTGCGCATCCGCAGCTCGGTCAGGGCCGGCAGCACCGGATGCGGCACCCGCTCACCGGTGTCCTCAAAACCGAGCTTCTCGTACGCCCGGACGGCCCGGTCGTTGCCGACGACCACCTCGAGCATCGCCCGCCGCCGCCCGGCCCGCCGCGACCAGTCGAAAACCGCCTCGGCCAGCTCGGCCAGCACCTTGCCACCCCGGTAGGCCGGCGTGATGTAGACGGCGAAGATGACCGTCTCGCCGGCCGACTCGTGCGCGATCGTGCCCCCGGCGTGACCGATCAGCTTTTTGCCCGGTCCCGGATCGGCCACGAACTGGGCCAGCTCGTCGCCGGCGGCCGCCTGGGCGATGCGCTGCCGGTAGCCCTCGTGGGAGCGGGCCGCGGCCTGCGCCAGCGTCTCCAGGAAGGCCAGCGGGGCGTCGGCCAGCATCTCCAGCCGCAAGGCGCGCATCCGGGCCGCGTCGCCGACGGTGACCCGATGCACGCTCCAGCTGTCCATGCCGTCCTGATTACCCCGAGACCATGCGTGCGGCAACCCGGTTGCCGCTAATCGGACCCCGATGACCGGCGGTTGTCCACAGGACGCCGGAGCTTGTCCACAGGGCCCGAGCACGATCATGCGACTTTCCGCCAGACTGACCAGCGGGGGCTCCCCCTGGGAGGGCGGGTCCTGGGCAGTAGCGGCTTGATCGACAGGTTGTGGCCGGTCGGCTCGGGTGGCGGGGTGGGGCCGGGCTGGGGCAAGGTGTTTCGATGGATCAGGGCGAAGGCGCGATGCGCATGGTCGAAGAGCCGGTGGTGGCGGCCGCCGACCCCTTCGATCCGGAGTCGCGGACGGCTGAGCTGCCGCGCGGGGGCGTACCCGAAACGGTGATTCCGGGGGTGCGCGACCCGCTGGTGCCGGCGCCCGGGTCGGGGCTGCGGGGGTGGGCCGGGCGCGTGGCGGCGGTGCTGGGGCGGGACGGGCTGTGGCTGCTGCCGATGATGGGGCTGGCGGCGCTGCCGATGCACTTCTTCGTGGGGCGGCTCGACGACACGGTGATCGCGGCGCCGGCGCTGTCCGACCTGGCCGGCGGGTTCGGGCTGCTGCTGCTTCCGACGATGTGGGTGGCCTATCTGACCGTGTCGGCCCTGCCGATGGTGATCTGCCTGGCCGGGGCGGTGGGGGTGGCGGTGCCGTCGGCGGCCGACGGGGTGCGGCCCCGGCTGCGTGAGGTGTGGGCTCTGGTCGCGCAGCGGCTGCGGGCGCTCTGGTTATGGTTCGCGGCGGTGGGGTTGGTGACGGGCGGGTTGTCGCTGGCGCGGAACGAGGCGGTGACGGCGGTGGCGTCCACGGCGCTGTTGACCGTCGCCGGGGTGTTCGGGTGTGGGCTGCTGATTGAACGCAGTCACGATCTGCGCCGCGCCGGGCATCTGCTGTCGCGGGGGTCGGCGCTGGGGCTGGTGGTCGCTTCGGGGCTCGCGTCGGTGCTGCCGCCGGTGGCCGATGAGCTGTTCGGGGGGCTTGCCTCGACCGCTGTGGGAGTGGTCACGGTGCAGGTGTGGGCGGTGGCGGCGCTGGTTTCGTACAGCCAAGGTCGTCGCTCTGAAGGGGTGGTCACGGCGGCGTCTTTGCGCGCTGAGCTGAACGTGCCTGAAGACTGACTTAGGGACCTCCAGGTTTCCTTGCACTCGCCACCTGAGAGTGCTAAACAAGTCATTGGCACTCGCTTGCGGTGAGTGCCAGCAGGTCGGGACGGTGGGGTCTCGGTCACGGCGTCGCCATCGGCGCCGGGGCACGGGGCCGGTCGTCGCGGGCTATCCGGCTCGGCCTGAGGACGTCACGACGCCAGGTGGTGACGTCCGCAGAGATCGCAACGGGCGGGGCCGACGAGGCCCGGCACCGCGTATGTCCAGGAGGACAAAGCCGTATGGCCAAGATCATCGCATTCGACGAGGAAGCTCGTCGCGGCCTCGAGCGGGGCATGAACCAGCTCGCCGACGCCGTAAAGGTGACGCTCGGCCCCAAGGGCCGCAACGTCGTGCTCGAGAAGAAGTGGGGCGCTCCCACCATCACCAACGATGGTGTGTCGATCGCCAAGGAGATCGAGCTCGAGGACACCTTCGAGAAGATCGGCGCCGAGCTGGTCAAGGAGGTCGCCAAGAAGACCGACGACGTTGCCGGTGACGGCACGACGACGGCCACCGTCCTCGCCCAGGCTCTGGTCCGTGAGGGTCTGCGCAACGTTGCCGCGGGCGCCAACCCGATGGCCCTGAAGCGGGGCATCGAGGCCGCCGTGGCCAGCGTCTCCGAGGGCCTGCAGCAGCTGGCCAAGGACGTGGAGACCAAGGAGCAGATCGCTTCGACCGCCTCCATCTCCGCCGGTGACTCCACGGTCGGCGAGATCATCGCCGAGGCCATGGACAAGGTCGGCAAGGAAGGCGTCATCACCGTCGAGGAGAGCAACACCTTCGGTCTCGAGCTCGAGCTCACCGAGGGCATGCGCTTCGACAAGGGCTACATCTCGGCGTACTTCATGACCGACGCCGAGCGTATGGAGGCCGTCTTCGACGACCCGTACATCCTGATCGCCAACAGCAAGATCTCCGCGGTGAAGGATCTGCTCCCGATCCTCGAGAAGGTCATGCAGGGCGGCAAGCCGCTGGTCATCATCGCCGAGGACGTCGAGGGCGAGGCCCTGGCCACCCTGGTCGTCAACAAGGTGCGCGGCACCTTCAAGTCCGTCGCCGTCAAGGCCCCGGGCTTCGGTGACCGCCGCAAGGCCATGCTCGAGGACATCGCCATCCTCACCGGTGGCGCGGTCATCAGCGAGGAGGTCGGCCTCAAGCTGGACGGCGCCGACCTGAGCCTGCTGGGCACCGCCCGCAAGGTCGTCATCACCAAGGACGAGACCACCATCGTCGACGGTGGCGGCAACGCCGAGCAGATCCAGGGCCGGGTCAACCAGATCCGGGCCGAGATCGAGAAGTCGGACTCCGACTACGACCGTGAGAAGCTGCAGGAGCGCCTGGCCAAGCTGGCCGGCGGCGTTGCGGTCATCAAGGTCGGCGCGGCCACCGAGGTCGAGCTCAAGGAGCGCAAGCACCGCATCGAGGACGCCGTTCGCAACGCGAAGGCGGCCGTCGAGGAGGGCATCGTGCCTGGTGGTGGCGTCGCCCTGGTGCAGGCCGGCAAGACCGCGTTCGACAAGCTGGACCTGGTCGGCGACGAGGCGACCGGCGCGCAGATCGTCAAGCTCGCGCTCGACGCCCCGCTGCGTCAGATCGCCGTGAACGCCGGCCTCGAGGGTGGCGTCGTGGTGGAGAAGGTGCGCAACCTCGACCCGGGTCACGGCCTCAACGCCGCGTCCGGCGAGTACGTGGACCTGCTGGCCGCGGGCATCATCGACCCGGCCAAGGTCACCCGCTCGGCGCTGCAGAACGCCGCGTCGATCGCCGCGCTGTTCCTCACCACCGAGGCCGTCGTGGCCGACAAGCCCGAGAAGAACCCGGCTCCGGCCGGCGCCCCGGGCGGCGGTGACATGGACTTCTGAGTCCAGTCTTAGAAAGGCGGGTCCGCTTCGGCGGGCCCGCCTTTCGGCATTTCCGGGGGCGGCCGCGCGGGCGCGGCGGGGCGGCGGCGGGGCGGCGGCGCGGGCAGGTCAGCGGCGGCGCTTGGTGGGGGCGGGGCGGCGGCGGGGCGGCG
>NZ_JBFAOX010000040.1:0-74758 GCF_040675435.1 Actinoplanes sp. NPDC049598 | reverse complement strand
GCTGAATGCCTTCGCCATCACCTTCGGTGACCGCTGGCCGGCCGCCGAAACCTACTAACCGAAGAGCCGGAAACACCGATCTTGGTAAAGACCCGGCGGTGACGAGGCGTGGTCGAGTGGGCTGCACGGGCTGCGGTGTTGCTCTTGCGGGCGGGGGATTGATCTCTGGGGGCCGCGAGCCCGTATATCGCGAGGGGGAACGGTGGAACGCTGCCGACTGGCGGTGGAGTGCCGTCCGGGTGGAGGGCGCCGCCGTCGGGCATGGATCGAGGTAAATGGGGGGAAGCGCGGGGGCGATATCGTGCACGCATCACTTTACATTTACGGAGAGTGATGAATTGATCATTGGGGGCACGCTCCGCTTTCGGTCCGATGAGGGACTTGGTGCAGATGTCGAAGCGTCGGGCTTCGATGTCGATCACGTTATGGCTGAGCGGCCCGTGAGGCCCCTGGCCTGGGTGCGGGCGGCGATTGGATCATGGCGAGGGCGACGGGGCCGCAGGGTACGCGGTGGGTGCGGTCCGTACTGTCGGGAACCTGCCAATCTGGGGCCGGGCGTTGTCAACGATGAATATGTGACTACTATTCGCTCTCGTCCGAGGAATCGGTAACAGTTGTTGACCTTGAGATGGAGAGGTGGGTGCGATGTCGGATATAGCGCGGCGTAATCAGCCGCCCATGGATGAGCCGAACTCGCACCGGTCCCCCGAGGTCGGCGGCGTCGGCCGTTTCCTGCTCGCCGCGGCGATCGTCCTGATGCTCGTCGCCGTCGCCGGCGCAACCACCTGGTGGATGTACAGCCGCGAGCCGGCCGACCCGACGGCCCAGCCCGCCCCGGCCGCCTCCGCCTCCCAGTGCCCGGACGCCGACCTGCTGGTGGCCGCCGCGCCGGAGATCGCCCCGGTGATCCAGGCCGCCGCGCGCACCTTCAACGAGGACCCGTCCGACAAGTGCGGGCCGATCGAGGTCATCCCCGAGGAGCCGTCGGTCACGGCCTCGGCCTCGGTCAAGTACGACGTGTGGATTCCTTCCAGCAGCGCCTGGGTCGCCCTGGCCGGCACGCGCGGCGCCGCGTACAAGGTGGAGGGTGAGCCCATCGCCCGTACGCCCGTGGTCCTCGCCGCACCCGACACCCTCGCCGCCCAGATCGGCCAGGGCGGGCAGACGGCCTGGGCCAAAGTGACCGCGGCTGCCGCCAGCGGACAGCTCTCGGCAGTGAGCATGCCGGACCCGCAGACGAACACGGTCGGCATGCTGTCGGTGTACGCGATCAACAAGGCCATGGCCCGGACGACGCCCGACGCGGGCATCGCCCAGCTGCGCGCCCTGACCCTGCGCAGCCGGCTCACGGACGCCGCGGCCGACCCGGCGAAGCTGCTCACACGGATCGGCGAGGAGTGGAACGTCAGCAGCGTCACCTCGAGCATCGGGGTCTTCCCGACGACCGAGCAGCAGCTCAAGGCGTACCAGGCCGGTAAGCACACCGTCGGGCTCAAGGGCGCGGCCCCGATCGACGGGCTGGTCGAGGCCGACTACCCGTTCGCCATCGCGCACAACAACCGCGACGCCGACCTGACCGAACGGCTGCGCGCCGCGATCACCAAGCAGGCGCTGACCAAGGCCGGGTTCCGCACCACCTCGGCGCCGAACGCGATGCCGCTGATCGCCAAGCCGCAGGAGCTGCTCGCCTCGGGCGCGATGTGGGCCGGCTACAAGTCGCTGACCACCCAGGTGCTCCTGCTGATCGACGCCTCCGGCTCGATGAACCAGAAGATCACCGCGCCGGGCGGGCGGAGCACCACCCGGGCCGCGCTGCTGCGGCAGTCGGGCGGGATCGCGGCCGAACTGTTCGCCGAGGACACCAGCGTCGGCATGTGGTACTTCGGCCAGCCGACACCGTCCAGCCCGGCCCACATCGAATCGGTCCCGTTCGGGCCGATCACGGACGACGTCAAGGGCAAGTCCCGGCGCGAGGCGCTGGGGGCGGCGATGGCGGGCTACCGGGCGTCCGACAATTCGGGCACGCCGCTTTACCAGACGGTCCTCGACGGGGTCGCCGAGATGCAGCCCAAGGTCCGGCAGGGCGCGGTCACGCTGGTCGTCGTGCTGACCGACGGGGTGGACGGCGAGTCGACGTTCAAGATGTCGCAGCCCCAGTTCATGCAGAAGCTCACCGCCGCCCAGGACCCGAACCGCCCGGTACCGGTCCTGGCCGTCGGCTACGGCCCGGACGTGGACATGAAGGCCCTGAACGACATGTCGGCCGCCACGGGCGGCAAAGCGTTCGCCGCGACGAACCCGGCCGACCTCTCCTCGGCGATAGCGAAGGCTTTCTTGGCGGCTCACGCGCCCCGCTGACCCGCGGCCTTGCTTGGTCCCCGCCGCGCAGGTCCCCGGCCCCGCTCGTTCCCGGACGGGCTGGTCCCCGGCCCCGCTCGTTCCCGGACGGGCTCGCTCGCGGGCGGACTGGACCCCGGACGCGCAGGTCCCGGCCCGGCTCGCTCGGACGGACTGGACCCCGGGGGCGCAGGCCCCGGCCCGACCCAGAACGGGCTGGACCCGGGGCGCGCGGGTTCCCGTCCGGCTCATCCCCAGTAGAGGCTGGTCCCCAAGCGCGCAGGTCTCGGCCGGGCTGGTTCGCGGCCGGTGATCTGCATTTGGGCGTTCGCTGATTACGAGGTTCGATCATCGGGTGAGCTCGGCTGGGTGACGGCGGTGGGCGAGGACCGCGGTGACGGTGGTGACGGCGGCGGCGATCCACAGCGGGAGGACGCTGCCGAGGTGGATCAGGGCTGAGCCGAGCGGGACGCCGAGGGCGACCGGGCCGAACATGACCGTGTTGGCGGTCGCGCCGACGCGGCCCAGCAGGTGGTCGGGGGTACGGGTCTGCACCGCGGTGATGCCGGCGATCAGCGCCCAGGGTAGGCCGATACCGGCCAGGACGCTGCCGGCGATCATCGTGGGCCACCACGGCAGCGAGGACGACAGGCACCCGACGGCGAAGACGACGGCCCCGAGCGCGGCCACGGTCACGGGGTTGGTGCGAGCCAGAATCCGCCCGACGACCAAACCGCTCATGATCGAACCGGCCCCCTGAGCGGTGGCCAGGAAGCCGAGGTGGGTGGAGGGCCGGCCGAGGTCGTGGACAAGATGCGCCAAAACGGCGGCGTTGCACAACCCGGACACCCCGATGGCGATGCCGGCCACCACCACGGGCGTCCGCACGGCCTGGATGCCGAACAAGGCCCGAAGCCCGTCCCTCAGACCACCACCTCTCCGCGCGGTCGACGGCTCAGCGGGCTCGGTGAACAGCCCCGTCGGTGAGGAGGCCCCGGGCGCGGGATCCGGCGAGAAGGGCTCGGAGCTGAGGTGGGTGACTGAGTGAGCCTCAGGCAACACCGGCTCGGGGCTGAGGTGGATGGTCGAGGAAGAACCGGGCCCGACTGGATCGGGACCAGGGTGGGCGGCCGAAGGGACATCGGGCGGGAAGGGCTGAGGGCTGAGGTCGGCGGCGGGATGGGCAGCCGGCGCGAAGGACTCGGGGCCGAGATGGAGGCTCGGAGGGGTTTCGAGGCTGAGGTCCGTTGAGGGCGTGGCGGCGGTGGTGGGGGCGGCCGTGGGGTGGCTGAGGCGGAGGGCGGCGTAGCAAGCGGCGCTCAGCAAGGGCATGGCGGCGCTCAGGAGGATGACCGGGTAGGCGCCCTGCCAGGCGTAGAGGGCGGCGCCGGCCAGGGGGGCCACCAGCTTCATGCCCTCCTGGGCGCTGGAACGCCAGCCGTTGACGTCGCCGAGGCGGGATTTCGGGAGGGCCGACGGGAGGATGGCGGTCTCCCCCGCGTCGCTCACCACGTAGCTGACGCCGCGGGCCAGCAGGACGGTGAAGATCAGCCAGACGCCGGCGGCGGAGTGAACCGTGAGCAGGGTCAGCAGGATCGCGCCCAGGGCCAGGTCGGTGCCGATGAGCAGGGGGCGGCGCGGGAGGCGGTCGACCAGGGCGCCGAGCCACGGGCCGGCGAAGGTCGGAACGTACAGGCAGATGGCGGTCAGGGCGGCCACGCCGACGGAGCCGGTCAGGTCGAGCACCCAGAGACCTGCCGCGAGAGTCATCGCGGTGCTGCCGAAGCCCGACAGCACCGAGATCAGGATGAGCAGGAACGCGTTACGGCGCATGGGGACCCCCGAGATTGAGCTGGCCGGACTCACATCCTCGGGAGTTGAGTGTCAATGTGTCAAGGCTGGGGCTGGGCGGCCTCCAGAGCTCTGCGGAGCCGGTCGATCGCGGCGCGGGTCGGCCCCGGCATCGAGCCGGCCGCTTCGGAAAGGTCGTCGATTGCGGCCGCCACCAGGGCGAACAGGGCGCCGCCAGGAGCGTCGACGGCGGTGGCGAGGGTGTCACGGACCAGGGCGGCCCGGACGAAGCGGCGATCCCACCGCCGGTCGGCTCCGACACGGCGGTGCAGCTCGGCGGCCGCCTGACGCAGCTGGGCGACCCGATCGCCGAATTCCTCGGGCCCATCAGGCCGGGCCGCAGCCGCCGCCAGCCGAAGTCTTCGCTGCTCAGCGGCCTGCCGACTACTCAACCCGAGCGCGGCGGCAATGTCCGACCAGGTTGCGCCGGCCCGCCGGGCCTGGTCGATCAGCGCCAGCTCCTCGGCGTCGAGTCGTGCTCGAGCTTCCGGAATTTTCCGCAGCTCTTTAAGCCCTTCCATGCCAACACTCTACCCTAATGTCAATCACCTGTTGACAAACGGGAGGGATTTCAGCCGACGGGGTGGAGCCGGCGCACCGCCAGGCGGCTCGCTAGCCAGGTGGCCGAGCGGCTGGCGACCCAATGGCTTGGCAGCCCGAGTTGCAGGCGGTCTGGGGCCGAGAGACGGCGGTCTGGGAAAAGAGCGGTAGCCGGGGCCACGGGCCTGGGCCGAGAGCCGGCGGTCTGGGAAGGCAGCGGTAGCCGGGGCCACGGGCCTGGGCCGGGGCCGCGGAACGGGCCAGGAGCCGCGCCGGGCCAGGAGCCGGGCCGGGGGTGGGGATGCGGGCCGGGCCGGGGGTCGGGAGCGCCGGCGGGACCTCGGGAGGATGCTTCGGGCTAAGCCGAGGCGACGGCTGGGCCAGGTGCCGGGGACGGCTGGGGTGAGCGACGCAGCAGCACCGCCGCCAGCGCCAGGGCGGCCAGCACGAAGCCGGCCGCCACCAGGAAGGCCGAGGTGTAGCCGATGTGTAGGGCGGCCGGATGCAACGAGCCCTCGGCGTGCGCGGCGGCCACGGCGGCCAGCACTGACAAGCCGAGGGCGCCGCCCGCCTGCTGGGCCGTGTTGCTGAAGCCGGAGACCATGCCGGTTTCCGACGGGGCCGCGCCGGCCATGGCCAGCATGATGATCGATGGGATGGTCACGCCGACGCCCAGGCCCATGACGATCAGGGGTGGCAGCATGTCGATGACGTACGACGGCTGCTCCGGAAGCCTGGCGAGCAGCAGCAGGCCGACCAGCATGGTGGCCAAGCCACTGATCAAAACCGGACGCGGGCCGAAGCGGCCGGTCAGCCGGGCCGCTACGAACAGCGACACCAGCCCGATCACGACGGGCGTCGGCAGGAAGGCCAGGCCGGTGCCGAGCGCGTCGTAGCCCATGACCTGCTGCATGAAGAGCGCATTGATGAACTGGAAGCCCATGCCGGTCGCGAAGATCAGCACCACCACCGCGTTCGAGCGGAGCAGCCAGCTTCGCCCCAGCAGGCGCAGTGGGATCAGCGGCCGGCGGGCAAGGCGCTGCCGGACCAGGAAAGCGCCGATGAGAAGCAGGGCCGCGGCGCCGGTCAGGCCGGCCGGGGTGAGGGCTTCGGGCGAGCCGGTACGCGTGATTGCGTACACCCCAAGCGAAAGCCCTCCGGTGATCAGCAGAGCCCCCGGGACGTCGAGGCCGGCGCCGAGGCCGAGGCCGGGCTCGCGGGGAAGGACCTTGCGGCCGAAGAGCCAGACGGCGACCCCGATCGGCGCGTTGATCAGGAAGATGACCGGCCAGCCGAGCGCGTCGGTCAGCACGCCGCCGACCACGAACCCGAAGGCCGCCCCGCCGGCCTGGGTGAAGCTGTAGATCCCCATGGCCCGGGCCTGCCCGCGCGGCTCCGGGAAGAGCCGGACGATCATGCCGAGCACGACGGCCGCCGCGAACGCCCCGCCCGCGCCCTGCAGGAAGCGGCCCGCGATGAGCAGCCCGGCGCTGGTCGCGAGGCCGCAGAGCAGGCTCGCGGCCACGAAGACCCCGAGCCCGGCGAGGAAGACCCGCCAGGCGCCGACCAGATCACCGAGACGACCCGCCAGCAAGAGCAAACCCGCAAAGGCCAGGAGGTACGCGTTGACGACCCAAGCGACCCCGGCCGGCGAGAAGCCGAGCTCGCGCTGAATGTCGGGCAGAGCAACAGCCACGATCGTGCTGTCCAAAACGATCATCAACGACATCGCGCACAGCACCGCCAGAGCGGCCGCGCGCCGAGGCACGGAAGGACTCATGGCCCGACCGTAACAGATAATCTAGTTCCGGACTATCTGCTAGCCACCTTCCTGGCGCGGCAGGTGGAACCAGTAGTTGACCGTCGGGCCCTGAGCAGCAGGCCCGGCGCCCATCTCTTCGTAGAGCCGGCGTGCCGCGGTGTTGGCCTCGCCCGTCGTCAGGAACATCCGGCTGGCGCCGGAACGCGTCCCGGCGTCCATGAAGGACCGCAGCAGGGACCGCCCGATGCCCCGGCGGCGGTGCTGGTCGGCGACCTCGAGGTTGTGCAGGTAGAGCATGGGGGCGCCATCCGGCCGCGGTAGCAGGTAGCCCCAGCACCAGCCCTGAATGTCGCGGCCCTCCGCCGCCACGAACGCGATGGTTCCGGGCGATGCCACGAAGGTCGCAGCGGCTGCGATCGCCTCGGGTTCCGCAACGAACGCGGCAGCGGGATCCGGCCGCTCATCCACGCCGAAGATGGCCGCTTCCAGCGGCGGACCGGTCACGTCGAAGGCAGACACTTGTGCAGTCGGCTCGGCGACGCCCATGTGGGCCGCAAGCTCATCGGAGGCGGCGGCGCCCGTAGGCGACGGCTGCGCAGGAAGGGCGGCCGAGGCCGGAGTGGGGCGGGCGAAGCGGTGGGCGGCTGCCGCGAAGAGTCCGCTGCCGGCCGGGGAGATGCGGACGATCACGAGCTCGGTCAGCGGCCGCGGGCGCGGCGGACGGGCTGAGGGCCAGAGTCGCGCGGGGAGCCGGCGAGCTGACTGAGGGCCTGGACGAAGGCGGCGCGGACCGCCGCGGGCAGGCCGTCGAGGGCCTCGCTGTGGACGCGGTCGACGATCTCCTGGCCTTCGGCGGCGGCGAGGCGGCCCTTCTCGGTGACCGCGATGATGCGGGCGCGGCGGTCGGTGGCCGAAGGCCGGCGCTCGGCCAGGCCGCGCTTCTCGAGGTCGTCGACCGTGCTGACCATCGTGGTCTTGTCGAGGTCGGCCAGGGCGGCCAGCTGGATCTGGGTGCGCTCCTCCTCGAGGGCGTGGACGAGCACGCACTGCATCCGCGGAGTCAGATCGATTTCGGACAAGGCGGCGGCGAGCCGGTTGGAGAGCGCGTGGCCGGCGACGTTCAGCAGGCCGGTGATGTCGCGCTCGGTGCGTTCGGGGGCGGCCATCATCGCAGCATAGCCCGGATCATCCGGAACGGGATGATCCGGGGCCGGGACGGTTGGCGGGCCTGCCCCCGTGTCGGCCCGCCGGCCGTCCCGGCGGCTCCGATGTGGACAACCGTACGAGTGACCACGCTCACCGGACAACCGAATAACGAATCGGAACGCAGCTCAACCATCAGCCATCCCGAACCGATCAACGCAAATCGGACAACGAAGCCATCGGACAGTCACCACGCCGCCGAGTCACGGGGCACTAGCGCGCGGGGCGGGCGCGGGGCCTGGCTCACCGTGAGCCAGCCGGACGTGAAAGCCACGTCAACGCAAGCGCCCTTAGGCGCCTGGGAAGCGGGTGCCCTAGTCAGCGAGGGAGCGCCTGATGGCCACGGTCAGTTGGGTGGCGGCGGTGAGGGCCAACAGGAGCCAGAGGGTGGTGGCTGCGGTGATCAAGAAGGGTAGGGCGGCGGCGGACAAGAGGCCGAAGATGGTCAGGAGGACGCGGGTGGGGCGTTCGGCGACTGTCACTACGCCGATCTCGGACATGCCGGCGGCTGTGGCCCGGGCTCGGGCGTACTCGTGGAGCCAGCTTGTTGCGCCGGCCAGGGTGACCAGCCAGCCGGGGGCGCCGGCCAGCCAGAAGGCGGTCAGCCAGGCCAGTTCGCCCAGGCGGTCGGCTACCGAGTCGTAGACGTAGCCGAGGCGGGTGGTGCGGCCGCTGATCACCGCTACCGCGCCGTCGAGGCTGTCGGCCAGGGCGGCCACCAGGGCCAGGGCGGCCGCCAGGAGGAGGCCGACGCGGGCGAGGACGCCGGGCGAGTCACTGAGGCGGGCGCCGCTGAAGCTGAGGCCGGGGCCGCCGAGGGAGTCGGCGCGGCCCAGCAACACCGCAACAGGGACCAGGAGGCACAGCACCAGGCCCGCCGTGGTCACGGCCATCGGGCCGATGCGGTGGCGGGTCAGCCAGGAACCGGCGCGGTAGGCGATGCGAACCCAGCCCCGGACCAGCGGGGACGCTTGTCGCGGGTCGAAGCCGCCGTGCAGCCGGGACCACGCGACGGCGTACTGCTCCCAGAGCACTCAGGCAGCCGAGGAAGCGGGTGACGGGGCCAGCAACTGCCACACCTCGCGGGTCGCGGTCGACCTGTTCAGGGTGATGAAGTGGATGCCGGGCACACCCTCGGCCAGCAGCCGCGCGCACATCTCCGCGCACAGTTCGACCCCGAGTTCCCGTACGGCCGCCTCGTCCTCCGCTACCTGCTCGAAGCGGGCGAGCAGAGCGGGCGGGAACGGCGCCCCGGACAGCTGGGACGACCGCTCGATGGTGGCCATCCGGGTCACCGGCATGACGCCGGGGACGATCGGGGTGTCGCAGCCGACGGCGGCCACCCGGTCGCGCAGCCGCAGGTAGTCGTCCGCGTCGAAGAACATCTGGGTGATGGCGAAGTCGGCCCCGGCGCGGCATTTGCGAATGAAGTGCTCCGTGTCGGATTCGACGTCGGCCGAGCGGGGATGCTTGTACGGGAACGCGGCCACCCCGACGCTGAAGTCGCCCGACTCCTTGAGCAGGCGGACCAGGTCTTCCGCGTACAGCACGCCCTCGGGGTGACGGACCCACTCCCCCATCGGGTCGCCGGGCGGGTCGCCCCGGACGGCCAGGACGTTGCGGATGCCCGCGCCGGCGAGGCGGCCGATCACGTTGCGCAGCTCGGCCACCGAGTGGTTGACCGCGGTGAGGTGGGCCATGGGCAGCAGCGTGGTCTCGGTCGCCACCCGCTCGGTCACCGCGACCGTCGTGTCCCGGGTGGTGCCGCCCGCCCCGTACGTGATCGAGACGAAGTCGGGGCGCAGCGGCTCGAGCTCGCGGATGGCGCGCCACAGCAGGCGCTCGCCCTCGGCCGTTTTGGGCGGGAAGAACTCGAACGAGAAAGTCGGCGCGGCGCCGCGGATCAGATCGCCGATCGCCGGGGACGCGGGCAGGCGCGAAGGCAGTCCGGAAGCCACCCCCCGACTCTACCGTCAGCAGCTCATCGGACTTGGACTAGCGTCGTGGCGTGCTTGCCACCGATGCCTCCGACCTGCGCGCCCGTGTCGACAAGGCGCTCGCCGCGTTCCTGGCCGCGCAGCGTGACCGCCTCACCACGATCGACCCCGCGCTGGCCGACGTGGCCGCCGCGCTCGAGGACTTCGTGCTCGGCGGCGGGAAAAGGTTGCGGCCCGCGTTCGCCTACTGGGGGTACCGCGGGGCCGGCGGGGCCGACTCCGACCAGGTCGTGGTGGCCGTCTCGGCACTCGAGCTGGTGCAGGCCAGCGCCCTGATCCACGACGATCTGATGGACCGCTCGGACACCCGCCGGGGCGAGCCGTCCGTGCACCGCCGCTTCGAGCGCCTGCACACCTCGGCCGGCTGGCGGGGCGGCTCGGCCGCGTTCGGCGACAGCGCCGCCGTGCTCCTCGGCGACCTGTCCCTGGTCTGGTCGGACGAGCTGCTGCAGACCTCCGGGGCCGGCATCGCCGAGATCACCCGGGCCCGCCCGATCTTCGACGAGATGCGCACCGAGGTCACCGTCGGGCAGTACCTGGACGTGCTCACCCAGGCCACCGCGGACACGTCGGTCGAGCGCGCCGGCAAGGTGGCCCGCTTCAAGTCGGCCAAGTACACCGTCGAGCGCCCCCTGCTGCTGGGGGCCGCCCTGGCCGGCGCCGACCCGGAGGTCTTCGCCGCCTACTCCGCGTTCGGCCTGCCGCTGGGCGAGGCGTTCCAGTTCCGCGACGACATCCTCGGCGTCTTCGGCGACCCCGCCCAGACCGGCAAGCCGGCCGGCGACGACCTCCGCGAGGGCAAACGGACCTACCTGGTGGCCGCCGCCTTCGCCGCCCTCGACCAGCCCGCCCGCGACGAGCTCGACGCCAACCTCGGCAACCAGGGCCTCGACGACGCGGGCGTCCAGCGGCTGCGCACCCTCATCCGCGACTCGGGCGCGCTGGCCGCCACCGAACAGCGCATCGCCGAGCTGATGGCCGCCTCCCTGGCCGCCCTCGACACCGCCCCCATCGACCCCGAGGCCCGCACCGTCCTCCACCGCCTGGCCGACGCCGCCACCCGCCGCACCGTCTGACTCCGCCACCCGCCACGCTGCCTAACTTCAAGGGCCCGAGGAAGTACGGATCCTCGACTTACCGCCAAACCCTGACCGAGCCCGCTTCGGCGCGGGGCCGGCGTGGGTGGCGGGTCACCCTCCGGCGCGCCCGTCACGCCCTTTGCCAGGCCACCGCCGAACCAGCCACATCAGCGACGGGCCGGCTCCGTGCGGGGGCGGTTTCCTGGGGCGGCGGCCCAGCTTCGCGAGGCGGGCCGGCTCCGCGAGGCGGACCAGCTTCGTAGGGCGGTCTGGCCCGTAGGGCCGGCCGGCTGGGTGCTGCGGGCCGGTCTCGCAGGTCTGGGGATGGCGGGCCGGAGTGGGGTGAGGTCGGGACGGCACGGGGCTGGGCGGGCACGCCGGAGAGGGAGCCGCCGCTCAGGCCGGCCCCGCGCAGGAGCGGGGCGGCGAGGATCGGCTGGTTCCCTCGGATCCGTACCTCTGCGGTCTTAGAAGCCCAGGGCCTGCGCCCGCCGCTTGACTTCACGCGCGCGGTGACCACCGAGGCCCTTGGCGGCGTTGCCGTCGATGGTGTCGTCCGGTTCGTAGAGCCACCGGAGGGCCTCTTCGTCGTTATACCCGGCGTCGCGGAGCAAGGTCAGGACGCCGGGGAGGTGCTTGAGCACGGTGGCGTTGGCAACGAGATCGGCGGGGACCACGCGGACGTTGTCGCGGCGGACGGCGAGCAGGTGGCCGTCGCGGATCATCTGGTGCACCTTGCTGATCGACACGTCGAGCTTCGCGGACACGTCCGGCAGGTTGATCCACTCGGCCGGTCCGGCGGTTACGGAATCGCTCACACCTACAGCGTGCCAGAAGAGCGGAGAGACAACCCCATGAGCCTGCTGCGCAGGACCCGTACGGAGATCGCCGGGGCGTGGCGTTCGCTGCGCTACGACATGGGCCGGGTGCCGGCCGAACCGCCGGCGGGCGGCCCCGACGTGACCTCGACGGGGATGAGCACGTTCGGGATGGTGCCGCCGGCCGGGGCCACGCCGCATCCGGGGCCGCACCGGCGGCCGAGGCGGGCGCTGGCGGTGACCGCTTTCGGGACGCTGACCGTGGTGGGGGCGGCCGGGGCCTATCTCGCCGTGGTGAACGGGCTGGGGTCGCTGATGTCGGAGACGCCGGCGGCGGCGGAGACGTTCCCGGCGCGGCCGGTGGCGACGGCGGCCGCGCGGCTGGGTGAGGGGCCCGGGGCAGCGCCGGCTTCCGCTCCGCCGACCAGAGTGGCCACCGCTGTGCCGCCCGTTGTGGCCGCCGGCGCCGCCGCCCCGGTCACGGCCGTCGCTCCTCCGCAGCAGCAGGCGGCACCGCTTCGCGCAGATCCGACAAGTCCGATTCAGACGAAGAAGCCGACGAAGACCGAGTGCCACTGCGCACAACCCCCGGTGCCCACGCCGACCGCACCCACGTCGTCGCCCTCCCCCACGCCGTCGCCGTCGGCGTCGAGCAGCGCGAGCCCTTCACCGAGCGAGACGAGCGCCACACCCAGCGAATCGGTGGAACCCAGTCAAAGCTGGCAGGGCCGCCGCCACCGGCGGCATAAGCACTAAATCCTCTTTCGTCGGGGCGAAAATCGCGGCTGGAGACCATACGCGTACCCGTTTGGACTCAGCTGTGACATCCTGGACCGCCCTCACGCGAAAGACACATACACTTCACGCCGATGGACACCACAGTCGCCGACACGTTGATCGGCACGACGATTGACGGCCGCTACCGAATCACCGGTCGCGTGGCCCGTGGTGGCATGGCGACCGTCTACACGGCCACCGACGAACGACTCGAGCGCACCGTCGCTTTGAAGATCATTCACCCGTCGCAGGCGACCAACGTGCACTTCGTGGATCGCTTCACCGACGAGGCCAAGACGATCGCCAGGCTCACCCACCCCAACATCGTCGCTGTCTACGATCAGGGGCGCCACCAGGGCCTGCCCTACCTCGTCATGGAGTATGTGCAGGGTCGCACCCTGCGCGACCTGCTCACCCAGCGGCGCCGGCTCAACCCGGTCGAGGCGCTGGCGATCCTCGAGCAGATGCTCGCCGCGATCGCCGCCGCCCATCGGGCCGGGCTGGTGCACCGCGACGTGAAGCCGGAAAACGTGCTGGTCGCCGAGGCCCCGAGCGGCGGAGTCGGCAACCTGGTCGACGCCGTGGTCAAGGTGGCCGACTTCGGGCTGGCCCGCGCGGTCGAGGCGAGCAGCGCCGACGACTCCGGCCAACTGATGGCGACGGTGGCCTACGTCGCCCCCGAGCTGGTCACCGACGGCCACGCCGACGCCCGCACGGATGTCTACTCGGCCGGCATCGTGCTGTTCGAGATGCTCACCGGCAAGGTGCCGTTCGACGGTGACGACCCGGTCGCGGTGGCCTGGGAGCACGTCGACAACGACGTGCCCAAGCCGTCCAGCGTGGTCAAGGGCCTGCCCTCGGTGCTCGACGACGTGGTGGCCCGGGCCACCCGGCGCGACCCGGGCGCCCGGCCGACCGACGCCGGCGCGCTGCTGGCCGAGGTGCAGACCGTGCGCGACGACCTGGGCGCGGCCAACGTGGAGACCGCGCTGCTGCGCCAGGTCCCGGCCTCGCGCGGCGCCATGGCCGACGCGACGACCGTGGTGCCCGCCGTGGCCGAGCGGCCCCCGTGGGCCCGCCTGCCCGGCCAGGCCGCCCCGCCGGCCCGCGGCCAGGAGTACACGGCCGGTCGCGTCCCCCGTTCGCGCTCGCAGAAGAGCGGGCCCGACCGGCGCAAGATCTTCCTGTCGGCCGCCATCGCCGTGATGGTGCTGGTCGTCGTCGGCAGCACGTGGTGGGTCTTCCTGGGCCGCTACAGCGACGCCCCGGCCATGGTGAACATGACCAAGGCCCAGGCCGAGCTGTTCGCCGAGCAGAACGGCTTCGAGCTGTTCTACGCCGACGGCCAGTTCAACGAGACCGTCGCCAAGGACACCGTGGTCAACCAGGACCCGGCGGCCGGCGAGCGGATCGTCCGGGGCGGCGCCATCACGCTGACCCTGTCGCTGGGCAAGGAGCGCTTCTCCGTGCCCGACCTGGCCGGCCTGGAGCTGACCGCGGCCCAGGGCGAGCTCGAGCAGCTCGGGTTGAAGATCAAAAAGGGCGGTCACCAGTACAGCGACACCGTTCCCGAGGGCGCGGTCATCTCGTCCGACCCCAAGAGCGGCACGGAGCTCAAGCGCGGCGACACGGTCACCGTGGTGACCAGCGACGGCAAGGCTCCGATCCAGGTGCCCGACCTGGTCGGCAAGAACATCAACGACGTCCGCAACGAGCTGGCCGGCCTGGGCCTGCAGGCCCAGGAGCGGTACAAGGACAGCGACCAGCCCAAGGACACCGTCATCGCGCAGACCCCCAAGCCGGGCACCGGCTCGGCCCGCGACGACGTGGTCACGCTCGACGTGAGCAAGGGCCCGCCGCTGGTCACCGTCCCTGACCTGACCAACCAGCCGTGCCGGCAGGCCGAGGCGACGCTGAAGGGCATGGGCCTCAACGTCCATATCGACTTCAACGCCGAAGCCTTCGTCCGCAGCCAGCAGCCGGGCGGCAACACGCAGGTCGCGCCCGGCAGTGAAGTAAGGATCCAGTGCTTCTAAACCGCCGTATCGGTTCACACACCAAGACGTCGGGAGGGCTGGCCAAGGCCGCCCTCCCGTATGTCGACGCCGCCGGGTCGGAGACCCTGCAGGTGTACGTCTCCAACTCGCGGGGCTGGGCGCTGCCCGGAGGCGACCCCAAGCAGGACACCCTGTTCCGCGACGGTTGTGGCGAGCGCGGCGTGCCCGCGTACATCCACGCCTCTCTGCTGGTGAATCTCGGCTCGCCGACCGAGCTGACGGTGGAGCGCTCGGTCGGCGTGCTCGCGCACGCGCTCGACCGGGGCCGGGCGATCGGCGCGACGGCCGTCGTCTTCCACGCCGGGAGCTCGGTCGACCCCGCCCACGACGACAAGGCGTTCCACCAGCTCCACGAGGCTCTGCTGCCGCTGCTGGACCGGGCGGCGGCCGAGGGCCTGCCCCACCTGCTGGTCGAGCCCAGCGCGGGCGGCGGCCGCAGCCTCGCCTCCAAGGTGCAGGATCTGGGCCGCTACCTGGAGGCGGTCGAGCATCACGAGTGGCTGGGCGTCTGCTTCGACACCTGTCACGCCTGGGCCGCCGGCCACGACCTGGCCACCCCGGGCGGCATGACCGAGACGCTGGACGCGCTGGTCGCCACCGTGGGCCGCGAGCGTCTGCAGCTCATCCACGCCAACGACTCGAAGGACGACTGCGGCTCCACCCGCGACCGCCACGAGACGATCGGCGCCGGGAAGATCGGCACGGCCGCCTTCGCCGAGCTGATGGCCCACCCGGCGACCGAGGGCGTCCCGGTGATCGTCGAGACGCCCACGGTCGACCACGAGGGTCACGCGGCGGACATCGCCCTGCTCAAGACTCTTCGGACGCCGGCTCCTCGGCCGAGCTGACCGGCGACGCGGTGAGCAACTCGAACTCCCAGCGCTCGGCCAGCTCCTCGCCGTCCTCCTCCAGGTAGCTGCTCACCCGCACGCCGAGGCCGAGCTGGTTGGCCGCCCGCAGGTGCTCGGTCACCTCGTCGATGCTGGTCAGGTAGTGGGTAGCGATGACATCGGGCTGCACGGAAGTCTCGTCGAGATCAGTCACCGCACCAGGGTACGAGGCGCCCCGCCGAGCAGCACGGCGAGCCGCCCGGCGGCCTCACCCCCGGCCACCTGATCGGGGATGCGCAGCAACTCCACCCGGTGCACCAGCCGCGGCGCGGTGATCGGAACCGCGGCCAGCCCTTCGTGAGCGCCCACCACCTCCGACGGCAGCACGGCCACGCCGTGCCCGGCCGCGACCAGACCGGCCAGCACCGCCACATCGGCGCCGTCGTAGCGCAGGCCCGGCCGCGGCCCGTCGACCGGCAGGCGGGCGAACGGGGCAACCTCCGGGGCGTCGATCCAGTACGCGTCGGCCAGGTCACCCAGCTCCACCGCGCGCCGGCGCGCGAGCGGATGATCGGCGGCCACCGCCACCACCGCCGGGCTCTCCGTCACCCCGATCGCCCGTGCGGCGCCCGCGTCGGGCAGCCGTAGGGGGTCGCTCGGCGCCGTGAACCCGTCGACCAGGCCCAGATCGGCCCGGCCGGCGGCCACCTCCTGCACCACCTGATCCCGGCCGGTCAGGCGCACGCGGGCGGTCAGCCGCGCCGATTCGGCTCGCAGCCGGGCCAGCGCGCCGGCCAGCGCCGGGTGCCAGGCCAGCGGGGTGAGAGCCACGATCAGCCGGCCCGGCGGGGCGACGACCCGGGTGACGTCGGCCCGGGCCGCCTCCAAGCGGACCAGGAGCAGCGCGGCGTGGTGACGAAGCCGCTCCCCCGCCGCGGTCAGCGCGACCGGGCGCCGGGTCAGCAGCGGCGTGCCCAGGTCGGCCTCGAGCGCGGCCATCTGTTGCGAGACGGCCGACTGGGTGTAGCGGAGCCGTTCCGCCGCCACGCTGAACGATCCGGTCTCGGCGACCGCCAGGAAGGTCCGCAGCAGGTGGGGATCCATATCAGCGATGCTAATGCCGACGTCAGCGACGATCGTTGGACCTGATTCCGGCCGGGGCCGAGGATGGGGTCATGATTTCGATTGCCCTGGTCGGGGACCGGTCGCCGGCGGTGCGGGCGCACTCCCGGATCCCGATGATCGTCGACGCGTTGCCGGTGGACCTCGATGCCTACTGGGTTCCGACACCGGAGGCGGTCGATCCCGGTGTGCTCCGCGGATACGCCGGGATCTGGCTGATGCCCGGCAGCCCGTACCGAAGTGAGGCCGGCGCCGTCACCGCCGCCCGCGTCGCCCGTACCGAGGGCATCCCGTTCCTCGGCACCTGCGGCGGCTTCCAGCACGCCATGCTCGAGTTCGCGCGGGAGGTGTGCGGTCTCGACAAGGCCGGGCACGCGGAGAACGACGGCGACACCGAGGACGCGTTGATCGCGGAACTGTCGTGCTCGCTGGCCGGGCACGAGGCGGCGGTCAACCTGACTCCGGGCTCGCTGATCGAGTCGCTGCTGGGCACGTCCCGGACCATCGAGCGCTACCACTGCAGCTACGGCATCGCGCCCGGCTACGTCGAGACGCTGCGCTCGCACGGCATGCGCTTCTCCGGCGCCGACGACGACGGCGAGGTGCGGGTGGCCGAGCTGGCCGGGCACCCGTTCTTCCTCTGCACGCTCTTCCAGCCCGAGCTGTACGGGGACGGCACCGACCCGCATCCGGTCATCCGGGGCTTCGCCCAGGCCGCCTCTTCTCAGGCCCCTTCTTCTTAGGCCACGCGGACCTGATTGCGGCCGCCTTCCTTGGCCGCGTAGAGGTGGGCGTCGGCCCGGGCCAGCACGGTGCGGGCGTCGTCGTCCGGGCGCAGCGTGGCCAGGCCGATGCTGGTCGTCACGCGCAGGCCGGGGGCGATCTCGGACCAGTCGTGGCTCTCCACCGCGGCCCGCAGCCGCTCGCAGATGTCCAGGGCCCGGGCCGGGTCGGTCTCCAGGTGCAGCACGAACTCCTCGCCGCCGTGCCGGGCGGCGTGGCCGATCGGCTCGACGATGCCCCGCAGCATGTCGCTGACCCGCCGCAGCACGCTGTCGCCCGCCTCGTGCGAGAAGGTGTCGTTGACCCGCTTGAAGTGGTCCAGGTCGAGGATGGCCACGCTGGCCGGGGGCCGCTCGGCCGCCGGCACGGTCAGCACGCCGGCCAGGTGCTCGTCGGATCGGCGCCGGTTCCACAGGCCGGTCAGCGCGTCCCGCTCGGCCAGCTCGCGGAAGCGTTCCCGGTCCCGGCGGGCCTCGTCGATGGCGAAGCGGGCCTGGGTGACCGAGGTCAGCGCCTCGGTCTGCTGCGAGCGGCGCACCGTCCAGGCCTGGTGGAACTCGACCATCTCCCGGTAGGCGCTCTCGAAGTTGCCCAGGTCGGCGTGGCAGGTGGCGAGCAGCTGCAGGGCGATCGCGTCCATCTCGGGCACACCGTCGCGCCGGGTCAGCTCCCGGCACTGCTCGAGCAGGGTCAGCGCGCCCGGCACGTCCCCCTCGGCCCGCTTGATCTCGGCAAAAGTGATCAGACAGGCCGGTACGGCGTCGACGTCGGTGGACGGCGCGTGGGTCAGGGCGTCCTCGAGGATCCGGGTGGCCCGCCCGGTCTGCCCGTCGGCCATCAGCACCCGGGCCACAGTGTCGGCGCTGGAGGTGTTCATCGGGTGGCCGACCCGGGCGCTGTGCTCCTCCATCTGCCGAATCAGCCGCAACGCGGTGACCTGGTCGTTCTCCCGGTAGCAGGACCAGGCCCAGTTGTTCAGGTTGGCGATGATCAAGTCAGGCTGGCCGAGCCGGTCGGCCAGCCGCTGCGCGACCCGGTACTCCTCGTGCGAGACCCGCCCCAGCCGCTGATCGTTGACCTGTGCGGCCAGGATCACCGCGTGATCCACCCGCAGGCCGAGCGGGTCACCCTCGGTGAGCAGCCGGTCCGCCTCGTACGCATGCTTGACCGCCTCGGCGTTGTCCCCCAGCCGCCACAGCCCACCGGCGATGACCGCGTGCGCCTTGGCCACCACAAGCCGGTCCTGGGTCGCCCGCAGCTCGGCCTCCGCCACCTGAATGCCCTGATCCTGTCGCCCACCCCGGTTGTCCACGTCGGCCACCACCAGCCGGGCCAGCGCGGCATACTGCCGGTCCCCGGCCGCGAGGGCGGCCTGCTCCAGCTCCAGCGCCCGCCCGGCCAGCCCGTCGTGGCTCGCGTAGACCGCACCCACCAGCGCCGTCAGCTCAGTCTCGAGGTCGCTCCGCGCCGGGAGACGCACGGCAGTCCCGCCCAATGCCAACCCCCATGCTCGCGGTCGTTGCCCCAGACCTTCGGCCGCGCGCTCCGGATCTTGAGCATTCCGCAGCCATGGATCGGAGCGGAACTCGGGGGTGCGCGGACGCCAAGGCCGGGTTTCCGCGCAACCCAGGCCGGGAAGATCAAGGACATGTCCATCTGGAGCTGGTTCAAGAAGAAGCGCAGCGAGCAGATCGAACAGCGGCGCAACGAAGCCGTGGCCAAGGCGATGGCCCGCGGCGCCACCCCCGAACAGGCGATGGCCGCCGGAGAACGCGCCGCCCGCGGCACCACCAACACGGCAGTGATCGGCGCCATCAACTCCTGATCAGCACACGCGGCGGGAGGCTCCTCGGAGCCTCCCGCCGCGAACGCTGAAGGGCTCGATGTCGGCCGCTGGCTCGATCGCGCGATCCGCCATGAGGCAGCACGAGGCGACGTCGACGTGATCGCCGACTGGGAGGCCGCCCTGCCCCCGGACGATCAAGAAGTTCTAGCCGCTCTCGACGCCATCAACCGGCACGACCTCGATGCCGCGTGACCCGTGGTGACGTCTACGAGTACACGATCGGCAAAGCCCGCGCTCGCATCGCCATCGTTTCTGCAGCGCCGTACAACCCTCGACGCGCTACCTCACGGCTTCGGCCGACCCCGTACGCGGCACCATCGACGTGACCAGATTGCGCCCGGTCGTCCCCGACAATGTCGGCGCGCGCGTGGGCCGGCTTTCTCGGACCACGCTGTCCCGCATCGACGACGCGCTGCGCAACTACTTGGGAGTTTGAAGAACATCGTCGGCCGGCTGAGCGAGGAAGCCGACGGCGTCGGCGTAGTACAGCGAGCCCTCGAGGTGGAAGGCGATCTGCCGGGGTGACCAGGCGTCGCCGTCGCGGTGGTCGAGGGCGGACGGGGGCGCGGCGCGCAGGCGCAGGTTGTAGAGCTGGGCCAGGCGGGTCAGGCGGCTGCGGGCCTCGTCGAGGTCCTCGGTGGTGAACGGGGCCAGGTCGGCCGGGGTGGTGATGGCCGAGGCGTGCCAGTGGTCGGGGATCGTGGGGGCGCCCGCGAGGCGGGCCTCGATCTCGGCCAGGTGGTCGATCAGGTGGTCGGTGATGCGCCGGATCGCCTTGTGCGGGGTGTAGACGCGGTCGTCGGCGGGACGGGGGATGCCGTCCCACGCGGGCCAGGTGGCGGCCCGCGTGAGACAGGCGTCGATCATCGCGGTGACCACGTCCGCCGGGTGGCGGTCGTCGGTCTCGGGGGTGTCGGTCATGGCCCCATCAGATCGCGCCGATCGTTCGGCCCGGAGCGAACTGTCAGTGCGACAGGATGTCGGTCAGGACCTCGATGGCCTGGTCGACGCCGGCGTCGTCGACGTCGAGGTGGGTGATCAGGCGGGCGATGCTCGGGAGCATCGGGGAGATCAGGACGTTGCGCTCGGCGGCGCGGGCGGCCAGGGCCGGGGCGTCCAGCGGGGTCTTCGACAGGTCCAGCATCACCAGGTTGGTGCGGACGCGGGACGGGTCGACCACGCCGAAGGGGGCCAGGGCGTCGGCCAGCCGGCGGGCGCGGGCGTGGTCGTCGGCCAGCCGGGCGATGTGGTTGTCCAGGGCGTAGCGGCCCGCGGCGGCGAGGATGCCGACCTGGCGCATGCCGCCACCCATCCGCTTGCGGATGACGCGGGCCTGGGTGATCCGCTCCCGCGAACCGACGATCAGCGAGCCGACCGGGGCGCCGAGGCCCTTGGAGAGGCACACCGACAGAGTGTCGAAGACCGCGCCATAGGAAGCGAGCGGCACCTCGTCGGCTACGTGCGCGTGCCAGATCCGCGCCCCGTCGCAGTGCAGCCCGACGCCCGATTTCTCCGACAAATCGCGAAGAGCGCGCAAAGTGTCGAGCGGCACGACGGTGCCGCCACCAAGATTGTGGGTCTGCTCGACGGCGATGGCCCGCGTCGGCACGGACGGGTAGCCGGCCGGACGGATCATCGAGGCGATCTGGTCGACGTCGAGGTCGGCGCCGACCGAGGGCCAGGTCCGCGACGAGATGCCCCCGATCGCGGCGGCCGCGCCGAGCTCGTAGGTGACGACGTGCGCGTCCGCCCCGGCCAGCAGCTCGCCGCCCGGCGGCACGTGCAGCTGCAGCGCGATCTGGTTGGCCATCGTGCCGCTGGGCGCGAACAGCGCCGCCTCGTGCCCGAACATCGAGGCCACGTGAGCTTCGAGGTCGTTGACGGTCGGGTCGTCGGCGAAGACGTCGTCACCGACCTCGGCGTACGCCATGGCCTGCCGCATCTCCGCGGTCGGCTTGGTGACGGTGTCAGAACGTAGGTCAACCACGAAGCATCTCCGCAACGAGGAACGCGAGCTCGAGGCTCTGCTGGGTGTTCAATCGAGGGTCGCAGGCCGTCTCGTACCGGTCCGGCAAATCAAGATCTTCGATGCCCTGCGCGCCGCCCAGGCATTCCGTGACGTCCTCGCCGGTCAGCTCGATGTGGATGCCGCCCGGGTGGGTGCTGAGGCCGCGGTGGACCTCGAAGTAGCCGAGCACCTCGTCCACGATCCGGTCGAAGTGCCGGGTCTTGTAGCCGTTCGAGGACTCGTGGGTGTTGCCGTGCATCGGGTCGCACTGCCAGACGACCTTGGCCCCGGCCGCGGTGACCTTCTCGACGATCGGCGGCAGTGCGTCGCGGACCTTGCCGTTGCCCATCCGGCTGATCAGCGTGAGCCGGCCCGGGATGTTCTCCGGGTTGAGCTTCTCGCACAGCTCGAGCGCGGTGTCGGGCGAGGTGCCGGGGCCGAGCTTGACCCCGATCGGGTTGGCGATCCGGCTGATGAAGTCGATGTGCGCGTGGTCCAGCTGCCGGGTCCGCTCCCCCACCCAGAGGAAATGACCGCTGAGGCCGTACGCCCGTCCGTCGCTCACGCGGGTCAGGGCGCGGTCGTACTCGAGGGCCAGCGCCTCGTGCGAGCAGTACAGGCTGACCGTGCGCAGGGCCTCGTTGTCGGTCATGCCGCAGGCCCGGATGAAGTCGAGGGCCCGGTCGATCTCGCGGGCGATGGCCTCGTAGCGCTCGCCCGCCGGCGAGGCCCGGACGAAGTCCTTGTTCCAGTCGTGCAGGCCGTGCAGGTCGGCCAGGCCGCCCGCGAGGTACGCCCGGAGCATGTTCATCGCGGCGGCCGAGTTGGCGTACGCCCGGATCATGCGCTGCGGGTCGGCCCGGCGCGCGGCCTCGTTGGCGTCGAGCGAGTTGATCAGGTCGCCGCGGTACGCGGGCAGGCCGAGCGAGTCGGTGGCCGACGAGCGGGGCTTGGTGTACTGCCCGGCGACCCGGGCCACCTTGACCACCGGCATGGACGCGCCGTAGGTGAGCACGACCGCCATCTGCAGCAGGGTGCGCGCGTTGGCCAGCAGGTGGCTCTCGGTGTTGTCGGCGAACGTCTCGGCGCAGTCGCCGCCCTGCAGCAGGAACGCCCGGCCCTCGCAGACCTCGGCCAGCTTGACCCGCAGCTGGTCGACCTCGTAGGGGGCGACGATCGACGGGACGACGTCGAGGACCTCGCAGACCGAGGCGACCTCGGCCGGGTCCTCCCACGGCGGCACCTGTACGCGGGGCAGGCCGCGCCAGACGTCGAGGCCGAGCGCCGCGTCCTCGGCGGAGTCGGTCGAGGGGCGGGAGGTCTGCAGAGCCGTGTTGCCGACTCCGGGGTACGAAAGCTGATGCCACTCACGGCGCATGTGGAAAGCCTACGAGTGAGGGGCACCGACCTTGCGGCCGGTGCCCCTCTTCTCACCTGAGGAGATGAGACGCGGTGCTGCTCAGAGGTTGTTCTTGATGCTGGTGATCAGCTCACCGTTGCTGGTGTCGCCCGAGAACTCCCAGAAGAAGGCGCCGGCCAGCCCCTGGTTCTTCACGTAGGCCATCTTCCCGGCGATGGTCGACGGGGTGTCGTAGCTCCACCAGTTGCTGCCGCACTTGGCGTACGCCGTGCCGGCCACGGTTCCGGTCGACGGGCAGCTGTTCTTGAGGACCTTGTAGTCCTCGATACCGGCCTCGTAGGTGCCCGGGGCCGCGCCGGTCGCCGTACCGCCCGGGGTGGCCTGGGTGACGCCCGTCCAGCCGCGGCCGTAGAAGCCGATGCCGAGCAGGATCTTGTTGGCCGGGACACCCTTGCTCTTCAGCTTCTGGATCGCCGCGTCCGAGTAGAAGCCGGCCTGCGGGATGCCGGTGTACGAGGTCAGCGGCGAGTGCGGGGCAGTCGGGCCCTGCGGGGCGAAGGCGCCGAAGTAGTCGTAGGTCATCGGGAAGACCAGGTTCAGCTTCGAGATGCCCGACGCGTAGTCGGCCACGTCCAGCTTGCCGCCGTTGGAGCCGTCGGCCGTGATGGCCGAGGTGATCAGGAAGCTCGAGCCGAACTTGTTGCGCAGCGCGGTGATCACGTTGTTGTACGCCGCCGGGCCGGACGCG
Source organism: Actinoplanes sp. NPDC049598 (assembly GCF_040675435.1). Classification (NCBI taxonomy): domain Bacteria; kingdom Bacillati; phylum Actinomycetota; class Actinomycetes; order Micromonosporales; family Micromonosporaceae; genus Actinoplanes; species Actinoplanes sp. NPDC049598. Next base: position 51,640 of record NZ_JBFAOX010000040.1, on the reverse strand, counting down.
TCGCAGCTCAGGCCGCAGGCGTTCGGGTACTCCCAGTCGATGTCGATGCCGTCGAAGACGTCCGACCAGCGCGGGTCCTTGATCAGGTTGTAGCAGGAGTTGGCGAACGCGGTCGGGTTGGCCGCGGCCTGGGTGAAGCCGCCGGACCAGGTCCAGCCGCCGAACGACCAGATGATCTTGATGTTCGGGTACTGCTTCTTGAGCTTGCGCAGCTGGTTGAACGAGCCGCGCAGGGCGCCGGCGTCCCAGGTGTCGGCCACGCCGTCGACGCTGTTGGCCGCGGTGTACGCCATGTCGTAGTCGGCGTAGGAGTCACCGATCGTGCACTGCCCGCCGGTGGTGTTGCCGAACGCGTAGAGGATGTGCGACAGCTTGGCCGCCGAACCCGAGGTGACCAGGTTCTTGACGAAGTACTGGCGCTGGTAGACACCCCACTGCGCGAAGTAGCCGACGACGTTCTTGCCACTGGTGCCCGGAGGCGTCGTGGTGGGCGGCGTCGTCGGGGGCGTCGTGGGTGGAGTCGTCGGCGGGGTCGTCGGCGGGGTCGTCGGCGGGGTGGTGGGGGGCGTGGTGCCGCCACAGACACCGTTGTCGATCCAGACGTCCCACTGTCCGCTGTGGGTGGCCGGGGACTCGTTCTGCGTCCACCACTTGGCGGTGTAGTTGTGTCCGCTCTGCGAAGCGACGTTGTCCTTGACGTAAGTGGCGGTGGAGGACCAGGCGGGGGCACAGGCCGCAGCGGCCGACGCCTGGGTCGCCGGGACCGTGGCGGTCGCCGCGACCACCACGATCGCCGACACCAGGGTGGCGCGACGGAGGGATTTCTGCACTTCTGTCTCCTCGTCGAACGCTTAGGAAACTTTCCTGAAAGTTCAGTGAAGGAGACGGTAGTCACATGCATTCACACTCGTCAAGATGAGGTGACGGGATTACGCAAAGGCTTAACTTTGCGGTGCGGACCGCTACGGGGTGCACACCAATGGACACAACGCGTAGTCTTCGGGCATGACCATCTTCGACGTCGAAGCCCTCGAGCCCGCACGCCGCCGATGACCGTACGAGTAATAGGCGTCGATGCGTACGCCCTCGGCTGGGTCGGGGTCGAACTCCGCGACGGGGCCTTCGGCCGCGCCGTGCTGGCCTCCACGCTGTACGAGATAGTCGCCGGCAGCTCCGGCGCCTCGGTGATCGGGGTGGACATTCCGCTCGGCATGCTGCCCGACACCTGGCGCGCGGCCGACACCCTCGCCGCCGACCAGCTCGGGCCCCGCCGCGGCAGCGTCTTCCGGGTGCCGCCGCGGGCGGTCTGGCAGGAGGCCGACTTCGCCGCGGCCAACCGGCTCTGCCGGGAGCTGACCGGGGCCGGGCTCAGCCGGCAGTCCTGGGCCCTGCGGCCCAAGCTGCTCGAGGCCAACGCGATCTGGGAGCGGCACCCCGGCCTGCTCTTCGAGGCCCACCCCGAGGTCTCGTTCCGCACCATGGCGGGCGAGCCCCTGCAGTACGCCAAGAAGACGTGGACCGGTCAGGCCCGCCGGCGCGAGCTGCTCGCCCGCAACGGGATCGTGCTGCCCGACGCGATCGGCCCGGCCGGTCAGGCCCCGCCGGACGACATTCTGGACGCGGCCGCGGTCGCCTGGTCGGCCCACCGGATGGCCACCGGAACCGCCCTGAGCCACCCGTCGCCCCCCGAGGAGAACAACGGCTCCAAGATCGCTATTTGGTACTAGACATATCCGTGGCGATGGCGCGGGCGCGGTCCCGCGCCGCCTCGAGGGCGGTGAGGAACGCGGCCCGTACGCCGTGGATCTCGAGCTCGCGGATGGCCGAGATGGTCGTGCCGGCCGGCGAGGTGACCGCCTCGCGCAGCTTGACCGGGTGCTCGCCGGAGTCGCGCAGCATGGTGGCCGAGCCGATCGCGGTCTGCACGACCAGCTCGTGCGCCACCTGGCGGGGCAGGCCGAGCAGGATGCCGGCGTCGATCATGGCCTCGACCAGCAGGTAGAAGTAGGCCGGGCCGGAGCCGGAGAGCGCGGTGACCGCGTCCTGCTGGGACTCGGGCACCCGCAGCGTGCGGCCGAGCGGCCGGAAGATCTCCTCGACGACGGTCAGGTGCTCCACCGTCGCGTACGGACCCGGGGAGATCACGGTCATCGCCTGATCGACCAGCGCCGGGGTGTTGGTCATGACCCGCACGATCGGGATGCCGCCGGGCAGCCGGTCGGCGAAGAAGCTGGTCGGCAGGCCGGCGCAGAGCGACACGACGAGCTTCTCCGGCGGCACCTTGGAGCCGAAGTCGTCCAGCAGCTTGCCCGCGTCCTGCGGCTTGACCGCGATCAGCAGCACGTCGGCCTGGGTCACGGCGGTCAGGTTGAGCACCGGGCGGATGCCGTACCGGTCGGCCAGCTCGGACGCCCGCTCCGGGCGGCGGGTCGTGGCCAGCAGCTGCTGGGCCGGCCAGCCGGAGCGCAGCAGGCCGGAGAGGACCAGCTCGCCGAGCTTGCCCGCCCCGATGACGGCCACCGTTTGCTTGGTCATTCCCCGCCCCTCGCAGAAAGAAGGAGGGCGGCCTCCCGGCCGCCCTCCGACAAGTCGTAGCTCAGCTACCGAAGAAGACCTCGGCCTCTTCGTACCGCGACAGCGGAACGGTCTTGAGCTCGCCGGTGCCCTCGATCAGCGGCACGCGCACGATGTCGGTGCCCCGCAGCGCCATCATCTTACCGAAGTCGCCCTCGTTGACGGCGTCGATCGCCTGCAGGCCGAAACGGGTCGCGAGGACCCGGTCGAACGCCGTCGGGGTGCCACCGCGCTGGATGTGACCGAGGACGACGGTGCGCGCCTCCTTGCCGGTCTTCTCCTCCAGCTGCTCGGCCAGCCACTGGCCGATGCCGCCGAGGCGGACGTGGCCGAACGAGTCGAGCTCCTTGCTCTGCAGCGACATCTGGCCGTCGAGCGGCTGGGCGCCCTCGGAGACGACCACGATCGGCGCGTACTCGACCTCGAAGCGCTTGGTCACGTACGTCGCGACCTGGTCGACGTCGAACGGGCGCTCGGGCAGCAGGATCACGTTGGCGCCACCGGCCAGGCCGGCGTGCAGGGCGATCCAGCCGGCGTGCCGGCCCATGACCTCGACGACCAGGGTGCGGTGGTGCGACTCGGCCGTGGTGTGCAGCCGGTCGATCGCCTCCATGGCGATGTTGACCGCGGTGTCGAACCCGAAGGTGAAGTCGGTCGCGTTGAGGTCGTTGTCGATCGTCTTGGGCACGCCCACGACGTTGACGCCCAGGTCGTTGAGCTTGGTGGCGACGCCGAGGGTGTCCTCGCCGCCGATCGCCACGAGCGCGTCCACGCCCTGCTCGGCCAGGTTCGCCTTGATCTTCTCGACGCCGCCCTCGATCTTGAACGGGTTGGTGCGCGAGGAGCCCAGGATGGTGCCGCCGCGCGGCAGGATGCCGCGGACCTCGGCGATGCCGAGCGGCTTCGTCAGACCCTCGAGCGGGCCCTTCCAGCCGTCGCGGAACCCGACGAACTCGTGACCGTACGCGGCGACGCCCTTGCGGACCACCGCCCGGATCACCGCGTTGAGACCGGGGCAGTCGCCGCCGCCGGTGAGCACGCCGATACGCATGATGCTCGTCCTCCACTGATCTCAGGTACGAGATGGCTCTAGCCCGTCGAAGCCCCAGGGAGCGAGTGATCGGCAGCGTTGCCGGGCCCGGGGCGGGCCGCAAGCCGAACTTTAGCGGTCCGGCTCACAGCGCCCCGAAGCGCCCCGCTACAGCTTGACGGTTTCGTTCTCCCCCGCGTCCGGGGTCTTTCCGGTTACGGCCGCCTTGGCGTAGCCGAGCATGGTGACAACCTTCGAACTGTGCGCCGCGGCCCAGTACTCGGCGGTGTCCGCGTGCACCTTGACCAGCGTAAGCGTCGGCGTCTCGAGCCCGTCCGGGAACCACGCTTTCAGCGCCGGGTTCCACAGTTCCTTCGCCTTCTCCGGGTTGTCCGTACGCTCGGCCGCGCCCGAGATGGAGATCCAGTTGTTCTGCTTCTGGTCACTGAACGCGACGTTCACCTGCGGGTGCAGACCGATCTCGGTGACCAGGTCGGCGTCGGAGTAGGTGAAGAACCAGAGGTCGCCGTCGAACTCGACGTCCTGCAGGGCCATCGGGCGGCTCACGTGCTTGCCGTCGGCCGTCATGGTGGTCAGCATGCAGATCCGGGCGTCCGCCACCATCTGCTTGACCTTCTCGCGCTGCTCCTGCTCGTTGTCAGTCATGGCTGTGGCCATTCCCCGATGAGCGGCGCTCAACCACCCATGGCCCGCCAGCGGGCCAGATTGTGCCGGGCGTCGACCAGGGCGTCGTGCCGGCCGGACATCGAGGGCAGGTGCGGGCGGCCCTTGTCGTCCCAGAGCTGGCGCAGGTCCTTGGTGAAGCGCGGGATGTCGCGGGGCAGGGCCGGCATGGCCCCCCAGAGCTGGGCCAGCGCGACGTGGTCGTACGCGGCGAACCAGGCCCACAGCTCGATCTGCTCGTCGCGGCCGCGGACCGGCTCGGCCAGGAACGCGTACAGGTCGTCGCGGATCCGCTCGCGGGAGCGCCACGCCTTGTCCGAAGGTGAGGGGAGCTTGTCGAGGACGTTGCGGCGGACCCACGGGATCGCCTTGGTGTCGTCGAACTCCGTGCTGATCGCGTAGAACTCGCGACCGAACTCGTCGACCACGCCGATCGAGACCAGGTCGATGGTGCGCCCGTCCTCGATGAACTCGCAGTCATAGAAATAGCGATAGGACCCCATCCGACCTCCCCTCCACCGCCCTTAGATCGACTAAAGGCTCTTCCTGATCATCCTCCCCCACGATCATCCCGGCGTGGCGTCCAGGGCCGCTTTTGCCCTCCGGAGGGGTTCCGGGAGGCCCAGGCGGGCGGCCCGGTCGGCCAGGACGGCCCAGCGCAGCCTCAACAACACCGGCAGTACGGCGTGCAGCTCATCCGCCCCGACCGGGCCGGCCGCGACGTAGCCGTCGATCAGGTCGGTCGCGTGGTCCGGTCCCCCGGCGTACGCGACGGCGGCGGCCACGTCGTAGACGAGCGGGCCCAGGCCGCCGGCGCCGCAGTCGAGCAGCCCGGCCCGGCCCGTGCCGGGATCGACCACGAAGACGCCGGGCGCCGGGTCGCCGTGCAGCACCCCGTACGTCAGACGGTCGGTGACCGTCAGCCGCGTGGCCGCGGTGACCGCCTCGGTGATCGCGTCGCGCAGCCCGGGATCGACGGCCAGATGGGCCGCCTCCGGGTCGAGGAGCTGCCACGGCCGCAGGCCGGGGTGGTGGAAACCCTGCAGGGCCCGGTGCACGACACCCAGGCGGTCGCCCCAGAACTGCTGGTCGATCGGGTCACCGCCGTCGAGGTGACGGCCGGGCACCCGGCGCAGCACGGACAGCGCGCCGTCGGCCGTCTGCGCGGTGAGACCGCCGGCCAGGGTCCGCACGGGCTCCCCGGCCGCGATGCCGTGGCCGCGCAGGTGCTCGGCGGCGGCCAGGCCGGCCTCGACCGGCTGGCGGCTGCAGGCCTCGCTGAGCCGGACGACATACCGCTCGGAACCGGCGGTCACCTCCCATCCGTGTGACATGAGCACGTCCGGGAGGGCGGTCATCTCGCCGGGGAGGAGATGCCACTGCTCCCGCAGGGTCGATTCAAGAAGCTCGTGATCCGGCACGGCGGGATTATCGGCGCACATGACTAAAAACCGACGGACAGCCCGTCCCGGGCTTCCGAACGAGAGCACTCGTTCACCGTTCGCAATTGAGAGGTTTACAGATAGCGACCGGCACGGAATGATCCTATGAGGCGCTCGCGGCCACACGTGCGCAGAAATGGCGCCGGTGGGTGCCTCTGTGCTAAGAGTGATCGTTCGCGCCGGGGGGCGGCGCGACCGGCCGCTCGCAACACACGCGGTCCCACCGGGGGAGGGATGACGCCGTGGACAATCGCATGCCGGACAACGGCGACGCGCTGACCGGCGTCGACATGTTCGCCGGGCTCGAGCCGGACGTCCGGCAGCGGGTGATCGCCACCGCTGTGCCCCGGACGTACCGCAAAGGACAGATCCTCTTCGTCGAGAACGACCCGGGCGAGTCACTGATCATTCTGCGCCGCGGGGCGGTGGCGATCTTCCGCACCGCGCCGACCGGCGAGCGCGCCGTGCTGACCGTGGTGCGGCCCCCGGGCGTACTGGGTGAAGTGTCCCTTCTGGACGCGTCGACCCGGAGCACCTCGGCCGAGGCGATCGAGGACTGCCAGGCGCTGACGCTGTCCCGGTCCGCGTTCATGGATCTCGTGCACTCCAACCCGCGGATCCTCGACGCCGTCATGCGGTCGGTCGGCGCGCTGATCCGCCGGCTCACCGAGCAGAACACCGACCACGTCTTCCTCGACCTGCCCGGCCGGGTGGCCAAGACGCTGGTCCGGCTGGCCGGCGAGAGCCAGGCCCCGATGATCACGATCGAGCTCAACCAGAGTCAGCTGGCCGAGATGGCCGGCGGCTCCCGGCAGAGCGTCAACCAGGCCATCGGCTCGTTCGCCAGCCGCGGCTGGCTGCGCACCGAGGGCCGCCGCATCGTCGTCACCGACCTCGCGGCCCTACGACGCCGCGCCGGGATGGTGGGGTAGGTGGGTGAGCTGGCTGGTCGCGCTCGGGGCCTCGATTGAGGTCTTGAGACTGGCCGCGTAGACGTCTACGTACTCGCGGCCGGCCAGGGCTCGGATCTCGTACATGATCTCGTCGGTGACGGCTCGTTCGACGAAGCGGTCGCCCTTCGAGGCGGCGTAGCGGGAGAAGTCGAGCGGGGCGCCGAAGCGCATCCGAACCCGGGTGATCTTGGGGATGAGCTTGCCGGTGGGCTGGATCTCGTCGGTGTTGAGCAGCGCCACCGGCACCACCAGGGCGCCGCTCTCCAGGGCGAGCCGGGCCACCCCGGTCTTACCGCGGTAGAGCCGGCCGTCGGGCGAGCGGGTGCCCTCGGGATAGATGCCGGCCACCCCGCCCTCACGCAGCACCCGCAGCAGGGTCTCCAGGGCCGCCTGGGCGGCCTTCCCACCGGAACGGTCGACCGGGATCGTCCCCGTGCCCGCGAAGAACTGCCGCATGAGCCAGCCTTTGATCCCCTTGCCGGTGAAGTATTCGGCTTTCGCGACGAAGGTCACCCTGCGATCCACCATCAGGGGTGTGAAGATCGAGTCGGAGAACGACAGGTGGTTGCAGGCCAGGATCACCGGCCCCTCGCGGGGCAGCTGGGACAGTCCGCGCACGTCGGGGCGGAAGAGCAACTTGAGCAGCGGCCCGAGAACCACGTACTTGAGGAGCCAGTAGAACACGGTGTCCTTTCCTGGACGTCCTGGACATCCGGCGACATCCGGCGCAGAGGAAGCGTACGAAGCGGGACGGCGCGCCACAACGCACTCCCGCAACCGGTCCATGTCGTGTCACCATTCAAGGCACGGTCGGGCGGAGGAGTGTGCAGATTGACAGCGGGTGGCGCTCGCCGGGGGCGGCGGGACAACGGGCTCGACGCGGCCGACTACGCGGCCGCGGGCGACGTGGATCCGCGCGTCGGTGAACACCTTCTCGACGTGCTGGCGGCCGGCGGCATCGCGGCGTACCTCCAGCCCACGGCCGATCTCAATCCGATCCTGCGCGCCACCACGCTGCCGGCCCGGCCCACCGACCGGCTCTTCGTCGACCGGGTCCACCTCGAAACGGCTCGCGAGCATGTGCACAAGGTGACCGGGGGCGCGCTGCCCACCCCGCCCGAGGACCCCACCCGTGAGCCGGACATCGAGGCGGAGTGGGCCAAGATCGTGGCCGGCTTCCACACGACCGTCGATCCGACCGCGGCGCCCTGGCCCGAGGCCGAGGGCATCGAGAAGACCAAGGAGCCGCCCCGCCTGGGCGGGCTGCAGTCGGCGGCCGACTTCTCCGGCGTCTCGCTCAACCGCCGGCGCACCGATCAGCCCGATCCCGATGCGGTGCTCGACGGCCTGGGCGACCTGCCGGACAACCCGGATGACGACGACGAGGACGAGCGGTACACCCCGCCGCCGCCCCCGCCCCTGCCGAAGATCTCGAAGTACGCGGTGTTCGGCGTGCTCGGCGTGGTCATCGGCTTCGTGCTCTTCCTGTTCCCGCGACTGCTGCCGATCGACCGCGACTACGTGACGCTGCTCGGCTTCGCGGCCATCGTCGCCGGCGCCGTGATGCTGGTCTGGCGGCTGCGCTCGGGGGACGACGACGAGGACGACTACGACGACGGCGCTGTTGTATAAACCACCGTCACTATAGATCGACGGTAATCGTCCGGTAACCTTCGGTGATGTGCCAGAGCTCGCTGGTCGTCGTCGCCAACCGTCTTCCGCTCGATGACAGCGCGGCCCCGGACGGGGCGTGCGAATGGCGCCGAAGTCCGGGCGGCCTGGCCGGGGCGCTGCACGCGATCCTCCAGCAGACCCCGGCGACCTGGGTCGGCTGGGACGGGACGGTCGGCCAGGGACGCCCGCCGGCCGACCTCGGCACGCTGCGGCTCCAGCCGGTGGCCCTCGACGAGGACGAGACCCGCGGCTACTACGAGGGCTTCGCCAACACCACCCTGTGGCCGCTCTACCACGACGCGGTCGAGCCGCCCGTCTTCGACCGCGGCTGGTGGGAGACGTACCGCGCGGTCAACCGGCGCTTCGCCGAGGCCGCGGCCGAGGTGGCCGAGCCCGGCGCGACCGTCTGGGTGCAGGACTACCACCTGCAGCTCGTGCCGCAACTGCTGCGGGAGCTGCGGCCCGACCTGCTGATCGGGTTCTTCATGCACGTGCCGTTCCCGCCGCCGGAGCTGTTCATGCAGCTCCCCCGCCGGGTCGAGCTGCTGCGCGGCATGCTCGGGGCCGACCTCGTCGGCTTCCAACGGCCGCAGGCGGCCCACAACGTGGCCCAGCTGGCGACGAAACTGCTCGGGGCGGAAGGCGAGGACGACGCGATCATCCTGGACGACCGGGTGGTACGCACCGGAGCGTTCCCGGTGTCGATCGACGTGGCCGAGATGCGGTCGCTGTCCGCGCGCCCGTACGTCATCAGTCAGGCCAAGAAGCTGCGCCACGACCTCGGCTCACCGAAGAAGGTGCTGCTCAGCGTCGACCGGCTCGACTACACCAAGGGCATCGAGCACCGTCTCACCGCGTACTCGGAGCTGCTGCGCGACGGCCGGGTCAAGGTCCGCGACACGGTGATGGTGCAGGTGGCCGTGCCGAGCCGGGAGCGGGTGGAGACCTACCGGGCGCTGCGCGACCGGATCGAGCGCGAGGTCGGGCGGATCAACGGCGAATACGGCCGGGTCGGTGAGCCGGCCATCCACTACCTGAACCAGCCGTTCGACCGGGCCGACCTGGCCGCGCTCTACCAGACCGCCGACGTCATGGTGGTGACGCCGCTGCGCGACGGGATGAACCTGGTGGCCAAGGAGTTCGTGGCGGCCCGGCGCGACGACACCGGCGCCCTGGTGCTCAGCGAGTTCGCCGGGGCGGCGGCCGAGCTGGAGGACGCGTTCCAGGTCAACCCGCACGACGTGGACGGACTCAAGGAGACGTTGCTGCAGGCGATGAGCGCCGACCCGGCCGATCTGGCCCGGCGGATGGCCGCCATGCGCCACTACCTGACCGTCCACGACATCCACGCCTGGGCGCAGGACTACCTGACCACGCTCTCCTTCTCCAGCCAGTCCAGGACGGCGTCGATCGGCTCGGCCCAGTTGGCGTCGACCATCAAGTCGTGGTCCATGCCCGGGAAGAGCAGCGGCGCCACCCCGTAGAGCCCGGCCACCCGATCCAGCGCCGCCCGCGGCACCACCCGATCGTCCGGGCTCCCGGCCACCAGCACGCTCGGCCGCCCCACCGCCCGCGGCACCGTCTTGTCCTTCACGACCGGGCAGATCAACACCCCGGCTGCCGCCGGATAACGACCCAGGGCGTACGCGACCACGCGCGCCCCGCCCCCATGCCCGACCAGCACCACCCGCCGCGGCAACGACACCGCCACCTGAACCACGTCATGCACATGCTGCCGCAGATCCCCACCCGGCCGCGGCGCCAGCACGTGAGCCGCATAGCCACGCCCCGCCGCATGCGGCAACCAGTGCTCAACAAACGCACCGACCTCGCCGCCAGCTTTCGCCGCGCCGCGCCCGCTCTTCATCGCCGCACGCGCGGTCGCACCCCGGCGGCTGGCCCTGCTTTCCCCGCCCGCAGCCTCGCCTCCACGCCCGGCCCCGATTTCCCCGCGCGCGACCTCGCTCCCGCGCCCGACCCCGATTTCCCCGCGCGCGACCTCGCTCCCGCGCCCGGCCCCGATTTCCCCGCGCGCGACCTCGCTCCCGCGCCCGGCCCCGATTTCCCCGCGCGCGGCCGCGCCCCGGCGCCCAACCGCCTTCTGCGCGCGCCCGGCCCGGGCCGCGCGGCGGCCCCACAGGCCACGCCCGTCGCCAACTCCCGGCACAAAAAGGATATCTACCGATTTACCGCCTTCGTCGCCCTCGGGGAGGCGAGACGTGACCTCGCGGGCGTGCGGGAGCACGGGGGAGGTCCAGTCGATGAGGCGGATCGGGCCGAACTCCATCACGCGGGCTCCATCTCGCGCAGCAGGCCGTCGACGGCCCGGAGGTAGTCGAGGTGGTCGACCTCGAACCAGTGGCGGCGGGCCGGGACGACGCGGCGGCGCGACCACGACGCCAGCGGGCGGGCCGACTCCTTCTGCTGCACGGCGGCGGCCCGGGCCGGGTCCTCCAGGCGCAGCCGGAGCCAGCGGGCCACGGCGACGGCCTGCCAGTGGGCCAGCGGCAGCAGACCCGAGTCGGGCTGGAGCAGGCCGACCACGGCGAGCGTCGGGTGCTTACGGGCGAAGGCGTGCAGGTGCAGGTCGGGGCGCCCGTCGGGGTCCGTGTCGATCAGCTCCGGGTCGAGGAAGTCGAAGCGTGGTTGGTAGCCGGTCGCCGTGATCACCAGGTCGGGTTCGACGCGCGTGCCGTCGGCCAGCTCGACCGCCTTGCCGTCGTAGGCGGCCACGTCGGCCACCGGCGTGATCCGGCCGTGGCCCAGGTAGTACGGCAGCTGGCTGTTGATCAGCGGGTGGCTCTCGTACGGCTTGTGGTCGGGCGCCGGCAGGCCGTACCGCGTCAGGTCGCCGGTCGTGAGCGCCAGCGCGCGGCGGTACAGCCACTGACGTACGGCCAGAGGCACTTTGAACCGCAGCAAGCGGTCGTTGATCTGGTCGGCGGGCCGGCCGAGGAGGTATTTCGGCGCGTACCAGTAGCCGCGCCGGGTCGAGTGCCAGACGGTCGCGGCCTGCTGGGCCGCCTCGACGGCGATGTCGCAGCCGGTGTTCCCGCCGCCGATCACCAGCACCCGCTTGCCGCGCAGCTGGGCCGGGTCCTTGTACTGGGCCGAGTGGATCACCTGGCCGCGGAAGTCGCCCGGGATCTCGGGCCGGGCCGGGGACCAGTTGTGACCGTTGGCCACGACCAGACCCGCGTACCGCTGGATCCGCTCCTCCGAGCCGCCACCGGTCGACCGGGTCGTGACGTCCCAGCGCCCGTCGCCGACCGGGACCGCTCGGACGACCTCGGTGCCGAACCAGACGTCGCCGGTCAGCCCGAAGTGCTCGGCGTAGCGCTCCAAATAGGACAGCACCTGGCTGTGGTGCGGGTAGTCGGGCCAGGTGTCCGGCATCGGGAAGTCGGGGAACTCGGTGAGCGGCCGCGACGAGATCACGTGGGTGCCGGCGTAGACCGGGCTGCGGTCGTGCCGCCAGTTCCAGGCCCCGCCGACGGCCGTCTCCCGCTCGTAGCAGTCGACCTCGAAGCCCTGCTCGCGCAGGTTCTTGATCGCGGTGAGCCCGCTGGCGCCGGCCCCGACGACACAGACAGCGTGTCGACGGTCGGCGATCTCTGGCGTGTCCGGCACGGCCGAGATCCTGCCAGAAGGGTGGGCCCGCCCGGAAGATCCAGTTTTACCGTCCGGCCGGGAGCCGCAGGTCGGCCACGACCGGAAGATGATCACTCGCGCGGCGGGCCCGGTCGTCCTCGACGATCTCGTACTTGTCGATGGTGATGTCCGGGGTGACGAACAGGCCGTCGAGGCGCCGGGCGGGCACCGTGGCCGGGAAGGTGGGCCGGTTGTCGTCCGAGGTGACCAGGCCGTCGGAGACCGTGCGCCAGGCCCCGCCGCCCGGGCCCTCGTTGAGGTCGGCGGCGGCGATCAGCGGGCCGTCGACCGCGGTCAGCGCCTCTTTCCAGAGGGCAGCCTGGTGGGGCCGCTCGGCCGGGTCGGTCGCCAGGTGCGAGCCCGCCACGGTGAACGTACCGCCGCGGACCGAGCCCCGGGCGAAGACCGCGCCCCGCAGGTGCCGGCCCGGGGTGAGCGGGTAGCGCATCACCCACGTGTCGAGCACCCGCACCCGCAGGTTGACCAGCAGCAGGTTGCCCAGCGCGGGCAGGCCGCCGGCCGCCACCACCATGCCGAGGTCGTCGGCCAGGGCTGCGCAGCGGTGCCGCCAGCGGAAACGCCGCGGCGCCTCCTGCACGACCAGGACGTCCGGGGCGAGCTCGCGGACCAGCTCGACCAGGGCGGCCCGGTCGTCCTTCATGCCGTGGACGTTGTAGCTGACGACGCGCAGCGCGGGGGGCTCGGCCATGCGGTCAGGGACGCCGGGCCAGGTCGGCCGCGCCGACGACGCCGGCCGTGTTGCCGGTCTCGGCCGCGTGCAGCTCGGCCACCGGGAAGCGGCCGCGCTGCTTGAGCTGATCCCGGTACGTGGTCTGGGTCGGGGTCATCAGCAGGTCCCCCGCGTCGACCACGCCGCCCCCGACGACCAGGATCTGCGGGTCGAAGCTCTGCGCCAGGTCGGCCATGGCCACGCCCAGCCAGTAGCCGATCTGCCCGAACGCGTCCCGGGCGACGCCGTCACCGGCCCGGGCCGCCTCGGTGATCTGCCGGCCGGTGATGGCAAGCGGGTCGCCGCCGGCCAGCTCCAGCAGCTGGGCCGCGCGCTCGGGCTCCTGCCGGGCGCCGGCCCGGGCGAAGCGTACGAGGGCGTTGCCGCTCGCGTACTGCTCCAGGCAGCCCAGCCGGCCACAACCGCAGGGATGGCCGTCCGGCACGGACTGGATGTGACCGAGCTCGGCCGCGATGCCGTGGGCGCCACGCCACAACCGGCCGTTGAGCACGATGCCACCGCCGATGCCGGTCCCCACGGTGATCATCACCATCGAGTCGTCCATGTGCCGGGCCACGCCGTACCGGAACTCGGCCCAGGCGGCCACGTTGGCGTCGTTCTCGAGCACGGTGGGCAGGCCCACGGCCTTGCTCACGTAGTCCCGCAGGGGCTCGTCGCGCCAGGCCAGGTTGGGCGCGAACAGCACGGTCGAGCCGGCCGCGTCGATCCAGGCGGCGGCGCCGATGCCGATCGCGGTGGCCTCCGGGTAGGCGGCGGCGAGCTCGGCGGCGACCTCGACGATCGTGTCCCGGGTGCCGGCCGGGTCCTCGGCGGGGGTGTCCCGGCGATTGGAGTGCAGCACGGTGCCGTGCTCGTCGACCACCCCACCGGCCACCTTGGTGCCGCCGACGTCGACTCCGATGGTCAGCGTCACGCTGCCCGTCCCCTCTGTCCCATCACTCCGCGCCGCCGTCCCGGCCGTCGCGGGGCTCACTGTCCCTGAGCGCCTCCGCGCCCGCCACATCATGATCCACCGTCGCGCTCGGCGCCACGTCGGCAACACCCGCATCCGCGGTGGCCGCGGCCCACACATCAAACCTTCGAGGGGTACGGCTTTCCCGCGCCGCCCCACCCGCAGTGTCCCCCGTCTCGCCGGACCCCAGCTCAGCGCCCCCGGCCGCCGCCCGCGCGGCCGCCTCAGCCTCCCGCGCGGCCGCCGCCGCCCGCTGCGCCCGCGCCTGCGCCGCCGCCTCGGCCACCCGCCGCTCGGCCTCAGCCGCGGCCCGCCGAGCCGCCTCGCGCCGCTCCCTCAGCTCCGCCGCATGCTCAGCCGCCACCTCGGCCGCACTGGCCGACGTAGCCGCCGCCCAGGCGTCCCCGGCGGTGCCGCTACCCCCGGCGGCCCTGCTGTTCCCGGCGGCACCGCTACCCCCGGCGGCACCACTGCCCTCGGCCGCGGCGGTCGCACCGGTCGCCGCCGACCACGCGTCCCCGCCCATACGGTGCCCCTCTCCCCCCGGTACGGCGCGCCCACCGGGAGCGGCGTCCCCAGCGGAAGCCGCGTGCCCACCGGAAGCCGCGTGCCCAGCGGAAGCCGCGTGCCCACCGGGAGCGGCATGCCCACCCGGCATGGTCTGCTCATCGGGAGCGGCGTACCCATCCGGCACGGCCTGCCCACCCGGAGCGGTGGCGTTTGTCGCGGCCGACCAGGCTTCGCCGGCGGTGTTGCGCGTGTCGGTGGTGCGCTTGTTCGCAGAACGGGTCGCTGTCGACCAGGTCTGGTCCGCGTTGCCGGGAGTCGCCGGTTTCGGCGCGGGGCGCGGCTTCTTCCTCTCCCCCGTCATCGCGGAGAACGCCCGCATGAGGTGGGCGGCACCCGTGGCCAGGTCGCCCGCGCTGCTCGCCAGACGGGCGGCCGTCATCGGACTCGGGTCCCGAGTGGCCGCGATGGCCTTGCACACCGGGCATACACAGCATTCCGCGCTCCCCGTGGCCCAGTGCCCGCGCTCGCTTGTACGATTTGCGCCGCTTTGTCGACGGGCGTGGCCGGCATTGGAATGATCATCGCCCGCACGGCCACCAGCCGCCCGCTCGCCGGCCACTCCGTCTTCCGCGGCGGGGTCGTCGCTGATCAGGCCGCCCAGATCGCCGAGCCGGTCACCGGCGGCGCGGATCGCGGAGGCCAGGCCACTGCCCAGCCGGGCCCAGTCGGGCCCCCCGCCCGGCCCACCTGACGAACCATCGCCCGGGCCCGACGGGCCACCGCCCGGGCCCGACGGGCCGCCGCCCGGGCCCGACGAACTGCCGCCCGGCCCCGACGAACGGCCGCCCGGGCCACCCGCCGAGCCGCCGGCGGTTGACATCGAGGCCAGGACCGTGGCGACCAGGCGCTCGGCCTCCTCCCGTGCGGAACCGGGCATGTCGCGCTCCTAGGGGTGTTGCTCAGCTCGTAGGCAGGCTCTCGACGCGGCGCTTGAGCTGCTTCAGCGCCGTATCCATGATCATCTTCTCCGCCTTACGCCGGAACATGCCGAGCATGCCGATGGAGAGCTCCACCTCAAGTGTGTACGTCACCGTCGTGTTGCCGTGGCCGTCGTCGACAAGGTCATAGGAGCCGCGCTGTGACTTCTGCGTCTTCGAGGGCCGGACCAGGTGCCACTCGATCCGGGAGAGATCCTCGGCGTACTCGTACTCCAGGGTGTAGTCGTCGGCCATCACCCCGGCGTCGATCACGAACCGGACGGTGGCCGCGTAACCGTCCTCGTACTCCTCGAGGACCTCCACCTGTTTCATCGCTTCGGCCCACTCGGTGTAGCGCGGGAAGTCGCTGATCACCGCGGCCACGCGGTCGAGGGGCGCATGGACCTGGATCGACTGCGTCGAGGTGTCCGCCATGCACGGGAGACTACCCACCCGGTACGACATTCCCGGCGACGGGCCAGCGCGGCGAGCCGCCCGGCCCCGGGGCGGCTACCATCCGTCAGGTGCCGGTCCTAGCCAGCGTCTCCGCGCGCGTCCAGCCCCTTGCGGTGGCCGCGCGCATCGTCATGCTCGCGCTGGTCGCGGCGCTCACCCTGATCGCCACGGGAGAGGTACGCCAGCTCGGCTGGATCGCCCTGCTGGTGATCGCCGCCCTGCCCGCGTTCCTGGCGCCCGATCATCACCTGTTCGCCCCGCTCGGGCGGTTCGCCGAGGTCGCGATCACCGGGCTGGCGGCCGGTTCGATCGCCGCCGCGGCCGAGGCCCACGGCACTTTGGACGCGGGTTTCGGGGCGGAGGTCGTTCTTCCGTACCTCACCGTGCCCTTGCTGACCGCGGCCCTGCGCCGGCGCCCGACCGAGGGCGCCGCGTTGCTGGGTGTGGCGGCGGTGTCACTGGTGGTCGGCGGTACGCTGATCGGTGACGTCAGCCCGATCACCCAGCCCGGGTTCCTCGCGGCCGGTGGCCAATGGCTGGTCCTCGGCGCGATCATCACGTTCGCGGCCGACACGATGCGTCAGCTGATGCAGCCCACCGAGCCCACCCCCCAGCCGTACGCCGAGGCCACCCGCCTGCTGACGCAGTTGCGGAGCGTGGCCCGGTCGCTGCCGGGGGCCACTCTGGACCCGGGCGGCATCTCCGAGCACCTGCTCGAGGAGCTGCGCCTGGTCACCCCGTCCGATCGGTCGGCCGTGCTGTCGGCCTCCGGCGGCGGCCGCCTGGTGGTGCTCGCGCAGACCGGCGCCGAGCGGGTCGACTGGGAGACGACGCTCGACGCCGACTCGGCCATCGCCGACGCCTGGGCCACCCAGCAGCCGATGACGGCCAACCGGTCGCAGGCCCGCTCCGGCCGCACGGGTGACACCTCGTCGCTGGTCGTGCCGCTGGTGGCCGGGGTGCGAACGATCGGGCTGGTCATCCTGGAGACGGATGTCGCCAACGCGTACCCCTCAAGTGTGGTCAGCGAAGTGACCTGGGTGACCGACCCGGCGGCCCTGCGGCTGGAAGCCGCCCTGCTCTTCGACGACGTGCGCTCGCTGGCCACCAATGAGGAGCGTCAGCGGCTGGCCCGCGAGATCCACGACGGGGTCGCGCAGGAGCTGGTGATGGTCGGCTACGGCATCGACAACGCCCAGGCCACCCTGCCCGAGGGGGCCGAGGAGACGGCCGAGGAGCTGCGCTCGCTGCGCAGCGAGGTGACCCGGGTGATCACCGAGCTGCGGCTGAGCCTGTTCGAGCTGCGCTCCGAGGTGGACCGCAACGGCGGCCTGGCCGCCGCCATCGCCGAGTACGCCCGGACGCTGGGCACCTCGGCCGGCCTGCGGGTGCACTTCACTTTTGACGAATCGACCGCCCGGCTGCCCGCCGCGACCGAGGCCGAGTTGCTGCGTATCGCCCAAGAGGCGATCACCAACGCGCGCAAGCACGCCGGAGCCTCTAATCTGTGGGTTACCTGCACGGTCGACCCGCCGTTCGCGGAGATCGAGGTCTCCGACGACGGCAGGGGCTTCGCTGACGACCGCCCGGACGGTCGTTATGGTCTGACCATCATGGCCGAGCGGGCGGAACGGATCCGGGGCCGACTGAAGATCACGCCGCGACACCCCAGCGGGACAACCGTTGCCGTAGTGCTCGGTTCTTCCGCCAGGCGCGATAGCGTGCGGGATAGCGTTTCCGCTCCAGAAGGGGAGTAACCCGAGCATGTCGACCAGTCCGGCGCCGACGACGCGCACCAAGGTCCTCCTTGTCGACGATCATGACTTGATTCGTAAGGGGCTGCGACACGCATTCGAGCGCGACCGTCAGTTCGAGGTCGTGGGTGAGGCGGCCACGGCCGCCGAGGCGGTCCGCCAGGCCGGCGCTTTGCAGCCGGACGTCGTGATCATGGACCTCCGCCTGCCCGACGGCAGCGGTCTCGAGGCCACCAAGGCCCTCCGCAAGAACAACGCCAACATGGGCATCGTCGTCCTCACCATGTACGCGGGTGACGACCAGCTCTTCGGCGCCCTCGAGGCGGGCGCCAGCGCGTTCGTCCCCAAGACCGCGCCCGCGGACGAGGTCGTGGCCGCCGCCCGGCACGCCGCCTCGGCCCCGAGCGCGTTCACCGCGGCCGACCTGGCCGAGGCGATGAAGCGCCGCCTCGCCCCCTCCGGCCCGCAGCTCTCCCCGCGTGAGGGCCAGGTCCTGCGCCTGCTGGCCGACGGCATGAGCGTGGCCGGCATCGCCAAGCAGCTGTTCGTCTCCGAGTCGACCGCGAAGACCCACATCTCGAAGCTGTACGAGAAGCTGGGTGCGGCCAACCGGGCCCAGGCGCTCATGACGGCGCTGCGGCTCGGCCTCCTCGAGGCTCCGGACGCGCCGAAGTTCTGATCCCCTCGTCGCTGTCGTTCGTGTGAAGCCCGGTTCCCCCGCCGGGCTTTTATGCTCTTACGCGCCGCATGGCCAGATACATCTCGCAGCCCAGGCACAGGCCGAAGGCCGCGTTGAGGAACGCCGCGAGCAGGCCGAAGCCGGCGAAGACGACACCGAGCGTGGTCACCCCGCTGAGGTAGCCGACACTCGCGACAGCCAGAAAGCTAAAACCGACTAACTGCGCGAAGCGCACGGGCGCGGCCGGCTCACGCTCGGCCGGTGGCCCCAGCCGGGGCAGGACCAGGGCGCGATAGACGTACGAGTACGGGCCGCGCCGCGGATCGGCCGCCGTGACCGCGAAGATCACCGTCTGGACGAGCGCCAGCCAGCCCCAGCCGGTGGCCAGCACGACGACGAGGACGATGCTGGTCAGCGTGGCCGCGAACCGCTGGCCACGGGGATCGAGTTCCATACCTGATTTATATCCTACCGGGCCGATCAACTTTCCAGGCTCAGGAGCACCTTGCGCAGCAGGCCGTTGAGCTGGATCAATTCCTCGTGCGAGAGGGCGCCGAGCAGCTTCTGATCGCGGGCCATCCCCTCGAAGATGTACTTGCTCCAGGCCGCCCGCCCGGCCGCCGTCGGCCGGATCAGCACCCGCCGCCGGTCCCCCTCGTCGTGCTGGCGGGTGACCAGCTCGGCCGCCACCAGCCGGTCGAGCCGGCTCGTCATCGCGGCCCGGGTCACGTTGGACGCCTCGGCCATCTGGGCCGGCGTGGCCTCGATCGGCCACGGCTGGATCATCAGCACGTGCAGCGTCTTGTAGTCCTCGAAGGTCAGCTCCTTGGACTCGGCGAACGCGGCCGAGTCGGCCCGCCGGGCCTCGCGCTGGATGTAGTTCATCCGCACCAGCGCGCCCTCGACCTCGGGCGCGAACGCGGGCTCGTCCTTCCAGAAGGCCGCCCACCGCGCCACATGCTGATCGACGCTGTCCTCTTCCATCCGGCCACTCTATCGTGCGCCTGACTTTTCGATTGCTAATAGTTAGACGTTGAACTACTGTCCTGGCTCATGCGACGGTTCACCGACTTCCAGCTGCTGACCGGCGGCCTGACCCTCTCCTGGATCGGCAACGGGTTCCAGACCGTGGCGCTCGCCGTCGCGGTCCTCAAGGCCGGCGGCGGCCCCGGCGACCTCGGCCTGGTCATGGCCGCGTCGATCGTGGCCCGGCTGGTCTGCACCCTCTTCGGCGGCGTCTGGGCCGACCGCCTCCAGCCGCAGCGCGTCATGGTCGCCTCCGACCTGGTTCGGCTGCTGTCGGCGGGCGCGATGGCCGTCATGTTCTTCAGCGGCGGATACCACCTGATCCTGCTCTGCGCGCTGGCCGCGATCTCCACCGGCGCCGCCAGCTTCTTCGACCCGGCCTTCGGGGCGCTGCGCCCGCTGCTGGTCCCGGTCGAGAAGCGCCAGTCGGCCAACGCCACCATCAGCATGCTGCAGACCGGCAGCCAGGTCGCCGGTCCCGCGCTCGGCGGGGTCACGGTGGCGGCCTTCGGCGCCTCGGCCGGCTTCACGGTCAACGCGCTGAGCTTCCTGGCCTCGATGATCGCCGCGCTGCTCCTGCACGTCCGCGTGGAGCGCGGCCCCCGCTCCTCCATGCTCAGCGAGCTGGGCGACGGCTGGCGCGAGATCCGCAAGCGCGACTGGCTGATGTTCGGCCTGTTCGGCGCGACCGTCTACCACATCGCCAACGGCATCATCCTGGTCCTGGTGCAGGTGGTCGCCATCGAACGCCTGGGTGGCCCCTCGGCCGCCGGCTTCATCGCCGCCGCCGAGGGTCTGGGCGGGGTGATCGGCGCCGCCGTGGCGCTGCGCTTCAAGCCCCGCCGCCTGCTCCGGGCGGGCTGGTTCACGCTGCTGCTGATGCCGCTCTGGGCCCTGGCCTACGTCTGGCCGGCCGAGCTGGTCGCGGTGATCGCGGGCGCCATCGTCGGCTACGCGGGCCTGATCTTCTTCGACGTCGCCTGGGAGACCGCCATCCAGGACCAGGTGCCGCAGCGCATGCTCGGCCGCGTCTCCTCCTGGGACTACCTGACCTCGTTCATCGCCATGCCCATCGGCAACGTGCTGGCCGGCCCGCTGTCCGCCAAGTACGGCACGTCGCCGATCCTCACCGCCTGCGCCGCCGTCCTGTTCCTCTCGGCGGCGTCCCAGTTCCTCGTCCCCGGCACCCGCCGCCTGACCCGCTTGGGCGTTTCACCCGCCCCGGCCGCCAAGACCCCGGAGCTGACCGAGACCACGGGGGTCTGAGGGGTCAGAGCACCGCGCCCAAGGCGGCGATCAGCTGCGGCTTGGCCGGGACGCCGGTGGCGCGCTTTACGACCCGGCCCTCCGCGTCGAGCACAAGGAGGGTCGGGGTGCGCCAGATGCCGAGCGCCCGGACGGCCTCCAGGTGACTCTCGGCGTCGACCTCCACGTGCTGTACGCCGGGAACCAGCGCCGCCACCTCGGAGCTGACCCGGCGCACGGCCCGGCACGGCGCGCAGAACGCCGACGAGAACTGCAGCAGCGTCGCCTTCGCGTCCCCGACCCCGAGCTCCCGCAGCAGAGCCGGGTCGAGCCGGGCTCCGTCGGCGCTGGGGTCGGCGCTGGTTTCCTCGATCACGCCCGGCTCCTCCCGCGCGTCCGGCACCACTCGCCGTTCTTCCGCGCTGTCCACTCCCCTAGTCTCCGCAGCCGCGAGCCGATCACCAACCACGCCCACCGCGGCGGACGCGGGGGCAGCGGGCGCGGAGGCGGCAGCAGGCGCGGCGCCGGGAACGGGCGCGGAGGCGGGAACGGGCACGGCGACGGAAGCAGGCGCGGAGGCGGGAACAGGCGCGGCGACGGAAGCAGGCGCAGCGACGGGAGCGGCGGGCGCGGCCGCTGGGCCGGCGGGGGCGGCCGCTGGGCCGGCCGGGGCGGCCGCTGGGCCGGCCGGGGCGGCCGCTGGGCCGGCCGGGGCGACGTCGCGGAAGTGGCCATCGGTGCGGCGGCGCCACAGGCCGATCGCGAGGCCAATGAGCAGCACGGCCGCTATCACGACCAAGCCTATAGAGTCCATAGGACAACACTGCCACGAGACCGGCGGACGCGGCAGTGCGTTCCACCTGGTGAATCAGGCCATCTGGTAGGCGCTGGCCTGCAACGTGAACATCTGGGCGTAAATGCCGTCGGCTGCCATCAGTTCGTCGTGGTCGCCCTGTTCGACGATCGAGCCGTGGTCGAGGACGTAGATCCGGTCGGCCTCGCGCACGCTGGCCATCCGGTGGGTGATCAGGACCACCGTGCGGCCCTCGGCCAGCTCGCGCAGGCGCTGGTAGACGTCGTGTTCGGCCCGGGCGTCCAGGTTGGCGGTGGGCTCGTCACAGATGAGCAGCGGCGCGTCCCGGAAGAAGGCGCGGCTGACCGCGAGCCGCTGCCACTGCCCGCCCGACAGGTCGGCGCCATCGATGAAGTGGCGGGACAGCAACGTCTCGTACTGCCGGGAAAGCTCCATCACGAAGTCGTGCGCGTTGCCGGCGCCGGCCGCCGCGTGCACCTCCGGCGTCGACGCGACCCGGTCGTGCCGGCCGATCGTGATGTTGGCGCGGGCGGACAGCGGCCACCGGGTCGGCTCCTGCATCACCACGGCCACCCGCTCACGGACCGAGTCCGGGTCGAGGCGGGCCGCGTCGGCGCCGTCCCACAGGATCCGGCCCTGCTGCGGCCGGTGCAGCCCGGCCAGCAGGGTGGCGAGGGTCGACTTGCCGGAGCCGTTCTCCCCGACCAGGGCGATCACCTCGCCGCGGCGCAGGGTGAGGCTGACGTCGCGTACGGCTGGGTGGTCCGCGTCCGGATAGCTGAAGGTGACGCCCTCCAGGGCGATCTCCTCGAAGGCGGACGGGGCCACGCCGCCCGGCGCCGGTTCCGCCCGCGAGCGCGACAGTTCGCAGAAGCCCTGGAAGTCGGCGAAGTAGAGGCCTTGATCGAAGACCCGGTTGGCCGAGAAGGCGATCTCGCTAAGCTTGCCGATGCCCATGTTGATGGCGTACGCCGCGGCGCCGCCGGCCGCCAGCTCCATCCGGCCCGTCCATAGCAGCCAGAGCAGCACGACGTACGCGAAGGCCGTCGCGAACCCGCTGAGGATCGTGCCGAGCAGGGTCGCGCGGACCTGCAGCACCGACACCCGGATCTCCTCGGTGGTCGAGACCGCGAGCAACCGCCGCACATCCGCCAGCAGGAACGACCGCAGGGTGAAGGCCCGGAGTTCGGGCGCCGGCTCCCGCGCCGCGAGCAGCTCGGCCAGCATCCGCTGCCGGCGCCACACCGCGATCAGCCGCAGCATGCGCCGGTGGCCGAGCCGGGCCGAGCGCACGGCGGCCCAGCCGATCGGCACCACGGCCAGCACGAGCAGCGGCAGCAGGATCGGATGCAGCACGGCCAGGACACCGGCCGCCGCGATCAGCCCGGTCAGGTTCGTCACCAGCTCGATGGCCCGGTTGACCAGCTGTTCGGCGGCCGAGATGCCCCGGTCGCGGGCCCGCTCCATGGCGTCGCGCCAGTCGACGTTGTCGAAGGTGGACAGCTCGACCTGGGTGGTGAGCGTCAGCAGCCGCATCTCGGCCGCCTGGTAGACCTTCGGCCCCAGCCGCCCGTTGGCCGCCGCGGCGGCCGACGTGAGCGCCCCGCGCACCGCCGTCGCGCCGACGACCAGGAGCAGAGACGGCACGGCGGCCCGTACGCGGTCCGGCGTCGGCACGTCCTGCAGCAGCCCGTCGAAGACGCCGACCACGCTGATCATGCCGACGGCGCTGGCTACCCCGCCCGCGACCTGCAGCACGAGCAGGGCGGCGGTGGTCCGCGGGTCGGCCCGCCAGGCGAGCAGCCAGGCCTCGCGCAGCAGCCGCGGCAGCCGTTTGAGCATCTCCCAGAAGGACGTGTTGGCCGCCTCTTCGGTGCTGGTCAGCCAGTAGGGCAGGGCCAGCTCGCCGTCGTCGAACTCGGCCTGGACGTCCTCGTCGGCGGCTCGCGGCTTCTCGGGATCGGGGCCGGCCTTCGGCCGGCCGGAATCGGGGGTGGCCTTCGACTGGCCGGAATCGGGGGTGGTCGGCTGGCCGGAGTCGGCGTCCCGCATCGAAGCTCCATCTCGGACGTCCCGCAGCGCAGACTCCGCGGCCGGGCACGCGGGGCCTTTCACCCTTCCTACGCCGGGCCACCGATCGCGTCTGTCGGCTTACGGTCAGTCACCTATTCATTCACGGTGGAACCACTCGCCCGGTGCCGGCGTCCGACCGGTATGCACCCAGCAAGATCCATCGCCGCCGCTGTGACGGCGCTGTTGCTAGCCGCCTGTGGATCATCACCGCCCGAGGTCACGCTCTCGGTGCAGACGGACAAGCGGCCGCCGCTCCCGTCCGGGTGGCGCTGGGAGTCCTACGGCGGCATCCAGGTCGGTGTCCCGTCCGAGTGGGGCTGGGGCGACAGCGGCCTGCGCCTCGACGCCTGGTGCGTCTCGCCCGGCGACGACCACCCTCCGGTGGTGGCCCGTCCCGGCGGCCCGGTTCCCGCGATCGGTTGCCCCGCCGGCGGGACGAAACTGAAGAACACCGGCCCGGTGGTCGCCCTCGGCCACTCCTCTGCCCCGGACGGCGTCGAGCAGCGGGACGACCGCACGACGGTCCGCCGGGCCGGCGTCGAGATCATCGTGCAGGCGCCACTCATCCTGCGCGGCCGCATCACGGCCACGATCCACCGGGTCACCACCGACGAGTACGGCTGCGCCACCACCCACCCGATCAGCGAACACCCGGACCGGCGCCCGGCCCCACCGGCCGACGTCACCACTCTGCGCGATGTCATCGCCGTCTCGGCCTGCCGCTACGAGATACCCGACCCTGACGCGGCGCCCGCGCCGGACGTCCAGCCGCGCTTGATCTCCAGCGTGCGCCTGGAAGGGGCCGCGGCGGCGGCCGCGATCCAGCGGATCGCCCGGTCCCCGACGGGCGGCGGCCCCGACCACCCCGGGGACTGCCTGCCCGAGGTCGCCGACGGCAACGAGGCCATCGTCCTGCGCGTGCGCTCCACCTCCCCCGGCCCGGCCGAGATCGTGCTCCGCTACGCCGGCTGCGACCACCACGGTTTCGACGACGGCATGGCCATACGCCGCCTGACCGCGACCGCCATGGCCCCGTTCACCACCGGCCCCAACAGCGTGGCTCCTGCGCCGAGCCGGTAGCACCTTTCTTCGATGTCACCTCCGTCCACACGGGAGCCGGTGACATCGAGTGAGCTGCACCTTCCCTCGAACGGGGTAGACCAACCCGCGAGGCGTGGCGGTCAGGGCCTGTCGAGCATGTCCGACAGGCGGTCGGCCTGGGACTCCCAGCGCCACTCGCGTTCCACCCAGGCCCGGCCGGCCTGGCCCATCTTCCGGCGCAGCGGCTCGTCGGTGAGCAGGTCGGTCAGGCGGGCGGCCAGGGCGGCCACGTCCCGGCCGCCGACCACGTAGCCGGTCTCGCCTTCGCGGACGGCGTCCGGCGCTCCGCCCGAGTCGCCGCCGACGACCGGGAGGCCGGAGGCCGAGGCTTCGAGGTAGACGATGCCGAGGCCTTCCACGTCGAGGCCGGCGGCGCGGGTGCGGCACGGCATGGCGTAGACGTCGCCGGCCGCGTAGTGGGCCGGCAGCTCGGACCACGGCACCGAGCCGGTGAAGACCACGTCGGACGCCACGCCCAGGTCGCGGGCCATCCGTTCCAGCTTGGCGCGGTACGGCCCGCCGCTGACCAGCAGCAGGGCGGCGTCGGGGACGCGGCGGCGGATCGTCGGCAGCGCCTTGATCAGCATGTCCTGGCCCTTGCGGGGCACGAGGCGGGAGACGCAGACGATCACCGGGCGGCCGGTCAGCCCGTGCCGGGCGCGGACCTCGCTGCCGTCCACGCCGGGGTGGAACGTGTCGACGTCGACGCCCGGGGCCAGCCTTTCCAGGCTGGTCAGCCCGTGCAGGGCCCGATCGAGGCGGCTGCGCTGGTATTCACCGAGGTACGTCATCACGTCGTTGTTGCGGGCGATACGGCGCAGCAGTTGCCGGGCGCCGGGCATTGCCGCCCAGCCGATCTCGTGGCCGTGGGTGATGGCCACCGCCCGTTCGATGCCGGCGCGGCGGCGCAGCCCCTCGGCCAGCAACCCGAGCGGCGCCGCGGCCCCGAACCAGACCCGGTCGCAGCCGTGCTCGCGGGCGAGCGAAGCGGCCCGCCGCGCGACAGCCGGGGTCGGCAGCAGCATCCCGGTCTTCTCGCGGATCACCTGGAAGGGCTGCTCGGCGTCGAATTTCTCGGCGCCGCGCCACGTCGAGGCGTAGACGACCAGCGAGCCGGCCGGGCGGCGGACGGCCAGGTTGTGGATGAACTGCTGGATGCCGCCGGGCCGGGGCGGGAAATCGTTGGTGATCAGCAGGGTGCGGGACATCAGCGCTCACCCCGGGCGTACGCGCGGGCCGCGGCCATGCGCTCCACGGTGGACGGGTGTGAGGCGAACAAGGTGTGCTCCCAGGCGGGCGGGTCGGGATCGGACAGATTGACGGTGCCGAGGCGGCGCTGCATCGCCTCGAACGTGGTGGCGTCGCCCGTCAGGTCCAGCGCGTGGGTGTCGGCCCGGGCCTCGACGCGGCGGCTGACGAACGACTGGGCCGGGCCGGAGATCAGCCCGGCCAGGGTGACCATGGCGAGCAGCAGGGCGATGGCCCGCGGCTCGCCGATCGACTCGACGCCGGCCCGGTCGAGCAGCCACTGCCAGGAGCCGAGCAGGTAGAGCGCGATCACGGCCACGGCCGCGCCCAGTGCGCCCAGGATCGTCCCGGTGAGCACGTCACCGTCCTTGGCGTGGCCGAGCTCGTGGGCTGCGACCGAGACCACTTCGTCCGGCGTGGCCTCGGTGAGCATCGTGTCGTAGACGACGATCCGCCGGGTCGGGCCGATGCCGGAGACGTACGCGTTCACCGCCCGCGTGCGCCGCGAGGCGTCGGCGACGAGCACGTCCTTGACCGGTACGCCGTCACGGGCGGCCAACTGCAGCAAAGAAGTCCGCAGCGGGCCGTCGGCCATCGGGGTGAACTTGTTGAAGACCGGCTCGACCAGCACCGGCAGCACGAATGAGAGCAGCACGACCAGCCCGGCCGCGCCGGCCGCCCCGATCGCCCACCACCATCGCGGCGCGAAGTGGGTCACCGTGAAGAAGCCGGCCAGGGCCAGCCCGCCGATGACCGCGCCGACCGCGAACGACTTGAGCAGGTCGATCACCCACGCGCCCCAGGTCTGGGTGGAGATCTGGTACTCGACGACGATGGCGTGCCGCCAGGCCGCGAGCGGCAGCGTCACGATCTCGGCCACCAGCACCACGGCGAAGCCGCCGAGCACGGCCTGGGCCAGCCAGTGGCCGCCGAACGGCCGCCCGGCCTGCGTGACGATCCACGCGCCCAGCGGCGTGAGCCCCAGCACCAGCGCGATGATCAGGCCCACCGCCATCGACCCGTACGAGCCGGGGCGAAGCGCCGTGTGAAAGGCCCGGGACCGCGCTATCTGCTCCGGCGGGAAGGAACCCAGCGCCGCAAGTTGATCCGGGCGGGGCGCCGGTGACCGGTGCCATGGGATGGTCAGGGCGGCGACGACGGCGAGGCCGGCGAGCAGCAGCAGAAGGGCGACGAAAGCCCAGAGCCGCATCGCAACAACCTCCCCGGGGACGACGAAAAGACCAACGACTACGCCACGTTACGGCCTCGCGGATACAGCGGCACGACCACCGGCGGCTCCGGGGTCTCGAGCAGCTCGACCTCGAAGCCGGCGAGCTCGAAGACCTCGATCGCGCGCAGCTCGCCGGGCGTCAGATCCTCAATGCCGTCGGGCGTGTTGGCCAGCGCCGAGACCAGGCAGCCGGAGCACTCGCCGGGGGCCCGGTCACAGCGACCGCAGTCGATGATCATCACTCCTCCTCCCCTGTGGCGGCCGGGGGAAGGACAGCCACCATCAGTGACCATCACGGTACGAGGGGGGTATGACAAAAACGGGAAAGCGCAGGTCAGGAGCGCGAAAGCCGCCGTAGCAGAGAGTCCGCGCCCATCGGGTAGGCGCCGTGGCGGCGCACCCCGTCGGCCACCTCGCGGTCGGACGAGATGACCACCAGCGGCCGCCCCGTCGGCTCGGCCCGCACCAGCTGGCGGATCAGCTCGTCGGCGGTGTCACCCTTGCGCGAGAACAGCACCCGCACCCCGCGCGGGGCCGGCGGCAGCCCGTGCACCCGCTCGGCGCCGTCGAAGACGACGGTCACCTCGTCACCGGTCTGGGCCGCGATGCCGCCGAGCCCGGTGATCAGGCGCTTGCGCTGCTGCTCGAGCGACATCTCGGCGAAGCCGCGCTTGGTCACGTTGTAGCCGTCGACGATCAGGTGGGCCCGGGGCAGGGCGAGCAGCTGGTCGAGCCGGCCGGGGTCGTCGGTGTCCTGGGCCCGGGCCCGCGAGCGCTCGGGCGAGCCGGGCACCTCGGCCGCGGTGTCGGCCACGAAGTCGGCCGGCAGCTTGCCGGCCGGGTTGAGGGCGAGCTCGCGCCGCAGCCCCGACGCGGCCTGCCCGATGGTCTCGAGCAGCAGCCAGAGCCGGGCGTCGTCGACCGCCCGGGCGTCCTTGGCGCTCTGTTTGCCGGTGGCCGCCGCCGCCTCGGCCTCGGCCAGCCGGGTCTTGAGCCGGCGCACCTCGGCGTCGTGGTCGGCCGCGGTGCGGGCGATCCGGCCCTTCTCGGTGGCGAGCAGGTCGGTGGCGCGCTTGGTGGCGGCCTGGGCCTCGCGCAGGGCCTTGGCCGTGGCGCGGGCCTCCTCGCGGAGCTGGCCCATCTCCTCACGGACCCGGGCCAGCTCGTCGCGGAGCTTGTCCGCCTCGACCTTGGCCACCGTGCGGTCGTGCTCGGCCCGGACGGCCCGCTGCTCGGCCTCGCGGACCTGGCTCGCGATGGCGGCGCTGTCGGCCTCGGCGACCACCGCGTGGCCGGCCTCGTCGATCAGCTCGCGCCAGCCCTCGGGGCGGGCCAGGTACGCCAGCGCGGCCACCTCGACCGGGTCGGCCGCGGCCGGGGCCATGCCGCTCGCGACGGCGGCGCCCAGGTCACCGGTGTCGGCCACCACGCGGGTGCTGATCCGCTGGCGGAACAGGGGGTCGGCGGCGAGCTGGGCGGCGATCTCACGGCCGCCGAGCCGGGCCCGGCGGTTGGGGGCGAACCGGGCCACCTTGCGCATCTGGACCGGGATCTCGTCGGCCGGCAGCGTGGGCAGGGCGGCCGCGGCCAGCGTCATGATCCGCTGCCGGACCGGCTCCGGGAGCATCGGTTCCGGGCCGTGGTCCGCATCCTGGACGGCCGCCTCGGCATCGGGGCGGTCGTGCGACGGATCTGGTGCGGACATCTACCTATTCTCACACCGCAAGCTGCGGAAAAGCTTGTCGAAGCAAGTGATCTTTTATAAGGGCCGACCGGGAACATGTCATACCCCCTCTTTAAAGTCCCCGGCGTGGCACAACCGGCATACGTCCAGGGCACTCTGGACACGCTTCTCAGCGCCGACGGCTCGGTCGAGCCGGCGGCGCTCTCGCTCTCCGACACGACCTTCGTCGTGCTCGACCTCGAGACGACCGGCGGCGCGGCCGACGGCGCCGGCATCACCGAGATCGGCGCGGTCAAGGTGCGCGGCGGAGCCGAGCTGGGCGAGTTCCAGACCCTGGTCAACCCGGGCGAGCGGCTGCCGCCGTTCATCACCGTGCTGACCGGCATCACCGAGGCGATGCTGGCCCCGGCCCCGCCGATCGAGTCGGTGCTGCCCAGCCTGCTCGAGTTTCTGCGCGGGGCCGTCCTGGTGGCCCACAACGCGCCGTACGACGTGGGCTTCCTCAAGGCCGCCTGCGCCCGCCACGGTTATCCCTGGCCCAACCCGCGCGTGCTCGACACCGCGGCGATCGCCCGCCGGGCCCTGACCCGCGACGAGGTGCCCAACCGCAAGCTGGGCACGCTCGCGCAGTTCTTCCGCTCCGAGGTCCAGCCCACCCACCGCGCCCTCGACGACGCCCGGGCCACGGTCGACGTGCTGCACGGGCTGATCGAGCGGATGGGCAGCTTCCGGGTCCACACGCTGGGCGACGCGATCGACTTCGCCCGGGCCGTCACGCCGGCC
This sequence comes from Actinoplanes sp. NPDC049598, assembly GCF_040675435.1. NCBI lineage: Bacteria > Bacillati > Actinomycetota > Actinomycetes > Micromonosporales > Micromonosporaceae > Actinoplanes > Actinoplanes sp. NPDC049598. The sequence goes on along the minus strand of NZ_JBFAOX010000040.1, from coordinate 22,348 downwards.
CAGCGCCGCAAGCGCCACCTGGCCGACGGGCTGCCACACTCCCCCGGCGTCTACGTCTTCCGGGCCGCCGACGACCGCCCGCTCTATGTGGGCACGTCGAAGGACATCGCGACCCGCGTACGGAGTTACTTCACCGCCAGCGAGAAACGCGCGCGGATGTCCGAGATGATCGGCGCCGCGACCCGGGTCGAGGCGGTCGAGTGCGCCCACTCGCTGGAGGCCGAGGTCCGGGAGCTCCGGTTGATCGCGGCGCACTCCCCGCCGTACAACCGCCGGTCGAAATATCCCGATCGGGTGGTCTGGCTCAAGCTGACCGACGAGCCCTACCCGCGGCTGTCGGTGGTCCGCGCGCTGGCCGACGACAACGCGGCCTATCTGGGGCCGTTCTCGTCGCGGCGCACGGCCGAGCTGGCCGCGGCCGGGGTCTACGACGCCGTGCCGCTGCGCCAGTGCACCCACAAGCTCTCGCTGCGTACCCCGATCGCCGCCTGCGCCCTGGCCGAGCTGGGCAAATGCCCGGCCCCGTGCGAACACAAGATCACCCCGGAGGAGTACGCGGCGAGGGCCGCCCTGCCCTTTCGGACGGCCACCTACGGTGATCCCGAGCCGGTGATCCGGGCCCTCGTCGACCGGATGGAGGCGCTGTCCGAGCGGCGGCGCTACGAGGAGGCGGCGACGCTGCGCTCGCGCCTGATCGCGCTACTGAGAGCGACCGTCCGCATGCAACGGCTGGCCGGGGTGACCAAGCTCGCCGAGCTGGTGGCGGCCCGCCGCGACGACGTCGGCGGGTGGGAGATCGTCGTCGTGCGGCACGGCCGGCTGGCCGCCGCGGCCACCTCCCCGCCGTACGAACATCCTCGCCCGACGCTCGACGCGGCCCGGATGACCGCCGAGACGGTCCTACCCGGACCGGGTCCGGTGCCGGCCGCGACGGCCGAGGAGACCGAGCGCGTCCTGGCGTGGCTCGAGCGGCCCGACACCCGACTGGTGGAAACTTCCGGCGACTGGGTGTCACCGGTTCGTGGCGCCGCGCGCTTCACCGACCTGCTCAACCGGGCAGAAGCGGCAGCTTCGGGCAAAGACTCGTCCGTTCGCTCATCCGTAACTGACCGTTCGGATGACGCTCGCTCGCTTAGGCTGTAAGGCAAGCGAAACTCCCCGGCCTGGTTCGCGGGGCTTCGCGGCGATTTGGCTCGCGGCCGCGCGGGCCACTGCGGTGAGGGGGTGTCCAGGTGGACGTCGACGCCGGCCACGGCGCCGCCCTTGGACGTGCCCTCCCGAAGCCTGCCACCGAGCTGACGATCGGCCGTCGCCTGAAGTCGTTCCTGAGTTTCCAGGGCAACGACGACGACCCGGTGACCGTCCTCACGCGCACGCATCGCGCCATCCATCCCTCGGCCGACGCCGGGGTGCTGCGGCGCAGCTACGCCATCGCGGAGAACATGCACCGCGGCCAGATGCGCAAGAGCGGCGACCCGTACATCACGCACCCGCTCGCCGTCGCCCAGATCTGCGCCGACCTCGGCATGGACACGACGACCCTGGTCGCCGCCCTGCTGCACGACACGGTGGAGGACACGAGCTACACGCTGGAGGCGCTGCACGGCGACTTCGGCCCCGAGGTGGCCCACCTGGTCGACGGGGTGACCAAGTTCGACAAGGCGTTCTACGGCAAGGCGGCCGAGGCCGAGACGATCCGCAAGATGATCGTGGCCGCCGGCAAGGACGTCCGTGTCCTGGTCATCAAGCTGGCCGACCGGCTGCACAACATGCGCACCCTCGACGCGCGCTCGCCGTCGAGCCGGGCCCGGATCGCGACCGCCACCCTCGACGTCCTCGTGCCGCTCTGCGACCGCCTCGGCATCCAGGCCCTCAAGCGCGACCTCGACGACGTGGTGCTGTTCCACCTCGAGCCCGATTCGTACTCGCGCATCGACGAGCACGTGAAGAACCGGCCGGGCTGGGACGACTACCTCTCCGAGGTCAGCGCCAAGGCGCGTACGGCCATGCGCCGCTCGCGGGTGTCGGCCGAGGTCACGCCCCGGCCCCGGCACTACTACTCGATCTGGAAGGACACGGTCGCCGGCGGCCACAAGGTCCCGTTCGACCTGCCCCGCATCGCCGTCGTCGTGGACGGCCCGGAGACCGACTGTTACGCCGCGCTCGGCGCCATCCACGGCCAGTGGCGCCCGGTGGCCGGCCGGTTCAAGGACTTCATCGCCTCCCCCAAGAACAACCTCTACCGGTCCCTGCACACCACCGTGACCGGCCCGGACGGCCGCCTGGTGGAAGTGCTGATCCGCACCGAGGCGATGCACGACTACTCGGAGTACGGCGTGGCCACCACGTACCGATATCCGAAGTACGCGCAGGACGCCGAGGCGTCCGGCGCCGACCAGCTGACCTGGCTCAAGCGCGTGCTCGACTGGCAGCAGGACACCACCGACGCCGCCCAGTTCCTGGCCTCGCTGCGCTGCGACCTGGCCGAGGCCCAGATCACCGTCTTCGCCCACGGGCACGCGTTCGAGCTGCCCAGCGGCTCCACCCCGGTCGACCTGGCCTACGAGCTCGGCCCCGAGAAAGGCGACCAGTGCCTGGCCGCCACGATCAACGGCCGGCTGGCCCCGCTCAGCTCCCAGCTGCGCGACGGCGACGTGGTCGAGATCTTCTCCGAGACCGAAGGGCAGGTCGAGCTCGAGCCCAACGCTCCCCGCGGCCCTCGCAGGGAATGGCTCGGCTTCGTCAAGTCGAGCCAGGCCCAGATGCAGATCAACCGGTACTTCGACGAGAAGAACGAGCCCGGCATCAGCATCGCCGACAAGGTCCGGCTCGGCCGGGCCACGATCGGGCTGACCCTGCGCAAGCACGACCGCGGCCTGGCCAGCGAGGTGCCGCTGCGCCGCCTGGCCGAGGAGCTCGGCTACCCCGACCTGGAGACCATGCTGGTCGCGGTCTGTGAGCGCAACCTCGAGCCGGACGCGGTCGTCGAGCAGCTCATCGCCCTCGTCGACCACCCGGACTGACGCCCAGTAACCTAACGCGCGTGAGTTTCTCTCGGGTCGTTCGGGCGTACGCGTATCAGGCGTTCTACAGGCTGCCGAGCGCCGCCCGCCGCCGCATAGCCGGCCTGGTCGCCCCGAGATACCTGGTCGGCGCCGTGGCCGTGATCCGCGACGCCGAGTCGAGCGACCCCGACCGGATCCTGCTGCTGCGCCAGCCGCCCAACCGGGGCTGGAGCCTGCCCGCCGGCCTGCTCAAAAAGGGCGAGCGGGCCGAGGTCGGCGCGGCCCGCGAGCTGTTCGAGGAGACCGGCGTCCGCCTCGCCCCGGGCGACCTCACCCCCGGCGCGCCGAACGCGATCATCCACCCGGTCGGCGTGGTCGACACGGTCTTCTTCGGCTCGGTGCCGGCCTCCACGACCGCGCTCAAGGTCGACGGCGGCGAGATCCTGGAAGCGGCCTGGTTCCCGGTCGACGACCTGCCGCGCCTGACCCTCAACACCGGCCACCTGCTCAGCCAGTACGGCATCGGCGGCCAGAAGACCGAGGAGCTGGCCCGCCGCAAGGCCGAGCGCGCCCGCCGCCAGGGCATCGACGAGACCGCCGGCCCCACGACCGGTCCCTCCGCCGGCGGAGGGACCGACGCCGCCGGCCCGGAGGGTCAGGACGCCACCGGGGCGGAGGCCGAGGGCCGGTGAGCGAGGTCTGCGGCATCGTCCTGGCCGCAGGCGAGGGTCAGCGGCTCCGCCCGCTGACCGAGATCCTGCCCAAGGCGCTCTGCCCGGTCGGCAACGTGGCCCTGCTCGACCGCGCGCTGGCCCGGCTGGCCGCGCTCGGCCTGTCCGGCCCGGCGACCACCGCGGTCAACGCGGCCTACCTGGGCGAGCAGGTCGTCGCGCACGTCGGCGACCGCGCGCACCTCTCGGTGGAGCCGGACGGCCCCGTCGGCACCTCGGGCGGCGTGGGCCGGCTCAAGGGCTGGGTCGACGGCCGGGGGGCGCTGGTCGGCAACGCCGACGCGTACCTGTCCGACCCGGGTCGTGAGCCGGGTAAGGACATCGCCGCGCTGCTCGACGGCTGGGACGGCGAGACCGTGCGGATGCTGACCAAGACCAATCCGCCCGGCGCCACCGGCGGCTTCAGCGGGCGGCGCTTCGCCGGCTTCTCGCTGCTCCCCTGGCGGTACGTCCGTGAGCTCTCCACCGAGATGAGCAACCTGGTCCGTACGGTGTGGCGCCCGGCCGAGGCCGAGCGCGCCCTCGAGCTGATCGACTACGCGGGTTCCTACATCGACACCGGGACCCCCGGCGACTACCTGACGGCCAATCTGCACGCCGCGCGGGCCCGAGCCCTCATCGACCCCTCGGCCACGGTCACCGGGAGCGTCAGCGACGCCGTGGTGGGCGCCGGCGCCACCGTCCACGGCGAGATCACCCGCTGCGTGGTGTGGCCCGGCGCCGAGGTCGCGGCCGAGGAAAAGCTGGTCGACGTCATCCGCGCCCCGGGGCCGATGACGGTGAAGGTCGCGGTTCCGTAGGGCACCGGCCGCGCGAGGACGGGCGCGGTGGTTCAGTCGGCGTCCGGCAGGCCGATCGCGAAGGCGTCCTCGAGGTCGTGCTTCGAGTAGGCGCGGAACGCGATGTGCGACTCCGTGTTGACCACGCCCGCCGTCTTGGAGATCTTGCCGGCGATCACCTCGGCGATGTCCTCGAAGCGGGACACCCGCACGATCGCGATCAGGTCGACGTTGCCGGCCACCGAGTAGACCTCGCTGACCCCGTCCAGCGCGGCCAGCGCCTCGGCCACCTCGGGGATCGAGTCGGTGGCGCAGTCGATGTGCACGATCGCGGTGTTCACCAGCGGGGCTCCTCGCCTCTGAGGTAGTAGACCGATCAATGCTAAACGAGAAGGGGCCCGCCGAAGCGGGCCCCTTCTCGTCACGTGACAGCGGGCGGGATCAGCGGCCGGAGCCGATCTCCTCGCGGTCCTTGCCGGAGACCGGCGGCATGCCCGGCGAGACCGGGGCCTCGGCCGGCTTCTCGACCGGGAAGAAGAAGCCCTTGATCGCCGGCGCGAGCGCGCCGACCCGGTTCATCTTCTTCGGCACGACCCAGCCGCCGTACTCCAGCGGCACGGGGTGACCGTGGTCGTCCACCGGGCCGAGCGGCTGGTGGACCTCCATGAACTGGCCGTTCGGCAGGCGACGGATGATGCCCGTCTCCACGCCGTGGGCCAGCACCTCGCGGTCGTGCTGCTGCAGGCCGAGGCAGATGCGCACGGCGAGCCAGTACATCAGCGGCGGGCCGATGATCAGGCCGAGACGGCCGGCCCAGGTCATCGCGTTCAGGCTGATGTGGAACTTGTCGGCGATCACGTCGTTGGCGCCGGAGATCGTGGCGACCAGGAAGAACGTGAACGCCATGGCGCCGATGCCGACCCGCTCCGGGTTGTCGCGGGGACGCTCGAGCAGGTTGTGGATCCGCTTGTCACCCGACTTGCGGGCTTCCAGCCACGGCCAGAGCATCGGCAGCGTGAAGATCACGCCGAGGCCGACACCGGCCGGCCAGAACAGCGGCGGGATGCTGTAGTCGCCGATGTAGATCTGCCAGTTCGGCATGAGCCGGACCAGGCCGTCCATGAACATGACGTACCAGTCGGGCTGCGAGGCCGAGGAGACCTCGGAGGCGCGGTACGGGCCGAACAGCCAGATCGGGTTGATCTGGAAGAGACCGGCCAGCAGCGCCACCGTGCCGAAGACGGCCATGAAGAAGCCGCCCTGCTTGAGCGCGTAGCGCGGGAACATGCGCTCGCCGACCACGTTGGTGTTGGTCCGCATCGGGCCCGGCCACTGGGTGTGCTTCTGCTTGAAGACCAGGCCCAGGTGGACGGCGATCAGCGCCAGCAGGCCGCCCGGGATGAGCAGCACGTGGGCGATGTAGAACCGGCCGATGATCAGGTGGCCCGGGAACTCGCCGCCGAAGACCGCGGCCGAGAGCCAGGTGCCGATGACCGGGAAGGACAGCATGATCGCGGAGGCGATGCGGAGACCGGTGCCGGACAGGCCGTCGTCCGGCAGCGAGTAGCCGGTGAAGCCGGCGAAGAAGCCGAGGAGGAACAGGATGATGCCGATCACCCAGTTGATCTCGCGCGGCTTGCGGTAGGCGCCGGTGAAGAAGATGCGGGCCATGTGCACGACGATTGATGCCATGAACAGCAGGGCTGCCCAGTGGTGCATCTGGCGCATGAACAGACCACCACGGACCTCGAACGAGAGCCGCAGCGAGGACTCGTAGGCGGCCGACATCTCGGTGCCGCGCAGCGCCGAGTACGGGCCGTCGTACGCGACTTCCTTCATCGACGGGTCGAAGAAGAGGGTCAGGAAAACACCGGTCAACAGCAGGACGATGAACGAGAACAGCGCGATCTCGCCCAGCAGGAAGGACCAGTGGTCAGGGAAGACCTTGTTGAGCAGGGCCCGCAGCGGGGTCGCCGCCTGGAACCGCTCGTCGGTGCCCCGCGCGACGGCCACGGGGGCCTGCGCGAGGTCTACTTTGCGCCGCTTCACGGCCGCTCCCAGAAGTCAGGTCCGACAGTGTCCTTGAAGTCGGACTTTGCCACGAAGTAGCCCTCGTCGTCCACGCCCAGCGGCAACATCGGCAGACGCCGGCTGGCCGGGCCGAAGACCGGCTGCGCGTTGCGGGTGATGAGGAACTGCGACTGGTGGCAGGGGCAGAGCAGCCGGTTGGTCTGCTGCTCGTACAGGCTCGCCGGGCAACCGGCGTGCGTGCAGATCTTCGAGTACGCGACGTAGTCGCCGTACATCGAGCCGCGGTTGCGCCGGTCGTTCTCCGCGTTCCGCCGGGTCTCCTCCGCGTCGTCGGCGCGCAGGTGGATCAGCAGGGTCGGGGAGTCGGCGTACTCGTTGGTGGCGCCGCCGGGGATGCCGGGGAAGACCGTCGCCTGACCACCCGTGGAGATGTCCTCGGGGCGGATCGGCGTGCCGTCCTCGCGGGCCAGCCGCACGGGCTGGCCGTTGTTGTGCACGGGGTTGAAGCCGGTCGAGAACAGCGGCGGCGGGTCGCCCTTGTGCGGGTTCTCGATCAGGCCACCGATCAGCGGCGCAGCGGCCACGACGCCCAGCGGGGCGGCGGCGAGGCCGATCGCGCCCTTGAGCAGCGGCCGGCGCTGCACGCCACCCGCCAGCTCGTCGCCCACGAACAGCGCGGTCTGCCCGGTGATCAGCTGCTCGTCGCTGGGCGACGCGCCGTCGTGCCGGGTCTGGATCGACACCTCGTGCGGCAGCAGCTTCTTGGCCCAGGCCAGGATCGCGAAGCCCAGGGCGAACAGCGAGATGCCGAGGGTCAGGCCGAGCGCCGGGGTGTAGAAGTCGCTCATGGTCTCGCCGAGCTCGAACCGCCACGGCCACCAGATGTAGAAGCCGAGGAAGGCGAGCGCGGCCAGGCCCGAGATGATGAACAGCAGCGCGATGTTGCGGACGACGCGCTTCTCGGCCTTGGAGTCACGGCCCTGGAACTGCGACTCGTACGTGACGAGCTCGATCTCGTCGCGCCGCAGGCCCTCCCGGACGATCTCCATGCGGGAGAGTTTCGGGTCGTGGACGTCGACCGGCTGGGCCGGCTCGGTGTCGTGGTGCACAGCCGTCATGACTTCCCCGCAATCCACAGCGACGTGAAGACCAGGAGGGTGATGCCCACCAGGAAGACCGCCATGCCTTCCGTCGACGGGCCGTACCGGCCGAGGTTGAACAGGCCACCCGGGTCCCGGTCGCCCTGAACCTGCAGGTTGATGTAGGTGATGATCTCGCGCTTCTGCTCCGGCGTGAGCTGGTTGTCGCCGAACACCGGCATGTTCTGCGGGCCCGTCAGCATGGCCGCGTAGATCGTCTCGGGCGTGGCGTCGTGCAGGCTCGGGGCGTACTTGCCGGACGACAGGGCGCCACCGCCACCACCGAAGCCGTGGCACGAGGTGCAGTTGACCCGGAACAGCTCGCCGCCGCGGGCCAGCGCCTCGGGGTTGGACTCGAGGTTCTCGACCAGCTCACCCTGGGGGATCTGGGGGCCTCCACCCAGCTCCTGGATGTACTGCGCGAGCTGCTTGGTCTGCGTCTCGTCGAACTGCGGCTTCTTCTCCTCGGCCTGGGCCTCCTGCCGGGTCATCGGCATGCGGCCGGTGCCCACCTGGAACTCCACCGAGGCGGCGCCGACGCCGATCAGGCTCGGGCCGCGGTCGTCGACACCCTGCGCATCCTTGCCGTGGCAGCTGATGCAGCTGTTGTCGAAGAGCTGCTTGCCCTCCTGCGCGGCGGCCGACAGCTGCCGGTTGTCCTCGGCGAAGGCGCCCGGGGCGAAGGCGGTGTAGATGCCACCGGCAAGCGCGAGGGCGGCGAGCATGCGCACCGCCGCGCCGAACCGCCGGCGCGCCCGGCTCGGCGTTTTGCGCCGCCGGGAGAACACCCTGAGGCGCCGTCCGGCGGGGGTGTCTGAAGTCATGGGCTGAGTCCCTCTAGGTTTTGACCTGAAGCTCATGGACGGATGCGGGGGCTACTGAAGCCAATAGATCATGGCGAACAGCGCGATCCACACGATGTCCACGAAGTGCCAGTAGTACGACACGACGATCGCCGAGGTGGCCTGCGCCGGGGTGAACCTACCCATGGTCGTACGGATCATGTAGACGATGAAGGCGATCAGACCGCCGGTCACGTGCAGGCCGTGGAACCCGGTGGTCAGGTAGAACATCGAGCCGTAGCCGTCGCCGTTGAGCTTGATGCCCTCGTGGACGAGGTTGCGGTACTCGTTCGCCTGCCCGAGCACGAAGATCAGGCCCATCACGAAGGTGATCGTGAACCAGCGCCGGAGCGCGAACACATCACCCTTCTCCGCGGCGAACACGCCGAGCTGGCAAGTGACCGAGGAAAGAACCAGGATCACCGTGAACGTCGTCGCGTACGGGATCTTGAGCGCTTCGGTGTGGTGCTCCCAGAGCTCCGGCGCCGCTGCTCGGATCGAGAAGTACATGGCGAACAACGCCGCGAAGAACATGAGTTCGCTGGAGAGCCACACGATCGTGCCGACGCTGACCATGTTCGGTCGGGTCAGCGAGTGGATCCTGCTCTTGTCGATGGCTGAGGCCGCTGTCACGAGGCTCATTATTGCCCCGCGATCAGTCCAAGGTGATGCGGGGGGTCGAATCCGTCATGAGATTCCAGCCCGGAAGAAGTGGTCCCGACCGGATGGGCCTAGCCTCGAATGGTGCACCTAGCCGAAACGCCCACACTCGCCGCGCCCAGCGGGGATACTGGTCTTCCGCCGTTCACCCCGGCCGCGATCTTCACCGAGATCCACATCGGCAGCCTGGTCGCGCTGTTCCTGCTGGTGGCGGCGGCGCTGTACGGCTACGGCGTCTACCGGCTGCGGCTGCGCGGCGACCACTGGCCGGCCGGGCGCACCGTGGCCTTCGTCGCGGGTGGACTCGGCTCCATCGCGGCCGTCACCGTGACCGGCATCGAGAAGTACGACACGGCGCTGCTCTCGGTGCACATGGTCCAGCACATGACGTTGTCCATGGTCGGGCCGATCTTCCTGGCCCTGGGCGCGCCGGTCACGCTGGCCCTGCGCGTGCTGCCCGCCCATCCGCGCAAGACGCTGCTGGCCGTGCTGCACAGCCGGGTCGCCCGGGTCCTGACGTTTCCGCTGGTCGCGTTCGGGATCTTCGTGGCCAACCCGTTCGTGCTGTACTTCACCGACCTCTACCGGCAGACCCTGCTGCACCCGTGGCTGCACGAGTTCATCCACATCCACTTCATCGTCACCGGCTGCCTGTTCTTCTGGCCGCTGCTGGGTCTCGACCCGCTGCCCAACCGCTGGCCCTACCCGGGCCGGGCCCTGCTGATGGTGCTGTCGGTGCCGTTCCACACCGTGCTCGGCCTGACGATCATGCAGGCCAGCACCCTGCTGGCCGGCGACTACTACCCGAGCCTGGGCCTGAGCTGGGCCGACCCCAAGGCCGACCAGGTCACCGCGGGCGGCATCCTCTGGGCCGGCGGTGAGATCGTCAGCGTCACCATGCTCGGCATCCTGATCATGCAGTGGATCCGCCAGTCCGAACGTGAGGCCCGCCGGGTCGACCGCGCCCTGGACCGCCAGGAGGCCGAGGAGGCCGCAGCTGCTGCCAAGATCACAAATGCCGGAGGCGCCGGGCGACCGGGGTCCGACACCCCGTAGTGAGGTCCGTTACGATCGGGCGGCACCTACGACGTGAACCCCGGGGGCATCATGAGCGACGAGTACACGGTCCTGCTCTACAGCGACGATCCCGCGGTGCGCGACCGGATCCGGCTCGCCATCGGCGAGCGGCCCGCGGCTGACCTCAAGGTCGAGTTCGCCGACGCCGCCACCTGGGAAGACTGCCGCAACCTGCTCGACAAGTACGAGATCGACCTGATGGTCCTCGACGGCGAGGCGGCCCCGGCCGGCGGCCTGGGCATCGCCCGCCAGACCAAGGACGAGTACGCGTCTCCCCCGCCGACCTGCGTCGTCATCGCCCGCGCGGCCGACCGCTGGCTCGCCGCCTACTCGCAGGTCGACCAGACCCTGGTCGCCCCGCTCGACCCGGTCACGACCGGCCAGACGGTGGCCGCGATGCTCCGGGCCCGCCGCGACGGCGCGATCCCGCTGGGCACGCTCGGCAAGCTCGCCTGAGACATGGGCGCACGCACCTGGCCCAACCTGACCATGGCCCTGCTCCGCGGCGAGGAGCTCGCCTCGGCCGACACGGCGTGGGCGATGGGCGAGATCATGGCCGGCAACGCCACGCCGGCCCAGGTCGCGGGCTTCGCCGTCGCGCTGCGGGCCAAGGGCGAGACGCCGGGTGAGCTGGCCGGTCTAGTCGAGGCCATGCTGGCCAACGCCACCCTGGTCCCGCTGCCGGAGGAGATCCGGACCACCGCGGTCGACGTCGTCGGCACCGGTGGCGACCGGGCCAACACCGTGAACATCTCCACCATGGCGGCGATCATCACAGCCGCCTCGGGTGTGACGGTGGTCAAGCACGGCAACCGCTCGGCGTCCTCCACCACCGGCACGGCCGACCTGCTCGAGCGCTTCGGCATCCCGCTCGACCTGGGCCCGGCCGGCGTGGCCGCCACGGTCGGCGAGGCCGGCATCGGCTTCTGCTTCGCCGCCCGCTACCACCCCGGCATGCGCCACGCCGCGGTTCCGCGCCGTGAGCTGGGCGTGCCGACGTTCTTCAACGTGCTCGGCCCGCTGACCAACCCGGCCCGCCCGACCGCGGGCGCGGTCGGCTGCTTCGACGTCCGGATGGCTCCGGTGATGGCCGAGGTGTTCGCCCGGCGCGGCGACTCGGTGATCGTGATGCGCGGCGAGGACGGCCTCGACGAGTTCACCACCGCCGCCCCGACCCGGGTCTGGGTGGCCGCCGGGGGCAAGGTCGAGGAGCAGGTGATCGACGCCGTCGAGCTCGGCCTGCCGCGCTCCGAGCCAACCGCGCTGCGCGGGGGCGACTCGGCCTTCAACGCCGACGTGGCCCGGCGCACCTTCGCCGGCGAGCCCGGGCCGGTCCGCGACGCCGTGGTGGTCAACGTGGCGGCCGCCCTGGCCGCCCAGGGAGGCTTCCCGGGCGACCTGAGGGCCACGCTGCGGGCCGGAATAGCCCGGGCCCAGGAGACGATCGACTCCGGGGCCGCCACGGCTCTCCTGGAGCGCTGGGTGGCTGCGGCACAGGCCGCCAAGGCGGCCGAATAACGAGTTTCATAGGCAACACGCCGCCGGTAATACGAGGCAATGCCCTATTTCCGTGGCAGCGTCTGAATCGAATTCGGGTCATCCACCTTCCGGCGAGTCGGCGAAGAGAGGAGCCACCCGTGTCGGACCGAGAAATCCGCTGCGTCATCTGTGACGGAGACATGATGTTCGAGGTGCCGCCCTGTTCGGACGGCCACGACGACTGCCCCGAGCTGGTCTGCACCCGCTGCGGCGCGGCCGAGGTGGTCGCGCCTATCGTCGTCCACTGGTTCGGCCCGCGCCGGCCCGGCAAGATAGCCCCGCAACAGCGACGAGCCGCATAAAAAAACCCGCGCCCCTGAGGGGCGCGGGTTTTTTGTGGTCTGGCCTAATGCTCGGCCGGGTGCCGGGTGCCGCTGTAGTACTCGAAGATCATGGCGGACGACGCGAAGATCACGAGGATCAGGCCGGCCGCGACCAGCCACCACATCCAGAACGCCAGGCCGATGCCGGCCACCGTGGCCGACAGGGCGATGCCGAACGGCCAGTAGCTGCCCGGGCTGAAGAAGCCGATCTCGCCGGCGCCCTCGGCGATCTCGCCGTCCTCCCGGTCCTCCGGGCGCAGGTCGATGCGCCGCGAGACGAACCAGAAGAAGCCGCCGCACATCGAGCAGAGCAGACCCGAGAGGATCAGCGCGACCGTGCCGACCCACTCGACGTGGGTGCCGGTGCCACGGGTGTAGAACCCGTAGACGATCGCCGCGCCGAAGAGGAAGGCGGCGACCCCGACGAAGATCTTGTATTCGGTCTTCACGGTCTAGCTCACTTCCCCGCGGTGGTGCCGGCGGCGACGGAGTTGGTCTGGTTCCAGCTGTGGTTCTGCCGGCGCGTGTCGAACGGCTTGGTGGTCACCGCGTACTGCTGGTCGCCGGTGAAGCCGATCGCCGCCATGCCCTCCTGGGTGGACTTGCCGGCCTTGCGCGCCGCCAGGTACTGGTCGAACTTCTCGGGCGAGACCACGACCAGCTCGAACTGCATGAACGCGTGGTACGTGCCGCAGAGCTCGGCGCAGCGGCCGACGTAGCGGCCCTCGCGGTCGAGGGTGACCTCGAACTGGTTGCGCACGATGCCCGGGAAGACGTCGCGCTTGAAGAGCATCTCCGGCACCCAGAACGAGTGGATGACGTCCTTGCTCGTCTCCTCGAACCGGATCTTCTCACCGGTCGGCAGCACCAGCAGCGGGATGACCTCGGACGAGCCGGTGGTCGAGGCCACCGTGTTGGCTTGATCGCCCAGGCCGTCGCGGTAGTTGAACTGCCAGTTCCACTTGAAGGCGACGACCTCGACCACCTGGTCGGGGTTCTTCGACAGCTTGTCCACGTCGGTCTGCACGATGGCGGTGTAGTAGAACAGCACCGCCACGATCAGCACCGGGGTGACCGTGTAGAGGACCTCCATGGGCATGTTGAACCGGGTCTGCACGGGCAGCTCGTCACCGCGCTTGCGGTACCGGATGATGCACCAGAAGATCAGGCCCCAGACGAAGATGCCGACGACGAGCGCCGCGATCACCGAGGCGATCCACAGGTCGTACATCCGGTGCGCCTGCAGGCTGATGCCGTTGCTGGGCCACCCGAAGTGGCTGAAAGCATCGCCGATGCCGTTCACCGAACAACCCGAGAGCAGCAACAGCAGCGCCGACCCGCCGAGACCGAGGCCGGCGAACCGGACTGCCGCTCGCGGCCGTACGGCCGAACTCTTTGCGCCCACCTGCTTTTGCCTCCCTTAGCAGCGCCGCCCCGCCCGAAACCGGACACCGAGCGGCAAGGCGTCACCGTCGGTCGCAGATTACTCGACCTGGCCCTAACCTCCGGGCCGGGGGTCCGATCTTCGACGGTGCACGGTTACCCCTCAACAACCGGACGATACCGTTCCCGGGTGGAATACATGGGCATTCCTGGTGGTCCGGCGGCATACATGGACGCGGCGACCGCCGCTCCACTGCATCCGGTCGCGCGCGAGGCGTGGCTGGCGGCGCTCGACGACGGATGGGCCGATCCGGTCCGTCTCTATTCCGCGGGCCGGCGGGCCCAGCAGCTTTCCGACGCGGCCACGGCCGCTCTGGCCGAGGCCCTGGGCGTACGCCCGGACGAGGTGTCGATCTGGCCCTCGGGCACCGCGGCCGCGCAGGCCGCCGTGCTGGGCGCCCTGGCCGGACGGGCCCGGCAGGGCGACACGCTGGTGCATTCCGCGATCGAACACTCGGCCGTCCTGCACGCGGCCCGCCGCGGTAAAGCGGTCGAGGTCGGAGTGGACCGTCTCGGCCGGCTCGACCTGGCCGCCTGGGACGACGCGGTGTCCACACCGGGCGTCGCGCTGGCCGCGCTGATCAGCGCCAGTCACGAGGTGGGCACGGAGCAGCCCGTCGCGGCGGCCGCGGATTACTGCGCGGAGGCCGGCGTTCCGTTGTTCGTGGACGCGGCCCAGTCGATCGGGCGCGCGCCGGTGGCGCCGGGGTGGTCGCTGCTCAGCGCGAGCGCGCACAAGTGGGGCGGCCCGCCCGGAGTGGGCGTCCTCATCGTACGCAAGGGTGTGCGCTGGATCTCCCCGCTTCCGCAAGATGATCTTTATCGCCCGGGCGTGTCAGGCGCCCTCGACCTGCCGGCGGTGGTCGCCGCGGCGGCCGGCCTGCGGGCCGTCCAGGCCGAGGCCCAGATCGAGGCCGTACGGCTGTCGGCGCTGGTCGACCGCATCCGGGAACGCGTGGCGGCTACCGTGCCCGACGTCGAGGTGGTCGGCGACCCGGTGCAGCGGCTGCCCCACCTGGTCACGTTCTCCTGCCTCTACGTGGACGGCGAGGCGCTGCTGCACGCGCTGGACCGGGCCGGGTTCGCGGTCTCCTCGGGCTCGTCGTGCACCGCGTCGACGCTGCGGCCGAGCCACGTGCTGGAGGCGATGGGCGTGCTCAGCCACGGCAACGTCCGGGTCAGCCTGCACCGGAACACCACCGAGGAGGACGTCGAGCGCTTCCTCGCCGTACTGCCGGGCCTGGTCGCGGAGATCCGGAAGGAGGCGGGGATGTGATCGAGCTCGACTGCCGGGGCCAGAAGTGCCCGCTGCCGGTGATCAACCTGGCCAAGGCCATGACCAAGGTCAAGATCGGCGAGGCCGTACGGGTTCTCGCCGACGACCCGGCCGCCGCCAACGACATCCCGGCCTGGTGCCGCATGAAGCAGCAGGAGTACCTCGGCTCGCCTTATGAGAACGCCTTCGAGGTACGGCGTCTCAGCTGAGGTAGTCGAGGACCGGGCCGACCGGGTCCTTGGCGAAGAAGGTGTCCACGACCAGGCGCGGGCCGAGATACGGCTCGTACTCTTTCTGCCGCTCGAGGACCCGCACCCAGTCCGGGATATCGCCTTTAGTCCGGTTAAGGGTGGCCGGTGGGGTGGTTGGACGGGCATCGTGGTCCCGCGTTTCGTAGCGCTTCTCGACGCGGCGGCGGTGCTCGGCGTCATCGCCGCACACCACCTCGACCACGCGCAGCGGCACGCCGAGCCGCTCGGCCAGGTCGACCCAGAGCTGCCGGGCCGCCTTCACCGGGTTGACGGCGTCGATGATCACGTGCTGGCCGTTCGCCAGTTGCACCTCGGCCAGGGCGGCCACGACCCCGTAGGCGGCATAGCCGGGCCGCGGCTCCGACACCTCGTACCGCTGAAGTGTGAAGTCGACCGTATCGACGGCGAGCACGCAGGCCGGCAGCTCGGTGGCCACCCGGGCCGCGAGCGTGCTCTTGCCGACACCGGGCAACCCGGCGAAGACGGCCAGCACCATGGGAAGAGTCCTCAGAGAGTGGGCAGGAACGGCTTGATCTCGGCCGCCGCGTCGTCGCCGTACGAGTCGGCGAAGCGCTTGGCGAAGTCACCGGCCCGCACGTCGTACTCCTGGGCGCCGTCCGACTCCAGGACCAGCGCCGCCAGCAGCGAGCCGACCTGCGCGGCCCGCTCGAGGCCCAGACCCCAGGAGATCGCGGCGAAGAAACCGCCACGGAAGCCGTCACCGACGCCGGTCGGGTCGGCCGGGATGACGTCGCGGGCCACCGGCACGTGGATCCGCTCGATCCCGCGGCCGGTGATCTCGACGCCGTCCTTGCCCAGCGTGGTCACCCGGATCTTGACCTGCTCCAGCACCTCGTCCGAGCTCAGGCCGGACTTGGTCTCCAGCAGCGAGCGCTCGTACTCGTTGGTCAGCAGGTAGTCGGCGCCGCTGATCAGGGTCAGCACGTCGCTGCCGTCCATGCGGGCCAGCTGCTGCGACGGGTCGGCGGCGAACTTCAGGCCTCGCGACCGGCACTCCTGGGAGTGGCGCACCATGGCCGCCGGGTCGTTGGCGGCGATGATCACTAGGTCGAGGCCGCCGGCCCGGGCGTCGACCGGGGCCAGCTCGATGTTGCGGGCCTCGGCCATCGCCCCGGCGTAGAACGAGGCGATCTGATTGAGGTCCTCGTCGGTGGTGCAGACGAAGCGGGCGGTGTGCGCGACGTCGCTGATGTGCACCGAGTCGCAGTCCACGCCGTGCCGCTCGAGCCACGACCGGTAGTCGGCGAAGTCGGCGCCGACCGCGCCGACCAGGATCGGGTGCAGGCCCAGCTTGCCCATCCCGTACGCGATGTTGGGGGCCACGCCGCCCCGCCGGACCACGAGGTCGTCGACGAGGAAGCTCAGCGACACCTTGTGCAGCTGGTCGGCGATGAGCTGGTCGGCGAACCGTCCCGGAAAGTGCATCAGGTGGTCGGTGGCGATCGAGCCGGTGACGGCGATCTTCATGATGGGCCCTTGGAGTTCGGGAACGGGGGGCTTACGTACGCAGCCTACCGGCTCGTTACGCGCAGCAGGCCGCCCCGTGAACGGGACGGCCTCCATCCGACCACCCCGCCCACCACCCTTAACACGACTGAAGGCCTCCCACCCCGGTAAACCCGGTTTGAGAGGCCCACAGGCGCAATTGAGCCGATCAGTGGAACGAGTCACCACAGGCGCAGGAGTTCTGCGCGTTCGGGTTGTCGATGGTGAAGCCCTGGGCGTCGATCCGGTCCGCGAAGTCGATCGTCGCGCCGGCCAGGTACGGCGAGCTCATCCGGTCGACCACGACCTCGACCCCGCCGAAGTCGCTGACGACGTCGCCGTCGAGCGAACGCTCGTCGAAGAAGAGCTGGTAGCGCAGGCCGGAGCAGCCACCGGGCTGAACAGCGATGCGCAGGCGCAGGTCGTCGCGGCCTTCCTGCTCGATCAGGGCCTTGACCTTCACCGCGGCGACGTCGGTCAGGAGGACGCCGGTCGGGGCGGCAGTCGCCTCGGTCGACGGGGTGTGCGCTTCAGCAGTCACTGCGTATCTCCCTGCAGGGTCGACTAACGATCTTGCCTGGGTTTTCCGCTGCGGGAAAGCTCGAGGCAGGTGCAGTACTTGCCAACGCTAACCCCATTCCCCGAGATTCCCAATTGGGGTGGCTTAGTTCACCGGCTCCACTGGGACGCGAGTCGCGCCGAGAGTTCCCGCAGGCCACGGGCGGGCTCCCGCATCGCGATTTCTTCGCTGCCGAAGTGCTCGGTCAGCGAATACGTCTCCGTGACGCCTGCGGAAGCCGCCTCCCGGAACCCTGTTTCGTTGCGGCCGCAGAGCACAACGCAAGGCAGACCGCGGTCCCGCGCGCCGTTGGCGATGCCCGCCACGACCTTGCCGCGGAGCGACTGGTGGTCGAAAGATCCCTCTCCCGTGATCACGAGGTCGGCCGCGTCCAGCTCCTTGTCGAGGCCGATCGCGGTCGAGACCAGGCCGATGCCGGAGACGACCCGGCCGCCGAGGGCGATCAGCGCGGCCCCGATGCCGCCGGCCGCTCCCCCGCCCGGCGCGACCTCCAGGTCGGTCAGGCCGAACGTCCGCTCCAAAACCCCGGAGAACTGCTCCAGCGCGGCGTCCAGGCGGTAGACGTCCTCCTCGCTCGCGCCCTTCTGCGGGCCGAAGATCTTGCTGGCCCCGTGCAGGCCGGTCAGCGGGTTGTCCACGTCGGTGGCCGCCACCAGGCTGACCTGGCGCAGCATGGGCACACCGCCGAGCGCGGCCGCCGCGTTCAGATAGGCCCCGCCGTACGGAAGCGCGTAGCCGGCCGCATCCACCGGCGGGGCGCCGAGAGCAGCCAACATGCCGGCGCCGGCGTCGTTGGTGGCCGACCCGCCCAGACCGATCACCACCTCGGTCGCGCCCGCCTCGACCGCGGCCAGCAGCAACAGCCCCAGACCGTAGGAGCTGGTCGCGTTCGGATCCCGCTCCTCCACGGTCAGGAGGTGCAGACCGCACGCCTGAGCGCTCTCGACGTACGCCGTACCGCCAACAAGAAGGACCTCCCCCGGGACCGCACGCCCCAGGGGGTCGACGGTGTCGACCGGAATGCGCCGGCCGCCGAGCGACCCGGCCAGAACCTCGATGAACCCCGGTCCACCGTCGGCGATCGGCCGGCGGATCAGCTCGTCGTCCCCGGTCCAGCCCTCCACCACCGCCTCGGCAACCTCGGGGGCGGACAGCGTGCCGGCGAACTTGTCAGGGCAGATCAATACGCGCACCCCAGGAGTGTGCCCCGTCCAACCACCCCACCGCCGCCCTTGACCGGCCTGAAGGCTGTGCCGAACGGAACAGAGATGACCGTCTCGCGCTGTGCGACGATGACCAACGTGACGTCGACCTGGACCGAACCCTCGAACACCGCCACCGCCCTGCTACTGCTCGGCCGGGGAACCGACCCGGCCTCCGAGCGCGGCGTGGACTGCCCGGGCGACCTGCCCGCACCGAGCGACCCCGACCTGGTCGCCCGCGCCACCGCGGCCAAGGCCGCCCTCGGCGACCGCGTCTTCGTGCTCGGCCACCACTACCAGCGCGACGAGGTCATCCAGTTCGCCGATGTCACCGGCGACTCGTTCAAGCTGGCCCAGCAGGCGGCGGCCCGGCCCGACGCGGAGTTCATCGTCTTCTGCGGCGTGCACTTCATGGCCGAGAGCGCGGACATCCTCACTCGTAAAGAGCAGCGCGTGATCCTGCCGGACCTCGCGGCCGGCTGCTCGATGGCCGACATGGCCGTGCTGGGCCAGGTGCAGACCGCGTGGGAGCGCTTCGAGGACCTCGGGATCACCGGCGAGATCGTCCCGGTCACGTACATGAACTCGTCGGCCGACATCAAGGGTTTCGTCGGCCGCAACAAGGGCGTGGTCTGCACGTCGTCCAACGCCAAGCGCGCCCTCGACTGGTCCTTCGAGCAGGGCAGCAAGGTGTTCTTCCTGCCCGACCAGCACCTCGGGCGCAACACGGCCGTCCTCGAGATGGGCTTCGACCTGGACGACTGCGTGCTCTACGACCCGCACAAGCCGGGCGGCGGGCTGACCGACGAGCAGCTGCGCACCGCCCGCATGATCCTGTGGCGCGGGCACTGCTCGGTGCACGGGCGCTTCACCATCGACAGCGTGCGCGAGGTCCGCGAGCGCGTGCCCGGCGTGAACGTGCTGGTCCACCCGGAGTGCCGGCACGACGTGGTGCGGGCCGCCGACTACGTCGGCTCCACCGAGTACATCATCAAGGCCCTCGACGCGGCGCCGTCCGGGTCGGCCTGGGCGGTCGGCACCGAGCTCAACCTCGTACGCCGTCTCGCGCTCGCCCACCCCGACAAGCAGATCATGTTCCTCGACCGGACGGTCTGCTACTGCTCGACGATGAACCGGATCGACCTGCCGCACCTCGTGTGGGCGCTCGAGGAGCTCGTTGCCGGCCGGGTGCCGAACGTGATCACCGTCGACGACGAGACGGCCCACAACGCGCGTGTCGCGCTGGACCAGATGCTCGCCTTGCCGTAGTGACTCTGGGTAGTTGCCAAGATCCGCAGCGCGTCCGGGATTCTTAACTCTGTCCTATTTACCGTCCGCTGGGCGTTGTGATGGCTTCCTTATTTGTCACTCAGCGCTATGCTTCCTCGGTTGCTGAAGCGGGTACCCCCACCCGGCTTCCGCCCCCTCGATCATTTCGGGCGCCCCAACGCCCGCCAGCTGGAGGTTACGTTGACCGACGACGTCCTGGTCGTGCACGGCGGTACGCCGCTGCAAGGTCAGATCCGGGTCCGTGGCGCCAAGAACCTCGTGTCCAAGGCGATGGTCGCCGCCCTGCTGGGCGAGTCACCGAGCCACCTCTACGACGTCCCGCGGATCCGCGACGTCGAGGTCGTCCGCGGCCTGCTCGGCCTGCACGGGGTGAAGGTCTCCGACGGCGCCGACGACGGCGAGATCGTGATGGACCCCACCAACGTGGAGAGCGCCAGCACGGACGAGATCAACGTGCACGCCGGCTCGAGCCGCATCCCGATCCTGCTCTGCGGCCCGCTCCTGCACCGCCTCGGTCACGCCTTCATCCCGGACCTCGGCGGCTGCCACATCGGCCCCCGCCCGATCGACTTCCACATCCAGGCGCTGCGCGAATTCGGCGCGGTGGTCGACAAGGCGCCCGAGGGCATGCACCTGAGCGCGCCCAACGGACTCCACGGAGCCAAGCTCGAACTGCCCTACCCGAGCGTCGGCGCCACCGAGCAGGTGCTGCTCACGGCCGTACGGGCCGAAGGCGTCACCGAACTCCGCAACGCGGCCATCGAACCCGAGATCATCGACCTCATCTGCGTGCTGCAGAAAATGGGCGCGATCATCACGGTGCACACCGACCGGGTCATCGAGATCCACGGCGTGCCGAAACTGCACGGCTACAAGCACAAGCCGATCCCCGACCGGATCGAGGCGGCCAGCTGGGCCGCGGCCGCCCTGGCGACCAAGGGCGAGATCGAAGTCCTCGGCGCCCGCCAGGCCGACATGATGACGTTCCTGAACGTCTTCCGCTCCATCGGCGGCGAATGCGAGATCACCGACGACCGGGTCGCCCGCGACGGCGTGACCGCGGTCGAGGGCGGCATCAAGTTCTGGCACCCCGGCCACGAACTGCAGGCGGTGGCGCTAGAAACGGACGTACACCCGGGCTTCATGACCGACTGGCAGCAGCCCCTCGTGGTCGCCCTGACCCAGGCCCGCGGCATCTCGATCATGCACGAGACGGTGTACGAGCAGCGGCTCGGCTACACCGAGGCGCTCAACCAGATGGGCGCCACCATCCAGGTCTACCGCGACTGCCTCGGCGGCACCCCCTGCCGCTTCGGCCGGCGCAACTTCATGCACTCGGCCGTCATCGCCGGCCCGTCCAAGCTGCACGCGGCCGACCTGGTCATCCCCGACCTGCGGGCCGGCTTCGCCCACCTGATCGCGGCCCTCGCGGCCGAAGGCACGTCCCGGGTCTACGGAGTGGACCTGATCAACCGCGGCTACGAGGACTTCGAAGGCAAGCTGGCGGCGCTCGGAGCGCACGTCGAGCGGCTGAGCTAGCCCGCAGCGGAGAACCCATGTCAAATCGTCGGTAACAGGCTTCCGTTTCATCACTATCAGCGGCGCGGTGTGAATCACACCGCGCCGCTTGGCTACTCTCTGAACGTGCCCTCGCTTTTCCGCCGCAAGCAAGACGACACCCCCACCGCTGAAGTCGTGGAGGAGGTGACGTCCGACGCGCCGCGCCCCAAGAGCTACACCCCCAGCAAAAAAGAACTGGGAGTGACCACGCCGAAGCGGGTCAGCACGGGCCGCCGGATCTCCGAGCCCGTCCCGACCAACCGCCGCGAACAGGTCAAGCAGATGCGCGAGCGGCAGCGCGAGGAAAGAGCCGAAGCGACCGCGGGCATGAAAGCGGGCGACGAGCGCTACCTGCTCGCCCGCGACCGAGGCCCGGAACGCTCCCTGGTCCGCGACATCGTCGACGCCCGCCGAACCGTGGGCACCTGGTTCTTCGGCGGCGCGCTGATCGTGCTGATCGGCTCGACCGTCCAGGTCGCGGCGGTCCAGCTGGCCAGCAACGTGCTGTGGCTCCTGCTGGCCCTGGGCGTGATCGTGGACAGTGTGTTGATCTCCCGCAAGGTGAAGAAACTGGTCAACGAGCGCTTCCCGAAACACACCCAGCGAATGGGCTCCCTCCAGCTGTACGGCGTGATGCGCGGCCTCACGTTCCGCCGCATGCGCGTCCCCAAGCCGAAGGTCGAACTGGGCCAGAAGCTCTAGGGTTTCGCCGCTCCCAGCCCGCGCTCCCTTCCGAGCGCGGGCTTTTTGCTGCCGGGGCGACCTCGCCAGCCCAGCTGCCACCAGCCCCATCGACCCCAGCGCCACCTGGCGCCCGGTCCGCCGGTCCGGCCAAGCCCCATTTGGCTCGCCGACCTGCCGGCCCGGCCAGGCCAGGCCAGCCGCCCTGCCGCGCCGGCCCCAGCCCCAGCTCTCTCGCGCGGGGGTGGAGCTCTTTGCTGGTGGGCGGCGGCTTTGCGGGTTGGGCTCGCTTGCGCACGACGGCGGAGGGCAGGGGGTGACCACTCGCGGCCGAACTGCAGCCGGCCGAGACCGCCGCGGCCACGCCCGCGGTGATCCGGGCGACGTCGCCGGCGCCGGTGACGTACGGCGGCATCGTGTAGACGAGGTCGCG
>NZ_JBFAOX010000039.1:0-75426 GCF_040675435.1 Actinoplanes sp. NPDC049598 | reverse complement strand
GGGAGGCAGAATGCCGGTCAAGGGCGTCATGACCAGAATCTATAAATTGCACGACGCCTTGGCGACCGATTTTGAGCGGATGACTCATCTGCCGCCGATAAGGCGCGCCGTCCGCAGTCGGCCGCTCGCCGCTGTGCGCCGGGACGTGTGCCGCCCGACTGCTCGCCCGGCGCAGCGCTTTGCCGGCAAGAGCCGGGGCCGGACCCGGTCCGGCCCCGGCCAGTCGTCACGGGCAATTGGTGACGTTCTCTCCCGCGGTGCAGATGTCGGTGCCCGGCCCACCGTCGATCTTGTCGACCCCGGCCCCGCCGGCCAAGGTGTCGTTACCCGGGCCTCCATAGAGGAAGTCGTTTCCGGTGTCGGCCTGCACGGTGTCGTTGCCGGAACCGCCGTAGATGACGTCGTTGCCGCCGAACGCGTTGACCGTGTCGTTGCCGCCCAGCAGGCAGATCACGTCGTTGCCGGGACCGCCGACCAGGATGTTGTTACCCGAGGTGCCGACGATCGTGCAGCCGTTGGTGTTGTTGACCGTCGTGGTCTGCACGCTGGTGTTGTCGGCGGGGACCGGGTCGGCCGGGCTGCCGGTGGCCTTGGCCGTGGCGGTGATCGGGCCGGTCGCCTGCGGCTCGACGGTCAGGGTGATCGTCGCGGTCGCGTCCTTGGCCAGGCTGCCCGGCGTGCACGTGACGGTCAGGGCGGCGATCGTGCAGGTGCCCTGGGTGCTGGTCGCGTCCAGGACCAGGGCGTTGCCGGTCAGGGTGATCGTGGTCATGACGGCCGTGGCCGGGTTCGGGCCCTTGTTCGTCACCTTGGTGGTCGAGGTGAACGTGGCGCCCAGCGCGGCCGGGTCCGGAGCGTCGGTGGTGACCACGCTCAGGTCCGCGGCCGGGGCCGGGGTGACGGTCGTGGTCGCGGTGCTGGAGTCGTTGGTGGTCACGGTGTCGCCTTGGTCGGCCTTCACGGTCGCCTGGGCCGAGTTCGGCCCGGCGGCCTGCGGCAGCACCTTCACGGTGATCGTGGCCGTGCCGTCCTTCGGAAGGTTGCCGATGGTGCAGTTGACCGTGGGCGCGGTGGTCTCACAGGTGCCGGCGTCCGGCGTGACGCTTTGAATGGTGAGGTCGGCGCCGGCCAGGGTGATCGTCGCCTTGACACCG
Source organism: Actinoplanes sp. NPDC049598 (assembly GCF_040675435.1). NCBI lineage: Bacteria > Bacillati > Actinomycetota > Actinomycetes > Micromonosporales > Micromonosporaceae > Actinoplanes > Actinoplanes sp. NPDC049598. Next base: position 74,272 of record NZ_JBFAOX010000039.1, on the reverse strand, counting down.
GTGGCCGCGTCCGGGCCGTTGTTCGTGGCGACCACGCGATAGGTGTACGCCGTTCCGGCCTGCACCGGATCGGCCGAGACGGTGGTGGCCACGCCCAGGTCGGCCGACGGCGGCGCCGTGATGGTCGTGGTCGCGGTGCTGGTGTTGTTCGTCTGCGGCGTGTCGGGGTGGTCGCCGCTGACGGTGGCCTTCGCGGAGACGGCGCCGGCCGCCGCCGGCCGGACGATGATCCGGTACAGGGGTGACCCGCCGCTGGCGAGAGTGCCGACGTTGCAGGTCAGCGTGGATCCGGCGGCGGTGCAGGAGTCGGTGTCCTGGATGGTGTAGTCGCCGGAGAGCACGATCGTCGCCCTGACACCGGTGGCGGTGTCCGGGCCGTTGTTCCGGACGACGACCGAGTAGACGAGGGTCGCGCCGACCTCGACCGAGTTCGCGGAGCCCGTGACGGACACGGCGAGATCCGCCGCCTGGGGCTTGGGCTCGACGGTCGTGGTGGCGGTGCTCGTGTCGTTCGTGCTCTCCCGGTCGACCTCATCGGCGGCGACGGTGGCTTTCGCGGTGATCGGCTGCGCCGACTTCGGCAGCACCGTCACCGTGCGGGCGTCCGACCTACCACTGAGGAGGGTGAGGTAACTGCAGGTCACCGTGTTGCCGTTGATCGGGCAGCCCGAGGCGTTCTGGATCGTGAGATCGGCTCCGGACAGAACCAGGGTGGCCTTGGCGTTGCTCGCACTGTCCGGGCCGTTGTTCGTGAAGACCAGGCGATAGTCGTACGGGGTGCCGACCTGAACCGGGCCGGCCGGGCCGGTGACGGTCACGGCGAGGTCGGCCGACGGTGACCGCGGGTTGACGGTCTTGGCCAGGGTGCTGGTGTCGTTCGTCGCGACCGGGTCGACCGACCCGGCATTGACCTGAGCGACGGCGGTGAGGTTCCCGCTGCTCTGCGGTGTCACCGTCACCGTGACCGTGGCGGTGCCGCCGTCGGCGAGGGTGTCGAGGTAGCAGACCGCCCTCGACGCCTCGCGCACGCAGAAGCCGGTCCCGATCGAGGCGCTCTGGATGGTGCGGGGCACCCCGGACAGGTCGACGGCGACGGCCATCGAGGTGGCGGCGTCCGGCCCGTTGTTCCTGACCACGGCGCTAAAGGTGTAGGGCGTGCCGGCCTCGGCCGGGGCGGCCGGGTCCGCCGGGTTGCTGAAGCTCACGGACAGGTCGGCCCAGGGTGCGGTGACCGGCGCGATGGCGATGTTGAACGCGTTCTCGACCGCCGTGACCGTGGAGAAGGTGCCGGACGCGACGTTGAGGACCTGGATGTTCTTCTTGTACAGCCCGGCGAAATAGACGTGCTTCCCGTCGGGGGTGACGGTAATGCCGCGGGAAGCACCGGTGTGGATGCCGTTCACGGACTCGGTAACGGTGTTGATCACCGAACCGTCACCGTCGTTGTCCGACACGTAGAGACGCGAGCCGTCCGGTGAGATCGCCAGACCGGTCGTGGTCGGGCCGACATCGATGGTGCTGTCGATCGCGAGGGTGGACGTGTTGATGACGGCGACCCGGTCCAGGGTGCTGCTGGCGGCATAGACGCGGGTGCCGTCGGGTGCGGCCACCAGCGCGGCCGCCCCATGCAGGGGGATGCTGGTGATCACCGCCCTCGTCGCGGTGTCGACCACCGAAATGGTGCCGGAGTTGTAGTTGGCGACGTAGACGTGACCATGGGGCGCGACCGCCACGGCGGACGGGTTGTTCCCGACCGGGATCGTGGCGGTGGTCGCGAGGCTCTCGGCTTCGATCACCGTCAGGGTGTTGTTGTCCTGGGGGACGTAGAGCGTCTGCCCGTCGTCGGAGAACGCGGCCCCGACCGGCGAGACGTCGAGCGCGCGCGACCGCACCACGTTGTTCGTCGCCGTGTCGATCCGCCTCAGGTTCTTCTGTGCGCCGCCTCGCACGACGACGATGTTCTTCCCGTCCGGCGCGGCCACCACCCGGTCGCCGTCGGCGTTGGCGATCGTGTCCACGACTTCGTTGGTGGCGGTGTCGAGCACCTGCAGCGATTCGCCCTGCCCGACGACGTAGGCCAGGGTCTTGGAGACCGCCGCCGCCGGGGCCGCCGGCAGCGCGGCCGTGATCATCCCGCCGAGCAGCGCCGCCGCTGCGAACAACGGCATCCGACGCCGGGAACGCGCGTATTTTGTCAGCATATATATCGAATTACACGAAAACAGAGATGCATTCTCAGCTGCTGCACAGCATGTCGTCGATGCCACCCGTTGGGGGCCGGATCGGGATCCGGCCCCGGCGGTTCAGGTCGTATTCGTCGCGGCGGTGGATGAGAGCCGTCACGGTGCCAAGCCGCATGGACCCCTGCGGGTACAGTGCCCCGCCGGTCCCGCTGTTCGTCCAGTAGGTACTCAGGAAGTCGCAGGCCGCCTTGTAGGTGTGTCGGCAGCGGGACGACAGTGTGCAGAACATCTGCGAGGACTGGGAGCTGGCCGGGGAGCAGGAACTCGAGCCGAACACGGTGTACGGCTATCGGTGGCTGCTCGGCCTGATCTACCCATACGTGGGTGGGGTGCGAGCCTCGAGGCTCAGCGCCCGAATGGTCGAACGCGCCTACCGCGAGCTAGAAGGGTGCGGCTACTCCCACAACCCTGCGGAAGTTGAATTTGTGTTGGCGAAGGCCTTCGTGGAGCAGGCCGGCCGGACCTTAGGGGTGCGTAAGCCGCGCGACAGCGACAAGGAGCGACCGGTGTGGTCGCCCGCCGAGGCGAGGCGTTTCGGAGACCACGTCGGCGGTGATCGTCCGTATCCGTTGTGGCGGCTGCTGCTGGTGACCGGTCTACGCCGTGGTGAGCTGTGCGGCCTGCGGTGGTGATGTGGAGCCGCTGCAGGGAACGCTGACGGTGCGGCGGCAAGTGGTGGTCGAGGATCCCGGAAGCCAGGTACGGGTGAAGCCGCCGAAGTCGCACAACGGTGTACGCACGCTGGTCCTCGACCCGGAGACACTGGACCTGCTCGGGCCGCTCACGGCGGGCCCGGCGTCGCGGTATCTGTTCGCCGGCCGGTGGGGCCAGCCGATCCGCCCGGACAACCTGACCGACCGGTTCGACCAGCTGGCCTCGGCGGCGATCGTGCGACGCATAGCCGTCCCGCCGAACGCCGGAGCCCGCCCTCCCAGGGGGCCCCCGCCCCTACCGCCACCCTCCCGCAAATCCGCAAGATCATGTCCGGGCCTGTGGACAACGCGCGGGTCTGTGGACGACGTGGGGCCTGGTTGTCGGGAGGGGTAGCGGAAGGCCTGCGGGCCTTCCGCTACCGAGGTCCAGTGCGGCGATCGGGTCGCGCGGCGTGGGTGCGCCGGCTATTGGGACCTGAGCGCGGCGATCGAGTCGCGCAGCCAGAGGGCGCTCTGCTTCGGGATCCGCTCCTGGGTCTCGTAGTCGACGCGGACGATGCCGAAGCGTTTGGCGTAGCCCTCGGCCCACTCGAAGTTGTCCAGCAGCGACCAGGCGAAATACCCCCGGACGTCGGCGCCCTGCTCGCGGGCGGCGGCCACGGCGGCGATGTGGGAGGACAAATACGCAGTACGGTCGTCGTCGGCGACAAATCCGGACTTGTCGGGCTGGTCGTCGAAGGCGGCGCCGTTCTCGGTGATGATCAAAGGGAGGCCGGGGTAGTCGCGGGCCAGGCGGACCAGGAGCTGGGTGAAGCGGGAAGGCGTGATCGGCCACCCCATGGCGGTACGAGGTGTGTCCGGCAGGACGGCCCGCACCACGGGCTCGCCCGCCGCGTCCTGCGTGCTGCCGTCGACATCCGTACCGGCGAAGTCCTGCCCGAAGTAGAAGTTGACCCCGAGCACGTCGAACGGCGCCGAGATGATCTCGAGGTCGCCGTCCTTCACCGGGAGGGCCGAGCCGCGCGCGGCGAGGTCGGCCACCACATCGGCCGGGTAGGTGCCGTGGCGCAGCGGGTCGAGGTAGAGCCGCAGCCCCATCCCGTCCGCCCGCCGCGCCGCCTCGAGGTCGAGGTCGGACGTCGACGCCGGATCGGCCGTGCCCATGTTCAAAGTGATGCCGAAGGTGTGCTCTGCAGACGATGCAGACCGCATCGCCTGCAGCGCCAGCCCGTGCCCGAGCAACAGGTGATGGGTGGCCGCCAGCGAGGCGTCGAACTCGCGCCGGCCCGGCGCGTGCACGCCCACGTTGTAGCCGAGCCAGGCCGAGCACCACGGTTCGTTCAGTGTGGTGAACGTCTTCACCCGGTCCTGCAGCTTGGTGAAGACCAGCCCGGCGTAGTCGGCGAACCGGTAGGCCGTGTCGCGGTTGGGCCAGCCGCCCGCGTCCTCCAGCTCCTGCGGCAGATCCCAGTGGTAGAGGGTCACCCACGGGTCGATGTCGTTGGCCAGCAGCTCGTCGACCAGCCGGTCGTAGAAGGCGAGCCCGGCCGGGTTGACCGGTCCGCGGCCGCCCGGCTGGACCCGCGGCCAGGCCACCGAGAAGCGGTAGCTGTCCAGGCCCAGGCTCTTGATCAGGGCCACGTCCTGCGGCATCCGGTGGTAGTGGTCGCAGGCCACGTCGCCGGTGTCGCCGTTGTGCACGGCCCCGGGCGTACGGCTGAAGGTGTCCCAGATGGACGGTGTGCGCCCGTCCTCGGCCACGGCCCCCTCGATCTGGTACGACGCGGTGGCCACGCCCCAGGTGAAGGACGGCGGCAGACCGGTGGCCAGGGGCGCCAGTTGGGTTGCGGGGTTCAACGGGTCTCCAGGGGAAGGTCTTCGGTCCGGGTCAGGGCGACGTCGACGGGGCCGGCCGGGGGATGCAGCCAGCAGGCGACGGTCCGGCCGGCCGCGGCGGCGTCGGCCGGGGGGCCGAGCACGGGGATGGTGGTCGGGCAGGGCTCGAACGCCTTGGGGCAGCGCGGGTGGAACGAGCATCCGCTCGGCATGCCGGCCAGGTCGGGGGGCGACCCGGGGATGCCGGCCAGCTCGCGCTTCGGCCCGCGAAGGGCCGGGAAGGATCCGAGCAGACCCTCGCTGTACGGATGCAGAGCGTTCCGGTAGATCGTCGCGGCCGGCGCCTCCTCGACGATCCGGCCGCCGTACATGATCGCGATCCGGTTGGAGAACTCGACCAGCAGCGACAGGTCGTGCGTGATGAAGATGACCGAGAAGCCGAGCCGTTCGCGCAGCTGGATGAGCTGACCGAGGATCTGCCGCTGCATGACCACGTCGAGCGCGGTCGTCGGCTCGTCCATGATGACCACCTGCGGCTGCAGGATCAGGGCCATGCCGATCATGACGCGCTGCCGCATGCCGCCGGAGAGCTGGTGCGGGTAGGCGTCCATCCGGTCGGGCGAGATGCCGACCAACTTGAGCATCTCGCGGGCCCGGGCGTTGCGGGTGTGCTCGCTCATCTTCGGCTCGTGGGCCTTGAGCACGTCGGTCAGCTGGGTCGAGATCTTGTGGACGGGGTTGAGCGAGTTCATCGCCCCCTGGAACACGATCGCCGTCTCGGCCCAGCGGAACTGGCGCAGCTTGCGGTCGCTGAGCGCGAGCACGTCGTACGGCTCGCTGTTGTCCGGGTGGTAGATCACCTCGCCGCCGGTGATGACGCCGGGCGGGGCGAGCAGTCGGGTCAAGCCGTAGGCGAGCGTCGACTTGCCGGAGCCGCTCTCGCCGGCCAGGCCGAGGACCTCGCCGCGGTGCAGGGTCAGGCTGACGTCGCGTACGGCATGCACTGCCCTGTCGCCGAGGCCGTAGTCCACATTGAGATTGCGGATCTCCAGTACGGGTTCCATCACTGCACCTCTGTCTTGGAGGCGGAGAGCACCGGCGTGAAGCCGATCCGCATCCGTACGGTCCGGCCCGACGTGGTCTTGATCTTGGTCTTGCCGGCGCTGCGCAGGCGCGGGCTGACGAATTCGTCGATGCCGAAGTTGATCAGCGAGAGCGCCGTGCCCAGGAAGGCGATCGCGAGGCCGGCCGGCACGAACCACCACCAGGCGTTCTGGGCGAGCGCCTGCTGGCCCTGGGCCCAGAACAGGATCGTGCCCCAGTTCCAGCCGTTGTTGGAGACGATGCCGATGAAGGCCAGGGTGATCTCGGAGAGGACGGCGAAGATGACCGTGCCGACGAAGCCGGAGGCGATCACCGCGGTCAGGTTGGGCAGCAGCTCGAAGCCGATGATCCGCCAGGTCTTCTCGCCGGTGGCCCGGGACGCCTCGATGTAGTCGCGCCGGCGCAGCGACAGCGTCTGCGCGCGCAGCACCCGGGCGTTCCAGGACCACGAGGTGAGCCCGATGACCAGCGCGATCAGGGTGTCGCTGGCGTTGTTGAGGATCGACGTGATGATGATCATCAGCGGGACGGCCGGGATCACCAGGATCACGTTGGCGAACGCGGAGAGCACGTCGTCGGTCTTGCCGCCCAGGTAACCCGCGGTCACGCCGATCAGCACCGACAGGACGGTGGCGATGATGCCGGCCAGGAAGCCGACGTACATGACGCTGCGGGTGCCGACCAGGATCTGGCTGAACACGTCCTGGCCGAGGTGGGTGGTGCCGAGCCAGTGATCGGCCGACGGGCCCTGCACCAGGTCGTTGCCGCGGGCGCTGGGGTCGTACGGCGCCACCCACGGCCCGATGATCGCGAAGAGCACGTAGAGGCCGAGGATGACCAGGCCGACCGCGGCCTTCTTGTTGCGGATGAAGGTGAACCGCTGCCGCTTGCGCTTGCCCGGATGCGGTTCCTCGGGCTGGGCCATCGAGCCCTGCCCGGGAATCACCTGCTCGATGCTCGAGGTGGGGATCGTCATCGCTCAGCCCTCCTTGCGGGTGCGCGGGTCGAGGAGCAGGTACGCCACGTCGGCCAGCAGGTTCGCGATCAGCACCGAGATCGTGATGACCAGGAAGATGCCCTGCATGAGCGGGTAGTCCTTGGCCCCGAGGGCCTGCAGGAGCGTGAAGCCCAGGCCCGGGTACGAGAAGACGATCTCGACCAGCAGCGTGCCGCCGACGATGAAGCCGAGCGACAGCGCGAAGCCGGAGACGTTGGGCAGCAACGCGTTACGGGCGGCATAGCTGACCGCGACCCGGCGCTCGGACAGGCCCTTGGCGTGGGCCACGGTGATGTAGTCCTCGGACGCCACCGTCACCATCATGTTGCGCATGCTCAGGATCCAGCCGCTGACCGAGGAGATCAGGATGGTCAGCGCCGGCAGCAGGCTGTGCTGGATGGCGCTCGGGATGAAGTACTGGTCGAAGGCGGGCACGAGGCCCGAGTCGAAGCCGCCCGAGGACGGGAAGAAGCTGCCCGGCCCGGCCAGCAGGAAGATCGCGATGATGCCGAGCCAGAAGTACGGCACCGACGAGAAGAACGTGGTCACCGGCAGCAGGCCGTCGGCCCACGACCCGCGCCGCCAGCCGGCCAGCACGCCCAGGCCGGTGCCGAGGAAGAAGCTGATGATCGTGGTGATGCCGACCAGCAGCACGGTCCACGGCAGCGCCTGCGAGATGACCTGCGAGACCGGGGCCGGGAAGAACGTGAAGGACAGGCCCAGATCGCCCTGGAAGATCTGCTTCCAGTAGTCGATGTACTGGTTCCACAGGCTCTCGTGCTTGTCCAGGCCGAACAGCACGTACAGGGACTGGATGGCGTCGGTGCTGAGCTGGCCCCGGTATTTCGCGATCAGCGACTGCACCGGGTCGCCGGGCACCAGCCGCGGGATGAAGAAGTTCAGGGTGATCGCGGCCCACGCGGTGAACAGGTAGAACGCGATGCGCTGGAGGAAGTACCTCACGACGCGGCCTCCGAGGAGTCGTAGAGCCAGCACGCCGCCCAGTGGCCGGGCGCGTCGCCGATCGGGAGCGGCACCGGCAGGTCGGTCGAGCAGCGCGGCATGGCCGACGGGCAGCGCGGGTGGAACCGGCACCCCGAGGGCGGCTTGATCAGGCTCGGCGGCTCGCCGTTGCCGCGGTCCTCGTCGGCCGGGTCGAGGTCGCCGGTCAGCCGGTCCGGGTCGGGGGCGGAATCGATCAGGAGCTTGGTGTACGGGTGCGCGGGGGACTGGGTGACCGTCTCGCTGTCGCCGCCCTCGACCATCCGGCCCGCGTACATGACCATCGTCTCGTCGGCGAAGTACCGGGCCGAGGCGATGTCGTGGGTGATGTAGAGGATGGCCAGGTTCAGCCGCTCCTTGAGGTCCCGCAACAGGTTCAGCACACCGAGCCGGATCGAGACGTCCAACATGGACACCGGCTCGTCGGCCAGCAGGGCCTCGGGCCGGGCGCCGAGGGCGCGGGCGATCGCGACGCGCTGGCGCTGGCCGCCGGAGAGCTCGTGCGGGAACTTGTCCAGGTAGCGCTCGGGTGGGGTCAGGCTGACCCGGGTCAGCAGGTCGTGCAGGGCGGCGTCGAGGTCGTCGGCGTTGCCGTGGATCCGCAGGGCCCGGGTCAGGTGGTACCGGATCGTGTGCACGGGGTTCAGCGAGGCGAACGGGTCCTGGAAGATCATCTGGACCCGGGCCGCGTACGCGCGGAACGCCCGGCCGCCCTTGACCTTCGTGGTCTGCCCGTGCAGCTGGATGTCGCCGGCGGTACGGGGATAGAGCTGGGCCAGCAGGCGGGCCACCGTGGACTTGCCGGAGCCGGACTCGCCGACCAGCGCGACCACCCGGCCGCGCCGCAGGGTGAGGTTCACATCGTCGACGGCGTGAACCGCGTCGTGCTCCTTACGGAAGATCTGTCGTAGTTGCCGGCGGACAGGGAAGTGCTTGGTCAGGCCTACCGCCTCGAGCACGACCTCGCCGGAAGGCGCCTTCGTCGACGTCATGAAGTTTCCTTTGTGGACATGTGGGTGCCGCTCCCCGCGGACGGTGCGGGGAGCGGCAAGTCACATCAGGAGTTGGCGGGCTTGAGCTTGAGGACGATCTGCAGGGCGTACGGCTGGGTCGGCTGCGCGCCGGCGTAGGCGTCGGCGTCGGTCGGCCAGCCGGTCCAGTTCTTGTCGCTGTAGGCCGCGCCCACGTTGTCGGCGCCGACCGGGAGCATCGGGGCCTGCTCGACGAAGACCTTCTGGATGATGTTCATCTGCTTGGTGCGCTCGGCGTCACTGGTCGCGTTGGCGTACGCCTTGAGCGCGGCCGTCGCCTCCGGGCTCTCGAAGCGGCCGAAGTTGCCCTGCTGGGCGGCGGTGCCGATCGGCTTCTTGAGGGCGCCGTCCATGACGGTCTGGTAGATGTCGTACGGCGTGGCGCCGCCGTTGGTCCAGCGCATCGAGGCCTCGAAGGCGCCCTTCTGCACGTTGGCGTCCCACACGTCCTGGTTCGGCTTCTCGACCGTGGCCTCGATGCCGATCTCGGCGAAGTTGCTCTTGATGATCTCCAGCGTGGTCTGGTAGTCCGACCACGGCGCCGGGTCGCTGAGCTTGATCTTCACCGGCTTGCCGCTCGGGTCGCTCAGGGTCTTGCCGTTGAGCTTGTAGCCGGCGCTCTGCAGCAGGGCCTTGGCCCCGGCCACGTCGACCGAGAACTCCTTGCCCTTGTACTCCGGGGCGATGTACGCGTCACCGGCGCCCGGCGGCAGACCGGTCACGCTCTTGATCTCGGGGTGGAAGTAGCCGGCCTCGGCCTGGTTGAAGATGTCCGTGCGGTTGATGACCATGTTCATGGCCTGGCGCAGCTTCGGGTCGTCGAACGGCTTGACCGTCGTGTTGATGTAGAGGCCGTGGATGCCGAGCACGCCGGGGGCCCACAGCTTGTGGTGCGCCGGGTCCTTGGCCACGAAGGTCTGCTGCGCGTTCGGGATGAAGACGAAGCTCCACTCCGACTCGCCGTTGGCCAGCGCGGTCGCCTGGGCGGAGTTGTCGGCGTACGAGACGTACCGCAGCTCCTTGACCTTGGGCAGGTCCTGCCAGTAGCCGCTGTCCCGCACGCTGAGGGTGACACCGGCCTGGGTGAACGACTTGAGCGTGTACGGGCCGGAGCCGATCGGGTTCTTGTTGACGTCCGTGGCCGGGTCGGAGATCTTCTCCCAGACGTGCTTGGGGACGATCGGGGTGTTGGCCAGGATCTTGTTCTGGTTGACGAACTGCGACGACTTGAAGGTCAGCTTGACGTTGTTGCCGGAGACGGTGACCTGGTCGTACGGCACGGCGTACTGGTTGAGCGCGTCGTTGCCCTTGAGCAGCGTGTACGTGTAGGCGACGTCCTCGGCGGTCAGCTTCTGCCCGTCCGACCAGGTGGCGTTGTCGCGGACCGTGATGTCGACCGACTTGTAGTCGTCGGCCCACTTGACCGAGCTGGCCAGCCAGGGGGTGGCCGGGTCGGCCGGCTTGACCGGGTTCCACTGGGTCAGCGGCTCGTAGATCATCCACTTGTAACCGAGCGCGTTGGCCGAGGAGGTGCCGGCGAACGGGTTGTGGTTCTCGGTCTGTGTGCCGTTCGGCATGCCGATCTTGAGGAAGTCGACCGACGACTTGTTCGCGTTGTTGGCGTTGTTGGCGTTCGGCGAGTCGCCGCACGCCGCCAGGCCGCCGGTGGCGACGACGCTCGCCAGGGCGACCGCGAACAGTTTCCTTCTCTGCATCGCTAATCTCCTAAATGCCGAAATTTCGGGCAGGGGGTATCGCGGCGCCTGCGTGAGGCAGGCGTCGATGGGCGCGTTTCTATGGCCGACCGACTGGCCGGCTATGTGTGGTGGAGGCTGCTAGGCGGTGGTGGAGGAGCGGGGAGTGAACGTGGTGGGAATGACGGTCGGGCGGTTGGGCAGGGGTGTGCCCTCGAAGTGGGCGAGCAGCGCACGCGCCGCCGCCTCACCCATCTCGCGCAGCGGTTGATGCACGGTGCTCAGCGACGGCTGGGTGTGCGCCGCGGTCGGTATGTCGTCGAAGCCGACCACCGCGACGTCCTGCGGGACCCGCTTGCCGCTGTCGAGCAGCTCACGCATGGCGCCCAGGGCGGCCAGGTCGTTGTGCGCGAAGACGGCGTCGAAGTCCACTCCGGACTCCAGCGCGGCCCGGACGCCCTCGGCGCCGGCGGCGGTGGTGAAATCGCCCGGGCGCACCCGGTCGTCGGTGATGGGGTGGCCGGCCTCGGCGAAGACGGTGGCGAAGCCGGTGAACCGCTGCTGGGTGCAGCCGAACCGGTCCGGCCCGGTGACCATCAGCGGCCGGGTGCGGCCGATCTCGAGCAGGTGGCGCGCGGCCGAGCCGGCGCCGTCGTGGTTGGTCGTCCCGATGCTGGGGATCTGGCCGGACGCCTGGTGGCGGTCGTCGATGAGCACCACCGGCAGCCCGCGGGCGTGCAGGGTGGCGATGTAGTCGAGGGTCCCCTCGGGCTCGATGACCAGCAGGCCGTCGAACGACTTGGCGGACACCTGCGCGCCGAACTGGCGCATCGACTCGTCGCCGCGGTTGCAGGTGAACAGCAGGAGGCCGTACCGCTCGGTCTCGAGCACGTCGACCGCGCCCTGGATGACCTCGCCGATCCAGGGCCAGGTGAGCGACGGCACGAGCATGCCGACGACCCGGGTCCGGCCGCGGGCCAGGCCGACGGCGCGGGCGCTGGGCACGTAGCCGAGCTCGTCGATCACCGCGCGGACCCGCGCGGCGGTCGACTCGTCCAGCTCGCCCTTGCCGTTGAGCACCCGGGACACAGTGGTCTTGCTGACCTTGGCCCGAGCCGCGACGTCGGCGATGGTGATCGGCACTTGTCCTCCGTTGGTGAAGCCGCTGAAGTCACCGGACCGTTGCGCTCAGCCCTCTTCTTTGTTTCGAGCGGATGGCGGAACCGGTTTCGGAAGCGGTTCCGGCAGTTAACGCCAGTGAGGCCGGTCACGTCAACGGGGTCAAATCAATATTTAGGTTTCAGTGCGATTACAGCCGTCGATGGGAGCGCTCCATCGATGGGAATCAGGACGAAACAGTCGCCACCCTCGATGCGAGATGGGGCAGCACGATGCCCAATGGGGCATCCACGACGACCCCCGCGTACGGCTCCCCGCGCGTCACGCCCCGGTTCACGATCGCCACCCGGATGCCGTCCTTGGCCGCCCGCAACACGAAGCGGCGGCCCGACATGACGGTCAGCGAGGAACCCAGCACCAGCAACGTCCGGGCCCCGGCCACGAGCCCGAAACTGCGCGAGACCCGCTCCGGCGGCACCGTCTCGCCGAAGTAGACGACATCCGGCTTCAGCATGCCGCCGCACGCCGTGCAGTCGACCACCGCGAAACCGTCCAGCTCGGCGTCGTCCAGCTCCACGTCGCCGTCCGGGTTGATCGCCGTGGCCTCGCCCGCGAACCGCGGATTGGCCTCCTCCAGCCGCGCCGCCAGCACCTCCCGCGGGGTCAGGTCGCCGCAGTCCAGGCAGACGATGCGGGCCAGGTTGCCGTGCAGCTCGACCACGTCGCGGGCGCCGGCCGCCTGGTGCAGCCCGTCCACGTTCTGCGTGATGATGCCCTGGACGGCGCCCGCCTCCTGCATCCGCGCGACCGCGCGGTGCCCGTCGTTCGGGCGGGCCTCACCGATCGTGCGCCAGCCCAGGTGGCTGCGCGCCCAATAACGCCGGCGGGCGATCGGGTCCCGGGTGAAGGCCTGATAGGTCATCGGGGTCGAGCGCCGCTGCGAACCCGACGGGCCCCGGTAGTCCGGAATCCCGGAGTCGGTGGAGAGCCCCGCGCCGCTGAGCACCACCACGCCGCCCTCGGACACCCACTCCTCGAGCTCTGCCACCTGCCGCACTACCTGTAAGTCCACACTTCCATAGTCCCTCGTCCGGGCGATGAAACCGTGAACCACGTAACCCGCTCGAGCTCGTGCGCGTTTCCGCCCGATTCGGTAGGTTGGTCGCGTGGCTGCAGTGACGCGAGTGCTCCCCCGTCATTGGGACGGGCGCCGCCTCCTGCGCTTCCTCACCGGCCTCGCGATGCTCGCCCTCGCCTTCACCGTGCCGGCACCCCGCGAGCCGGTCACCCTCGCTGCCTCCCCGGCCCCACTTCCGGCGGTACGAGGGGAAGCCGCGCCCGCCGCCGTGCCCGCGCCCGCCGTCGCCGCGCCCGTCGTCGCCGCACCCGCGCCCGTAGTTGAGTCTGCGCTCGCCGCGGTGGAGCCCGCGCCTGTGGCCGCGCTCGGCGCCGCCGCTCCGGCCGACGGGGCCAAGCCTGCCACCCGGGCCGCCTCCACCTACTTTTCCGGCGAGGCTGCTTGGCGCTCGGCCGACGGTCTGGCCGGGGTTCTGATCGGGGCCGCGGCGGTGGTTCTGCTCCTCGGTGCTGCCCAGCGGGTCCGCCCCGTGCGTGGGCCACCGCTTCGCTGACCTTTTGCTGAGCACCTTTTCGTAGCGGTGCGGCTGACATCCGTACCTCTCAAGCCGCCCCCGCTGCCGCACCCGCCGCACACATCCGGTGTCACCCGCGAAGATCGCGTTTTTCTGTGAGGTTGCGATGGAAACCGCCCTGGAAAGCTTCTTCGTCTCCCTGCCCCTGGCCGTCGCGCTCTGGCTCTTCCTGCTGCTGGGCATCGCGATCGCCGTCGCCACGATGGCCGTTCCGCGCCGCGCCCCCGAACCCACCCCGGCCGAGACCGAGGCCGTCCGCTACGCGGGGGAGGCCGCCACGGCGGCCGCCCGCGCCGCCGAGACCGCCGCCCGCAGCCGCGCCGACTGGGAGGCCGCGCAACAGGCGGTCGACGAGGCCTGGCTGGCCTTCGACGCCGCCGACGAGGCCGCCCGGCGCACCGCCAAGGCCGGCGCCTACCCGCTGATGAGCCGCCGCCGCAAGCCCGGCGAGAACGCCGTCCGCGAGCGCTACCTGCACCACGCGGCCACCGCCGCCTGCCGCAACCGTGAGCTCTCCATCGCCCAGCTCAGCGACGTCCTGGCCCACCGCGGCTGGAACCCCCGGCTGCACCCGGTCGTCCAGGAAGCCGCGCTGCGCAACGCGATCCGCGCCCACCGCCGGGCCGAGTACACCGCGGCCCAGGAGCACGAGCGTGCACTGTGGGAGACCGCCGAGAAGGACGCCGACACCCTGCGTACGCTGCGGGCCGAGGCCACCGCCGCCATCGCCCGGGCCGCCAAGCGCCCCGCGCCCGCCGACGAGCAGTGGTTCGCCGACCAGTGGTCCACGGGCGAACTCCCGGCCACCGCTTAGTAATCCGCTGTGCCCTGCGTGAGAGGGACAGCTGCCGGGTACCGTAGCCGGGCAGGCCGATCTACAGGGCAGGAGGGCCGGCGTGGCGACAACCCCGGCAGGGCAGCCGCCGGTGATCCGGATGCACCGGGCAGCCCGGGTGGAGGACGCTCTTCACGAGATCGTCGAGCGGCGCCTGCGCAACCGCGGCTGGCAACCGGTGATCACCGCCTACACGGGGTACGGCGCGCCCGGCTGGGCCCGGGTGATGGCCCGCGTGGTGCTCACCCGCGGCCCGCAGCGCAGCAAGCGGCTGGAGAAGGTGCGCGGCTGGCGCAGCTTCACCACCTCACCGGTCAACGGCGCCATCGTCAAGATCCAGGTCGGTGACAGCATCACCGAGACGCGCACCGACCGCAGCGGCTACGTCGACTGCCGGGTCAAGGGCGACCTCGAGCCCGGCTGGGGCAAGGTGCGGCTGTTCACCGAGGGAGCGGCCCCGGCCGAGGCGCCGATCCGCGTGGTCGACCCGGAGTGCCGCTTCGGCGTCATCTCCGACATCGACGACACGGTCATGGTCACCGCCCTGCCGCGGCCGCTGCTGGCCGCGTGGAACACGTTCGTCCTCGACGAGCACGCGCGCATGGCCGTCCCGGGCATGGCCGTGCTCTACGAGCGGCTCATCACGGCCAATGCGGGCGCCCCGGTCTTCTACCTCTCGACCGGCGCGTGGAATGTGGCGCCCACCCTGTCGCGCTTCCTCTCCCGCCACCTCTACCCGGCCGGCCCGCTGCTGCTGACCGACTGGGGCCCGACCCCCGACCGCTGGTTCCGCAGCGGCCAGGAGCACAAGCGGGCCACCCTGCAGCGGCTCTCGCAGGAGTTCCCCAAGATCAAATGGTTGCTGGTGGGCGACGACGGCCAGCACGACCAGGAGATCTACTCCGAGTTCGCCCACGCCCACCCGGAGAACGTGGCCGCCGTCGCCATCCGCCGGCTCTCGCCCACCCAGTCGGTGCTGGCCGGCGCCGTGCCCGGCCCGTCCGGCACCGCCGAGGCGGTCGGCTCCGGCGGCAAGACCTGGTTCTCCGCCCCCGACGGGGCGGGCCTGTGGTCCTTACTCCGCGACACTGATGTCGTCTGAGGCCGGCTCCGCGGCCGCCTCGGCGACCCGCTGGTGCAGACGCTCCCGGATCTCCTCCGGCGTGTACTGCCGCCGGCGGCGCTCCGCCCGCGCGACAACGGCGCCCGTCGCGGCGACTCCCGCCAGACCGGCCAATCCCACTACTTTCCACCAACGCATCACCCGAGGATAGACACGTGGACGCCGCCATCAGCCTCGACGAGGCCATCGACCTGACGCGCACCGGGGACATCTGGATCTTCCGGGGACGATCCGGCCCCGATCGGGCGATCCAGACCCTGACCAACAGCCCCGTGAACCACGTCGGCATGTCCATCGTCATCGAGGACATGCCACCGTTGATGTGGCACGCCGAGCTGGGCCGCTCCCTGCCCGACCTGTGGTCCGGCACCTTCCAGCGCGGCGTCCAGCTGCACGACCTGCGCGACGCCGTCACGGTCTGGGCCAACCGCTACGGCCAGCGCGGCTGGCTGCGCCAGCTCGACCCCGGCGTCACCCCGGCCATGGAGGACAAGGCCCTCAAGACGGTGGCCCGCCTCGACGGCACCCCGTTCCCGTCCTCGGCCCAGCTCGCCTGGCGCTGGGTCCGCGGCCGCGTCCCCCAGGTCCGCCCCCGCTGGCGCCTGCGCGGCGCCACGGCCTCCGACGCCGCGCTGGAGACGGCCTACTGCGCCGAGGTGGTCGCCGTCACCTACGAGGACATGGGCCTGCTCCCCAAGGGCCGCCAGCCCAACTGGTACGACCCGGGCCGCTTCTGGAGCGGCGACGAACTCCACCTCACCGCCGGCTTCACCCTCGCCAACGAGATCCAGGTCGCCGTCCCCGCGGCCTAGAGATCGGCGGAGCATCGGACCGCTCGCACGGTCCAGGGCTGCTTGGGCCGGGGAATCTCGGCACCGCGTCCGCTCATGCGGGGTCCCCGGCCGGGCGCTCGATGGCGGGGCCGTCGCCCTCGAAGGGGCCCTGCAGCTCGCGGGCGAGTTGCGGGTCGGACCACGCCTCGGCGGCCGAGCGCCACGAGGCAAGGTTGCGGGCGAAGGGGATGAGAAGGCCGGTGTCGGCGCCGGCCATGAGGTCGGCGAGTAGTTCCTGCACGCAGGTGAGGCGTTCCTCGGCCGGCAGCCAGGTCAGCCAGGGCAGCTCCTCGGCAAGTGCCTCTTCGGCCAGCTCGCGATGCCGGCGCGCGAGGATGGCCAGTGACCGTGCCGCGAAGCGAAGCTCGGTGGCGGCGGCGTCGAACCTTCCGGCTCGGGTGAGGGAGTCGCTGTCAACCACTGGGCCGTGGGGTCGACATCGTCGCCGTGGGGCGGGAGGGTGGCGGCATGGGCAGTGGGCTCGTCGGGCGGGTGGCCGAGGTGGTCGCGCTCGACCGGCTGCGGGCCGGGGCCGAGCGCGGTGAAGGGGCCGTGGTGCTGGTGACCGGTGACGCCGGTGCGGGCAAGACGGCGCTGGTCGAGGAGGCGGTGTCACGGGCCGGGGCGGCCGGGTGGACGGTGCTCGCCGGGCGGGCCGACCCGGATGAGGGGGCGCCGCTGTTCTGGCCGTGGATCCGGCTGCTCGAGTCGTCCGGTGGGGTGCTCTCGCCGGGGCTTCTCTCCCTGGCCGACGACGGTGGATCCGTTGCTGCGGCGAGGTTCCGGACGATTCAGCGGGCGGTGGCGGCGCTGCGCGAAGTGGGTCCGATGCTGCTGGTGCTGGAGGATCTGCACTGGGCCGACGACGCTTCGCTGGCGCTGCTGGCCACGCTGGGCCGGGAGATCGGCCGGACGCGGCTGCTGGTGGTCGGGACCAGCCGGGTCACCCACGATCTGCCCGGGGCCGAGGTCCTCGCCCTGCCCCCGTGGGACGTCGACACGGTCGCGGCCTATCTGACGGGGGCGGCGAAGGCGCACGGAACGGCGGGGAAGGTGCACGGCACCTGGGCGGCCGAGGTGCATCGGCTCGGTGGGGGCAATCCGCTCTACACGCGGGAGCTGACCCGGCTCCTGCTGCGCGAGGGCTTGCTGTGGCGGCCGGCGGGCGATCTCGATCTGCCGGCGGGGCTGCGGCGGCTCGTCGTGCGGCGGACCGCGCATCTGAGCCCGGCCTGCCAGCACATGCTGGGAGTGGCGGCGGCCTGTGGGGCCGAGATCGACGTGACCGTGCTGGGCCGGGCGACCGCGATCGAGCCGCTGGGTGAGGCGGTCGCAGCCGGGGTGCTGGTGGATGACCCTTGGGTGCCGGCCCGGGTCCGGTTCGTTCATGAGCTGGTGCGTCAGGCCCTCTACGCCGGCCTGAGCCGGGAGGAGCGGGTGGCGGCGCACGCCTCCCTGGCCGGCGCGCTCATCGGGGCCGCGCCGGCCGAGATCGCCCGGCACCGGGTGCGGGCCGCGGTGGACGCCGACTCGCGGCAGCGGGCGGTCCGGGCGTGTGTGGCGGCGGCGCGGGAGGCCGCGCGCCGGCTCGATCACGGTGAGGCGGTGCACTGGTTCGGGCGGGCCGTCGAGAACGATCCGGGTGATGCCGGGCTGCGTCTGGAGCGGGCCGAGGCGGCGTACCGCGACGGCCGCCTGGAGATCGCCCTGGCCGACTGCGCCGCCGTGGTGGACGAGGTGGGCGCGCCGGCGGCGCTGGTCGTCCGGGGCGTGGGCGGGCCGCTGACGCCGGCGTTGATGCGGTTGTGCGAGCGGGCGCTCGAGCACGACCTCGACCGGCCCGACCGGGCCCGGGTGCTGGCGCAGTACGCGTTCCTGCTGGCCGAGCAGCAGGACCCGGCCGAGGCGCGGCTGATCAGCGCCGAGGCGATGACGCTGGCGACCGCCTCGGGCCGGCCGGACGCGCTGGTCGCGGCGATCCACGCCCGACACCAGGTGCTCGATCCGGTCGACGACGTGGACGAGGTGCTGGCGCTGGCCGGGCGCATCGTCGAGCTGGCCGGGCCGAGCGGGCGCCCGGACGCCGAGCTGTGGGGCCGGATCTGGCAGCTCGACTGCCGGCTGATGCGGGGCGAGCTCGCCGAGTTCGACCTCGAGACGGCGCGTCTGGCCACGTTGGCCGACCGTCTGGGGTGGCCGGTCGCCCGGTGGCATCTGGCGCGGGCCCGGGCGGCCCGGGCGCTGATCGCGGGCCGGTTGGCCGAGGCCCGCGAGCACGCCGAGCAGGCGCGCGAGCTGGGGGAGCGGGACGCCACCGCGTACTACCTCTATCTGGCCTTCCGGTGTGGGCTGGCCGAGCACACGGGTGATTGGACGTTCGCCGACCCGGCGACGTTCGCGGGTGACGACCTGCCGATCGCGGTGGCCCAGGTCGGGCTGATGGCCCGGGGGCTGGGGGACACCGCGCTGGCGGCCGAGTGCACCCGTCGGCTGCGGATGTCCCTGGGGCGGCTGCCGGCCGATCCGCGCCGGGCCTTCGTGGTGGTGATGGCCGGCGAGCTGGCCGCCTGGACCGGCGATCTCGACCTGGTGAGGGCCTGCTACGAACGGGCGCTGCCGTACGCCGGCCTCTACCTGAATTCGATGTCGAGCTGCCAGGGCGCCATCGACCGGGTGCTGGGGAGCATGGCGGCCGCGCTCGGCGACGGCCCCGCGGCGGAGCGGCATCTGGCGGCCGCGGTGGCCATGGAGGAGAAGATCGGGGCGCCGTCCTTCGCGGCGCTGGCGCGTATCGCGTACGCCCGGGTCGTGCGGACGACCGACTCCCGCCTGAGCCGCCGGCTGGCGACGGAGGCCCTGGCCGAAGCGCCGCACCTGAAAGGCGCCGCCGAGCTGGCCCGCGACGATCTGACGCCCCGCGAGCGGGAGATCGCCGCCCTGGTCGCGGAGGGACTGTCCAATCGGGCCGTCGCCGAGCGGCTGTTCCTGTCCGAGCGGACGGTCGAGACGCACGTCCGCAACATCCTGGCCAAGCTCGGTCTCGGCCGCCGTACCGACCTACGTGGCGCATCTCAGTACCGGCACTGAGGTCTGCCGGCCCGCCGAAGCCGAGCCTGGTGAGCATGACAACTGACGTGCACACCGAACTCGTTCCCGGCACCTACACCATCGACCCGGCCCGTTCGGCCTGCCGGCTGACCGCCACCCACGTCTTCGGGCTCAAGCCGGTCGCGGCGACCATGGCCCTGCGCGGCGGAACGGTCACGGTGGCGGCCGATCCCGCCCGGTCCACCGCCTCGGCGGCGCTGGAGGTCAAGAGCTTCACGACCGATGACGTACGGCGTGACAAGGACATCACGGGTCGCCGGTTCCTCGACGCGGCCAACCATCCGATGATCAGTTTCCGCAGCACGGGTCTGCGCCGCGAACCTGAGGGCTGGCGGCTCACCGGCGTGCTGCGGGTCCGGGGCCATGACAGCGAGGTCACGCTCGCCCTGGAGGTGGCCGAGCCGACCGCCACCGGCTGCCACTTCGTCGCCACCGGCGTGGTCGACCGCGTCGCGGCCGGAGTGACGACCGGCCGGGCGATCATCGCCCGGCCGGTACGCCTCACCTTGGATCTGTACGCCGGAGCCGCCGCCTGAGCGCCGGCTCGCGCGCCGGAGCCGCCGCCTGAGCGCCGGCTCGCGCGGGGGAGCCGCCGCCTGAACGGCGACTCCCGCGTAGGAGCCGCCGCCTGAGCGGAGTCTCCTACGGCGTGGGGTCAGCGGCCGGAGCGGCGGCCGCCCACACGGGTGCCGGAGGAGAATGCGGCCGCGCCGCCCGAGGAGGCCGGGCGGGCCTGGCCGGATCCGCCGGCGCTGCGGGACTGGCTGGTGTGCACCGGCGTCGAGCCGGTGCCGCCCCGGCGGCCGCGGCCGCCCCCGGTGCCCTGCGACTGGCGGCTGCCGGCGCCCTGCTCGGTGCGGGGCCGCTGGGCGCGGCCCTCGCCGTGGCGGGTCGCGCTCGCGGTCTGCTCCGGGCGCGACTCGGCCGGACGGCCCGCGCCCCGGCCGCGACCGCGGCCACGGCGGCTGCGGGCCGCGGACGGCGTGCCACCGGCGTCGTCGGAATCGGCCGGCGCCGACTCGGCGGCCGGGCGCGGGGCCACGAAGACCCGCTCGCCCGGGGCCAGCTCGGCCAGCAGCGGGTCGCCGGGGCGGGTGCGGCTGGTCGTCGGGCGGACGCCGGCCTTGCGGGTCAGGTCGCGCACCTCGGCCTGCTGGTCGTCGGTCATCAGGGTGATGACCGTGCCACGGGCGCCGGCCCGGGCCGTACGGCCGGAGCGGTGCAGGTAGGCCTTGTGCTCGACCGGCGGGTCGGCGTGGATGACCAGGGCCACGTCGTCGACGTGGATGCCGCGGGCGGCGATGTCGGTGGCGACCAGGGTCTCGGCCGTGCCGTCGGAGAACGCGGCCAGGTTGCGGTTGCGGGCGTTCTGGGCGAGGTTGCCGTGCAGCTCGACGGCGGGCACCCCGGCCGCGACGAGCTGGCGGGTCAGCACCTTGGCCCGGCGCTTGGTGCGGGTGAACACGACCGTGCGCCCGGGCGCGGCCAGCAGGTCCACCAGGACGGGGAACCGGTCGTCGCCGCGGACGTGCAGGACGTGGTGGTCCATCTGGACCGGGGCCTCGGTGGCCGAGTCGACCGAGTGCGTCACGGGCTTGTGCAGGAAGCGCTTGACCAGCACGTCCACCCCGTTGTCGAGGGTGGCCGAGAAGAGCATGCGCTGGCCGTCGCGCGGGGTCTGGTCCATCAGGCGCCGGACCACCGGCAGGAAGCCGAGGTCGGCCATGTGGTCGGCCTCGTCGAGCACGGTGATCTCGACCGAGTCGAGCGAGGCGTGCCCGTTGCGCAGGTGGTCGTCGAGCCGGCCGGGGCAGGCCACCAGCACGTCGACGCCGGCCTTGAGGCCCTTGATCTGCGGGTTGGCGCCGACGCCGCCGAAGACCGTGAGGGTCCGCAGGCCCATCTTGGCCGCCAGCGGGGCCATGGTGGCCTCGATCTGGGTGGCCAGCTCGCGGGTCGGGGCCAGGATCAGCGCGCGGGGCCGGCCCGGCTTGCGGGGCGACTTGGAGGCGGCCAGGCGGGCCAGCACGGGCAGCACGAACGCGTACGTCTTGCCGGAGCCGGTGCGGCCCCGGCCGAGCACGTCGCGGCCGGCCAGCGAGTCGGGCAGCGTGGCCGACTGGATCGGGAAGGGGGTGGTGATGCCGAGGTCGGCGAGGGCCGTGGACAGCACGGCGGGCACGCCGAACTCGGTGAAGGTGGTCATGTAGCGGAAGCTCCAGATGGGTCGAGGGGTCGTCCTGCCCGGCGCAGACTTTGTTCTCAGTCGCGGCGCGTGGTGGCCGATCCGGCGGACGGTTGTGGTGCTCACGAGCACCCGTCCGAGAGCGGCCCGAGGCAAGACAGTGCGGACCGCGAGATCAAGTGTACCCGCCCGGGCGAAGCAACCGGGCTGCACCCGAACGGGACCCGAATCGCTCTCAGCGAGGATCACCTTTCTCCTCAGCGCCGGAACACCCCCCCGACCCGGCCGGTACCGCGAGGAGACCCCCCATCATGAGCGGAGACGATCGCCGTCGTGCCGATGTCGTCCAGGAGCACATGCCTCTGGTCGGCCACCTGGTGCGCGAGATGCTGGCCCGGGTCCCGGCACATGTGAACCGGGACGACCTGATGTCCGCCGGATACGCCGCGCTGGTCCACGCGGCCCGCGGGTTCGACGACTCCCGGGGCGTGCCGTTCGCCCGGTTCGCCGCGGCCCGGGTCCGGGGCGCGCTGCTGGACGAGCTGCGCGGGCTGGACTGGGCCAGCCGTTCGGTGCGCCAGCGGGCCCGGCGCACCGACTCGGCCCGCCAGGAGCTCACCGCCGAGCTGGGCCGCAACCCCACCGCGCAGGAGGTCGCCGCCCGCCTGGGCTGCTCGGTCGAGGACATCGAGGCGGCCGACGACGACGTCCAGCGGGCCGTGGTGTTCAGCCTGCAGGGCTTCGCCACCGCGGGCGCGGACGACATGGTGACCGAGCCCAGCGCCGGTCCGGAGGAGATGCTGATCCGCCGGGAGCGGCTCGGCTACCTGCGGCACGCGGTGGACGCGCTGCCGGAGCGGCTACGGGCCGTGGTGCAGGGCTACTTCTTCGAGGAGCGGCCGATGGCCCGGATCGCCGAGGAGCTCGGGGTCACCGAGTCGCGGGTGTCCCAGCTCCGGGCCGAGGCGCTGGTGCTGCTCAAGGACGGCCTGAACACCCATCTCGACCCGGCCCTGGCCGCCCCGGCCAAGGAGGGCTGCGTGGCCCGGCGCCGGACGGCCTACTACGACCAGATCGCCAGCCGGGGGACGCTCAAGACGCGTCTCGCGGTGACCGGGCCGGACGGCCTGCCGATAGCGGTAGCGGCATGAGAAAGGGGGCCCGGTTCGGGCCCCCTTTTCCGCGTTACTACTGGTTGGCGCAGGTGCCGGCCTTCTTCTGGGCGGCGATCGCCTTGGCCGCGCCCTGCTTGTAGAGGGCCAGGCCCTCCTTGGCGGGCTCCAGCTTCCAGGCGTCACCCTCGTACACCATGGTGTACGACTGGGCGGCCACGAGCTGCTTGGCGATCACGATCGCGCGGTCCGTGCCCTCCATCCGGGCGCTGGTCAGCTGGATCGCCAGGCCCTTGCGGGAGCAGGCCACGTTCAGCTTGACGTAATCGTCCTTGCTGATCGCCTGCTTGCCGGCGGCGGTGTACATGTCCCAGGCGCCGGCGAAGTCACCGCCGGAGAAGCGGTCGAAGACGGTCTGGGCCGCGGCCTTGGCGCCCTCGATGGTCTTGGCCTCGGGGCCGGCCTGGGCGGCCTGGGCGGCGTTGCCGGCGGGGGCGTCGTCGTCGCCGGTGCAGGCGGTGGTGAGGGTGAGCGAGGCGGCTGCGATGAGGGTCAGCGCGCCGAGACGTCGGAACGGGTGGATGCGGTTCATGACCGGGTTAATCCATCTCGGCCGTTCCGCGTAACGGCTCGCCGGGAATGATGACCGAAAGCTGACACTTTCCGGGGCGGCCGTAACCTGCGCTATCCTGACCGTTTGCTGGCCACGAAAAAAGACGCCACAAAGGGCGTCTTGACCCGGGAATGATACCACTAAGGGGAGTGGATTTGTCAAGCTCCGCATCGGACGACTTCGGTTCCGAGCAGGCGTACCTCACCACCCTCTACGACCGGCTGGACGACCTGCGCGCGCAGGCCGACGACCGGCTGCGCGGCATCCTGCTGGAGTCCGGCGGCACCCCGCAGGGCCGTACGCAGCGTGAGGCCCAGCGCGCCCACTACGCCGAACAGCTCGCCCAGATGAACTCGGTGGAGAACGCCCTGTGCTTCGGCCGGCTCGACTTCGCCGACGGCGCCCCGCTGTACATCGGCCGTCTCGGGCTCTCGGCCGCCGAGCACGACCGCGACCCGCTGCTGATCGACTGGCGCGCGCCCGCGTCCCGGCCCTTCTACCTGGCCACCGCGGTCTCGCCGGACGGTGTGACCCGGCGGCGGCACCTGCGGACCAAGGGCCGGGTGCTGACCGGCCTCGACGACGAGGTGCTCGACCTGGCGGCCGGCGGCGCCGAGCCCGGCCGCGAGGACGTGACCGGTGAGGCCGCCCTGCTGGCCGCGCTGACCGCGAACCGCACCGGCCGGATGCGCGACATCGTCGAGACCATCCAGGCCGAGCAGGACGAGGTGATCCGGGCCGGGCTGGCCGGGGTCATGGTCGTGCAGGGCGGCCCGGGCACCGGCAAGACGGCGGTCGCGCTCCATCGCGCCGCCTACCTGCTCTACACGTACCGCCAGCAGCTGACCAAGCAGGGCGTGCTGATCCTGGGCCCCAACCCGACCTTCCTGCGCTACATCTCGCAGGTGCTGCCGTCACTCGCCGAGACCGGGGTGTTGCTGGCCACGCTGGGCGACATGTTCCCCGGCGTGCGCGCCCGCGGGGTCGAGGCGCCGGCCGCGGCCGCGGTCAAGGGCCGCCTGGCCATGCTCGACGTGCTGGCGGCGGCGGTGGCCGACCGGCAGACCGTGCCCGAGACGTACGCCGAGGTCGACCACGACGGCTACCCGCTGCGCATCGAGCGGGCCGTCCTGGAGGACGCGCGGGCCGCGGCCCGCCGCTCGGGCCGCCCGCACAACGTGGCCCGGGCGATGTTCGTCACCGAGGCCATCCACGCGCTGTCGCTGCAGATCGCCGAGCGGATCGGGGCCGACCCGCTGGGCGGGGAGAACCTGCTGTCCGAGGCCGACCTGGCCGAGACCCGCCGTGAGCTGCGCGAGGACATCGACGTGCAGCGGGTGCTGTTCGACTTCTGGCCGGTGCTGACCCCGCGCCAGGTGCTGCGCGACCTGCTCTCGGACGCCGATCGGCTCGAGTCGGCCGGGGCCGGGCTCACCGCGGAGGAGCGGGCGCTGCTGCTGCGCGACCGCGACGACCGGTGGACCCCGGCCGACGTGCCGCTGCTGGACGAGCTGGCCGAGCTGCTCGGCGTCGACGACACGCTGCGGGCCCGGGAGGAGGCCCGGCAGCGGCGCGACGCGGTCGACTACGCCGAGGGTGTGCTCGAGATCCTGGCCGGCTCCCGGTCGCTCGACTTCGAGGACCAGGAGGAGGAGATCCTCTCCGCGCTGGACGTGGTCGAGGCGGGCGCGTTCGTCGAGCGGCACGAGGTGCTCGACACCCGGACGGCGGCCGAGCGGGCCGCGGCCGACCGCTCGTGGGTCTTCGGTCACGTGATCGTCGACGAGGCCCAGGAGCTGTCCCCGATGGCCTGGCGGCTGCTCATGCGCCGCTGCCCGAGCCGGTCGATGACCGTGGTCGGCGACGTGGCCCAGACCTCGGAGCTGGCCGGCACGACGACCTGGGAGCAGGTCTTCGAGCCGTACGTCGGTCAGCGCTGGAACCTGGTCGAGCTGACGGTCAACTACCGGACGCCGGCCGAGGTGATGGCGGTCGCGGCCGACGTGCTGGCCGCGGTCGACCCGGCGCTGGAGCCGCCGCGGTCGGTGCGGACGGCCGGCGTGGCGCCGTGGGCGCTGCGGGTGCCGCCGGTCGCGCTGGGCGCGGAGGTGATTGCGGCGGTACGCGTGGAAGCCGCCGAAGCCGGTGAAGGACGGGTCGGGGTGCTCGTGCCGGAGGCGCGCCAGGACGATCTGGGCCGTGCGCTGGTCGAGGCCGTGCCCGGCGCGGCCGTCGGCGAACAGCCCGACCTGCTCAACCAGGTGGTGCTGATGACGGTGCGACAGGCCAAGGGCCTGGAGTTCGACTCGGTGATCGTGGTCGAGCCGGACGCGATTATCGCCGAGAGCCCGCGCGGCCTGTCGGATCTGTATGTGGCCGTGACCCGGGCCACCCGGCGGCTCGGCGTGCTGCACACCGCGGATCTGCCGAAGGTTCTGAGCTCCCTCGCGTAAGGGAAAAGGGCCCGGCGTCCGAAGACGCCGGGCCCTGGTGGACATGAGGTCAGGCCGCGGTGGCGGGCGTACGGAGCAGGCCGTTGCCGTACTTGGTGTGGCCGTGCGCGTTGGTCATCTCCAGGCGCGAGCGCACCGACGTGCTGCTGGCGATGTTGGCGTAGTAGTTGGCGCGGCGGCGGGCGGTGATGCTCTCCGGGTTGTCCGGCACCGGGGCCAGCTCCGGGTCGAGGTGGGTGTTGAGGCCGTCCTTGAGCAGCGACAGGGCCTCGGCCCGCAGCTGCGACACCCGCGACTCGGTCACGCCGAGGTCGGCCGCGATGTCGGCCATCGGGCGCTCGTGCAGGAAGTACTCGGTGATGACGACCTGCAGGCGCTCCGGCAGCGAGCCGATCGCGTGGTGCAGGTAGCCGATCTGCTCCCGGCGGATCAGCATGTCCTCCGGGCCGGGGTTCTTCTCGGTCACCAGGTCGTCGGCCGAGCTGGTGGTGAAGCCCTGCAGCGAGAGCACGGTGGCCCGCTGCACGTCGGTGTCGGTCTGCTTGAGGTCGGTGGTGGTGGTGCCGAGGGCCTGGGCCAGCTCGTCCGAGGTCGGGGTGCGGCCGAGGGCGGTGGTCAGGGCCTGGCGGGTGGTGTCGGTGGCGCGGGCCTTCGTACGCACCGAGCGGGTGGCCCAGTCGAGCGAGCGCAGCTCGTCGAGGATGGCGCCGCGGATGCGGGTGCTGGCGAAGCGGTGGAACGGGATGCCGCGGGTCGGGTCCCAGCCCCGGGCCGCGGTGACCAGAGCGTGCAGGCCGGCGCTGGTCAGGTCGTCGCGGTGGATGTGGTTGGGGATACGGCTGAGCATGTCGCGCACCAGGTGGCCGACGAGCGGCATGTGGGCGCGGATGTGCGCCTCCTGCTCGGCGGCGGACAGCACCGTCGTGGCGGGCGCGTTGTCGGCGTTGATGTCGGCAGCGTTCGTCGCGATGCTGGTCATGTGCGTTTCCCCCATGTTTGTCGGCGGCCCGATCGGGCGGGCTCTCCGGCGTACATGAGGAAGTTCGACCGGGGTCGGTTCCCGGTGCAGTCGTAACTGGGTGCGGAAAGGTTGCTCTCCGGGGAACCCTCAAGAAGCCGAACTTGAGGTGTTCCGGCACAGTGAGGGCATGGATCTGACCGACTCGCACGGCGTCATCACGATCATCGCCGGGGTGGCGATCGCGGTGGGGATCGTCGGCGTGGTGATTCCCGTGCTGCCGGGCCTGCTGCTGAGCTGGGCCGGGGTGCTGCTCTGGGCGCTGCTGGGCGCGGACGGGGCGGGCCGCTGGGTGGTGCTGGCGGTGGCCACCCTGGTGGCGCTGCTCGGGGCGGCGGTCAAATATCTCGTGCCGGGCAAGCGGCTCAAGAGCGTGGGGGTGCCCAACACCGCGCTGCTGGCCGGGGGCGTCCTCGGCGTGATCGGCTTCTTCGTGATCCCGGTGATCGGCATCGTGATCGGTTTTGTGCTCGGCGTCTACCTGGTCGAGCTGCAGCGGCTCGGTCACGAGCGCGCCTGGCCGTCGACGAAACACGCCCTGGCCGCGGCCGGCATGGCCATGCTGATCGAGTTCACGACGGCCCTGGCCGTCGCCGTCATCTGGGTCTTCGGCCTGCTACTGACGTGAAACCCGCCGACGGGAACGTTTGCGCTGGATGAGCAGGAGCAGCAGCGGGGTGGCGGCCAGCAGCAGCGCGACCGAGGCGGCGGCGGCCACCGAGAGCAGCTGCGGGGAGGTCGGGCGGGTGTGCGAGGCGACCGCCGCGGCCTGGCCGGTGGCGGCGCTGGGCTCCGGGGCCGGGGCCGGGGTGGCCTCCTTCTCGGCCGTCTCCTCCGGGGTGACCAGCTTGCCCACCGAGGCGTCCTTGGGCAGCGAGAAGCCCCAGTCGAGCAGCGCCGCGCCCTGGTCGTAGCCGCGCTGCGGCCGCGCCTCGGCGCCGAGCAGGGTCACCACCAGCCGCCGGCCGTTGCGCTGGGCCGCGCCCACGTAGCTGTGCCGGGCGAGCTGGGTGAAGCCGGTCTTGCCGCCCAGCGCCCCCGGGTATTTGAAGATCAGCTTGTTCTCGTTCTGGAATTGGAAGCCGCCCTTCTTCAGCGCGGGCTGGGCCGGCATCTGGGCCGAGCGGGTCAGCGCGTACTTGCGGAAGTCGGCGTTGGCGAAACACACCCGGGCGATCAGGGCCAGGTCGTACGCGCTGGTGAACTGGCCCGGGCCGTCGAGGCCGGACGGCGTCACGGCGTGCGTCTGGTACGCGCCGAGCCGCTTGGCGGTGTCGTTCATGGCGGCGACGGTCTTGGCCACGCCGTCCGGGCCGCCCCCGCCGGCCAGCCGGGCCAGCGCGTTGGCGGCGTCGTTGCCGGAGTTGAGCAGCAGGCCCAGCCAGAGGGTGGAGATCGCGTACTTCCCGCCGACGACCAGGCCCACCGCCGAGCTGCCGGGCTCGATGTTCAGGTCGCCCGGCACGACGGTGATCTGCTTCTTCGGGTCCAGCTGGCCGATCGCGGTGGCCGCCAGCAGCGTCTTCTGCACGCTGGCGGGCGTCTGGTAGACGTGCGGGCCGCAGCCGCCGAGCACCTCGCCGGTGTCCAGGTCGGCCACCATCCAGGTGGTCGCGGTGACCGCCGGCGGCGCCTTGACCCCGGCCGGGACGACCAGGCCGTGCGTGGCCAGGGCGTCGCCGCCGATGGCGAAGCCGACCGGGTCGTCGGGCGGCGGCACCGGCCGGGCCGGGACGCCCGCGGGCGGGGCGACCTTGGGCTTGGGGCAGGGGATGACCGGTGGCGCGGCCATGGCGGGGGTGGCCACGACCGGGACGGCCAGGACGGCGGCCGTCAGCGACGCCAGGATGGAACGGATCAAGGCTGTGCTCTCCCGCGGCGGAAAACCGATGTCACATCTGGGGTAGAAACTCCTGCTTCAAGTCGCTTATCGAGCAACTGGGAGAGGGGCAATGTCTCGCCGTCGCCGCCACCGGCGCCGACGATCAAGCGGGGGACGCTCGGTGAAAGATCGGCCCCGGCGAACCGGGCCCGCCAGGAGGCGGGCACGGTCAGCACGTAGTACCGGCCGTCCTCGCCGACGGCCACGGAACGATTCGACTTCAGGTACCACCCGCGCACATGGGTTCGATACGTGGATCTTCCGTCGAAGGTTCGAGCCATCAAGGTCTGTGGATGAATCTCGCGCTCGGCGGCGCGCCGGACGAAGTCGGCCAGCAGGGCCGCCGCCTCCCGGGCCTCAGCCGCACGGCTCTCCTCGAACGCGGCGGCGTGACCGGCGACGGCCTGCCGGCGCTTTTCCTGCCAGTCGTCGTCCGGGGTCATGCCAGTGACCCTAAGTGATGCGCCGCCGCGGGGCCAACCGTGCTATCCCCGCCGAATACCGGGAATGACGGCCGGCCATTTCAATACCGGCCGGGCCGCCCCGTCAAAAGAATGGCGAATTCTTCCGGAGAAACAGTTGCGCGCGAACGCGCGGCGAGCAACACTTGCACCGCGGTTGGTCGGATTACTACTCGGGAGTCGTCATGGCGCGGCAGGTAATCACCACTCTGATCGACGATCTGGACGGAAAGAAGGCCGATCGCACGGTCGAGTTCAGTCTGGACGGTATTAACTACACGATCGACCTTTCCGAGGCCAATGCGGGTAAGCTGCGCAAGGCCCTGGACCCGTACATCTCGGCCGGGACCCGGCTCGGCCGCGCCTCGACCGGCCGCATCCCGGCTCGTCGCGGCCCCGGCGGCCGCACCGCGAGCTCCCGCGACGAAAACCGCTCGATCCGCGAGTGGGCCGTCGCCAACGGTCACCAGATTTCCGAGCGCGGGCGCATTCCGCAGAGCGTCACCGACGCCTACCGGGCCGCCAACGGCCGCTGATTAGGCACCGCCCGCGCGCAGTCGCGGCAGGCGGGCGGCGACCGATTCCAGCACCTTTTCGTCGCCGGCGTACCAACTCCGCTCGCGAGGCCAATGCGTGATGACGTCGGTGAAGCCGAGCCGGGCCGCCCGGCCGACCGCGTCGGTGAAGGCTTCCACGCTGCTCATCGAAAAGAGCGGCGACGTGTCGAGGTTCAGATAGCGCGGGATCGCGTCCCGGGCCCGGCCCGCCTCGTCCAGCGCCTCGTCGAAACTCGCCGACAGCCGCGCCACCGACTCCCACCACTGCGCGGCGCTGTCGGGCACGCTGAAGTTGGCCCCGCCGGCCACCCCGGCGACGCCGGTGGTCACCCAGCCGTCGCCGTCGCGCGCCGCCAGCCGCATCGTGCGCTTGCCGTTGGCCGCCACCACGAACGGCGGGCGGGGACGCTGCACCGGGCCGGGATTGCCGCGGGCGTCGACGGCCGTGTAGAAATCGCCGTGATGGGTGACCGGGCCGTCGGTCAGGACCCGGTTGAACACGTCGAGGAACTCGGTGAAGCGGTCCACCCGCCGGCCCGGGGTCAGCTCCGGCGTGCCGAGCACGGCCGAGTCGAAGCCGACGCCGCCCGCGCCCAGGCCGAGCATGAGCCGGCCCTGCGAGATGTCGTCGAGCGCGGTCACCTCGCGGGCGAAGTGCACCGGGTGCCGGAAGTTGGGCGAGGCCACGTACGTGCCGAGCCGGATCCGCCGGGTCACCATGGCCGCCGCGGTCAGGGTGGGCACAGCGTCGAACCAGGGGCCGTCGACGAGGTCGCGCCACCCGAGGTGGTCGTAGGTCCAGGCGTGGTCGAAGCCGTACTCCTCGGCGCGCTGCCAGCGCCGCCCGGCGACGGACCAGCGCTGGTCGGGGAGGATGACGATGCCGATGCGCATCGGGCGACGCTATCTCACGCCGTGCGGCGGTCCTCGTCGGCTCCCTCGGCGGCGGCGCCGTCGTGGGTGGTGGCCGCGGCGAAGGCCTCCAGCGCGTGCACGAGCTCGAGCCGGGCGGCCGTCTCCATCTTGTCGAGCACCTCGCCCAGCGCCTGCCGGCGGCGCTCGCGCAGCTGGTCGAGCAGGCGGCGGGCGGCGGGGGTGAGCATGAGCCGCACCTCGCGCCGGTCGCGCGGGTCGGGCACCCGGCGCAGCAGCCCGGTCGCCTCCAGGCGGTCGCACAGGCGGCTCGCGGAGGAGGGCACCACCTCGAGTGTCTCGGCCAGGCGGCTCATGTTGGTGTGCCGGTTGGCGGCGATGATCGTCAGCACGCGCAGCTGGGCCGGCGGCACCGCGGGGGACTGGGCCAGCCGGGCCGCCTCGAGCACGGACACCAGTGAATCGACCGTCGACTCGACAGCCGCGGCAACATCGGTGTGCCGGTCCATGTCGGAAATTTCCTCGTTCTGCTGACGTGCTCGGCCCTGCGCCCGGATCTGCCTCTACCCGGCCGGGGGGCGGGTCATGCCGGATTTTGAGCGGTTATCGCAACCAATCCAAGCAGACGGTGACCGCGTCGTCCTCCGGCTCGGTGCCCGCATGGTAGTCGCGCAACGCTCGCATGACCGTACCGACGGCCTCGGCCGGTGGCTGCAGCCGCGTCCGGCGCAGGGCGCTCAACAGGGCGGAACTGCCGTATTCGGGCCGGCCGGCCGGTGTCGCGGCGTGCACGCCGTCGCTCACCACCAGCAGCCGGTCGCCCGGCTCGAGCTGGAACTTCTGGGTCTCGTAGCGGCCGTCGCCGAACATGCCGAGCGGCAGCTGCTGCTCCAGGGCGACCGTGCGGATCTCGCCCTCGTGCGCGATCAGGGCCCGGGGCGAGCCGGCGTCGACCGCCTCCACCGCGCCGTCGGTCAGATCGATCTCCAGCAGCAGGGTGGCCACGTGCGTGGCGCCGCCGTAGCGCGAGTAGACGGCGTCCGAGGCGAGCTCGGCCTGCTCGACGATGTTGGCCCCGGAGCGGCGGGCGTTGCGCATCGCGTTGACCGCGACCGTGGTCAGCAGGGCGGCCTCGATGCCGTCGCCGTTGCCGTTGAGCACGGTCAGGGTCAGCCGGTCGCCGGTCAGGGCCCAGTCGTAATGGTCGCCGTACATCGCGTACGCGGGCTCGAGCTGGCCGGCCAGCTTGAACCGGTCGCCCTCGAGCGAGCGGCCCGGCAGCAGCGCCCACTGCAGCTCGGCCGCCATCGTCAGGCGCTGCCGGCGGGAGACCTGGTGGTAGCGGTCGGTGTCCTTGTCGGCGGCGCGCAGCGCGATGGCCAGCTCGTCGGCGAGCGCGCGGAGCTCGGTCACCACCTCGGGGCCGTACGCCTCCCGCAGGTCCACCCGGAGCACGCCCAAGCGGTCGCCCCACACGGTTAGCGGCAGGATCAGCCGGTCCGGGCCGTCCAGCAGGGGCTCCTGGCTGCCGAAGACCCGCAGCTCGGACCGGCCGCCGGCCTCGGCCTCGGGGTCGATCACCGGCCAGAGCGAGGTCATGGTGAGGTCGCTCAGGAAGATCTCGGCGGCGGTCACCGGGTAAAGGGCGCGCAGATGGTCGGCCGCCACTTCGGCGAGGCGATCGGGTGGCGCCGCACGCAGAAGCGAACCGACTGATGCCGGGCGGGTGGTCACGCGATCGTCCTTCCTGTGTGCGGGTGGCTGAGCCGGGTGGTCCGGCCCACGACAATAGTTGCCACAGAGCAAGCATGATAGAGGCTTGCCCGTGGCCAGGTGACGCGAGGTGTCAGGCGAACGACTTCTCGAAATGGATGAGGCTGCCGCGGCGGGGGACCGAGTGCATGCGCACGTTCTCGCCCAGCGCCTTGATCAGCATCAGGCCACGGCCGTGCTCGCTCGACGAGGCGGGCGGCATACCCGACGCATCGGGGTCGAAACCGGGGCCACCGTCGGTCACGTCGATCGAGCACCGGTCGTCGCCCACGTCGAGCGAGACCTCGAAGGTGTCCGTGCCGCTGGCGTGCCGCACCACGTTCGAACACGCCTCGGTGATCGCGATCTCCAGATCGTCGGAGTCACCCCGGTTGACGTGCAGGACCTCTAGGGCGGAGCGCAGCAGCCGGCGGACGGCGGGCACACTGTCCGCCTCGGTGGGAAGGGCCAACCGGACTGTCATACGCATGTGCTTGGGTTTTCCCGGACCGGGCCCTCGTTAATCGCGTTCGCCGCGAGACAAGCTCATCCGATCCACCGCGAAAAACGTGTTATCCGAGGAAGAGCGGGGCGTCTCCCTTCCTGAACCGACGCCCTTAGGAAGGTAGGACCATGGCCGAGCAACCCGACATCGCCACCGTCGTCGCCGCGCGGGCCGGCGACCCGGTCGCGGTCGACCGGCTCGTGGCCGGCTACCTGCCGCTGGTCTACACGATCGTCGGGCGGGCCCTGGAGGGTCACGCCGACGTCGACGACGTGGTGCAGGACGTGATGCTGCGGGTCCTGCGCAACCTGCACGACCTGCGCGAGCCCGAGGCGTTCCGGTCCTGGCTGGTCGCGATCACCGTCCGGCAGGTGCGCGAGCGCTTCCGGGCCCGCCGCGGCGCCCCCGAGGCGCTGCTGCACGAGGATCTGCGCGACCCCGGGGCCGACTTCACCGACCTGGCCATCACCCGGCTCGAGCTCTCCGGGCAGCGGCGGGAGACGGCCGAGGCGACCCGCTGGCTCGACGAGGACAACCGCGAGCTGCTCTCGCTCTGGTGGCTCGAGGCCTCGGGCGAGCTGACCCGCGACGAGATCGTGGCCGCCACCGACGTGACCCGCCAGCACGCGGCGGTGCGCGTGCAGCGGATGAAAGGCCAGCTCGAGACGGCCCGGGTCGTGGTCCGGGCGCTGGCCGCCACCCCGCCCTGCCCCGACCTGCAGGCGGTCACGGCCGAGTGGGACGGCCGGCCCAGCGCGCTGTGGCGCAAGCGGATCGCCCGGCACACCCGCGACTGCCGGTACTGCTCGCCGTCGTGGAACGGGCTCGTGGCGGCCGAGCGGCTGCTGGCCGGCATGGCCCTCGTGCCGCTGCCGGCCACCCTGATCGGCAAGGGTCTCGGCGCCGGCAGCGCGTCGGCCGCGGCCGCCGCGGCCAAGGCGGGCGCGGGCGCCGCGGCCAAGGCGGGCGCGGGCGCCGCGGCCAAGGCGGGCGCGGGCGCCGGCGCGGCCAAGGCCGGCGCCGGGTCGCACGTGGCGGCCAAGATCGGTTTCGGGCTCTCGCAGAAGGTGCTGACGGCGGCCCTGGCGACCACCGCGGTGGTCGGCGGCGGCGTCGCTGTCGTGGTCACCCAGCAACCCGACCCGCCCGTGGTCACCACGGCCGCGGTGCAGGCGCCCGCGCCGGCCGTGACCACCCCCTCGACCCCCGCCACGCGGCGCCCGTCACCGTCGAAGTCGAAGACCTCGGCCAAGCCCTCCCCGACACCGTCGAAGACGCCGTCGCTCAAGCCGAGCAGCGCGGCGCCCATCGTGATCCCGGCCACCGACAGCAAGAAGAAAGGCGTCGGGACGTGGAAGTTCGCCGGCGCGAAGGCCGCGCTGGCCGATGTCGGGGCCGGTTGGTACTACGACTGGGGCCCGAACAACAACGACATCCCCGGCCCGGCCGGCGTCGAGTACGTCCCGATGATCTGGGGCAAGGCCAACGCCACCGACGCCACGATCGCCGAGGCCAAGAAGGAGAGCAGCGGCGAGCTGCTCGGCTTCAACGAGCCCGACATGGGCGGGCAGGCCAACATGACCGTCGAGGACGCGCTGGCCGCGTGGCCCAAGCTTGAGGCGACCGGTCTGCGGCTGGGCAGCCCGTCGGTGGCCTACGGCGGCGACACCGCGGGCGGCTGGCTCGACCGCTTCATGGCCGGGGCGAAGGACAAGGG
Organism: Actinoplanes sp. NPDC049598; assembly: GCF_040675435.1. Taxonomy (NCBI): domain Bacteria; kingdom Bacillati; phylum Actinomycetota; class Actinomycetes; order Micromonosporales; family Micromonosporaceae; genus Actinoplanes; species Actinoplanes sp. NPDC049598. The sequence continues at coordinate 39,914 of NZ_JBFAOX010000039.1, read as the reverse complement.
CTACCGCGTCGACTTCATCACCCTGCACTGGTACGGCTCCGACTTCAGCGCGGCCGCCGTCAACCAGTTCCTGGGCTACGTCGACGCCGTGCACAAGCGTTACGGCAAGCCGATCTGGGTCACCGAGTTCGGCCTGATGAACTTCTCCGGCACGCCCAAGTACCCGACCCAGGCCCAGCTGGTCACCTTCATCAACGGCGCCACCAAGGGGCTGGAGAGCCGATCGTGGCTCGAGCGGTACGCGTGGTTCGGCCTGCCCGCCGTCGGCGACAGCGTGGACTTCGGTCTTTACAAGGACGGCGACAGTCCGACCGAGGCCGGCAAGGCCTACAAAGCCGCGGGCTAGTGTCAGAAGCATGATTCGGTTCGGGTACAAGGCGTCGGCGGAGCAGTTCCCGCCGTCGGAACTCCTCAACTACAGCGTCCTGGCCGAGGAGCTCGGCTTCGACTCCGTCTTCGTCAGCGACCACCTGCAGCCCTGGCGGCACGACGGCGGCCACGCCCCGGCCGCGCTGCCCTGGCTGGGCGCGCTGGCCGCCCGGACCGAGCGGATCCTGATCGGCACGAGCGTGCTCACGCCGTCGTTCCGCTACCACCCGGCCGTGGTGGCCCAGGCGTTCGCCACCCTGGGCTGCCTCGCGCCCGAGCGGGTCGTGCTCGGCGTCGGCTCCGGCGAGTCGCTCAACGAGGTGCCGCTGGGCATCGCCTGGCCCGACGGCAAGGAGCGCTTCGCCCGGCTCAAGGAGGCCGTGCAGCTCATCCAGAAGCTGTGGCGCGAGGACCGGGTCACGTTCGAGGGGCAGTACTACTCCACCGAGAACGCCACGATCTACGACAAGCCGGAGAACCCGGTGCCGATCTACATCGGCGCCTCCGGCCCGTCCGCGACCCGGCTCGCCGGCCGCATCGCCGACGGCTTCATCACCACCAGCGGCAAGGGCCGCGAGCTCTACACCGACACGCTGCTGCCGGCCGTGCGCGAGGGCGCCGAGAAGGCCGGCCGCCAGATCGACGACCTCGACCTGCTGATCGAGGTCAAGGTCTCGTTCGACGACGACCACGAGAAGGCGCGGCAGGACACCCGTCACTGGGGCGCCCTGGCCCTGACCCCGGACGAGAAGACCGGCGTCGAGGACCCGATCGAGATGCAGCGGCTCTCCGACCAGCTCCCGGTCGAGCGGACCGCCTCACGCTGGATCGTCTCGTCCGACCACGACGAGCACGCCGAGAAGATCACCGAGTACCTCGACATGGGCTTCAAGCACCTGGTCTTCCACGCGCCCGGGCCCGACCAGGAGCGCTTCCTGCGCCTGTACAGCGAGAAGATCCTGCCCCAGCTGCGCGCTAGGGCTTCTTGACGGAACGGAGCCGGCCCCGGCGGTCGCCCGGGCCGGTTCCCTCGCCGTTGATCACCCGTAGGTCGGGCTGGGACTGGCGGCCGGTGATGCGGCGGCGCCGGGCGCCCACCTCACCCGTCTGCTTCGGGGCGCGCGGCAGGGGCAGCCATCCGTCCTCGGCCGTGCGGGGCTGGACGTCCGGGCCGAGCAGCGGCTCGGGGTGGGCCGACGGGTAGGGCGGCAGCGGGGGATTGAGCGCGCGCCGCTCGCGCCACAGATCACGCGACGGCCCGGTGGCGCGGCGCGCCGCGCTCCAGATGGGCTCGCCGGGCGCCCGCCGGTCGGCCTGCCGCCAGACGTCGGCGGTGACCCGGCCGTCGTGGCTAGCTGCGCCCGCCCCGGCCGCTGTGCCCGCTTCCGCTGCGCCAAGGCTCGCTGGGCCGGGCTCGGCCGGGCGCATTCTCGCGGTGCGGGCCGGAGAGCCGGGCTCGGGCGTGATCCGGTAACCCGGGCCGTCCTGCGCCAGGCGGAAGCCGGAGCCGTGCCGCACCTGCGGGGTGGCCGGGACGGTCGGGGGCGGGGTGTAGGACCGTCGATCCCCGCGCTCGCGGAGCGCGGTGCGCAGCCAGTGGTGCAGGCGGGAGCGGTCCGCCCGCCGGGCCCGGCGGATCGGCGGGAAGGCGACGGTGGCGACCTCGGCCACGACCAGACCGCGGACGGCCGGGCGGATGGCCAGCAGCGGGCCGATCTCCGGTCCCTCGCCCCAGGCGGCGCCGGCCCGCGCGGCCGGGTCGGGCAGGTCCAGGTGGGCCAGCGCGTCCCGCCAGAACGCGGCATAGCCGAAACCGGGATCGGTGCGGCGGGTGCCGAGCAGCGCGTTCAGGCACCAGACGAGGATCAGGTCGGCCCACCGGCGGAACCGGCCCCCGGTCAGGTCGCGCCCGCCGGCCGAGTACCGCGAGCCGACCGCCACGTCGGCCCCGGCCACCAGCGCCTCGACGAACCGCGGGATCTCGGCCGGGTCGGTCGAGCCGTCGCCGTTGAGGGTGACCACCACGTCGCCCCGGGCCACGGCCGCCCCGGCGGCCAGCGCATGACCGGGGCCGGGCCGGGTAGGAGACACCACGACCGCGCCAGGCCGCAGCGCCCGCGCCGCAGTTGCGGCCCGCGTGCCCGCCTCGGCCACCACCACGACCTCGTCGACCGGGGGCAGGCCACGCAGCATCAGCGGCAGGCTCGCGGGATCCCGCACGGGCAGGACGACACTCACGGAGGGTGATGACGGGCGGGCGCGGTTCGTCGCTGCGGAAAGCGGCGAAGGAAGCATGGCGGTGCTCCTCAAGCTTGTTCCTGATCTTCGAAACTACCGGTCGGCAACCGATCAGCAACTCACCAGTTCGGCCGAGGAGGATCGGTCCCGCGGGTCGAACCCGTCCCCGCGTTTGGGACGCCGCCACCCTCCGTACAGCAAATGGGGTTAAGTTTTTCTCTGTCTATCGCTGCGTGCGAAGGGAACGGCCGTGAAACTGGGCTTGCACATCTCGAACTTCACCTGGCCCGAGGGAGCGCCGAGGCTGGGGCCGGTGCTGGGCGAGGTCGCCGCGGCGGCCGACGAGGCCGGCTTCGAGCGGATCAGCGTGATGGACCACCTGTGGCAGATCGGGCCGATCGGCCCGCCCGAGTGGGACATGCTCGAGGCCTACACCGCCCTGGGCTTCCTGGCCGCGCACACCAAGCGGGCCAAGCTGCTGACCCTGGTCACCGGGGTCGTCTACCGCGAGCCGGGCCTGCTGGCCAAGGCGGTGACCACGCTCGACGTGCTCTCCGGGGGCCGGGCCATCCTGGGCATCGGCGCCGCCTGGAACGAGGAGGAGTCGAAGGGCCTTGGCTTGCCGTTCCCGCCCACCAAGGAGCGCTTCGAGCGGCTGGAGGAGGCGCTCAAGATCTGCCGGCAGATGTTCGCCGGCGACGAGACGCCGTTCGAGGGCACGCACTACCGGCTCGGCCGGCTGCTGAACTCGCCGGCGCCGCTGAGCCGGCCGCGCCCGCCGATCCTGATCGGGGGCGGCGGCGAGAAGAAGACGCTGCGGCTGGTCGCGCAGTACGCGGACGCCTGCAATCTGTTCCCGGTGCCGGAGCTGCAGCACAAGCTCGACGTGCTCAAGCAGCACTGCGAGGACGTCGGCCGTGACTACGACGAGATCCAGAAGACCGTGATGGTCCCCTTCGACCTGGGCGAGAGGGGCGAGAAGACCGGCGAGATCATCGAGGCCCTCACCCGGTACGCCGCGATGGGTTTCGAGGTCGGGCACGGCGGCCTGCGCAACGTGTGGGACACCAAGCAGTTCGAGATCTTCGCCAAGGAGATCGTGCCGGCGGCGGAGGCGTTGTGACCGTCTCCGCGGTGATCTTCGACCTGGACGGCGTCATCATCGACACCGAGGAGGTCTGGGAGGACGTCCGCCGCAGTTACGTCGCCTCCTTCGGCCGGTCCTTCCTGCCCGATACGCAAGATCGCATGATGGGCATGAGTACGGGTGAGTGGTCCACCCACCTCGCGGAGGAAGTCGGCGTTCCGCGCACACCGCAGCAGGTGGCCGACGATGTGCTCGGGCAGATGGCCTTGCGGTACAAATCTGACTTGCCGCTCATTCCCGGCGCAGTGGACGTGGTGCGCCGGCTCGGCTCGACCTTCACCCTCGGGCTGGCCAGCTCGTCGGCCCGGGTGCTGATCGACCAGGTGCTGGCCACGGCCGGCCTGACCGGCGCCTTCCAGGTGACGATGTCGACCGAGGAGGTGCCCCGGGGCAAGCCGGCGCCGGATGTCTATCTGGCCGTGGCCGAGAGGCTCGGGGTGGCGCCGGCCGACTGCGCGGCGATCGAGGACTCCAGCAACGGCCTGCGCTCGGCCGCCGCCGCCGGGATGGCAGTGATCGCCGTCCCGCACGGCGTCTACCCACCGGCGCCGGACGCGCTGGCCGGGGCGTCCCTGGTCGTCAAGCGGGTCGGCGAGGTGACGGCCGAAGCGGTCGCGGCTCTGCGGTGAGCTCCAGGTTCGTGGCCCGGTCGGCCGCGATCTTGAAGGTCAGGTCGAGGAACCACCGGCGGTTGTTCAGGTAGTTGCGCAGACGGATGCCGCGGGCCGTCCTGGGGGCCAGGAATCGGCCGGTCGTGTCGCCACCCTTCTGGGTGCCGCGGGCGAACCGGCCGATCCGCTTCTCGTACGCTCCGAAGGCCTCGCGGTGGTTGCCGCCGGCGGCGGCCAGTTCGGCGGCCAGGACGTACGCGCCGACGAGCGCCGTGCCGTTGCCCTGCCCGCCGATCGTGGCCCCACTCGCCGCGTCGCCCACCAGCGCGACCCGGCCCCGCGTCCACTCGGGGGCGTCGACCCGGCAGATCTGGTCGAAGTAGAGATCGTCGGCCTTCCGCAGAGCGTCGAGCAGCTGGGGAGCCCGCCAGCCCATGCCGGCATAACGGTCCCGCAGGATCGACTTCTGCTCGGCGAGGTCGTGGCGGTCGTAGGTGAGCTTCGGCGAGACGAAAGCGGCGAAGGCCCCGTCCCGGCCGGTGCTGATCATGCGGCCGGGCTCGTTGTAGAGGACGAGGTCTTCTTCCGTGCCCGGCGCGGCCCAGGTCGCCACGTAATAGCCCAGATGCTTGACGAAGCGCTCCTCGGGCCCGAAGGCCAGCCGCCGCACCCGCGAGTGCACGCCGTCCGCCCCGACCACCAGATCGAACGTTGTCTGCCGGCCGCTCGCGAACGTGACGTCGACCCCGCCCTCGTGCTCGTCCAGGGACGCGATGCTGTCGCCGAACAAGTAGTCGGTGTGATCGGCGCCGGCCGTCACGAGGATCCGGGCCAGGTCGCCGCGGCGTACCTCCAGATCGCCGCCGGCCAGCCCGGCCGGCCACTCCATCAGCTTGGCGCCGCTCGCGTCGACGAAGCGCATCGCCGTGCCACCGGTCTCGACGGCGCGCAGCTCGTCGAGCACGCCCATCCGCTCCAGCAGCCCCATGTGCAGCGGGCCGCGGAAGTCGACCGCGTTGCCGCCCGTCCGCAGCTCGGGCGCGATCTCCACGACGGCCGGCTCGAGGCCGAAGCGGCCCAGCCAGTAGGCCAGCGCCGGCCCCGCGATGCTCGCGCCCGAGATCAGAACCTTCATGACGTCCTCCCCGTTCCAAACTGTGTCCACCGGACTCGATTTATTCTGTGTACGGTAGACACTGTTTGGAGGAGAGGCAAGATGTTCTTCTGGGAGGAGCGGCCGCGGACCCGCGGCCCCAAGCCGGCGCTGACTCTTGATCAGATCGCTGGGGCCGCGATCGCGGTGGCCGATGCCGAGGGGCTCCCGGCGGTCTCCATGCAGCGGGTCGCGGCCGAGCTCGGCTTCACGAAGATGTCGCTCTACCGCTACGTGCCCGGCAAGACCGAGCTGGTGGCGGTGATGCTCGAGCGTGCGCTCGGCGGGCCGCCCGGGGATCTGTCGGATTTGTCATGGCGGGACGCGCTGTCGGCGTGGGCGTCGTCTCTGCTCGAGCGCTACGAGGCGCACCGGTGGGCCCTGGAGGCGACCGCCGGGGCCCGGCCGATCGGGCCGAACGAGCTGGCGTGGATGGAAAGCGCCCTGACTGTGCTGCCGGCCGGGCTGACCGGGGCCGAGCGGATGGATGCCGTGGCCACCATCGCCGGGCAGGTGCGGATGATCGCCGGCCAGTCCGGCACCGCGGAAAGCGAGCTGACCGCCACCATCGGGCTGGTGCTGCGCGAGCATGCCGATCGATTTCCGGCGCTGACCGCGGCGGTGACCGACGCCGCCGCCCGGGGCGGCCAGGACCAGGCCTTCCGGTTCGGGATCGAGCGGATCCTAGACGGGATGGAGGTCCTCATCCAACGCCGGTAACGCGAAGGACACATTCAGGTGTGAAAGATCTTCGCATGGGGTAGGCCATGGCGACTTTCGCCATGGAGGTGGCCTGTGGAGGTACTTGCGGCGAGCGGCCTACGGCTCGACCTCGACATCTTCGATTACCTGATCCTGATCCTCTACTTCGGCACGGTGCTCGGTGTGGGCTTCGCGGCGCGGAGAGCGATCAAAACGAGCGCGGACTTCTTCCTGTCCGGCCGCTCGATGCCAGCCTGGGTCACCGGTCTCGCATTCGTCTCGGCGAACCTGGGCGCGCTGGAGATCCTCGGCATGGCCGCCAACGGCGCCCAGTACGGGTTGATGACCCTGCACTACTACTGGATCGGCGCCGTGCCCGCCATGGTGTTCCTGGGCATCGTGATGATGCCGTTCTACTACGGCTCCAAGGTGCACAGCGTCCCCGAGTTCCTGCGGCGGCGCTTCAACAACTCGGCCCACCTGTTCAACGCGGTCAGCTTCGCGGTGGCCCAGGTCCTGATCGCCGGCGTCAACTTGTTCGCCCTAGCGCTGATCTTGCAGGCGCTGCTGGGCTGGCCGCTGTGGGTCTCGATCGGCCTCGGCGCGGCCATCGTGCTGATCTACATCGGCATCGGCGGCCTCTCCTCGGCCATCTACAACGAGGTGCTGCAGTTCTTCGTCATCCTGGCCGGTCTGCTCCCGATCACGATCGTCGGCCTGGTCAAGGTCGGCGGCATCGACGGCCTGTTCGACAAGGTGCGCCAGACCTCGCTCGGCGAGGCCGGCCTGCACACCTGGGCCAACACCGCCTCCAGTGACAACCCGCTCGGCGCGAACTGGATCGGCATCATCTTCGGCCTCGGCTTCGTGCTCTCGTTCGGCTACTGGACGACGAACTTCGCCGAGGTCCAGCGGGCGCTGTCGGCCAAGGACATGAGCGCGGCCCGGCGTACGCCGATCATCGGCGCCTTCCCCAAGCTGCTGATCCCGGTCGTCACCGTCATCCCCGGCCTGATCGCCCTGGTCACGGTCAAGGGCCTGGGCGCCGAGTCGGGCGACCTGACCTACAACAACGCGATCCCGCTGCTGATGCGTGACCTGCTGCCCAACGGTGTGCTCGGCGTCGCCGTCACCGGTCTGCTCGCCTCGTTCATGGCCGGCATGGCGGCCAACGTCAGCGGGTTCAACACCGTCTTCACGTACGACATCTGGCAGCCCTACATCCGCAAGGGCCGCAGCGACGACTACTACCTGAAGGTGGGCCGCTGGGCCACCCTCGGCGGCGTGGTCATCGGCATCGGCACCGCGTTCATCGCGGCCGGCTACGACAACATCATGAACTACATCCAGGCGCTGTTCTCGCTGTTCAACGCCCCGTTGTTCGCGACCTTCATCGTCGGCATGTTCTGGAAGCGGATGTCGTCCTGGGCCGGCTTCTGGTCGCTGCTGCTGGGCTTCCTGGCCTCGCTGGCGCTGTACATCGGGCACCTGACCGAGACCATCCACTTCAACTCCGACCTGGAGGAGAGCTTCTGGGGCGCCGGCGCGGCCTTCATCACCGCGGTCGTCGTGGCGATTCTGGTCAGCCTGTTCACCCCGGCCAAGCCGGAGGAGGAGCTGCGCGGCCTCGTCTACGGCCTGGGCGGCTCCAGCACCAGCAGCGAGACGATCATCGCGGGAGACAAGGTGTGGTGGCGCAACCCGGTCCTGCTCGGTGCGATCGCGGTCGTGCTGGCCTTCGTCCTGTACATCCCGGTCTGGTAAGGAGAGCCCGTCATGGCTGAAGACGAGAAGAAAGAAGCCTCCGCGGCGGCGCGGCTCTTCGACGTACGGCGGGTGATCGGCGGCCTGTTCGTCGTGTACGGCGTGATCGTCACGCTGCTCGGAATCTTCGACAACCAGTCGGAGATCGACAAGGCGGAGGGCGTCCGGATCAACCTCTGGATGGGCATCGCGATGCTCGTCCTGGGTGTGCTGTTCCTGCTCTGGCTCCGGCTCAACCCGCCCAAAGCCCCCGAAGTGACCGATTCCGAGGATGTCAGCCCCACCGGCGACCGCCACTGATGTCCGAGACGGTGTGACCCGGTTGCGGTCGGGTTGCACCGCCTCCCCAATCCTTGGAGTGCGGGCGCCCGCCGTCCGATAGACACGGCATGGAACGCGTCGCCCCCATCAGCTACGCCACCAGCGGCGGCTACCGCTCCGCCGGGTGGCAACAACAGGTCAGAGTCGACTACGTGGTCAACAAGGTCATGCAGACCCACCGAGGACAAACCGAGGACTCGGTCGCGCAGGCCATCCATGACCAGCTCCGCGCCGTCGGCGTGGTGCCCAACGGCCGTCAGATCGCGGTGTACGCCGCCGCGATCTCGGCCCTTCCCGAATTGCCACCCAACAACAAGTAAATGCTCTAGGCCGCGGGGAACCGCAGGATCCGGTCGTCACCGTCCTGCGGATCCCCGCGGCCGTCTCTGTTCGAGGTGGTCACCCACAGCGAGCCGTCCTTTTCCACCGCGACCGTGCGCAGACGGCCGTACGTCCCGCCGAGCTCGGCCCGGGGCTCGCCGCCACCGTTCAACGGCACGACCCAGAGCCGCTCGCCGCGCAGCCCGGCCACGTACAAGTTGTCGCCGGCGACAGCCGCCCCGGACGGCGAGGCCTCATCGGTCGACCACTGCACGATCGGGTCCTCGTACCGGGTGTCGCCGGCCTTGCCCTCGACCTCGGGCCAGCCGTAGTTCCTCCCCGGCTCGATCACGTTGACCTCGTCCCACGTGTTCTGGCCGAACTCGATGCCGTACATCTTCTTGTCCGCGCCCCAGGCCAGACCCTGCACGTTGCGGTGACCCAGCGACCAGACGGGGGAGCCCTCGGTGGGGTTGCCGGGCGCGGCGGCGCCGTCCCGGGTGATCCGCAGGATCTTGCCGTTCAGGTCGTCGCGGTCCTGCGCGGCGCGGCCGTCCCCGGCGTCACCGGTGCCCACGTAGAGGAAGCCGTCGGGGCCGAACGCCAGCCGGCCGCCGTTGTGGATGCCGGCCTTGTCGATCCCGTCAAGGATCACCTTCGCCTTCCGGTCACCGTCGAAACGGACGATCCGGTTGTCGCCGGCGGCGGTGAAGTACGCGTACACGTACTTGTTCTCGTCGTAGCCGGGGTCGACGGCGATGCCGAGCAGGCCGCCCTCGCCCTCGGCCGACACGCCGTCCACGTGATAGGCCGTGGTGGGGTCGCCGCCGCCGGCCGGGATGCGCAGGATGTCGCCGCTCTCCCGCTCGCTGACCAGGGCGCTGCCGTCGGGCAGGAAGGCCAGGCCCCAGGGGACCTCGATCCCGGTGGCGATGGTCTGCGGGTTCTCCAGTCTCAGATCTTTCGCGCCCGCCGAGCTCGACGTGCTCGGTGCGGCGGCATAGGTGGCCTCGCCCCTCGGCGTGCTCTCCGCGTCCGAGCAGCCGACGAGCAGCGCCGTTCCGGCGGCGGCGAAGGCGAGACGCGTTCGTGCGGCGGCAGTCATCGGTCAACGGTGCCACGCCCCGGTGGACTTCACCCATTCGCCAGACCCGCGATCTTCGTTCGTCCGAAGATGGGGCCGCGCGGCGAACGGCCGTGCAGGGCGGAGATGCAGCGCGTGCGAGCAACCGCGCGACCCTTCCGGGCCGCGATCCTCACCGTGATCACCCTGCTCGCGTACGGGGTGACACCGGCCCCGGTCTCCGCGGCCACCTACCCGATCACCTGGAAGGCCTGCCCCGAGGACGCCCAGGTCCAGTGCGGGACGATGCACGTCCCGGCCGACTGGAAGAACCCGTCCGGCCCGGCCGTGATGCTGACCATCGCCCGCCGCAAGGCCACCGATCCCGCCCGCCGGCTCGGGGCGCTGCTGGTCAACCCGGGCGGCCCCGGCGGCTCGGCCGTCGACTTCGCCTTCGGCGCCACCACCTTCTTCGGCGCCGACGTCCGCGCCCGCTTCGACATCATCGGCGTCGACCCGCGCGGCGTCGGCCGCAGCACCCCCGTCCTGTGCTCCCGCGACCTCGTCGACGCCCAGCCCGACCCGCTGATCACCAGCCAGCGGGCGTACGACGCCACGATCGCCCACAACCGCAAGCTCGCCGCCGACTGCGCCGCCCGCACCGGCCCCGTCTTCCCGCACGTCGACACGGCCAGCGTCGCCCGCGACATGGACGCCGTCCGGGCCGCCCTGGGCGAACAGAAGATCAGCTTCTACGGCGCGTCCTACGGCACCCTGATCGGCCAGCAGTACGCCCAGCTCTACCCGGCCCGCCTGCGCGCGCTGGCCCTCGACGGCGTCATGGACCACAGCGTCGACCTCAACGCCTTCCTGACCGAGGAGACCGACGCCGCCGAGGACGCCTTCCACCAGTTCATCGCCTGGTGCGGCCGCGACCCCCAGTGCATCCTGCGCGGCCAGGACGTCACCAAGGTGTGGGCCACAGCCGTGTCCCGGGCCCGCGCCGGCACACTGCAGAACCCGTACGACCCGCCCCAGCCCTTGACCTTGTCCGGTCTGATCGGGGCCGCGTTCGCGGCGTTCTACGAGCCCCAGTGGTACTCCTTCGCCTACTACCTGCGGGACGCGCTGGCTGCCAAGCCCACCGCCCGCAGCGCCCCGCCCCCACCGGTCGACCTGATCGACCACAGCTTCCCCGCGGTCATCTGCGAGGACTGGCGCCTCCCGATCACCAGCTTCGGCGACCTCAACGGCCGCCTGCAAACCCTGGCCCGCCGCTCACCGAAGATGCTGGTCTCCCCGCTGGCCCTCGCCGCCGTAGCCGGCTGCCTGGGCTGGCCGTCCCCACCGGACAACCCGCAGCGGCCGGCCCCGCCACCCCGCACCACCGCCCCCATCCTGCTGGTCAACTCCCGCCACGACCCGGCCACCGCCTACCCGTGGGCCCAGCGCGTGACGCGGCAGTTAGGCCCCCGAGCCACCTTGCTGACCTACGACGGCTGGGGCCATGTGATCTACAGCCGAAGCCCATGCGTGGCCACCGCCATCGACAAGTACCTGACGACGCTGGCCGTGCCCGCCGCCCGCACGACATGCCCGAAGGTGGATCCCCAGCCCTTCGGGGTTGGCTGATCCCTCGGCGTCCCATCGGCCGCGCCGTCCCCCATCGGCCGCGCCGTCCCCCATCGGCCGCGCCGTCTTCGCCGCCCGCGCGAGCCGATGCTCGATGTGCCCAGGCCCACCGCGCCGCGCTCGCCGTGCCATGCCGTGTCGCGCTTCGCCCGCTCGCCGCCCGCGCGTGCCGCCCTGCCGCCGTGCGTGCCGCCCTACCGCCACGCGCGCCCGGCGGCACTTGCCGCACGCCAACCGCCGCGCTTGCCGTCCCGCGCTCGGTCGCCGCGTATGCCGCCCCGACCACCGCGCCCGCGCCTGCCATGCCGCGCTTGCCATGCCCGAGCCTTCGCGCGGCCCTCGCCCTGACCCGCCGTGCCGCGCCCGCGCCTGGCGTGCTGCGCCCGCGCCTGGCGTGCTGCGCCCGCGCCTGCCGTGCTGCGCCCGCGCCTGCCGTGCTGCGCTCGCGCCTGCCGTGCTGCGCCCGCGCCTGCCGTGCTGCGCTCGCGCCTGCCGTGCCCGCGCCTTCGCGCCGCCCTCGCCCTGACCCGCCCTGTCTGCCGTGCCGCGCTCGCCCACCAACCCGTCTGCCCGCGCCTTCCGCGCCAGGGCCGGGGCCGTTGCCCGCGTTGGGCGCACTGCATCCGCCCGCGTTGAGCACGCTGCACCCGCCCATGTCGAGCCCGCTGCGCCCCGCGCGCCAGACCGGCCGTGCCCGCAGGTCCGCCCGCTCGGGCCGCGCCCCACAGTGCCCACCCACCCGGGGGACCGCCCCGATGCCATTCTCCCGCGGGGTCGCATGATCAGGACGGGGCGCTGTGGATGACCGGTCATTGTGGATAGCGCCTACGGATCAATGGGATGTGGTAAGGCCGGTCGTTCAGGTGCGGGCGGGCGGGGTACAGGATTCGGCGGGAACGAGGGCACGGGGGCCGCCGCGATGATTTTGACCCGCTATGTGGGGGCTGCCGTGTGTGCGCGGCTGGCCGATGAGGGGGCGCGGGTTTCGATTCTGCTGCTGGCGCTCGACCGGACCGGGGACGAGGCGCTCGGTGGGCTGCTGATCGCGGCGCTGATGGTGCCGCATGTGCTGGCCGCGCCGGTCACGGGGGCGCTGGCCGATGCCGCGCGCAGCCGGCGGCTGCTCTACTTCTTGGCCTTCTTGGGGTACGCGGGTGCGCTGCTGGCCGGGGCGGAGCTGATCGGTCACTCGACGGCGGCTTCGGTCGTGCTCCTGGTGCTCGCCGGCTGCTGCGCGCCGCTGCTGATCGGTGGGCTGAGCAGCCTGCTCGGCGATCTCGCGCCGGGCCGGTTGGAGCGTGCGTTCGGGTTCGACGTGATGTCGTACAGCATCGCGGGGATCGCCGGGCCGGCTCTGGCCGCCGTCGTGGCCGATCTCGCGGGCGCCTCCTGGTCGGTCACGGCCCTGGTCGCCCTGGTCGTGGCCGGCGCGCTTCTGGTCGTCTCGCTGCCACTGCCCGCCGGGCGCTCTTCCGCGCCGTCGGGCGAGCGGCGGCGGTTTCGGATCGAGTCGCCGTTGGCGGGGGTTGTGGTCATGGTTCGGCGGCCGCGGCTGGGGGCGGTCACCCTCGGGACGATCTTCAGCATGCTCGGGGTGGGTGCGCTGCCGCTGGTCGCCGCGTTGCTGGCTGATGAGGCGGGGCGGTCCGAGCTGACCGGTCTGACGCTGTCGGCGGGGGCGGCCGGGGGGCTGCTCACCTCGCTGGTGCTCACCCGGTGGCCGATCCGGCGCTGGTCGCCGGAGTCGGTGGTGGCGGTTTCGCTGGCTGCCACGGCGGTGCCGTTCTTCCTGCTCACCCTGCTTCCGCCCGGCTGGGCCGGGCTGCCGCTCTTCGCTGTGGCGGGGGCGCTGGGCGTGCCGGTCTCGGTCGCGGTCTTTGCCGTACGGGATCAGGAGTCGCCGCCGGAGATTCGTACGCAGGTCTTCACACTCGGGGCCGGCGTGAAAGTCACCGCGGCCGCCACCGGCGCGGCCGTCGCCGGGTTGGCGGCGGATGCCGGAATTGTGGCCCTCTTGGTCGGGATCGGGGTCTGTCAGGCGCTGGGCGCGGTGGCCGTCGTCCTGGTGGGGCGGGTTACCCCGGCGCGGCCGCCCGCCGCGAGTATTGTTAGCCAGGCTAACTAGATGAGGAGGCGCCTTTGAGTCGCCGAGCGCCCCGGGCGTCCATCGACCGCGACGTCCGCAAGAGCTGGCTGCGCCGGGCGCTGCCGCTGGTCAAGGCCCACAAGACCCTGCTCATCACGTCGCTCACCCTGTCCTTCGTCGGGTTGATCGTGCAGGTGCAGATCCCCAACCTGGTCCGGATCGGGATCGACGACGCGGTGGTCGAGCGGACCGGCGACCTGACCAAGTACGTCTGGTGGATCGTCGGCCTGGCCCTGATCCAAGGGTTGATCAATTACCTGGCCCGGCTCTACCTGCTCCGCACCGCGTACGAGCTCGAGTACGACCTGCGCAACATCGTCTACTCGCATCTGGTGCGGATGCCGTTCGGCTTTTACGACCGGGTGCAGACCGGCGAGCTGATGTCGCGTTCCGGCTCCGACATCCGGGCCGTGCAGATGTACCTCTCGTTCGGCCCGTCGATCCTCGTGCAGTGCCTGATCGCGGTCGTCGCCTTCGGCCTGATGCTCTCGATCAACGTGCCCCTGGCCATCGTGGCCATGGTGACCATGCCGGTCATCGGGGTGCTCGGGGTCAGCATGCGCAAGGCGATCTTCCCGGTCTCCTGGCTCATCCAGGCCCGCCTGGCCCAGCTCGCGACTGTCGTCGACGAGAACATCCAGGGAGTACGCATCGTGAAGGCGTTCGCGGCCGAGGGGCGCCAACTGCGGTCGCTGGCCGAGAGCGCCGACCGCATCCGCTGGGCGTACCGCCAGGACGCGCGCATCCGTAGCCGGTGGAACCCGCTGCTCGACAACCTGCCCCGGCTCGGGCTGGCCCTGGTGCTGCTGGTCGGTGGTCTCATGGTGATCGACGGGCACACCACCATCGGCACGATCGTCGCCTTCAACTCGTACGTCCTGATGTTGCAGCCGCCGTTCCGGATGCTCGGCATGATGATCATGATGGGGCAGCGGGCGTCGGCGTCGGCGCGGCGCATCTACGAGATCCTCGATACCCCGTCCGACGTGGTGGACGGCCCGGACCCGGTCGTCGTGCCGTTGCGCGGCGAGCTTGCGTTCGAGGGGGTCGTCTTCGCGTACCCCAACGGGACCGTCGCCCTCGACGGCCTGGACCTGCGCATCCAGCCGGGGGAGACGGTGGCGGTGGTCGGCGGCACCGGCAGCGGCAAGTCGACGCTGGGGCGGCTGGCCGCGCGGTTCTACGACGTGACGTCGGGGCGGGTGAGCATCGACGGGCACGACGTGCGCGATCTGAGCCTGGCGTCGCTGCGCGAGCAGGTGGGGATCGTGCCGGACGAGCCATTCCTCTTCTCCCTCTCGATCCACGACAACATCGCGTACGGCAAGCCGCACGCCTCCCGGGACGAAGTCGTCGAAGCCGCCGTCTCCGCCGGCGCCGACGAGTTCATCCGGAAGCTACCGGAGGGGTACGACACTGTGGTCGGCGAGCGTGGCTACACGCTCTCCGGCGGGCAGCGGCAGCGGGTCGCGATCGCGCGGGCGCTGCTGGTCAACCCGCCGATCCTGGTGCTGGACGACGCGACCAGCGCGATCGACGTGACGGTCGAGCAAATGATCCACTCGTCCCTGCGCGACAAGATGCGCGGCCGGACGACCCTGATCGTGGCCCACCGCCTCTCCACGATCAGCCTGGCCGAGCGCGTGGTCCTGATGGAGAACGGCCGCGTGATCGCCGACGGCACCCATGAATCCTTGTTGGCGACCGAACCGCGCTATGCGGAAGTTCTGGCTGCGCAGGTGACCGCATGAGCATGTTCGGGGGCGGCTTCGGCGGCTTCAACACCGGTGGGCGGCCCACGATGGGCGCGGCCGGCCGCAAGGGCAACGGCCTGCCGTTCTCCGGCATCCCGGACGACCTGGCCGAGGGCGTGGCCAAGCTCGAGTCCCGCGAACCCGACCACGGCGACCCCGGCGCCCGCTACGACCCGCACGGCGACCAGGGCGCGCGGATCTCCATCGGCCGGCTGCTGATCGGCCGGCCGGGTCTGCTGATCGCCGCGTCCCTGGCCATCCTGGTCGAGACCTTGCTGCTGCAGGCCGGGCCCTATCTCGTACAGGTCGGTATCGATCATGGAATTGCCGACCGCAACGTCCGGGTGCTCGTCATCGCGACCGCCTGCTTCGTGGCCGCGATCCTGCTGACCGGCCTGGCCACCGCGATCCGGATGCGCAAGAGCGGCCTGCTCGCCGCGGCCGCCACCCGTGACCTGCGGATCCGCATCTTCGCCCACCTGCAGCGCATGTCGCTCGACTACTACACGCGGGAGAAGGCCGGCGTCACCCTGACCCGGATGACCTCCGACGTGGAGTCGCTGCAGAACCTGTTGCAGGACGGCTTCGCCCAGTTCCTCATCCAGGGGCTGACCATGGTCGTGGTCACCGGCGTGCTGTTCCACTACAACGCCGAGCTCGCGATCATCACGCTGGTGCTGGTCGTGCCGCCGTTGACGATCGCGTCGCTGTGGTTCCGGCACGCCGCCGACCGCGGCTACAACCGCCAGCGCGACACCATCGCCGCGATGTTCGCCGATCTGGCCGAGTCCCTCAACGGCGTACGCGTCGTGACCGCGCACAACCGGCAGGAGCGCAACGTCGAGGCGCACCGCGAGGTGGTCGGCTCGTACCGCGACGCCAACGACTGGACGGGCCGGATCAACGCCATCTACGGCCCCGGCACGTCGGTCATCGGCCTGATCGCGATGGCCGTGATGCTGCTGCTGGGCGGCCGGATGGTGCTGCGCGGCGAGCTGACCGTGGGCGAGCTGACCGCGTTCGTCCTCTACATCAACTCGTTCTTCCAGCCGGTGCAGCAGCTGGTCCAGCTCTACACGCAGTACCAGCAGGGCAAGGCGGCCATCGGCAAGATCCGCGGGCTGCTCTCGTCCGAGCCGTCCGTCGTGCCCGGCACCGCCACGCTGCCGCCGGTCGAGGGCGAGATCGTCTTCGACGACGTGACCTTCGGCTATCGGCCCGACCGCCCGGTCCTGGAGGGCGTCAACCTGCGGATCGCCCCGGGCGAGACGGTCGCCTGCGTCGGCCCGACCGGCGCCGGCAAGTCGACCCTGGCCAAACTGGTGACGCGTTTCTACGACCCCTCCCAGGGCGCAATCAAGATCGACGGGTACGACCTTCGCGACGTGACCCTGGAGTCGCTGCGCCGCCAGATCGGGGTCGTCCCGCAGGAGCCGTTCCTGTTCGCCGGCACGTTGCGCGACAACATCGCCTTCGCCCACCCGGAGGCCACGGACGAACAGGTGTGGGCCGCGGTGGACGCGGTCGGCCTGCGTGAGCTGGTCGAACGCTCGCCGGAGGGCCTGGACACCCCGCTGCACGAGCGCGGCCAGTCGGTGTCGTCGGGTGAGCGGCAGCTGCTCGCCCTGGCCCGCGCCTTCCTGGCCTCGCCCCGGGTGGTCGTGCTGGACGAGGCCACCTCCAGCCTCGACCTGCGCTCCGAGCTGCGCGTCGAGGCCGCCCTGGACGCCCTGCTCGAGGGCCGGACGGCCATCCTGGTCGCCCACCGGCTGTCCACCGCGATGCGGGCCGACCGGATCATCGTGGTCGACCACCACCGCATCATCGAGTCCGGCTCGCACGCCGAGCTGGTGGCCGCGGGTGGCCCGTACGCGGCAATGTTCGAGACGTGGGCGGCACATTCGCACTGAGTCTGGTAGGCAGAGATAGACCGTCAGCTCTGACTACTTCGGAGGATCGATGCGGATCTTGCCGGTACTGGCTGCGCTTTCCCTTTCGGCGACGGCGCTCGCCGCCCCCACACCGGCTCTCGCCGGCACTCCCACCCTCGCCCCCACGGCCACCGGGTACGGCGGGGCCGTGGCCACCGTCGACCCGACCGCGACCGCCGTCGGCCTCGACGTGCTGCGCCGCGGCGGCAACGCGGTCGACGCCGCCCTGGCCGCCGCGGCGACCCTCGGCGTGACCGAGCCGTTCTCGGCCGGCATCGGCGGGGGCGGCTTCTTCGTCTACTACGACGCCCGCAAACGCTCCGTCTCCACGATCGACGGCCGCGAGTCGGGCCCGGCGACAATGAAGGAGACCCACTTCATCGACCCGGCCGACGGCCAGCCGTACGACTTCCCGGAGGCGCGCGTCTCCGGTCTGTCGGTCGGCACGCCGGGCACGCTCGCCACCTGGGACACGGCCGCCCGCAAGTGGGGCACCCGCTCGCTGGCCAGCCTTCTGCAGCCCGCCGCGAAGGTGGCCGACCGCGGCTTCAAGGTCGACGCGACGTTCCGCCAGCAGGTGGCCGACAACGCGGCCGCGTTCGGCCAGTTCGAGTCGACCAGCGACATCTACCTGCCCGGCGGCGCGCCCCCGGCGGTCGGCTCCACGCTGCGCAATCCGGATCTGGCCGACACGTACCGCCTGATCGCCCGCAAGGGCATCGGTGTCCTCTACAACGGCCCGGTCGGTGCCGACATCGTCCGGACCGTGCAGAGGCCGCCGGTCGCGGCCGACCCCATCGGCGACTGGGCCTACCCGATCCGCCCGGGCACGCTGACCACGTCCGACCTGCGCAACTACCGGGTCCGTACGCCGTCTCCGACGCGTTCCGACTTCCGGGGCCTG
The DNA here is from genome assembly GCF_040675435.1 of Actinoplanes sp. NPDC049598. Taxonomy (NCBI): domain Bacteria; kingdom Bacillati; phylum Actinomycetota; class Actinomycetes; order Micromonosporales; family Micromonosporaceae; genus Actinoplanes; species Actinoplanes sp. NPDC049598. The sequence continues at coordinate 21,858 of NZ_JBFAOX010000039.1, read as the reverse complement.
ACCGTCTACGGCATGTCGACCCCGTCCAGCGGCGGGGTGGCGGTCAGCGAGGCCCTGAACATCCTGGAGAAGGCCAAGGTCACTCCGCAGAACGCGCTGCACTACTACCTGGAAGCATCGGCCCTCTCCTTCGCCGACCGGAACCGCTACGTCGGGGCGTACACCCGGCCTGAGGTCCTGAAGAAGTTGGTCTCGGACCGGTGGGCCGGCCAGCGCGCCTGCCAGATCGACCCGGCGAAGGCGCTGACCAAGCCGGTCCCGCCGGGCGACATCAACGCCACCGGTTGTACGCCGGCGCGTGTGGGCGGCCCGGCCGAGCAGGGGATGAGCACCACGAACCTGACGGTGGCCGACAAGTGGGGCAACGTCGTCGAGTACACGTTCACCATCGAGCAGACCGGCGGCAACGCCATGGTCGTGCCCGGTCGCGGCTTCCTGCTGAACAACGAGCTGACCGACTTCAACTTCACCAACACGCAGGCCCCGGCGGCCGACCCGAACCTGCCCGGCCCCAACAAGCGCCCGCGCAGCTCCATGTCGCCGACGATCGTGCTCAAGGACGGGAAGCCGTTCCTGGCCCTGGGCTCGCCCGGCGGCGCCACCATCATCACCACCGTCCTGCAGATCCTGGTCAACCGCCTGGTCCTCGGCCAGTCCCTGCCCGCCGCCATGGCCGCCCCGCGGGCCTCGCAGCGCAACACGGCCGGCATCCAGGCCGAACCGGCCTTCCACACCACGTACGGCCCGGCGCTGACCGCCCTCGGTCACACGTTCGGCCCCGACGTGGCCGAGCTGGGCGCCGCCACCGCCATCGAACTGACCCCCCGGGGCGGCTTCATAGCCACGGCCGAGCCGGTACGCCGCGGAAGCGGCGCCGCCGCAGTAGTCCACCCCACCCGTTGATCCCCGCGGGCATGGCCGGCCCTCCCGGCCATGCCCGCCGGCCGCCCCGCCCTGGCGGAATGTCCGTTCGGTCCACAGCGGATCCCCGGGGAGCCATGCCGCCCCGGCGCACGGACGATCTAGTGTTTCGCCCCTGGATCACAGACATCGATGACCTGTACTGTTCGCCGTCGTGCGCCCGCTTTTCGTGATCGTCGTCGCCGTCCTCGCCGGTTTCATCATCAGCCCCCTGCTGCGGGCCAACGCCGCCTGCACGGCCGCCCCCACGGCCCTCGACAAGTGGAGCGACGAGCAGATCGCCAACGCCCGCCTCATCGTCGACATCGGCCACGACCGCCGGGTACCCAGCGCCGGCCAGGTGATCGCCGTGGCCACCGCCCTGCAGGAGTCCCACCTGCGCAACCTCCGCGGCGGCGACCGCGACTCCATCGGCCTGTTCCAGCAGCGCCCGAGCCAGGGCTGGGGCACCCCCAAACAGCTGTCGGACCCGGCCTACCAGACCCAGAAGTTCTACGACAAGCTCCTCCGCATCGACGGCTGGCAGTCCATGCGCCTCACCGACGCTGCCCAGGCCGTGCAGATCTCCGCCTTCCCCAACGCCTACGCCAAACACACCCCCGCCGCCACCAAGCTGGTCGAAGCCCTGAACGCCCCCACCACCACCTGCACCGCCGACGCCTGACCTTCCTCCGCCACCAGCCTGTCCGGCTTACCGGGTCCGCCGGCCCACCAGATCCGCCCGGCGCGTCCGCTGGCCCATCGCGGCGCTAGTAGGCAGCCAGCTCGTGCCCTCGTCTGGTGGCCCGGCTGGGCCGGCGGGGTGCGTGGGCTGATGGGGTGCCCTGGTCTGACGAGGTGCTGGGCCGACGGGGTGCGTGAGCCGATGGGGTCCACTCGGCTCACCAGGCCCGCTCGGCCTACCTGGTCTGTCCGGCCCGCCCGGGCCCGCTCGGCCCCGATCGGCCGGCCAGGCCCGCCGAACCGATCGGCCGGCCAGGCCCGCCGAACCGATCGGCCAGCCACCCGCGCGTCAGACCTCTCGCGGCCGTGGGCGATGGCCGCGTAGGAGAAGGCGACCAGGAAGGCCCGGTCCGCCCGGTTCACCAAGCCGGGCCACTCAGCCCGGCCCGCCGCGCCAGCCGTTGTCGCGCGATTTGCCCCGACAGGTCCGCTCAGCATGCCCGGCCGGCCGAACCGGTCGGTCGGTCACCCGCGCCTCAGGTCTTTCACGGTCGCGGGCGAGGGCGGCGGCCAGGAGGCCGGACCGTCCGGCTCCACTAGGCCTGACCTGCGCAACTCGGCCCACACTGCTCGCCCTCGAGGCCCCGCCGGTCGGGCCTGTGAGGTTCGCCCGCGAGGCTTGCGAGGCCAGCCTGGTCCGCGAGGCCCCCAAGGCCCGCCCCGGCCCGGCCCACCCCCGCCCGGCCCGCCCCGGCCCACCTCCGCCCGGCCCGCCCCGGCCCACCTCCGCCCGGCCCGCCCCGGCCCACCCCCGCCCGGCCCGCGTGGGTGTCGCGGCCGGCCCGCCAGGCCCGCGCGGCCCGTCGGTTCGGCGCCGGCGGGCTCGCTCAGCCTGGGCGGCCCGTCAAGGCGGTCCGGCTTATTCAGAGTCGCGCGGGTGTGGCTGGGGGCGGCTGTGGGCGGGGCTCGTCACGGGTGGGCCTGGTCGTGGTTGGGGAGCTGTTTGCGGGCGGGGGCGCCGCACGACGCGCAGCGGTGGTCGGGGCGGGCGGCGATGTGGTGGCGGATGGTGAGGGTGAAGAGGAGGGCGGCTGCGGCCGTGGTGGTGACGATGATGGCGCTGGTGGCCAGGGTCTTCCAGTCCGGGATCGGGCCGCCGCCGTACCACTGGGACGCGAGGGTGCCGGCCATCTCGCGCAGGAACAGCATGCCGATCGGTCCGATGAGGACCAGCAGGGCCCAGCCGCCTGCGGCGTCGCCCCGGGCGGCGAGGGTTACGCCGAGCAGGACCGCGGCGATGAGCAGCGTGATGCCGGCTGCGGTCAGCGTCTGGTCGATCGTGTAGCCGTAGTAGCCGAGGATGGAATCGCCGCTCGACAGGGACTGGAGGACGATCGGCACCGTGGCCGCGACCACGCCGAGCGGCAGCAGCCGCACCCACAGCGGGAAGCCGCCGCCGGCGCCGAGGGCGACGACGCCCAGCGCGGCCTGGGCCACGAGCACGAACAGCGGTGGTCGCAGCAAACCGGTCAGTGTTGACACCGGCACCACGGCCACGGTGATGACCAATGCCAGGCCCGTCGCCATGCGCGCCCACCCGCGGCCCCGGTCGACCGCGAAGGCCACGGCCGTCAGGAGCCAGGCCGCCCACACTGCTGCCCCGAGCGACACGAACGGGCCGACCGGGGGTGGGCTCCACTGCTCGTGGGACGGCTGCACCTCGAGCACCGACCAGCGCACGGCCAGGGCCACCCCGGTCAGCAGCGCGAGGACCCCGGCCAGGCGCAGGCCCGGGCGCAGGCTGGTCGCCGCCGTGGCCCGTAGGTGTTGCTGCACGCCGCCGCCGGCCAGGTCGGCCACGTCGCGGAATGTCGGCCAGCGCTGCCCGGGGGCGGCCAGCTGGAGGTAGGTGCCGACGAGCTCGGTGGCGCGCCCGTGCCCGTACGAGCCGGGGTAGAAGAAGCCGATCAGCCACAGATAGCGGCGCTCCAGGTCGCTCATGCCAGCCCCTCCTTGAGCCGGGTCACGCCCCGCAGTCGGGCGGTGGCGGCCTCGACGTTGCGGCGCATCCGCTCGGTCTCCTCGGCCAGGATCTCGCCGCCCTGCTCGGAGAGGCGGTAGTAGCGGCGCAGCCGGCTGTCGACCACCTCCTCGTGGTCGACTTCGACCAGGCCGGCGTCGGCCAGCCGGTCGAGCGCGCCGTAGAGGGTGCCCGGCCGCAGCGTCACCCGGCCGTCGGAGAGGCGGCTGACCTCGGTGATCAGCGCGTAGCCGTGCAGCGCCGCACCCGCCAGCGCGGTGAGGATCAGGAACGTCGGTTCTCGAAGCGGTGTTTCCACGTCACGGAATATATCGGCTCCGAGGGTATGGTGAAAGCCCTCAGAACGGGTACTCGCGGAGGATGAGCGATGAGAGCGATGAGAAGGACGCCGGTTCCAGCACCGACCAGCACGTCAGCGGCCTCGAGGAGCACGGCGAGTTCACCACCGACAAGACGCCCACGGCGACCACGCCGGCCGACGGCAGCACCAACGCCGGCATCAACGAGACGAAGGCCAACCGCCAGGAGCCGCCGGACTGACGATCAGCGGGTGACCAGCGGCAGGCGGACGAGCACGGTCGTCCCCGGACCCTCGTGGTCCAGCAGCTCGATGCTGCCGTGATGCTTGCTCACCACCGCGCGGCTCAGGGTCAGCCCGAGGCCCGTGCCCGGCATGGCCCCGTCGCGGGCCCGGGCCGTGCGGTAAAGCCCGGTGAACATCTTCTCCCGCTCCTCGGCCGAGACGCCGAGGCCGGTGTCGGAGACGGCGAGCTCGGCCGCGTGGCCGGTCGCCCGCAGCGTCACCCCGATGCGGCCGCCGTCGGGGCTGTACTTGACCGCGTTGCCGAGCAGGTTGTCCACCACCTGCCGCAGCCGCTTGCGGTCGCCCGGCAGGACCAGCTCGTCCGGCACCTCGTCCTCGATCACGAGCGGGGCGCCGTCGATGGCGGCCCGCGCCTTGGCCACCGAGTCGCGGACCACCTCGGCCAGGTCCATCGGGGTCAGCTGGACGTCGGCGTGGCCGGTGTCGAGCGCGTTCAGCTCCAGCAGCTCGTTGATGATGTCGCGCAGCGAGTTCGTGTTGCGCTCGATCACCTCGAGCAGCCGCGGGCCGTCGGCCACCAGCGACTTCTCGTCCGCCTCGCGCAGCAGCTCGGTGTAGGCGCTGATCGACGTCAACGGCGTCCGCAGCTCGTGCCCGACGAGCGCGAGGTACTCGTTCTTCGTACGGATCAGTTGCCGTTGCAGGTCCTCGACGAGCCGTTTCTCCACGAACTGGCCGATGTGCGCGGCGATGCCCGACATCAGGGCGAGCAGCTCGTCCTCCGGGTCCTCGATGGTGTCGGCGAAAACGGTGAGCACGCCCAGCGTCTCGAAACCCTCCCGCACCGGGATGGCCAGCGCCGTGTGCAGCCGCGAGGTGGCCGCGGTCTCGGCCGCGATCAGGCTCTGCGGCCGGCCCACGTCCCGGATCCACAATGGCTTGCCGACCTGCCAGGAACGACCAGCCAGACCCTTGCCGTACGGAAGATCGACCGGTGTCTCGATGTCCTCCTGCCAGCCGGGCGCGCTCCACCGGGCGGCCGCCCGCACGACCGCGGCCGCCTTGTCGACCAGCCACAACTCGGCGTGCACCCAGTCGAGCGTGCTGACCACCGACTCCAGCACGCGCGGCCCGGCCGCCTCGATGCTGGGCGCCTCGGCCAGCGCGGTGATCACAGCCAGCTCGCATGTGCGGAACCGCTCGACCCGCTTGCGCCGCGTCACGTCCTGCACGGCCTGGACCGCGCCGACCGTGTGCCCGTCCGGCCCGACGATCGGGTGCGCGTCGACCAGGTAGTGCCGGGAGCGGCCGTGCTGACCGTGCAGCACGACCTCGGTGTCGGTGACGTGGTCGCCGCGCAGCGCCCGGAAAAGCCCCAGATCGTCCCGCCCGATCGGCTTGCCGTCCCCGTCGGTCAGCTGGTCGAGCGTCTCGTCGGAGAGGCCGCTGTCGCCCCACAGCTTGCGCATCCGCTCGTTGACGAAGACGATCCGCCCCCGCTCGTCACATGCGGTCACCCCATCGTGCAAGCTGTCCAGCACCGCGTCGAGGAAGCGGCGCTGCCGGTCGATCTCGTAGCGGTTGAGCTGTTCGGTGATGAGCAGCGTGCTGACCTGCGCCGCCTCGGCCACCGAGGCGATGTCCGCGGCCGACCAGGCCCGGGGCCGCTCGTCGACCGCGCAGCAGATGCCGAGCACGGCGCCGTCCCGGTCCCGGATCGGGTGCCCCAGATAGGCGCCACCGGACCCGGGACTGTCGGCGGGCACCCGCTCGTCGGCGCCGATGTCGTCGATCACCAGCGGCGCGTCCCCGCGCACGACCAGACCGGCCAGCGAATCGTCGAGGGGCGTGTCGGCCACGTCCTCCCACGGAGTCGTGAGCCCGTACCCTCCGTACAGCCGGAGCTTGCCCGCCTGCACGAAGTGGATCATCCCGACCGGCGCGTGCGCGGCCCGCGCCACCAGCGCCGCCAGCTGATCGGCGGCCCCGCTGGTCAGCACCCCGCGATGCAGCTCGGCCACCTGCTCCAGAAGCCCCTCGGGCCGCCACGGGAGCCCACCCCCGGCGTCCGGCGCGGGTCGTCCGCCGCCCAGGCCGGGTTCCTCTCGCCGCATCGCCTACCTTCCGGCCCGCCTCCGTTCCCTTCACCCTATAAGGTGCCAATACCTTGAAAGCCCCAATTCCCGAGGTACGCGTCGTTGCGCCTACCCGGCGCGGCGGCGGTAGCGCAGGTCGGTGATGGGGCGGCCGGCGAGGGTGCCGCGGCGTTCGAACTTTGTTTCCGGGCGGGTGGCGCGGCCGGTGTCGAGGCGTTGCAGGCCGGGGTCGGCGTCGAGGGTCTCGGCCATCGTTTCGGCGTAGTGGGGCCAGTCGGTGGCGCAGTGCAGGATGCCGCCGGGGCGCAGGCGTTCGCGGAGCAGGGCCACGTTGCCGGGGCGGACCAGGCGGCGTTTGTGGTGGCGGGCCTTGGGCCACGGGTCGGGGAAGAAGATGTGTACGGCGTCGAGGGAGGCCGGTGCGAGCCGGTGCACGAGCTCCATGGCGTCGCCGCGGGCCACGCGCAGGTTGGTCAGGCCTTGTTCGCCGGCCAGGGCGAGGAGGTTGCCGATGCCGGGTGTGTGCACCTCGATGGCCAGGTAGCTGCGGGCCGGGTCGGCGGCGGCCATCGCCGCGGTCGTGTCACCCATGCCGAAGCCGATCTCCAGCACCACCGGCGCGTCCCGGCCGAAGAGCTCGGGCAGGTCGAGGGGCGTACGGTCGCCGTCCTCGACGGTCAGGCCGATGCGCGGCCAGAGCTCGGCGTGGGCGTCGGCGTGCCGGGCCGACATGCGGCCCCGGCGCGGATGGAAGGTACGGATCGGTGGGTGATGCTGCACCCGCCCAGTTTTTCAGGCGCTGACGTCGATCCGGCGGGCGGCCGTGGTTGCGGTGAGGTAGGACAGGGCCTTGTCCATGTACGGCGCCACCGGATTGGGGCCGCCCGTGCGCTCGTACCGCCGGTTGAGGTCCTTGATGTAGAGGGCCGAGGCCTCCTGGCCGGGCGCGAGACGGCCGGCCGCGCGCTCACCGGCGATGATCGCGGCGAAGGCCGTCGGGTGCTCCTTGGCCGGGTCGAAACCGGGTGGGACGCGCTGCCCGGTGACCTGGAAGATCAGCTCGCGGTCGGCTCCGGTGAGCGTGTCGAAGTCGCTGCGGGGCGCCGGGGGCTTCTCCGTGCGGGAGGCCCGGTGCACCGGGGTGATCGGTGGGTGCGGGGTTCGTGCGGTGCCGAGACCGGAGACGGACATGTTTCCTCCATCAGATGCGCCGGCCGGTGGCAACCTCGTTGCCACCGGTCGACAACCTCATCGGCACTGTCCACCGGCCTGCTTAGCGCACCGGTTGCACACTGGGCTGTGACCCGGAGCGGAACGGCCGCCGCGTCCCGTCGGTCAGGCCCACGACCATCACCCACGACCCGCCCGCGTTCTGGCCGGTCGCCACGGCGCGCGTCTTGTCGACGTACGCCATCTCGCGATCCCCGGCGCCGCCGACGGTCCGCTTGGCCTTGGTGATGGTGTCGTACTCGACGAGGTGCACCGGCTCGTTCTGCGCGGCCGTCTCGCCCTGCTGGTACGCGGTCCAGGCCAGCTTCTTGCCGTCCGGCCGCCAGCTCGGCACGACGGCGAAACCGCGATTCTGCAAGGAGCCACCGCCGTACGCGGCCACGGTCTGCTCCCCGCCGGTGGCGACGGTCCCGACGCTCAGACAGGCGTCGTAGACCGATTCGCAGTCCCCACCGCGGAACGCTACTTTCGTCCCGTCCGGCGACCAGGCCACCGCGTCGTCCCCGGCCAGCCGCTCGCTCAGCGACCCCGTCCGCGACGTCACCGGCTTCGGCTCGGCCGGCAGATCCTCCCCGCGACAGTCCCGCGGAAACAGAACCTCGGGCTGTGCCTTGGAGTTAACGGCAATCCGATAAACCCCGGGCCCACCCGAACAGGACAGCGACGCGAAGGCGATCCACTTCCCGTCCGGCGACCAGGACGGCCCGGCCGCCGGACGCGTGGTGAGCCGCCGCTGCCCACTCCCGTCGGCCCGCATGACCCAGAGCAGCCCGCCCTTCAGGTAGGCGATCTGCTTCCCGTCCGGCGCCCACCGCGGCCGGGCATGGTCGGCCCCGCTGGTGAGCCGCTTCTCGGAGGCCCCTCGGCTGACGAAGATGTCGCCACTGCGGACATAAGCCACCAACCCCGGCAGGCTCACGGCGGCGGCGCCGGCCGTGTTCGCCGCGCTGGTTGCGCCGGCTGCGCTGTTCGCACCCGCGGCGCTGGTGGAAGTGATGCCGCGCGCGCCGGCCCACGCCGACGCCGGTTGGATCAAGGCGCCCGCCGCGACCCCCGCCAGCGTCAGGCCCACTACTCGACCAAATGCCTTCATGACGAACGCCCCCCGACGCGCCTGACCCCTGCTGTACACCGAGAGCATCGTCGCAACCGATCTGCACCTAAGGCATTCCGCAACCGAAACCCGGAAATTCCCTCTCCGGTGTTCCAGGGCAGGTCAGACGTGGTGCTCCGCCCCTGCGCGAGGCAGAGGGGCGTGTGGAGGAGGATCGGCGATGTCGTGGGCCGAGGCGCGGCCTAAGGGCGCGTCCGGGGCTCGGGGTGGGACTGCACGGCGAGCGTGGGGGTGCTGGGAAAGGGCGCGGCCGCCCCCGGTGGACTGGGCGGTCGGGTCGGGGCGGCCGCGGGTCGGAGGGTGGGTGGGGTCAGGCGGGGGCGGCCCACATGGCGGTGAAGGCGGCGGCCTCGCCGGAGAGCCAGGCCTCGACGTCGTTGGGCTTGGCGGCCGGGTCCATGCGGTGGGTGGTGCCGCGGCGCAGATCGACCAGGACCGGCTCGGCGTTGGGGAGGATCTGGTCCATGTGGCGGGCCATCAGGTGCAGGGTGGCGGTGATGGCCTCGGGGGTGGGTGGCGCCTCGTCGAAGTGGAGGCGGACGGCCTCGCGGCGGCCGTCCTCGTAGCGCAGGCCGAAGTGGGGGTTGATCTTCACGGCGAGGGGGCCGACGGTGGCCAGGGCGTCGCGGGTCTGGGCCAGGCCGACCTGGGCCGGGTCGCCCAGGGAGGCCAGATAGGTCTTGGCGCCGGCGCTGACCGACTCGTACAGCGGCTTCCACCGCTCCTTGACGAGATCGACCACGCCGGACAGGTAGCTGCCACCGGTACGGAAGGCGATGTCGGCCTTGAGCGCCTTGACGAGCTGGCCGTGCGGGTTGAAGCCGCTACGGCGTTCGCGCGCGCGGCGCAGGCCGCCGACGAAGGTGGCCTTGGCCGGGCCGGTGCGGGTGACATACCGGGTGAAACCGAGCATGGTCGCATACGGCGGGATGACGGGCACGGGGTTGGTCGAGGGAACGCTCAGGACGGACGAGGTCACGTCGATCTCCTAACTCGAGCACCCGGAAACCGGCTGAAGATCAGCAGGTCAGAGGGCCTCTTTCGTACATACATTCTAATCGACGGGTACGACATTCCCAACCCGGCGGCGGGCACAATGGTCGATATGCGAAGTGCAGCCGCGAACGATTTCGGGGACGAGTTGCGCCGGCGTGGGCTGGCCACCGATCTGATGGTCGCGGGCTCCCTGGCGACCGGCGATTACGTCCCGGGGGTCAGCGATCTCGACCTCGTGGCGCTGGTCGACGGACCGGTCCGAACCGCCGAGGTCGTCCGCCTCCACCGCCAAGTCGATCAGAGTGAGACGAAGAACCTGGGCTGCGTCTACGTCGATGTGCGAGCCGGCCTCGAGGGCAAACACCCCACCTGGACCCACGGCCGGCTGGTCGACCGGATCCTGTCCGGCATCACGCGAGCCGAGCTGGTCCGCCACGGCTACGCGATCTTCGGGCGCGAGCCCCGCGAGGTCTTCCCCGCGGTCACCGCCGACGACATCCGGGCCGCCGCGCGGGCCGAGCTCACCGGCTACTGGGCCTGGGCCGCCCGCCGCCCGTGGATCTGGCTCGACCCCGGCCTGGCCGATCTCGGCCTCACCTCGATGGCCCGCGCCCGCCACGCCCTGGCCGACGGCGACCTGTTGACCAAGACCCGGGCCATCGACCAGGTTCGGGCTCCGGCCTGGCTGCGGTCCGAGCTCGCCGCTCGCCGGCAGGGCCGGGAGGTCGGATCACCCCGGTGGCGTACGGGGTGGATCGCGTGGCGCGACACGAGGCGTACCGTCGCCGAATGGCCTTGATCCGCGTTGATTTCGCCTCCGAGGTGCTGGAGCTGGACACCTCGATGACCGTCGTGCTGCCGGAGGACGGGCCGGACAGGCCGCCGCTGCTCTACTTGTTGCACGGTCTGACTGACGACGACACCGCGTGGACGCGGTTCACCTCGATCGAGCGGTACGCCACGGAGCGGGGTCTCGCGGTCGTCATGCCGCAGGTTCACCGCAGCTTCTACGCCGACGAGGCGTACGGCCTGAGGTTCTGGACCTTTCTCAGCGACGAGCTGCCGCGCCTGGTCCACCGGTTCTTCCGGGTCTCCGGGCAACCCCACCAGACGTACGTCGCGGGGTTGTCCATGGGCGGCTACGGCGCCTTCAAGTGGGCGCTGCGTCAGCCGGAACGGTTCGCGGCCGCGGCCAGCCTCTCCGGGGCGCTCGACGTCGCGTACCTCCAGGCGCACGACGACAGGCCGCACATCCGCGCCCTGATGGACCGGGTCTTCGCCGGGACGGCGACCGAAGGCACGGACGACGACCTTTTCGAGCTGCTACGCGGGCCGGGGGAGAAACCGCGCCTGATGCTCCGGTGCGGCACCGAGGATTACCTGGTCAAGCAGAACGAACGCTTCGTGGGGGCGTGCGCGGACGCGGGAGTGACGCTGGATGCGGCGTTCACTCCCGGCGACCACAACTGGGCGTACTGGGACCGGGAGATCCAGACGGTGCTGGACTTCCTGCTCACTCCTGGTCGCGGCCCTGCTCGGCCAGGAAGCGCTCCAGCTCCGCCCCCAGCTCCTCGGCGGTAGGCAGCGGCCGGTCGGTGTCGGCGAGCAGGTTGGTCTCGCGGCCCCGCAGGAACGCGTCGTACTGGGCCTCGAGCGAGGCGACCAGGCGGGTGGCCTGCTCGTCGTCGGCGATCTGCTTGTCGACGTCCTCCCGGACGGCCTGCGACGCCGACCGCAGCTCGCCGGTCGGCAGGGCCAGGCCCGTGCTGGACGACAGCGAGTCGAGCAGCAGCTCGGCCGCCGGCGGGTAGGTGGTCTGCGACAGGTAGTGCGGGACGTGGGCCGCGTAGCCCATGGCGCGGTGGCCGGCCTCGCCGAGCCGGAACTCGAGCAGGCCGCCGACGCTGCCGGGCACCTGCACCCGCTGCAGCCACGGCTCGCGGTCGCCGAGCAGCGACTTGTCGGTGGCGTGGGCGGTGACGCTGCCCGGGCGGGTGTGCGGGACGGCCATCGGGATCGCGTTGAGCCCGACGGTGACGCGGACGCCGAGCCGCTCGATCAGGGCCACGACGGCGGTGATGAAGCGTTCCCACTGCAGGTCGGGCTCGGGGCCGGCGAGGAGCAGGAACTCCGTGCCGAGCTGGTCCTTCACCAGGTGCAGGGCGAGCTGGGGCTCCTCGTAGCTCTCCCAGTGGTCCTCAACGAAGATCATCGGAGGGCGGCGGGAGCGGTAGTCGAGCAGCTGGTCGACGTCGAAGGTCGCGATCACGCGGCTCTCGAGGGCGTCCAGAAGTGTTTCCCGGGCCAGCTGGATGGCGCTGCCCGCGTCGACGAACCCGGTGAGCGCCTGCACGAGGACCGGCTCGTCGAGCTCGGGCAGGTCGTCGGCCAGCTCGTAGAGCTCGTGTGGGTCGAGCACGTCGAACGCCTCCTGTTGTGGGTCAAAGCGGTAACCCCTGCGAACAAGCCTGCCGCGTGTTTCATTCCGGGCGATGAGCATGTGCCCGTGAACACATGAAAAACGTACCGAATCGGTGATGTGGCCCTGACGTTCGGGCAGGGAAGATCTCAGACAAGGCACAACTGAAGATCGAACCTCGCGTGCACGTGCATCCGCACGGCACAATGGCACAGGAACGTTCCCTTCCCCCTCGGAGCGATCTGTGACCGAAGCCCCGCAACGTCCCGCCCTCGTCGCCGAAACCGCGGAACCGCCCGGCTCTCTCTGGGCGCGCATGAAAGCCGATCCCCAGTACGCCCCCGAGCACCTGGCCCTCGAAGCCGTCCGCCGCCTCGGTCCCGAGGCCGAGCAGTGGGCCCGCATCACCCGCGCCGACAATCCCGAGCTGACCCCCGACCAGCTCGCCGACCTGGCGGTCAAGCGATTCACCACCCTCGCCCGCATCTCCGGGGCCGTCTCCGGGGCCACCGGTCTGCCCGGCGCCGTCCTCGACGTCGGCGTCCTCGCGTGGAACCAGGCTCGCATGGTGCTGCACGTCGCCGCCGCCTACGACCACGATCCGACAGCCCCCGAGCGCGCCACCGACCTGCTGGTCCTGCAGCGGGTGCACAAGGTCGCCCAGTCGGCCCGGCTCGCCCTCGGCGTCGCCGCCGGCCGGGAACGAGCCGTACGCCTGCTCGGCAGCGCGGCCGGCCGTCCGCTCAGCGGCGTCATGGTCCGGCTCGGCGTCAAACTCGCGGGCATGGCCGGCGTGCACACGGCCAAGAAGGTCTTCGCCAAGCTGGTCCCGGGCGCGGCCGTGGTGCTGGGCACGTGGGCCAACTCCTCCGCCACGAAAAACCTGGCCGGCCGTACGCGGGAGCTGTACCGCCGCGACTAAGGAGAAGCGTCCCCCGGCCGAACGGAACCGCTGAACGGTTACCGAACGGAATGGGGGCTGCGAGTGCGTCGTCGTTGGCTGGGCACCATGGGTCTGGGCACGCTCGCGCTGGTGCCGCTGCTGGCCGCCTGCGGCAGCGGTGACACCAAGCCGGAGGCCGAGAAGGCCGCCGACGGCCGGGCCTGGGTGGTCGTCACGAGCGGCAGCGCCACCCCGTCCCCCGTCGTGACCGGCGCCAAGTCGACCGCGACCCCGTTCCCGACCGGCTACCTGCCGCTGCCGACCACGTCGCCGACACCCACCCCGACCGGCACGCCCACCTGCCCGCCGAACAAGCGGAACCCGATCAACGGCGCCACCGCGGTCGCCGGCGCCACCTCGGCCACGGTCTCCTGGTTCCACGGCTCGGCCGAGAACCTGGTCGACTACCGCGTCACGGCGATCAGCCAGGACGCCATGCTCGGCGAGCAGCGCGACATCGGCTGGACCGTCGTCACGCCCGGCGCCGAGTGCTCGACCATGACGGCCACGGTGACCGGCCTCGACCGCGGCACCCGCTATGTCTTCTCGGTCGACGCGGTGTCCACCCGGCGCGGCTTCGACGGCACCTACTCCAAGACCGTCGCCCGCTCCGGCGTCGTCACCACAACCGGCTGACCGGGGCATAACCCCGCGCTCGGGCGCGCTCGATCGACAGCACGAGGCCGTCGGTCACCTGGTCGATGCCGTACGCGGTGACGGCCGGCGCCCGCCTCAGCGCGGACAGGGCCGCAACCGCTCGTGCCGCTCGTACCGGGACATGCCGGACAGGCACTCCGAGCACCGCGGCGACGGCCTCGTCCCGCCGGTAGACGACATCGTCGGCGATGTTGTAGGCGCCGGCGGGCCAGCGGTGGGCCATGAGACAGGCCGCCGCCAGGTTGGTGACGTTCGTCAGGCTCAACGGCACGTCCGGGCCGGGCAGCCAGGCCCGGCCCGCGCGCACTGTCCGGCGCAGCCGCGGCAGCAGATGCGGGTCGCCGTCGCCGTAGACGGCGCGGGGTCGCAGCACGACCTTTCCGGCTCGCAGCGCGAGCCGCTCGCCGGCGGCTTTCGTGCGCCCGTAGGCCGTCCGTTGCCCGTCTTGGGGATGATCCTCGGTGACCGGGCCGTCGTAGGGACCCGGGCGATAGACGCTGGCACTGCTGACCCAGACCACTGGTGTGTCACCGGCCGCCGCGAGCAGCCGTTGGGTGCCGCCGACGTTGACGCCGTGGAAGTCGCCCCTCTTGGTGTCGCCGACGGCCGCCGCGAGATGCACCACGACGTCGACGCCGGTGAAGTCGGGTATGTCCCGCGTCGCATCCCACCTCTCGTGCCGTCCGACGGGTCCCGGCCGCCGGCCGAAGCAGACGACTTCGTGCCCCTCGGCCGCGGCGAGCCGAGCGACCTCGCCGCCGCAGAACCCGCTGGCGCCGGTGACCGCGACCTTCATCGCGTGGCTCGCACAGTCAGCGAGCGCCAGCCGGGGAGGGCTGCTCGGCGGTCGGCTCGGGCGCGGATGACTTCGGGGCGGTAGGGGGCGAGAGCGGCCAGGACATCCTGCATTTGGGTGCGGGCCAGGCGGGCGCCGGGGCAGGCGTGCGGGCCGGCGCCGAAGACCAGCTGGGAGATCTGGGCGGGCGCCGGATGTGCGGGGCCGGGGTCGCTGCGGTGGGCATCGGCCGCGTGACGGGCGACGAGCAGCATGCGGTCGCCGGGGTGCACCGGGCAGCCGCCGAGTCGGGCCTCGGCCGCGGCCACTCGCGGAAGGAGGGGCGTGGGGGCAGTGACCCGCAACAGCTCGTCGGCCAGCGCCGGGGAGGAGGCGTGCTCCCAGAGGTCGGCGTCGCAGGCCCAGGCCACGGCCCGGGGGATGGCGGCCACGGTGGTGTTGATGGCCGCCACGGCCAGCATCGCCGCAAGGCCCGCGTCGTCCCGGTCGCCGGTGTCCGGCTGACGCGCTGGACAGCTGCCCGGGCCTTGTCTGTGCCCGTCATCTTGAGGGCGGGTCCTGCTCGGGATCTTCGTCGTGAGCAGGTCGAGCAGGTAGGCGGCTTTGGCTTCGGCTGCTTTCTCGGAGCGCTTGCGGGCCGGGCCGGGTAGGTGGGCGCGGGCGGCGGTCGCGGCGGCGTCCTGAGCGGCGGCGGCCAGTTCGAGGGGGTCTACGTCGATCTTCAGGAGGGCCGCGGCGGTGGCCCCGGCGAGCTCCGTGGCCAGGGGGACCACGTCAAGGGAATGGCCGGTGGCCAGGCTCGGTAGGCGGTCGGCCAGCAGGGTGGTCCAGACCGGGCGCAGGCGAGCCACGCCGGCCGCGCTCAGCAGGTCGGCGGTATCCCGGCGGGTGCCCCGGTGATCGTCGCCGTGCTGGTCGAAGAGGGCGCCGGGGCCGGCCAGCGAGCCGGCGGCGCCGCCGGTGGTGCCCTCGGCGGTTCGGTCCAGCGGGATTTTGGTCAGGGCCGCGCGGTACGCCTCGCGGTCGTGCACGAGGACATTGCCGCCGAGACGCAGAGCGGGCCGGTGCCGGGTGGCGGCCAGCAACGCGAACAGGACGGGATGGCTACGTAGGTAGACCCAGCGATCCCTGCCGCGGGCGCTCATCGGCGGGCCGCCAGGGTGGCGGTGGCCTGGCGGTCGGGTTTGCGGGAGCGGCCGGACAGCGGGATCTGGGCGAAGATGAGCTTGTCGGGGCGGGCCGAGCCCATGCGGGCCAGCGGGTCTCGCAGGGCCGAGCGGACCTCGCGCTCGCTGGTGCCGGCGGTGGTCTGCACGACGGCGACCACCCGCTCGTCGCCGTCGCCGGCGGGGACGCCGACCAGCAGGGCCAGTTCGACGCCGGGGACGTGCAGGGACGGCTCGTAGAGGCCCGGATAGACGTTCTCGGCGTTGCGCAGGATCATGTCCTTGGCCCGGCCGCCGAGGATCACCGACCCGTCGTCCCGGACGCGGCCGATGTCGCCGGTCGCCACCCAGTCCAAGGGCTCCTCACCCAGGTAGCGGTCGGCTGCGGTCGGCCCGGCGAGCAGCAGCTCGCCGGAGGAACCGACGCGGGCGGTGACGCCCGGAAGGAGGCGGCCGACCGGGTCGCCGGGGCCGGTGTGGGCGGATTTCTCCGACTCCTCGATGGCGGCGGCGGGGAAGACCTCGGTAAGGGCGTAGACGCCCCAGGCCTCGGAGGCGCCGGAGCGGCGTACGGCCGACAGCAGTGACGCGCTCACCGGGGCCGACCCGCTGTAGACGCGGCCGGTGAAAGAGGTGCCCGCGGCCAGGGCGGCGCGGATCTGGGGTGGCGTCAGGTAGGTGGCCTGCGGCCGCAGCTCGCGGAGTTGGCGAGCCAGGCGGCGCCGCGACGGGAAGGCCACGGGGGCGCCGCTCGCCAGCGACGGGAGCAGGACGAAGAAGGTGCCGCCGACCACCGGCGAGCCGGGGACGGGGCGCACCAGATCGCGGACGGCGGTCATCCCGGCCGACAGCGAGCGGCGGGTGTGCACCACGGCGCGCGGCTTACTGGTCGTTCCGGAGGTGAAGACGATCACCGCGTCACCCTCACCCTCGTACGGCTGGGGGAGACGGCCCGGAAGGGGACGCAGAGCCGGCGGCGAACCGGGGAGCCGGCGGCCGATGGTCCTGACCGGCGCCATGGCGCCGAGCGTAGGCAGCTCCAGGTGGGCGCGGCGGGCCAGGCGGGCGGCCCAACCGGCGACGGCCTGCGCGGCGGTGTCGGCCAGCACCAGCTTGGGGGCGGCCAGGGCCAGGCGGGCTCTCAGAACGTCCGGGCCGGCGGTCGGGTCAAGGACGGCAACGCGCAGACCCAGGTGGTACGCCGCGAGCAAGGTGGCCAGGGATCGGGGCCCCGGGCGTACCGCCAGCGCGACAGTGTCGCCCGGAGCGAGCCCGGAGAGGGCGACCGCGTAGCCACGGACGAGCTCGGCCAGCTCGCCCCGGGTCGCGCCGGGCAAGGCGGGCCGGTTGTCGCCCTCGCGCAGGCCGTCGATGAGTTCGGTGAGCATCAGCACACGCTCCAGCAGGGGGAAAAGGCTCGAGGCGTCACCGCGGGTCCGCCGTTCGGGGGCCGCTGCCGCGGTCGAGGTACCACTTGGCGGTGCCCAGGACCCCGTAGGCGCGGATGCGGCGGGTGGAGTTGGCGACGACCATGTCGCGGCGGTGGGTGATGGCGCCGGTGGTGCGGCGGACGCGGTTGAGGAACGTCCGGTCGGTGGGGGAGGGGCGGCGCGGCATGCCGCCGCACGCCTCGTACAGGGTGGCGGTGATGGCCATGTTGTTGCCGGCATGCATGCGGTACGGGGCCTTGAACTCGGAGCCCCGGTGGGCCGGACGGACGCGGCCGAAGCCGGCGGCGGTGACGACCAGCAGCCGGAAGAAGGCGCGGCCGAAGGGGCCGTGCTCGTCGGCCCGCGCGGTGATCTTGCCGCAGGCCAGGCCGGCGCCGGCGGTCAGGGCGGCCCGGGCGGCGGCCACCCAGCCCGGCGCGGGCAGGCAGTCGGCGTCCGTACGGGCCAGGTGTGTCGCCCCGGCCGCGATGGCGTGCCGGAAGCCGGTGTCGACCGCGCAGCCGACGCCCTTGTCGGTCTCGGTGAGCAGCAGCACCGGGAACGGCGCCCGGAAGTCGCGGACCACCGCCGCCGTGCCGTCCGTGGAGTTGTTGTCGACGACCAGCAGGGTGAAGTCGGTGTCGGTCTGCGCCCGCAGCGCCTCCAGGGTGGTCCTGATCCGCGCTTCCTCGTTGTAGGCGGGGACGATCACCCAGAGCGTCACGAGACCTCCCACACCATGGTCATCAGGCTGACGCCGCCACCCAGGCCGACCAGCAGCACCCGATCGCCGGGGTTCAGATCCGGATATATCCGGGCCAGCTGTACGCCCAGGGTGGCCGAGGCCATGTTGCCGAGATCGTCGACCGTGATCACGAGCTTGTCCCGGGGGACGCCGGCGACCTCCACGAACCGATCGAGGTACGGCATCGTGACTTGGTGGACGAGGACATGCGCGAAGTCGTCCCACCCGTAGTTGAACCGGTTCAACACTCGGCTTAGGAGGCCGGGCCCGATGCTCTCGAAAACGGCCCGCAACCTTCGGCCGTCTCCCGTGAAGTACGTGTGCTCGTCGCCCCGCGGATTCCGCGACCCGCCGCCGAAGATGCCACCGACGGTCCAGTGCTCCGAGTGCGTCTCGGCGTCGACGTCCAGAATCCCGCCCGACGCGACCGGCTCCACCAGCGCGGCCGCCCCCGCGTCACCGAATGTGTAGCCGGCCAAAGCCGTACGGGCCTGGGCCAGGCTCTTGAGAGAAGGCCGCATCGCCCGGGTCGGTGTCTCGCCGGTCACGACCAGCGCGGTCCGGGCCCGGCCGGCCAGGATCATCGAGCGGGCCAGGTCGATCCCGTTGAGGAAGCTGTTGCAGGCGTTCGTCACGTCCAGCGCGTGGGCCCGGCTGCCCA
This sequence comes from Actinoplanes sp. NPDC049598, assembly GCF_040675435.1. Classification (NCBI taxonomy): domain Bacteria; kingdom Bacillati; phylum Actinomycetota; class Actinomycetes; order Micromonosporales; family Micromonosporaceae; genus Actinoplanes; species Actinoplanes sp. NPDC049598. Next base: position 3,436 of record NZ_JBFAOX010000039.1, on the reverse strand, counting down.
GCACGGCCTGCACGACGTGCGCGGTGGCCGGCTCGGCCATGTCGCGGGTGGCGCTGGCGAACAGCAGCAGGTCGACATCGAGCGGATCACGGCCGGTCTCGGCCAGCACCTTGGTCGCGGCGTCGATGGCGAGATCGGACGCGTACTCGTCGTCGGCCGCCACCCGCCGCCGGGCGATGCCGGTGGCCTGTTCGAACATGCGCGGCGGAAGCCCCGGGGCAACCCGCTGCTGCAGCTCGGCGGTGGTGACCTCGCGCGCCGGCAGGGCGTACGCGATCCCGGTGATTCCCACATTCATGGGCGACAGCCTGCCGTACGAACGCCAGATGGTCATGAGCCCGAATACTTATAAGCTTGGCGGCCATGGAGAGCATCGTCGACGTGGTCGTGTTGGTGGCGATCTCGGTGGTCGGCGCCGCTCTGGCCCGCCGCCTGGGGTTCGTCGCGCCCCTCGTGCTGCTGGTGGCCGGCCTCGCGCTGTCGTACGTCCCCGGTTTCCCCGAGGCTCATCTCGAGCCCGAGCTGGTGCTGATCGGCATCCTGCCGCCGCTGCTCTACGTGGCCGCGCTGGAGACGTCGGTGCCCGCGTTCCGCCGGGCCCTGCGCCCCATTCTGCTGCTCGCCGTCGGGCTGGTGCTGGTCACCGCGTTCGTCGTCGGCACCGTCGTTCACCTGCTGATTCCCGAGATTCCGTACGCGGCCTGCGTCGCCCTGGGCGCGGTGGTGGCCCCACCCGACGCGGTGTCGGCCACAGCCATCGCGCGCCGGGTCGGCCTGCCTCGCCGGGTGGTCACCATCCTCGAGGGCGAAAGCCTGCTCAACGACGCCACCGCCCTGGTGATGGTGCGGGTCGCGGTGGGCGCGCTGGCCGGCGCGGCGGTGGGCTTCTGGCCGATCGCGGGCGAGGTGGCGCTCATGGCCGGCGGCGGCCTTGTGATCGGCTTCGTGGCGGCCTTCCTGGCGGCCAAGCTGCACCGCAAGATCGAGGACTCGCTGCTGGACGACGCCGTGTCCTTGCTCACGCCGTTCGTCGTCGTGATCATCGCCGAGGAGGTGCACAGCTCCAGCGTCGTGGCCGTGGTGATCGCCGGCCTCTACCTGGGCCACCGCCGGCCGTACCTGCTCTCGGCCACCTCGCGGCTGCAGATGGACGCCATCTGGCGGATGATCAACTTCCTGCTCGAGGGTGTCGTCTTCCTCATGGTCGGCCTGCAGCTGCGCAGCATCGGCGAGAGCATCGAGACCCCGGTCGGTACGACCGTGTCGGTCAGCGCGGCCGTGGTGGGTGCGGTCATCGTGATGCGGTTCATCTGGATGTACCCGGCCACGTACCTGGCCCGGCTGGCGCCGCGGGTCCGCAACCGCGAGGAACGGCCGCCGCTGTCGGTGCCGACCGTGATCTCCTGGGCCGGCATGCGCGGCGTGGTGACCCTGGCCGCCGCCCAGACGCTGCCGTTGCCGGGCGAGGACGGCGTGCCGGACTATCCTCGGGACCTGTTCGTCTTCGTCGCCTTCGTGGTGATCGTGGTTACCCTGCTGCTGCAGGGCACGACCCTGCCCTGGCTCGCCCGCAAGCTCGGCGTCCGCGAGGACACCAGCACCGAGGACGCGCTGGCCGAGGCCGGCGTGCAGCATCAGGCCTCGCGGGCCGCGCTCGAGGCGCTGGAGAAGAACGCCGACGGGGCGCCCGCCTCGGTCGTCGACCGGTTGCGCGCGCTGGTCGACAGCCGCTCCAACAACGCGTGGGAGCGGCTCGGTGATCAGCAGCGGGAGACGCCGTCGGCGGCGTACGGTCGGCTGCGGCGCGAGATGATCAGTGCGGAACGGCGCGTCTTCAAGGTGGCCCGCAACGAGGGCCGGATCCCCGAAGAGGTGCTGACCCGCGCCCAGCGCGACCTCGATTTGGAAGAGTCCCAGCTGTTACGGAGTGAAGATTGACCTGCCTGCACCTCAAGGAGTCCGGCGACCCGGCGCCCCTGTCGGCGTACGAGGACGGCTGCCCCGAGTGCGTGGCCGCCGGCCACCACGACTGGGTCCACCTGCGCGTCTGCCTGTCCTGCGGCAAGGTCGCCTGCTGCGACTCGTCGCCGCGGCGGCACATGTCGGCCCACCATCAGGAGTCGGGTCACCCGGTGATGCGCTCGTTCGAACCGGGTGAGAATTGGAAGTGGTGCTTCGACGACGAGCTTCTAGGCTACTGACGTGCGCATCCTCTTCGTCGGGGCCGGGGCCACGGGCGGCTACTTCGGCGGCCGGCTCGCCGCGGCCGGCCGGGACGTGACGTTCCTCGTCCGCCCGGCCCGGGCCGCGGCCCTGTCGTCCCGCGGCCTCAAGATCATGGGACCCGACGGTACGACGGAGGTGCGCCCGCGAACGGTGGTCGCCGGGCAGATCGACGGCCCGTACGACGTCGTGGTGATCGCGGTGAAAAGCTACGGCCTGGAACAGGCGATGATCGACCTCGCCCCCGCCGTCGGCCCCGACACGGTCGTGATCCCCCTGCTCAACGGCATGCGGCACGTCGACGAGCTGGTCGGCGCCTTCGGCCCGTCCCGGGCCTGGGGCGGCGTCTGCATGATCCACGCCAGCCTGGACAAGAACGGCGACGTCGTGCAGCTGACCAACCTGCACCGCCTCGGCTTCGGCCGCCTGGACGGCTCCGACGTCCCCGGCGACGTCGTGGCCGCCCTCAGCGACGCCGGCTTCGACGCTTTCGCGACCCCCACCATCGTCCAGGACATGTGGGAGAAATGGGTCTTCCTGGCCAGCCTGGGCGCCGCCACCACCCTCATGCGGGCCACCGTCGGCGACATCAACCGCGCCCCCGGTGGCAACGCCTTCGGCGCCCGCATCGCCGCCGAAGCCATGGCCATCGCCACCGCCGCCGGCCACACCCCCCGCCCCGGCGCGGTCAGCGTCCTGCAGAACGGCCTGGCCACCGACCAGCCCATGACCTCGTCCATGTACCGCGACATGATGGCCGGCCTCCCCGTCGAGGCCGACGCCATCCTCGGCGACTTCGTCACCGAAGCCGACAAACACGGTGTCCCGGTGCCGGCTCTGGCGGCCGCCTACACAAACCTCGCGATCTACTCAGCCCAGCGCGCTTGACGCCGGCGGGGTGATCGCAGCCGCGTCGCGCCCGAATTTCACCTACTCGGCCCGGGCCCGTTCCGCCTCCGCGGCCCACGCTGAGCTGTGAGACCCCTTCCCGGGCTGTATTGCGCGCCCACTCCTTGGCCTGTGCTCAGCCTCCGCTCGCTGCGCCGCCTCGCTGGGCCGCGCTGCGCCGCGCGCACGCCCTTGTGCTGCGCCCCCGCCCCCACGCCCTCGCCCTCGCGCTCCCGCGCGCCGCGCCCTCGCCCGCGCGCCGCGCCCACGCCCGCGCGCCGCGCCCTCGCCCGCGCGCCGCGCCCTCGCCCGCGCGCCGCGCCCT
>NZ_JBFAOX010000038.1:0-77338 GCF_040675435.1 Actinoplanes sp. NPDC049598 | reverse complement strand
CTGACCGGCCTGTTCGACCGGATCGAGGCCGGCGGGGGCCGGCTGCGGATCAGCAGCCCACCGGGCGGAGGGACCACCATCACGGCGACGCTGCCGGCGGGGAACCCGCCCGCCGCACTGCCGTAGCCCGCTCAGTCCGATCCGGTCGGCAGCGGGAGAACAACCCGCACCGTCGTTCCCGCACCGTCGGCGCTGGTCAACGTGAGCGTGCCGTCCAGGGCGTCGACCCGGTCGAGGAGCCCGGTCAGACCCGTGCCGCCACGAGGATCGGCGCCGCCGGCGCCGTCGTCGGCCACCTCGACCACGAGCCGGCCCGCCTCACCGGCCACGGTCACCCGCGCCCGCGTCGCGTGCGCGTGCTTGACGACGTTCGTCAGCGCCTCGGCGACGACGAAGTACGCGGTCACTTCGACATCGCTCGGCAACCGCAAGGCGGGCTGGGCGTTCAGATCGAGATCCACCGGTATCGCGGCCGCGGTGACCAGCGAGTCGATCCCGGCGCTGAGACCGCCCCGGGCCAGGGCGACCGGGAGGATGCCGTGCACGATGTCACGCAGTTCCACCGTCGCGCGTTCGGCGTTCTCGAGCGCCTCACGCATGAGATCGACGGTGTCCTCGCCCCTCTCAGCCGCCCCGAGCCCGAGCTTGAGGGACAGCACCGTCTGGACCAGGCGCTGCTGGGCGCCGTCGTGCACATCCCGTTGCAGCCGCTGCCGGACCTCGTTGGCCGTCGCCACGACCCTCGCCCGCGAGGCCCGAAGTTTTTCCTTGTTCTCGGCGTTCGCGATGGCGGCCGCGGCGAGTTCGGCGAACTCGGCCAGCCGGTCCTCGGCGTCGGCCGGCGGCGCCTCCCCGCGCGTGGTCGTCGCCAGGCCGCCCCACAACCGCCCTTCGACGAAGATCGGCACGGCCACCAACGCGCCGACGCCGAACTCGCGGGCCTGTTCGGCGGATCCGGTGCCGGCCAGGCTGGCGAACCGGCACGGGCGCCGGGCGCGCATCACACGGGCACCGGCCGAGTCGCCGTCGGCCCGGCTCCGGAATCCCACCGGTACGGGGCTGCGGCAGGTGGCGACGACCAAGCAATGGGTGCCGTCGTACTGGAAGAGGTCCGCGGCCGACTCGCCGAGGATGTTCGACGCTTCCATCGCGACGGCCTGGAACACCTCCGGCAGAGCCGCACCCCTGGCCACCAGCTCGGCGACGCGGCGCAGGGCGGCCTGCCGGGCGGCGAAATGCTCGAGCTCCGCGTGCGCCTCGACGTTGGCCAGGGCGGAGGCGACCAGTTCGGCGAACTTGCCGAGGCGCACCTCGGTGTCCGTCGGCAGCCGCCGGCCCTCGTTTAAGGTGCCCAGGGCGCCCCACAGCCGGCCGTTGACGATGATCGGGACCGACACACTCGATCCGACCCCGAAGTCACGGCGGGAGTAGGTACGGTCGGCGAACAGGTCGTAGCGGTCCAGCCGCGCGGGCTTCAGCGTGCGCATCATTTCGTCGAGGGTCCCGGCGTCGCCGGCGGGGACGACGACCCTGGTACCGACCGGGGCGGGGCCGTTGCGGTGAGCGAGGACGGTGAAGGTGCGGCTGCCCTCGTAGCGGACCAGAGTGGTCGGTTCGTCGTCGATGAGCTTCGCCGCCTCCTCGGCGACGGCTTGGAAGATCTCGATCTCGCCGGCCCGATGCGCCACCAAAGCCGCCACCCGGAGCAGGGCGGCCTGCTCGTCGGCCAGTGCGAAGAAGCTCTCCCGGGCGGCCGCGCTGACGATCGCGGCTGCGACGACCTCCGCGAACTCGGTCAGGCGGGCCTCGGTGCCGGTCGGCAGGCGCTGCGTTCGCGAGCTCACACTCAACGCGCCCCAGAGTTCACCCTCCACAGTGACCGGAACAGCCACAACGGCTCGTACGCCGAGCTCCGCCGCCGTCGTTGCGGTGACACCGGCATAGTCGTCGATGCGTTCGGCACGGCCCGAACGCCACATCCGGGCGGCCACACCGTCTTCTTCGGTGAGGTGAAGACGCGCGCCGACGGGAACGTGATCGCCGGTCTGCGCGACGACGACGGAGTCCGTGCCCTGCCCCTCGAACTTCGTCAGCGCGATGAGAGCGCCGCCCAGGAGCGCGGCCGCCTCGGCGGTGACCGCCTCGAAAACCTTCTGGGGCGTTCCCCCGGCGGCCACCACCGAGGTGACACGCCGAAGGGCCGCTTGACCGGCGGCAAGACGGTGAGCGCCGATGGCCGAACGCACCAACCGCAGGGACCTCGGCATCCTCACGGCCGCCGCTCCAGGCTCATCGCCGGTGGTGCTCGTCGGCGCGCAGATAGGTCAGGACGGCTTGGACACGCCGGTGTTCGCTGTCCGTAGGGGCGATGCCCAGCTTGCGGAAGATCGCCGTCACATGCTTCTCGACGGAGGCGTGGCTGATGAGCAGGCTTTCCGCCACGCCCGAGTTCGACAGCCCCTCAGCCATCCCCGCGAGCACGGCCCGTTCGCGGGGCGTCAACAGTTGAAGGGGACCCTCCTGACCGCGTCGGCCGAGCATCCGGACGACCACTTCAGGATCCAGCGCGCTGCCGCCGGCCGCGACCCGCATGACCGCGTCGACGAACGCCGCGACATCACCGACCCGTTCCTTGAGCAGATAGCCGATCCCCTCGGGTCGCTCGCCGACCAGATCCATCACGTACGCCGGCTCACAGAACTGCGACAGGATCAGCACCCCGATCCCCGGCATGCGGCGGCGCAGCTCCATCGCCGCGCGCAGGCCGTCGTCCGCACGCCGCGGCGGCATCTGCACGTCGGCGATGACCACGTCCGGACGATAGGCGAGCGCTCGTTGCAGCAGATCGTCGGCATCACCGGAGCGGGCGACGACGTGGAGCCCGGCATCGGTGAGGATCCGGGCGACGCCCTCCCGAAGAAGCACGTCGTCCTCTCCGATCGCCACCCGCAGCGGGCGGCCGGTGTCATTGGTCGTCATCGGTCCGGTCCTCGATGAGTTGTCGCAGTACGGGACTCAACAGCTCGTCCTTGGGAAAGAAGGCGGCCGCTCCGGCCCGGGTGGCCGCCGGTATGTTCGCCGGATCGGCGTCGGAGGAGAACAGCACCACGCGCATCGCCCACGGTCTGGCCCGCAGTTGCCGCGTGAGCGAGAACCCGTCCCCGTCCGGCAGGCCCACGTCGACCAGCGCGACGCCCGGACGCCAAGCGTCCGCGTAGGTGAGGGCCTCGGTGATCGAGCCCGCCTCCCCGATCGCGGTGTGGCCCCAACTGCGCAGGATCCGCACGACGAGTCCTCGCACGGACGAGTCGTCGTCGACGACGAGGATCGAGCCTGGCATCCGCTCATCCTCTCAGCGCTGTACCCGTGCTGACGGTAGGGCCAACCGGAAATTGTTCCGGCCGGCCTATCCGGCGGGGCTGACCGGTGAGCGTGCCGGGCCGTCGAAGCGCAGGGCCAGAACAGCCACCATGATCGTCAGAGCCGCGCACCCGAACCAGACCGTCACGTAACCCATCTCCGTCGTCACTGGCTTGGCCATGCCCGGCAGCCGGGTCACCAGAGCCGCCATGACCGCGGCGAAGGCGGCCCCCGCCACTGCGCCGCCGACCGTCCGCGCCGTGTTGAGCAGGCCGGAGCTGATGCCGACCGCGCCGGCGGGGGCACCGGTCACCACGTAGCTCGACAGCCCGGCCAGGACCAGACCGTTGCCGACACCCACCATCACCTGCCAGATGATGAAGACGCCCACCGTGTCGTGCGCCAGTGCCGTCAGCACGTATCCCGCCCCGCCGAGCAATGCCCCGGCGGCCACGGCGGCCCGGCTACCGGCCCGCTCGGTGAGCCGGGGGGCAAGCCAGGTGCCGACGAACGCGGCCAGGCCGAACACCACCAGCACGAGCCCGAGCTGCCCGGCGGTGAGTCCCAGGCCGAATCCGGTGCTCACCGGCAGACCGAGGAACAACGCGCCGGCGGCCTGGCTGCCGAACAGCTCGGCCCCGGCGAAGACCCCGGCCAGGACCGGCAGGGCCAGCCGGCCGCGCAGGATCAGCGACACGTCGACGAACGGCTGGGCGACGCGCTGCTCGACCATCACCCAGACGGCCAGCACCACGAGGCCGCCCACGATCCCACCGGCCGTACGCCAGCCGGTCCATCCCCAGGTGCTGCCGTTGCCGACCGCGGCCAGCAGCAGCACCAAACCGACGCTCAGCGAGGCGGCGCCCGCCCAGTCGACGCGGCCCCCCGTGCGCCGCGTCGTCTCGGGAACGAGCAGCGCCGCGACCGGCACCATGACGACCATCAGAACGGCCGGGACCCACAGCGTCGCGGACAGGCCGGCGTGCTGGCGGAGCTGCCCCGCGAGCAGCAGCCCGACGCTGCCGCCCAGGGCCAGGGAGCCGACGAGCAACCCGACCGCCCGGCCGGCCCGCTGCCCGGCGCGTTCCCGCACGATGGCGAACTCCAACGACAGGAAGGCCAGCAGGGGCCCCTGGACGGCCCGGCCGAGCAGCAGGACACCGAAGGTCGGGGCGACCGCGACGAGGACTGACCCGACTGCGACGAGCGCGACCGCGACGGTCAGCAGCCGGCGGTGGCCGAAGAGGTCGCCGAGCTTCGACATCAGGGGTACGCACACCGCGGACGACAGCAGGAAGACCGCGTTGACCCAGTTCAGGTCGGCGGCGGTCGTGTCGTAGCGCTGAAGGATGCTGGGCAGCAGCGGTGACAGCCAGCCCTGAACCAGCCCGGACGAGAACTCGATCACCAGGAGGAAGCCGACCAGCGAGGCCGGGCCGGCCCTCCCCGGCGCCGGCGCCGAGGGCGCTTGCCGCTGCGTACTCCTATTGATCGACATGGTCGTCACCCTTTCCGGCGATGGTGCGTCACGGGCATCCTGCGGCACGGCTGTTCCCGGCACATTCGGGTTAGCCGGAAACCAGCGGGGGCCGGCCGGACGCCACCTCCCTCGGTTCGCCGGGGACCGGCATGTACGTCCCCGCGACGAGGCGCCGGACGGTGGGAACGGACAGTGCGGCGATGCCGAGAGTGAGGACGGCGAGCAGGACCACCGTCCAGCTCGTCCGGTCCGGGACCCGCCCGGCCGCCAGCCAGTTCACGGCCACGGTGAACGCCGCCGCGTACGAGAACGAGAAGGCCCACCAGCCCGGGCCGAACGGGACGCGCCGGTACACCGGGATCAGGCGTAGCTGCACCAGCACCATCAGGACCGCGTAACCGGCCAGCCCGGCCGCGACCGCGTCGATACGCCCGCCGTTCATCAGGAAATAGGCGTTGCCCGCGACCACCGGCGGCGCGACCTCGATCGCGATGGTGGGACGCAGCGGCGGAGGCAGCGCGGGCGCGGTGAACAGGCGCAACAGGATGATCGCACCCAGAATCATCCAGCAGATCGTCCCGTAACCGAACATGACCATCGCCAGAGTGCGGTGCCCGAGGGCCGCGCTGCCACCCGCCCCGATGAGGCCGCCGCCGACAGTGGGCAGGAAGTAGCCGGGATGCCACTGCGCCAGCCGCAGATCGGCGATTATCCACTCGCCGGACAGCCAGCCGCCGATTGCCACGGTCAGCGCCAGCGCGATACCGAAGACCACCTCGCCGACCTGGTGGGCGTGGCCGGTGAGCGCGATGCCGAGGAACATCGGCACGATCGCGATCAGCGCGACGAACGGCGCGAACACCGGATCCGTCAGCTCGGTCCGCAGTCGCCCACCGCGGACGACATCACGCCCGTACCAGATCAGCGCCGCCACCCAGACGGCGGCCGTGACCACCCAGAGGATGTCGGCCGGCCACCGGGGCAAGCCGGACACCGCGTGGGCCGTGGCCCAGCACTGGGCGAGCCCGCAGAACCCGAACGGCACACCGAAGACGTTCGGTGTCACCCGGTACCCGCGCCGGCCGGTCCCCGGCCGGGCCTCCACGGGAGTCACCGGATGAACGAGAGCAGCTCAGCGTTGAACTTGTCCCTCTCGTCCACGTAGACGGCGTGCCCGGCGGTGGCGAAGGTGACCAGCCGCGCGTTGCGGATGCCGGCGGCCACCGCCTGCCCGTGGTCCAGCGGCAGGATCTTGTCGTTGATCGCGTGGAACACCCGGGTCGGCACCGTGATCCGGGCCAGGTCGGCCGTCAGGTCGTCGTCCCGCAAGGCGATCAGGCCGGCCCGGCTCGCCGGCAACGAGGCCTGATCGAGACATTGCCGCTCGAAGAACTGCAGGAACGGATCAGTGGCGACGTCGGTGTGCGTGGAGAAGAAATTCTTCGTCAGGTTCCGGACCGGCACCGTCCGGTCGGTGGCGTAGCCCGAGATCAGCGCGTCCAGCCCGGCCGCGAGGTCGGCGGAGTGCGGGCCGTAGACAAAACGCGGAGCCGCCGGCTCGGCCACCACCAGCTTGCCGACCCGGCGGCCGAAGCGGGCAGCGTGACGCAGCGCTACCGCGCCGCCCATCGAATGCCCGACCAGCGTGACGTCGCGCAGCGACAACGCCTCGAGGACGGTGAGGATGTCGCGGGCCCAGACGTCGTAGCCGTACGGTCCGTAAGGGGCATCGGACAAGCCGAATCCCCGCAGGTCGAGCGCGATGGCCCGGTAGCCGTGGTCGGCCAGGAAGAGCTGGTTGTACTCCAAGGCGGTGGACGCCAGCGGCCAGCCGGGAACGAAGACCACCGTGCCCCGCCGACCGCCGTTCAGGTCGGCGACGTTGACCTCGACGCCCGGCGCGACCGGGATGCGCGTGCCGCCACCGCGAGGGACGGCCACAGCCGGGGATGCCCCGGCCGTGGCCCCGGTCGCTGCCGCCGCGGCCAGCGCGGCGCCCGTTCCGGCGGCCAGCACTGCGCGGCGCGAGGTCCGGCGCGGGCCGATTCCGTCTGAAGTGTTCCGCTGATTCATTTCGGGTGCTACCTCTCGTGGAGTTTCGGAAATGGGGGGAGCTCAGGCGCCGGCGGCTTCGAGGATGAGACGAGCGGTCTCGGCCGGGTGCGAGATGCCGACCACGTGCGAGGCGCCCGCGATCTCGACCGTGTGCCGGGACTTCGCCCGCTCGGCCATGACCCGGTGGGCGCCGGCCGGAATGTTGTGGTCCAGCTCGCCGAACAGGAACCAGCTCGGCACCGAGCGCCACAGCGGCTGGTCCCCCGACGGCTCGGCGAGCGCACGGTCGGTCACCGGGCGCTGGGTGACGGCCATCAGCCGAGCCTGCTCGGCCGGCAGGTCGGCCGCGAACTGATGGTGGTACTTGTCCGCTGCGATGTAGGTGTCCGCGCCGCCCCCGGCCAGGGGCACCGGCTCGAGGGTCTCGGCCAGAGTCGAGCCGGGCGCCAGGGCGGAAGCGTCGGCGCAACTCTCCCCCGCCTCAAGGGCGAAGCCGGCGACGTAGACGGCTCCGGTCACCTGGCCGGGTGCGACGTCGACGTTGGTGAGAACGGCCCCGCCGTAGGAGTGCCCGGCCAGCAGGACCGGCCCGGGCACGCCGCGGATCAGGTCGCTGAGCAGCGCCGCGTCCGTGGCCACCCCGCGCAGGGGGGTCGCGAAGGCGATCACCCGGTGCCCCGCGGTCATCAGCGGCTCCAGCACGCCGTTCCAGCTCGACGACTCGGCGTACGCCCCGTGGACGAGGATCACCGTCGGCTTCATCAGTTGCCTCCTTGAATGGCCGGCCGCCACCATGACGGACAAGGTGAGGCTCGCAAACGGCGCCCGCGACAACGATCAGGAGAGCCGGATTCCCGCACCGGGCTGACCCGCCTTTTCTTCCGGTGAACACCCCCCAGCTCTCGGGTCGACCGGCCTTACCAGCACGCCGTGGCCTTGCGAAGTTAGGACCAGACCCGATAACCGAGGAGCGCAGATGTCCACCATCACCGTCGGTACGGAGAACTCGACGTCGATCGACCTCTACTACGAAGACCACGGCAGCGGGCCGGCCGTCGTGTTGATCAGCGGCTGGCCGTTCGACAGCCGGTCCTGGGAGCCGCAGATCCACCCACTCCTGGGCGCGGGCCACCGGGTGATCACCTACGACCGGCGCGGTTTCGGCCGGTCCAGCCGGCCGGCCGGTGGCTACGACTTCGACACCCTGGCCGCGGATCTCGACAAGCTGCTGACCTCGCTCGACCTGCGCGACGTCACGCTGGTCGGGCTCTCGCTGGGCACCGGCGAGGTCGCCCGTTACATCGGCGTCCACGGCACGCAGCGGCTCAAGTCGTGCGTGTTCATCGAGAGCCTCGCACCGTCATTCGTCAAGTCGGCGGAGAACCCGAACGGCGTCGACCAGGCCGGTGTCGACGCGGTTCAGCAGGCCATTCTGCACGACCGGCCGGCCTGGCTGACCGCGATCATCTCAGACATGCTCAACCTCGACGAGCTGCTCGGCAAGCGGGTCAGCGAGGACGCCGTTCGCAACCTGTGGAACGCCGGCGCCGAAGCCTCGCCGGAGGCGACCTGGGCCTGCCCGGTGACCTGGCTGGACGACTTCCACGACGATCTCAGGCGCATCGACGTCCCAGCCCTCGTGCTGCACGGCACCGCGGATCGCATTCTGTCGCTCGAGGGTCAGGGACGCCGCATGCATGCGGCCCTACCCGACGCGCACTACGTCGAGATCGACGGCGGGCCACATCTGATGTGCTTGAGCCACGCCGACGAAGTCAACGGCGAACTTCTCGCTTTCCTCAGTAAGTAGCCGGCCGGACCGGCAATCGATCGCGCCTGTCACTCGACCACGACCGTCTCCTTCGCCATCCACTGGAAAGGCCAGAAAATGCCAACAGTCACGACCCCGGACGGTACCGAGATCTTCTTCAAGGACTGGGGCAGCGGGCAACCCGTCGTCTTCAGCCACGGCTGGCCCCTGACCGCGGACGCATGGGACGGCTCCGCCAACTTCGTCGCCGGCCACGGGTTCCGGGCCATCGCCCACGACCGTCGCGGTGGCGGGCGCTCGAGTCAGCCGTGGGAGGGGAACGACCTCGACCACTACGCCGACGACCTGGCCGCCGTCATCGAGCACCTCGACCTGCACGACATCGTCCTGGTCGGGCATTCCACCGGCGGAGGCGAGGTCACGCGGTACGTCGGGCGGCACGGGACCTCCCGGGTCGCCAAGATGGTTCTGCTCGGCGCCATCCCGCCGCTGATGCTCAAGACTCCCGCCAACCCGGAAGGAACGCCGATCGAGCCGTTCAACGAGATCCGCGAGGCCGTGCTCGCCGATCGGTCGCAGTACTACCGGGATCTGGCCTTTCCGTTCTACGGCGCCAACCGGCCGGGGTCGACGGTGAGCCAGGGCGCCCACGACGCCTTCTGGCTGATGTCCATGACGGTCGGCATCAAGAGCGCGTACGACTGCGTCAAGGCCTTCTCCGAGACGGACCTCACGGAGGACCTCAAGAAGATCGACGTGCCGACGCTGATCCTGCACGGTGACGACGACCAGATCGTGCCGATCCAGGCGGCGGCGCTGAAGTCGTCGAAGATCGTCGCCAACTCGACCCTCAAGATCTACCCCGGCGCCCCGCACGGCCTCACCGGCGCCCACGAGCAGGAGTTCAACAAGGACCTGCTCGACTTCCTCACCAGCTGACACCTCAAGGGATCGTGGATCATGACCACACCCCGCCAGCCGGTGGACCATACGGGACACGCCATGTTCGCCGGGTTCATTCCGCACGGGCTGCAGACCGCACGTGGCCGGATCTTCGCCCAGATCGCCGGGCAAGGCCCACCGCTGCTGCTCCTGCACGGCTACCCACAAACCCACGTCATGTGGCACGCCGTCGCCGACCTGTTGAGCAGCCGCTTCACCGTCGTCGTGGCGGACCTGCCCGGGTACGGGGCGTCGTTTCGCCCCGTACCCGCGGCGGACCACGCGCCGCACTCCAAGCGAGCCCTCGCCGCCGACCTGGTCCAGGCCATGGATCTGCTCGGCTACGAGCAGTTCGCGGTCGCCGGCCACGACCGGGGTGGACGGGTGGCGTACCGAATGGCCCTGGACCACCCCGACCGCGTCAGCGCCGCCGCGGTCCTCGACGTCGTGCCCACCGGTGACGTGTGGGCCCGCGCCGACGCCCGGATGGCTCTCGGCTACTGGCACTGGGCGTTCCTGGCTCAGCCGGCGCCGCTGCCGGAGCGGCTCATCGCGGCCGATCCGGACGCGTTCTTCGACTTCCATCTCCGGGCCCTCGGCCTCGGGCGTGCCCCCGACCGGTACCCGGCCGAGCTGATGGCCGGCTACCGGGCGCTGCTCGACGACGTGAGCACCGTCCAGGCGATCTGCGAGGACTACCGGGCCGGGGCGACAGCGGACCGCCGGCACGACGACACCGACCGGGGCGTACGGAAGATCGTCTGTCCGCTCCTGGCGTTGTGGAGTGCCGACGGGGCCTTGCCCCGCTTCTACGGCGATGTGCTCGACGTGTGGCGGCCCTGGGCCGACGACCTCGCCGGGCAGGCGATGCCGGCCGGTCACTTCATCGTCGAGGACCAGCCCGAACGTACCGCGGCCGCGCTGTCCGCGTTCCTCGAGCGGCGTCCGCCGGCCTTTCCGATCTCCTGACCTCGCCCGATCCGAAGGAGGATCCTGTCATGTCGACCAACTCGGACGAACTCGCCGCCAAGCTCAAACGCACCGAGATCCTGCACCGAAGCTCGTCCGTTCCCGGCCGGGACATCGTCCAGGTGCGTACGGAGATCCCCGCCGGAGTGGAATCCGGATGGCACACCCACCCCGGCGAAGAGGTCGGCTACATCGTCGCCGGGACGGTGCGGATGGAGATCCGCGGCCAGGACACCCTGCTCCTGCGGCCGGGCGATGGCTTCCTGATTCCGCCGCGCACCCCGCACAACGCCACCGACCTCGGCCCCGACACGGGGCTGATGCTGTCGACCTACCTCGTCGACACCGACGAGCCGCTGGCGACGTTCGTGCGCTGAGGCGGACCACCTGACGGTGCGGGCGCCCGGTTCGCCGGGCGCCCGCACCGGCACGGCTGAACCATCCGACCGCCAGGGGCGAAAGGAGTTCCTCGATGACACCGGTACTGCTGACACCCGCCGAGATGGCCCGCAATCTGCTTCTCCTGCGCGCCAGCGAGATGTTGTCGGCCACGGTGACCATCCCCGACGTCCTGCGGGCGGTCCGCCGGCTTCGTGGGGCCGGGCTCGAGGCAAGCCAGCTGCACGTCGTCCTCGCCGGCGGCTCGCCGGACCCCGTGACCGCGCGGGCCATCCATGAACGGCGAGCGTTCTACTTCACCGACGGTGCCGAGTTCGCCGCGGCGTTCCCGACCGCGAGCGAACCGGATCCGCGGGCCGCGGCCTGCGTCCCGGTGGTCGGCACGGCCGGTACGCTCGGGGCCCTGCACCTGCGCTGGGACACACCGCGGACGTTCTACGTCGCCGAACGAGCCGTGATCGCGACGCTGGCCTCCTACATCGCGGGAGCACTGGAACGGGCTCAGCGTCTCGACGCGCGCATCGAAGTCGCTGACACACTGCAGGAGGCGATCCGGTCCCGCCTGCCGGCAGTCGACCGGTACGAGCTCGCCGCGCACTATCTGCCGGCGGACCGGCACGAGAAGGTCGGCGGCGACTGGTACGACGCGGTCACCGGGCGCGACGGCCGGCTCACCATGGTCATCGGCGACGTGGTCGGGCACGACATGGCCGCGGCGGCCCGGATGGGCCAGTTGCGCAGCATCCTGCGTGCGTACATCGTCGACCGCCAGGAACCTCCGTCCGCGCTGCTGCGGCGGCTCGACACGGCCAACCACGCCCTGGGCGAGCCGATCATCGCCACCGCCGTCGTCGCCGTCATCGATACCCTGCCCACCGGCGGCCACCGCCTGCGCTGGTCCAATGCCGGACACCCGCCCCCGGTGGTGATCCGACCGGACGGGACCGTGCAGACGCTCACCGGCAACGACCTTCTGCTGGGCGCGCGGCGCTTCGCGCGCCGGCACACGTGGACGACACCGCTGGCGGCCGGTTCGACGGTGCTCCTGCACACTGACGGGCTGGTGGAGCGGGCGGGCGACGCCGGCCACGACAGTTCTTCCCAGCTGTATCAACGGCTGCGGACGTCACGTCGGGCCCGGCTGCGGGATCTGCTCGAAGAGGCGGTCGCGGACATCGAGGCCGACCGCGCCGACGACATCGCCATGCTGGCTGTGCGGTTGCCGGCCGACGAGTGAGATCATCCCACCTGTCGAACGGCAACCCGGCCGCCCCCGCGCTCAGACCTGGTTGAGGCCGCCGTCGACGAACAATTCGGTGCCCGTGACGAAGCTGCTCTGGTCGCTGGCCAGGAAGAGCGCGGCCGAGGCGATCTCGTCGGGGCTGCCCATCCGGCCCAGCGGCACGCTGCCGGCCAGCGCCCCTTTCAGCTGCTCGGCCTGACCCGCGTCAGCGGCCAGACCGGTGATCCCCGGGGTGTCGGTCGGTCCCGGGGTGAGGGTGTTCACCCTGATGTGACGGCCGCTGAGCTCGTTGGCCCAGGTGCGGCTGAACGACCGCACCGCGGCCTTGGAGGCGGCGTACACGCCGAAGGCCTCGCCACCGGAGCCCGCGCTGGTCGAGCCGGTCAGGATGACCGAGGCACCGTCGTTGAGCAGCGGCAGCGCCTTCTGAACGGTGAACAGCAACCCCTTGACGTTGGTCGCGAAGATCTCGTCGAAGTGCTGCTCGTCGATCTGATCTAGGCGCCGGAAGGAGCCTCCGCCGGCGTTGGCGAACAACACATCGATGCGACGGCCCCGCTGAGCGACCGCGGCGAACAGCCGGTCGAGGTCGGTCAGATCGGCGACGTCGCCGCGGATCCCGACCGCCTCGCCGCCGATCTCGGCGATGGCCGCGTCGAGGGCGTCCTTACGACGGCCGGTGATGAACACCCGGGCGCCCTCGGCCGCGAACCGGCGGGCGGTCGCCAGGCCGATCCCGCTGGTCGCACCGGTGACCACCGCAGTTTTGTCTTCAAGTCGTCCCATGTTGTCTCTCCTGCCTCCGACGCTCTCGTCCGGCGGCTTCTTTGTTCGAAATGCCGCCTTTCCGTGACGCTAGGCGGCGGTCGGCGCTGATCAGTACCGGGCGGCCCCGACGTTTCCGGCGGATTCCCGGAGAAGTAATAGGGCCGCCCGGAAAGCCTCTACGGCCAGCGGGATGGACGCCGGGAGCTGTGGTCAGGCGAGCCGTCCGCGGCGCTTCAGCACTCCGGTCAGGCCGCCCGGGGCGAAATAGACGGCCAGCACGAACAGCGTGCCCAGGATGAACAAGGGCTGCCCCAGTGGGCCCGGCAGCCCACCGCCGATCTGGGTGAGGCGCTGGTCGAGGTAGGCGTAGACGATGCCGCCGACCAGCGCGCCCCACCGCGTGCCGGCGCCGCCGAGGACGGCCATGACGATCAACGACAGGGTCAGGTCGGCTGAGGCCAGGTGGGGCGACGCGCCGCCGACAATCAGGGCGTGGACGGCGCCGCCCAGGGCGGCCAGGGCGGCGGCCAGCACGAACGTGCCGAGCTTGAGGCGGTACGCGGACAGGCCGAGCACCGAAACCCGGCGTTCGTCGTCGCGCAGACCGGTGAGCACGCGGCCCAGCGGCGCCCGGTCGATGCCGTGGACCACGACCACCACGATCAGCAGGAAGGCCAGGGCCACCCAGTACAGGTTGACGGTGTTGGCCACGCCGACCAGGGCCGCCGGCAGCCCCGCGGTGTCCAGCGGCAGGCCTTCCTCGCCGCCGGTGAGCCCGCCCGGGTCGCGGTTGACCACGATCCAGCCGACCTGGGCGAAGGCCAGCGTCACCATGGCGAAGGCGATTCTGGTCGTCCGCAGGGCGACCGCACCCAGCGCGGCCGCGAGCACCGCCACCGCCGGCACCGTCACCGCGACCGCCGCCCACAGTGGCCAACCCGCGTGGCTGACCAGGATGTCCGTGCCGTAGGCGCCGGCCGCGATGTAGAGGGCGTGCCCGAACGACAGCAGCCCGGCCCGGCCGAAGAGCAGGTCGTAGCCGAGCGCCAGCCCGCCGAAGACCAGGCAGATGGCCAGCATCTGCAGCGTGCCGGGCGAGTTGAGGGCGCCCTCGAAGACGCCCGGCGCCGGCAGCGTCGAGTACGGCAGGACGAGCAGGCCCGCGAGCACGAGCAGGGGCCAGAACTTCTTCATGCTGTCTCCGCCGTTCTCGCGAGACCGGAGGGCCGCAGCAGCAGCACCAGGGCGAGCAGCACGACAACGCTGACGTCCCCGGCTCCCGTGGTCCCGTAGTAGTTGACGAACTGCTGGAGCAGGCCGACCACCACGGCGGCCACGGCCGAGCCGGTGACCGAGCCGAGCCCGCCGATCACGACCACGATGAACGCGAAGATGAGCAGCGAGGCGCCCTGGCCGGGTGAGACCGAGCCGAAGTACATGCCGCCGAGCACCCCGGCCGTGCCCGCCAGGGCCCCGCCGATGGTGAAGACCAGCGTGAACGCGCGCCGGACGTCGATGCCGAGAGCGCTGACCATGTCCCGGTTCTCCACGCCGGCCCGGATGATCAATCCGTACCGGGTCCTGTGCAGGAACGCGAGAAGGGCGAGCAGGACGACCACGGCGGTGCCGATGAGCAGGAAGCGGTCGTCGGGCACCTGGGCCGAGCCGATCGTGGTGACCCTGCTCGCCCAGGCCGGGCGGGGATACGTCCGGGGATCGGCGCCCCAGACCGACTGCAGCAGGGCCACCCCGGCCAGCGACAGACCGACGGTGACCAGCACCTGTTCGGTGGGCCGTTTGTAAAGCGGGCGGATCAGCACGATCTCGACCAGCGCGCCGGTGGCCGCGCCGGCGGCGATGCCCAGCGGCACGGCCACGGCGAGTCCCCAGCGCGGCGCGGCCCACCAGGTCGCGTACGCGCCGATCGAGAGGAACAGGCCGTGGGCGAAGTTGAGGACGCCGGCCAGCCCGAACACGAGCGACAGGCCCGAGGCGATCAGGAAGTAGAGGGCGGCCAGGCCCAGTCCGGTCAGGGTCAGCAGGATCATGGTGGACATCAGGACCTCCCCACGCCGAGCAGGGTGCGGGTGCGGCCGGCGTCGCCGAGCAGGTCGCTCGCGGCGCCGGTCCAGGCCACCCGGCCGGCCTCGAGCACGACGGCGCCCGTGGCGAGCCGTCGCACCACGGCCAGGTTCTGCTCGACCAGCAGGATCGGCACGTGTTCGGCCACTCGGGCCAGCACGGCGGCGACCGCGGAGACGACGGCCGGGGCGAGGCCCTTGGTGGGTTCGTCGACCAGCAGCAGCCGGTTGCGGTTGAGCAGTACGCGGGCGAGGGCCACCATCTGCTGCTGGCCGCCGGAGAGGGTTCCGGCCCGCTGACCGGCCCGGGCCCGCAGCTCCGGGAACAGCTCGTGCACGGTGTCGTAGTCGGGATCGGAGCCGCGCACCGCGAGGCGCAAATTCTCGGCCACGGTGAGGCCACCGAAGACGCAGCGGTCCTCGGGCACGTAGCCGAGACCCGAGCGCACCAGCTTGTGGGTGGGCCGGCCGAGCACCGGTTCGCCGCCGAACTCGACGGCGCCGGTGGCCGGGACCTCGCCCAGGATGGCCCGCAGCGTCGTGGTCTTGCCGACGCCGTTGCGGCCGAGCAGGGCGGTCACCCCGGAGGGGGGCACGTCGAAGGTCACGCCCTGCAGGATGTGCGAGCCACCCAGCCGTACGGAGATGTCGTCGAGCCGCAGGATCACAGGTCCTCCCCCAGGTACGCCTCTTGCACTCCGGCGTCGGCCATGACCTCGGCCGGCGTGCCGATGGCGAGCAGGGCGCCGTGGTGCAGCACGGCCACCCGGTCGGCCAGCTCGAGCACGACGTCCATGTGGTGCTCGACCATCAGCACGCTGCGCTCCGCGTTCTCGGTGAGGGCTTTGATCACCTTGACCAGCGCGGGCACGTCTTCCGCGCTGACCCCGGCCATCGGCTCGTCGAGCAGCAGCACCCGCGGTGATCCGGCCAGCACCAGGGCGATCTCGAGTTTGCGTTTCTCGCCGTGGGCCAGCTCGCCGGCCGGCCGCGCGGCCCGGTCGTGCAGGCCCACCTCGGTCAGGATGCGCCCGGCCGTTCCGGTCACCGCCCGGTCGGAGCGGCGGCGCCAGGGCCGGGTCGCCCCGCCCTCGCGGGCCCGGACGGCCAGCTCGACGTTCTCGAGCACGGTCAGCGAGCCGAACACGGCCGAGGTCTGGAACGTGCGGCCCAGCCCGCGGCGGGCCCGCTGATGCGGCTTGGCTCGGGTGACGTCGTCGCCGTCGAGCACGATCCGGCCCGCGCTCGGCCGGCGCAGCCCGCTGACCAGGTTGAACAGCGAGGTCTTGCCGGCGCCGTTGGGGCCGATCAGGGCCACGAACTCACCCGGCTCGACGGCCAGGGTCACGTCGTCGACGATCGGGACGGCGCCGACGTGCCACGACACCCGGTCGACCAGCAGGGCCGTCATGCCGCCGGGGGCGCCGTGTCGGTGGCGCCGATCGTGGCGACCAGGGTGGCGGTGCCATCACTCAACTTCGCCTGGAACATCGGCTGCAGCAGGGCGTGGTCCTCTTTCCGTACGGTCAGTTGGCCTTTGACCGAATCGAAGCTGTAGCCCTCGAGCGCGGTGACCATCTTGTCGGTGTCGTAGCCGGCCTCGAGCGCGTGCACGATCATCTGCGCCGCCGCGAAACCGTCCGGATGGAACAGGTCGGTCTTCCCGCCCGGAACCGCCTGGGCCAGCGCCTTCTCGGCCGCGTTGTCGGTCGCGCCGTCGAAGTAGTGCGCGAGCAGGTGCAGCTTGTCGCCGCCGGCGCCGAACGCCGGCCACGAGGCGCGGATGTCCAGGCCGGTCACCACCGTGGTCGACGACAGCACGCCCTGCTGGTCGAGCGCCTGCCACATCGCGCTGGCCGTGCTGCCGGCCCAGGCCACGAACACCAGATCGGGCTTGGCCGCCTTGACCTGACCCGCGAACGGCGTGAAGTCGGTGGCGGTGGCGGGCACGGCGATGTCGGTGACGGTCACGCCGTCGCCGCCCAGCACGGCCTTGACGGCGGCCACATTGGACTTGCCGAAGGCGGAGTCGGGCGCGAAGACCAGCACCTTGCGGCCGTCGCCGAGATAGGCCTTGGCCGTCCGCACGTCCTGGAACGACTGCCGCCCGGAGCGGAACGTGTAGCGGTTGACGCCGGTGATGCCGTCGGCCGCGGCCGGGCCGGAGACGAACAGCACCTTGTTGGTCTCGGCCAGCGGGGCCACCTGGAGGGCGACGCCGGACGAGGTCGAGCCGGCGAGCACCTTGTAGCCCTGGCCGATCAGGTCCTTGGCCGCGGACACCGCCTTCACCGGGTCGCCCGCGTCGTCGGCGTAGGTGACGGTGACCTCGCGGCCGCCGACCTTGCCGGTGCCGCCGGTGGCGTAGGCCAGCCCGGCCTTGAAGCCGTCCACGTACTGCTGGCCGTAACTGGCCAGCGGCCCGCTCTGCGAGTACACGATCCCGACGTTCAGCGGGGACGACGCGTCGCCGCCGGTCGCCGCGTCCTGCGGGCTGCCGCATCCGGCCGCGATGACGGCCACGGCGGTCAGGAGGCCACCGGCGAGCAACGCCCGCCGGGAGGTCGCCGATTCAGTCATGGGAGGCCCTCCGATGCATCGATGATGTGCGTTGGCTCACGGTAGGACGGCTATCGATATGCATCCATGGGGTTCGAGCCCATACGCGGCGGCCCAACTGTGTGGCCCGCATCCATGTGCTCTCGCGTCGTCGCCGACTTACGTTCAGCGTCATGCGAATCCGATGGTTATTGGCGATCGCGTTGATCCTGGGGCTGGCGACGCCGGCCCGTGCCGCGGCCGGCCTGACCCAGGTGGCCGACTTCGGCAGCAATCCCGGAGCGTTGCGGATGTTCAGCTATGTGCCGTCGGGGCTGCCGGCGGGCCGGCCGCTCGTGGTGGCGCTGCACGGGTGTACGCAGAATGCCGCCGGCTACTACACCGGATCCGGTTGGGGCAAGTACGCCGACCTCTACCAGGCCGCGCTCGTGGTGCCCGAGCAGACCTCGGCCAACAACGCGCTGAGCTGTTTCAACTGGTTCACCGCGGGCGACATCGCCCGCGGGCAGGGCGAGGCGGCGTCGATCCGGCAGATGGTGGCGTACGCGGTGACGGCCTACGGCTCCGATCCGGCGCGGGTGTACGTCACCGGGCTGTCGGCGGGCGGGGCGATGACGGCAGTGATGCTGGCCGCCTATCCCGAGGTGTTCGCCGCCGGCGCGGTGATCGGCGGACTGCCGTACAACTGCGGGACCGCCTGCCAGTACCAGGCGGTGTCCAAGACACCCGCGCAGTGGGGTGATCTCGTCCGGGCCGCCTACCCGGGCTACAGCGGGCCGCGGCCGAGGGTGGCGATCTGGCACGGCACCTCGGACACCACGGTCGTCCCGGCCAACGCCACCGAGCTGCGCGACCAGTGGACCAACGTGCATGGGCTCTCGCAGTCGCCGACGGCCAGCACGACGCTGCCGGGCGGGACCGTGCAGGAGAGCTACGGAACAGCCGTGCAGCTCAACCGGGTGCCGGGGCTCGGGCACGGGACGCCGGTCAACCCGGGCAGCGCCGAGGACCAGTGCGGGGCCACCGGGGCGTACTTCCTGGCCTCGATCTGCTCGTCCTACTACATCGCGCGGTTCTGGGGTCTTGCCGGCGGCGGCCCGACCACGCCGCCGCCGACAACACCGCCACCGACCACACCACCGCCGACCACGCCGGCCGAGTGCGTCACCGCGAACAACTACGCCCACACCACGGCGGGCCGGGCCCACCAGTCAGGCGGTTACACCTACGCCAATGGCTCGAACCAGGCCATGGGTCTGTGGAACGTGTTGGTCACCAACGGCTTGCGCCGCACCGGCGACAACTACTACGTGCTCTGCTAGGAGAAACGGCGTGGGGCGCCGGAGGCCAGCCGCAGGTCCTGCTGCAGCACGTCGTACTGGCCCTTCGGGTTCAGCTGCTCGTCGTAGATGAGGGCGGCGCCCTCCTGGGGGTTGGTGAACCAGCCGGGCACCCACGAGTAGGCGTCGCCGAAGCCCCACGGCGTGAACGAGATGCAGGCCCGCACGGCCAGGCACGCCTGGAGCGTGCGGGACCAGTAGCTCTCCTGGGCGTACGGGGCGAGCGCGTTCACCGGCTCGTTGACGGCGTCCGGCTTGGTCTCCGTACGGACGTCGACCTCGGTGAGGGCGACCTTCTGCCCCAGGGCGGCGAAGCGCTCGAGGTTGTTCGCGAGGTCGGGGTAGCCGTACTGGGTGGAGAGGTGACCCTGGAACCCGACGCCGTGGATCGGCACGCGTTGCGCCTGCAGCGAGCGCACCATCGCGTACACGGCGTCGCTCTTCACCCCGGTGAACTCCAGGTTGTAGTCGTTGTAGAACAGCAGGGCCTTGGGGTCGGCCTGGTGGGCCCAGCGGAACGCGTCGGCGATGTAGCCGGTGCCGCCCCACGCCTTGTACCAGATCGACTGGCGAGGCTGGCCGTTGTCGTCGAAGGCCTCGTTGACCACGTCCCACTGCCAGATGTCGCCCTTGAAGTGGCGGACCTGGTCGAAGATGTGCTTCTTGAGGACCGCCTTGACCTCGTCGTTCGACAGCGTGGTGGTGGTGCCGTCGGAGGACAGCCACGTGGGCAGCTGGTTGTGCCAGACCAGCGTGTGACCGCGTACCAGCTGCTTGTTCTTCTTCGCGAAGGCGACCAACCGGTCGGCTTTCTCCCAGGTGTACGTGCCGCGGACGGCCTCCACCTCGGCCCATTTCATCGCGTTCTCCGCGGTGACCGAGGAGAACTGCTCCGCAGTGATTTTCGTGTACGTCTCGTTGGTGCCGAGCTGGTCCATGTTCACGGCCGTGCCGACGGACAGGCCCACGCGGGAGGCGAGCGCGCGCAGCGAGTCGGCGGGGTAGGCCGGCGGCGGTGTTGGCTTTGTGGCGCCGGCCGGGCTCGAGCCGACGAAGGTCAACTGCCCGCCCAGCAGCACCGCGGCGGCGACGACAGGAAGGGTAAACCGGAGAGGACGCACCGGAACTCCTTGCGATGAGGACGATCCGAAACTTTCGGAAACGTTCCGGAAGTAATGACAGGAATCTATGCACTGTTTCGCCAGGCGGTCAAGGGGCCCGAGCGGTGAATCAAGGGTCTAGAGTGGACGCGTGCTGGGAGTCGTCGCGGTCGCGCTGGGCGGGCCAGAGGTGTTGCAGGTGACCGAGTTGCCCGACCCTGAGCCGGGTCCGGGGCAGGTGGTGGTCCGGGTCCGCGCGGTCTGCGTGCACCCGGCCGACGTCGCCGCCACCACCGGCGAGATCCCCCGCGGGCCGGATGTGCCGCCGTTCTCACCCGGGTGGGACATCGCCGGCGAAGTGACCTCGGTCGGCCCCGACACGGCGGACTTCGGGGTGGGCGATCGGGTCGTCGGGATGATCCCGTGGTACTCGACCCGGGGCGTGCCGGGCGGCTATGCCCAGTTCGTGGCCGCCGACACCGACTGGCTGGTGCGGTTGCCGGACGAGCTCGACTTCGTGTCCGCGGCCACGGTGCCGCTCAACGCCCAGACCGCCCACCAGGGGCTGTCACTGGTGTCATTGGCCATGCTTCCGGCCGGCAGCAGCATTCTCGTCACCGGCGCCAGCGGTGGCGTCGGCGGTTTCGCCACCCAGCTCGCCGTGCAGAGCGGCTACCGCGTGCTGGCGCAGGCCAGCGACTCCGATGACGAGTGGGTGCAAGGTCTCGGCGCCCACGAGGTCGTCCCCCGTTCCGCCGACCTGGCCGCGGCCGGGCCGGTGGCCGCGGTGTTCGACGCGGTTCCCCTCGGCGAAGCGGCGGCCGCGGCCGTCGAGGACCGGGGCATCGTGGTCGCGACCCGGCCCACGCCGCCCCTCGTTCCGGCCCGTGGCGTGCGCCAGGAGCTGCAACTCATCCGGCATGACCGTGAGCTGCTGGACGACCTGGTGAGGCAGGTGGCCGCGGGACGTCTGCGCACGCGCGTGGCGGCCACCATGCCGTTGACCGAAGCGGCCGACGCCCATCGGCGGGTGCTGGCCGGTGGCCTGCACGGGAAGATCGTGCTGACGGCGGACTAGATCGCGCGCTGGTCGAGGTACGGATCGGCCTCGGCCCGGAACGACAGACAGTCCGTGGGGATCGTGTCGACCATCGTGCCCGCGCCGTTCGGGCACCGGTAGCGGACCAGGGCCGCCCATTCGCAGGCACTCTCGACCACTCCGGCCCGGCGGGCGCCGCTGCGGTGCACCCACACCGGGTCACCCGGCCGGCACGCCACCGCGGACGCCGAGGCGGTCGGCCCGTACGTCTCGGTGTGGTCACCGTCCTCGGTGGCCACGACCCAGGTGATACCGGCCTGGCCGGCGGAGTTCGCATGTCGCTTGGCGCTGAACATCGCCCGGTCGGCGCGGCGCAGCAGGTCCAGGAGGTCGCCGGAGCGCCCGGCCGGCACGACGCCGATCGAGGCGGTGACGGACAGGGTGTGTCTCCCCACGTCCATCGGAGCCGCGATCGCCGCGCTCAGCGAGCCGGCCACCTCGTGCCACCACGTCGGCGGGACGCCGGCGTGCGGCGCGCGCGGCAGGGCGGCGAACTCGTCACCGCCGAGCCGGGCCACCAGATGGTCGCCGAGGCAGGCGGACATGCGGTGGGCGACCAGACGGAGGACCTCATCGCCGGCGTCGTGCCCGTACGTGTCGTTGATCGGCTTGAAGCCGTTGAGATCGAGGATGACGACGGCGGACGGACGGTCGTCGCCGCGCAACAGCTCCGGGGCGAGGGCGTGGAAGAGGCGGCGGTTGGCGAGGCCGGTGAGCTCGTCGTGCCCGGCCATCCAGCGCAGGGTGGCACGCTCCTGCTCCAGCTCGTGGACGTGGGCCGCGAGCTGATCGATGCGGGCCTGAAGGCGGGCGACGTCGGACCCACCGCCCGTTTCGGCGGCTGGAGGATCGAGGATCCGCATCGGCCGTCCTCTCAAGACTGCGGCGAGGGGTCGCCGAGCGCCACAGTGGAATCATGACAGCCGGTCAGGGCCCGTGCAAGATTTCACGAGGACAGCTCTCACGATGACAGGATGCATCGAAAGCGGCTTTCGGCTACTCTGAGTGCTGCCACTTTCGTGGTGAAAGAGTCGCGCCTAAGCGCGAGTGCGAAGTTTGCACGTCAGACCGGCGGCGGATCCGTGGCCCGTCGGTCACGCACGGTAATTGGCTCGAGGTTGAGGGGCACTGATGAGCAGCGAAACCGGCTGGATCATTTCCAGCAGGTCGACGGGTAACGGCGGCAGTTGCGTCGAGGCCCGCCGCCAGGACGGCGTGATCGAGGTCCGCAACAGCAACGCCCGCGACGCCGGCACCGTGGTGTTCACGACCGAGGAGTGGGACTCGTTCCTGTTCGGCGCCAAGCGCGGCGAGTTCGACCGGCTCCTGACCGACTGATCACGACGGAAAGGCGAATTCTCCGACCGGTACGGATTTCTCGCTGACGAGGTCGAAAACCCGCCGGTACTCGTCCACCTCGACCTGCTCCTCGAGGTAGAGCGCACCGACGTGCGACTCGAGGTAGACCACGTCCGGATCGTCGGGGTCGTCGAACTCCAGGATCCGGAAGGCGCCGGCCATCGCCGCGTGCGCCCCG
The DNA here is from genome assembly GCF_040675435.1 of Actinoplanes sp. NPDC049598. Taxonomy (NCBI): domain Bacteria; kingdom Bacillati; phylum Actinomycetota; class Actinomycetes; order Micromonosporales; family Micromonosporaceae; genus Actinoplanes; species Actinoplanes sp. NPDC049598. The sequence goes on along the minus strand of NZ_JBFAOX010000038.1, from coordinate 54,635 downwards.
ACCGCGAACGGCAGCACCCGGATGTCCACCGTGTCCTGCCGGGACAGCCGCCGCAGCTGCTCGATCTGCCCCTTCATCACCTGCTCGCCGCCGACCGGCCGGGTCAGGGCGCCCTCGCCGAGCACCGTCACGAGACGGATCGGCGGGGTGCGCTCGAACAGCGTCCGCTGCCGCTGCACGCGAAGGTTGATGTGACGCTCGGCCATCTCCGCGTCGGCCGGCTGCTCGGCCCCGAAGACGGCTTGCGCGTACTCCGGGGTCTGCAGCTCCCCCGGGACGATCTCGCCGTCGTACCCGAACATCCGCGACGCGGACGCCTCCAGCCCGACGTACAGCTTGAACCACTCGGGGATCACCGGGCTGGCATCCCACCACTCCTGCTGTGAGGTGCCCAGCGCAAGGTCGGCCAGCGCGTCCGTGATGGCCTGATCCGCGCCGTAGAGCCAGCACAGCGCCCGGACGTTGGCCCCGGTGACCGGCACCTTGCCCGTCTCGATCCGGTGCAGCGTCGGCTCCGAGATGCCGAGCCGCGCCTCCACCACATCACGCCGGCTCATCCCGGAGGCCGTACGCAGCCGCGTCAGCCGCCGCCCCAATGCCCGCCGCACGACGCGTTGGCCTGTGACCGGCACGCCTACCTCCGCCTTGCCAACCCAAGTGGACGGTGACCAACGTACCCGCAACACCGCGTTGTCAACAGGCAACCCGTCGTTGCCGTCCCCACGAGCCGACCGGCTTGTTCGGCCTCGTCCGGGACAGTCCGGCATCGTTCCGGACAATTGCCGGACGGATGGGCAGTGGATCTACTTCCGGCATGGTCATCACATCAGTCCGGCCCGCGTGGCTCCTGCGCGTCGCCGTCGTCCTCGTCACCCTGCTCGGCGGCATCGGCATCGCCGTCACGCCGGCCCGAGCCGCCAGCGTGGGCCACGCCTGCGAAGAGGTCTACAGCGAGCCCTCCCCGTCCAGAACGACCCGGCACGAGGCTGTCCAATGCATCGATATCGACGCTTTCGTCAACAGCTCGGGCCGGGACGCCGTCCGCGGCCTGGGCTCGAGTTACTGCCAGTTGCCCAATGGGTCGCTGCTCGCCTGCAAGGGCCTCAAGATGACGGTCACGGTCTACGACTGGGACAACGATGCTGTCGGTACCACCACGCACACCTGCGGCTCGTACGGTGGCAGCGCGTGCCCGTCCGGCGGACGCCGCTTCGGGTACTCGCCGGGCATCTACTGCTACTCCGACCATGAGTACTCCGTGAGGGTGGAGACCGAGTTCAAGATGCCGAGCGGCAACATCTATGCCGGCGAGACCGAGACAAGCATCGGTCTCCTGGGCACCGTCGCCTGCTGACCCAGCACGAGACTCGGCGCTGAGCGCCCGACCACCCTGACCGCCTCCCCGCAGACGTGAGCAACCCGTCGGCGGGGAGGCCCGTCCCGTCTAGACGACCCGGTCCAGGAAGGCGGTGAGGTTGGTGGTCAGGCGCTCGATCTTGTCATCGAGGGAGATCGTCTCGGGGAGGCGGCCGCCGGGGCCCGGGTCGCGCTTGCCGCGGATGTAGAGGGAGCAGCCGAAGTCGTTGCAGAAGTAGCTGCCGACCGAGTCGCCGCGCTTGCCCGCCTCGCCGGCCCGGGGCGCGACCATCAGGGAGACGCCGGCCAGGGGGCTGACCGTGCAGATCGAGCACATGCTGCGCCGCATTCGCTCGGCGCCCGCCTTCGGGGTTCGCAGGACGAAGGCCCGGTCACCGAAAGCCAGGTAGGCCCGGTGCTCGGCGCGCGGGTCGCGCCAGCCCAGATAGTCGAGCTCCTCCCACGGTTGCGTGGCCAGGTCACGGGGCACGTACAGCCGCTTGGCCTCGCCCTTGCTGCAGTTCACGAAGGCGGCGCGGATCTCCTGCTCGGTCAACGGCTTCATGTCGGCCACGCTACGGTTGCCTAAAGGCTTTAGGCAACGGAATAATGGTCACAGGTTTCGAAGGGGGTGCGCGGGTGGCGCGAGCAGGACTGACACCGGATCGGCTGGCGCAGACCGGGGCCGAGCTGGCCGACGAGATCGGCTTCGAGCAGGTGACAGCGTCCGCCCTGGCGCGCCACTTCGGCGTCCAGGTGGCCAGCCTCTATTCGCACGTGCGCAACACCCACGACCTCAAGGTCCGGATCGCCGCCCTCGCCCTGGCCGAGATGGCCGACAACGCCGCCACCGCTCTGGCCGGCCGTTCGGGGCGCGACGCCCTGGCCGCCCTGGGCAACGTCTACCGCGACTACGCCCGCGCCCACCCGGGCCGTTATGCCGCCGCCCAGATCCGCCTCACGCCCGAGGAAGCGGCGGCCACGGCGGGGCCCCGCCACTCGGAGATGATGCGGGCCGTCCTGCGCGGTTACGACCTGAGCGAGGAGGACCAGGTCCATGCCGTACGCCTGCTGGGCAGCATCTTCCACGGATTCGTGAGCCTGGAGCAGAGCGGCGGCTTCGACCACAGCACACCGAACAGCGAGACGTCCTGGACCCGGATCCTCGATTCCCTGGACGCGACACTGCGTACGTGGGGGTGATCGTCGTTTGCGGAGGGCGGGCTCGGGTAGCCAGTGCTCCGGCAGGTACAGGACCGCTGGTGTTGGAGGCGCTGATGCAAGCGATGGTCTACCGCGGTCCGTACCGCGTGCGGGTCGAGGAGAAGGAGCGGCCGGCGATCGAGCACCCCAACGACGCGATCGTCCGGGTGTCGAGGGCCGCGATCTGCGGGTCCGACCTGCACCTTTACCACGGCATGATGCCGGACACCCGGGTCGGTATGACGTTCGGGCACGAGTTCGTCGGGGTGGTCGACGAGGTGGGGTCGTCGGTGCAGCGGCTCCAGGTCGGTGACCGGGTGATGGTGCCGTTCAACGTCTTCTGTGGCACCTGCTTCTTCTGTGCCCGGGGCCTCTACTCCAACTGTCACAACGTCAACCCCAACGCCACCGCGGTGGGCGGCATCTACGGCTACTCGCACACCGCGGGCGGCTACGACGGCGGGCAGTCCGAGTTCGTCCGGGTGCCGTTCGCCGACGTCGGGCCGAGCCTGATCCCGGAATGGATGGACGAGGACGACGCCGTGCTGCTGACCGATGCCCTGGCCACCGGGTATTTCGGGGCGCAGCTGGGCGGCATCGTCGAGGGTGACGTGGTGGTGGTCTTCGGGGCCGGGCCGGTCGGGCTCTACGCGGCGAAGTCGGCGTGGCTGATGGGCGCCGGCCGGGTGATCGTGATCGACCACCTCGAGTACCGGCTGGACAAGGCGCGCTCCTTCGCGCACGCCGAGACGTACAACTTCACCGAGTACGACGACATCGTCGTGCACATGAAGAAGATCACCGACCATCTGGGCGCCGACGTGGCGATCGACGCGGTCGGCGCCGAGGCCGACGGCAACCTGCTGCAGCACGTGACGAGCGCGAAACTGAAGTTGCAGGGCGGTTCGCCGGTCGCGTTGAACTGGGCGATCGATTCGGTCCGCAAGGGTGGCACCGTCTCGGTGATGGGCGCCTACGGCCCGATCTTCAGCGCCGTCAAGTTCGGTGACGCCGTGAACAAGGGCCTGACCCTGCGCATGAACCAGTGCCCGGTGAAACGGCAGTGGCCGCGGCTGTTCGAGCACATCCGCAACGGTTACCTCAAGCCCAGCGACATCGTCACGCACCGGATCCCGCTGGAGCACATCGCCGAGGGCTATCACATGTTCTCGGCGAAACTCGACGGCTGCATCAAACCGCTCATCGTCCCGAACGCCGCGTAGGGGAGCTCATCATGGCGTACACCCCGGACAAGCCCAAGCTCGCCGAGTCCAGCGACGAACTGCGCGCCCGCATCCCCGGCTGGGGCGCCGACCTGGACCCGAAGGACCGGCCGTCGGTGCCGCAGGAGATCTTCGACCCGACGTTCAGCGGCGCCCACTGGGAGTTCCCAGAACGGCAACCGGAGCGGTGGCCGCGGGAGAGGTCGATCGAGCACAAGTTCGTCACCCCGGTCTTCGGCACGTCCTGCCCGCCGCGCGGCCTGTCCGGCGCGATCCGCCGCTACTCGTACGCGAAGTACAGCGAGGGCCGGGCCGCGCACTGGCTGCTGCTGCTCGCGGCCGACCGGGTCGACGTGGCGGAGAGCGTGCTGCGCTCCTTCGCCACTGGGCACCCGGACAACCCGTTCACCCAGACCGGCGTACGCGCCGAGCGATCCCGTCACGGTCTGCGTTCCCGCCTCGGGCAGAACCGGGCGGACGTGGTGCACCACCCGCTCGACCCCCTGATCGTCGCCGCGCCGTGGATCGCGGGCGCCGGGCTCGCGTACGCCCTGGTCCGCCGCCTCACCCGCCGCAACCGATAGCCGGCCGCCGGGCCCGGCTCAGTCCATGGGCTGCTGTCTTCCGGGGCAGCGAACGGCATCACGGAACCGCGGACGGTGACCGTGAAGACCCAGTGGCCGGGAGGGGCCGGTCAGTGTCCCCGCTCGGAGCCGGGACGGGCCGGGCCCGGGTGCCGGTCCACGCCGCTTCCAGAAGCGCGGTCAGGCTGGCCGGGTCGGTCGGGCCCGGATGGTTCTGGATCAGGCGGGTGACCCCACCGGCCATCTCGGCGAAGCGCGGGAGGTCGGCGCGGGCCACGCCGATGTCCGCCAGGGTGGCCGGGATGCCGACGTCGGCCAGGAATTCGTCGAGCCAGGTGAGGAACACCTCCGCCGCCTCGGCGTCCGAGGCGCCGGTCACGTCGAGCCCGCACACCCGGGCGAGGACGGCCAGCCGGTCGCCGATGGCCTCCCGGGCCGCGTCCAGCGCGTACGGAAGAAGCAGCCCGACGCCCAGGCCGTGCGGCGTGTGCGTGGCCGCGCCGATCGGGTACTGAAGGGCGTGCGGCGCCCCGTTGCCGGCGTGGGAGAACGCGAGCCCGGCGAGCATGGACCCGTAGGACATGTCGGCGCGCGCGCCCTTGTCGCCGCCGTCCCGGACGGCCCGGCGCAGGCTACGGGCGATCCGCTCCGCGGCCAGCAGCGCGTAGTGGTCGGTGACCGGGTTACGGCCGAGGAAGACCTGCTCCACCGGGTCACGGGGGCCGTGGGCCCGAGGCCGGGCGGTGTAGCTCTCGACCGCGTGACAGAACGCGTCGATGCCGGAGTAGGCGGTGACGGTCGCCGGGCAGCTGTAGGTGAGTTCCGGGTCGACGACGGCGAAGTCGGGGACGATGTGGACGCTGGAGACCCCCACCTTGAGCTCGCGCTCCGGGTCGCTCAGCACCGAGACGGGGGTGAGCTCGGAGCCGGTGCCGGACGTCGTGGGGACCGCGACGAGGGGAATCGTCGGCCCGGGCACCTTCGATTCGCCGTAAAAGTCGCGTGGCGTCCCGCCGTGCCGCCGGATGACGCCGACCATCTTGGCCAGGTCGATCACCGTGCCGCCGCCGATGGCGAGGATGACGTCGGCGTCCACCTCGGCGGCCGCCGAGACGGCGCGGTCGACGTCGGCGAGGGGCACGTCCGGCGTCGCGTCGGCGAAGACCCCGACGACCTCGACCCTTTCCCGTACGGCGGCCACGATCCCGGCCACCCCCGGTTGGGCCAGAAGGACCTGGTCGGTCACGACGAGGACTCGCGAGCCGCTCTCGGCCACCAGCCGGGGGATGTTCTGCGCGACCCCTTCGCCCACTATCAGCTGGCGGGGCCCGCGGACCGTCTCAAGCATGTCAGTACCTCTCTGGCCGGAAGAAGAACGGCCGGTCACGGAAGGTCGATTGCCGCGTAGGTGAGCTCGAGGTACTCATCGATGCCCTCGTGTGACCCCTCCTTGCCGATCCCTGACTGCTTCACGCCCCCGAACGGGGCCGCGGGGTCCGATATCAGCCCGCGGTTGACGCCGAGCATCCCCGTGTCCAGCCCTTCGGTGAACCGGAGCGCACGCTGGAGGTCCCGGGTGAAGACGTACGCGACCAGGCCGTACTCGGTGTCGTTGGCCTTCGCCAGCACCTCGTCGTCGGAGGTGAACGAGATGATCGGCGCCACCGGGCCGAAGATCTCCGCCCGCAGCATCCGCGCGTCCCCAGGCACGTCGGCGAGGACCGTGGGCGGGTAGAAATGACCTGGCCGGTCCGGACGCTCGCCGCCCACCAGGACCCGGGCGCCACGAGTGACCGCGTCGGCGACGAGCTCGTCGATCCGGGTGACCGAGGCTTCGTCGATCAACGCACCCACGTCCACGCCGTCGTCGAGACCGTGGCCGATCGCGAGCGCGCCCATCCGCTCGGCGAAGCGCGCCGTGAACTCCGCCCGCACCGGTTCCTCGACGTAGATCCGGTTGGCCGCGACGCAGGACTCCCCGATGTTGCGCATCTTGGCCACCATGGCCCCGTCGAGCGCGACGTCCAGGTCGGCGTCGGCGCAGACGATCAGGGCCGCGTTGCCGCCCAGCTCCATCGAGGTGCGCAGCACGTTGTCCGCGGCCTGCCGCAGCAGCACCCGCCCGACCTCGGTCGACCCGGTGAAGGAGAGCTTGCGGGTCCGGCCGTCGGCCAGCAGGGCCGAGACCACCTCGCCGGCCCGCTTGGTGGTCACCACGTTGACGACGCCCGGGGGAACACCGGCCTCCTCCATGATGCGGGCCAGCAACAGCATGGTCAGTGGCGTCTGGGCGGCCGGTTTGGTGATCGTCGTGCAGCCCGCGGCCAGCGCCGGAGCTATCTTGCGGGCGCCCATGGCCAGCGGAAAGTTCCAGGGCGTCACGAAGACGCACGGCCCGGCCGGCTTGGGCACGGTGAGGATGCGATACCCACCCGCGGGAGCGACGCTGTAGCGCCCCTCGACGCGCACCGCCTCCTCCGCGAACCAGCGGAAGAACTCGGCGCCGTAGGCCACCTCGGCCCGGGCCTCGGCCAGCGGCTTGCCCATCTCGAGCGTGATCAGCCGGGCGACCTGTTCGGACCGCCCGGTCAGGGCCCGGTACGTCGCGGTCAGCAACTCCGACCGTTTCCGCGGCGGGGTCGCCGCCCACTCCGCCATCGCCTCGCTCGCCGCGTCCAGGGCGGCGAGCCCGTCATCGACGCCGGCGTCCGCCACCTCGGCGATGGCCTCGCCGGTGGCCGGGTCCTCGACGGCGAACGTGGCTCCGCTCGCGGCCTCCCGCCAGGCGCCGCCGATGCGGAGCCGCCGGTGCTCAGGAGCCAGGACGTCCATCGGGTCGCTCATCGCGATCACCGCCCGGCCCCGGACAGCGCCAGCCCGGTGCCGGCGTCGAACAGGTGCGCCCGGTCCAGGTCGACTGTGACGTGCAGCCGCTCCCCCGGCGTACCGGTGATGGTGGGTCTTGCCTTGACCTTGAGGATCTCCGTCCCCACGCGGACGTCGACCACCGTCCGGTCCCCGAGTGGCTCGAGCCCGTAGACCTCCCCCGGCAGCGACGCGGTCCCGCGCTGCTCGACGGACAGGTCTTCCGCGCGCAGGCCGAGCAACAGCGGACGATCGTCCTCGGCTGTGGTCCAGCGGGGCCGCGGCAGCGTCCAGCCCTGCGCACCGACCAGGCGATCCCCCTCGGCGTGGCAGGCGAGCAAGCTGATCGGCGGGCTCCCGACGAACTTGGCGACCCACTGGTTGGCCGGGCGGTCGTAGACCTCGGTCGGCGTTCCGGCCTGTTGGACCTTGCCCTCCTTGAGGACCGCGACCTGATCGGCCATCGACAGGGCCTCGACCTGGTCGTTGGTCACGTAGACGAAGGTTGCTCCGAGGCTGCGGTGGATGCGGGTGAGCTCGGTGCGCATCTCGACGCGGAGCTTGAGGTCGAGGTTCGTCAGCGGCTCGTCCATGAGGAACGCGCGGGGCCGGCGGACCAGGGCCCGGGCCAGGGCGACACGTTGCATCTCCCCGCCCGACAACTGGGCGGGACGTCGCTGCAGCAGACGTTCGATGTGCAGCAGGCGCGCGACCCGATCGACGGCGGCGGCGATCTCGGTCGAGGACGAGCGGCGGGCCCGCAACGGCGAAGCGATGTTCTCGTACGCCGTGCGCCGCGGGTAGAGAGCGTAGCTCTGGAAGACCATCGCCAGGTCGCGGGCGGCCGGGGCGTCACCGGTCGCGTCCCGCCCGTCCAGATGCACCGAGCCGGCGTCCAGCGTCTCGAGGCCGGCGATCGCTCGCAGAGTCGTCGTCTTGCCCGCCCCGGAGGGCCCGAGCACCACGAAGAACGAGCCGTCCGGCACGTCCAGCGTCACTCCGTCCAGGGCCTGGACCTTCCCGAAGGACTTGTACAGCCCGTGCGCTGCCACGGTTCCCATCAGGCCACCAGTTCTTCCGTGGTCACGTCGTAGAGGGCCGGCGTCCGGCCGGTGTGCCGCAGTCCGACCTTGGCATCAGCGGCGAAACGGACTGTCGACGGCATCCGAACCCGGACGTCGTGCTGACCGCCGTGGTCCACGACGTAGATGATCTCGTCACCCAGCCACTCGGCCGAGGCCACGCGGGCCGGGACCGAGCGTTCCGCCCCCGGTTCGGTGACCTCCAGCGCTTCCGGCCGGACGCCCGCGACCAGGCGACGGTCGCGCGGCAGGCCCTGCGGTGGCGTGAGGGCCAGTCCGCCCTGCCCACGCAGCTTCCCCTCGGCCACCTCCACCTCGATGAGGTTCATCGGCGGCGAACCGATGAAGGCGGCGCAGAACAGGCTGGCCGGCCGGTCGTAGACCTCCAGCGGCGTACCGATCTGCTCGACGCGGCCCTTGTTGAGGATGGCGATCCGGTGACCGAGCGACATCGCCTCGACCTGGTCGTGGGTGACGTAGACCATCGTCGTGCCGAGCTCGCCCTGCAGGTGCTTGATCTCCGTGCGCATGTCCGCCCTCAGCTCGGCGTCCAGGTTGGTCAGCGGCTCGTCCATGAGGAAGGCGCGCGGCCGTCGCACCAGGGCGCGAGCGAGCGCGACGCGCTGCTGCTCCCCGCCGGACAACTGGCGCGGCCGCCGATTCAGTAGCGGCGTGAGCCGCATCAGCCGGGCCGCCTCGTCGACCCGCTCCTGGACCTCCCGCTTGGGCAGTCCCTCGGCCCGCAGCGGGAACGCCAGATTGTCGCGGGTCCGCAGATGCGGGTAGAGGGCGTAGAACTGGAACACCATGGCGATGTCACGCTCGGCCGGCGGCAGGTCGTTGAACAGTGTCTCGCCGATGCGGATGTCGCCCGTCGTCTGCCTCTCCAGGCCGGCTACGGCCCGCAGCGTGGTCGTCTTGCCGCAGCCGGAAGGGCCGAGCATCACGAACAGCTCCCCGTCGGCGATCGACAGGTCGACGTGTTCCACCGCGACCGTCCCGTCCGGGTAGCGCTTGTGCAGGGCGGTCACCTCGATGCCGGCCATCAGCGTCGCACCGCCCCGAGCGTCACGCCGGCGACGAGGTGCTTGCGCACCAGGTAGGCGAAGACGAGGACCGGCAGGGCGAACACCACGGACGAGGCCGCGACGAGTCCCCAGTCCACGGTGGTGCCGCCGATGAGACCGGCGATGGCCGGTGGCGCCGTCCGCACGTCGTCGCTGGAGGTGAGGAAGATCGCGAACACGAACTCGTTCCACGAGAAGATGAGAGCGAAGACCGCCGTCGCGGCGATCCCGGGTACGAGCAGGGGAAGGGTGAATTTCCGGAAGGCCTGCAAGCGGGAGTAGCCGTCGAGCATGGCGGCATCCTCGTACTCCGCGGGCACCTCGTCGACGAACCCCTTCATCATCCAGATCGTGAAGGGGACGTTGAAAGCGGTGTAGATGAGGATCAGGCCGAGCGGGGTGTCGATGAGCCCGACCTGGCGGTACATGAGGAAGATCGGGATCACCACCACCACGGGCGGCATGAAACGGGTGGACAGGATGAAGAACAGTTGGTCCTTCTTCGCCTTCAGGGTGAAGCGCGAGTAGGCCCAGGCCGCCGGCACCCCGAGCACGGTGGCCAACACCGTGGAGACTCCGGCGACCATGACGGAGTTGAGGAACGAGACGGAAAGGGCCGAGCGACCCCCGCCGGAGGCGACGAACACGTCCTTGTAATGGTCCAGGGTGACCTGGAAGTCGAAGAACTTGGCCGGTACGGCGTACACGTCCCGGTTCTGCTTGATGGACGTCTCGATCATCCACAGCACCGGGAAGAGCATCACGACGGCCAGCAGGGTCAGCAGCGCGATCTCCAGCACGGAGCGGCCCCGGCCGGCGAGACGGCGCGTGGGGGGCGCGTGATCCTGGACCGGGCCCGGGGACACGGCCTCGTTGACGGAGACGGCCATCAGTCCTCCTTGAGCTTGTTCAGGTAACGCAGGTAGAGCTGCGTGAGGATGATGACGACCAGAACCATGAGGATCCCGTAGGCCGAGGCGGTTCCGGTGTTGAAGCCCAGGAACGCGACCTTGTAGACGTGGAACGACAACGTCTCGGTCGAGACTCCGGGGCCTCCGTTGGTGAGGATGTAGACGAGGTCGAAGAGCCGGAACGCCTCGATGGCCCGGAACAGAACGGCGATGAGCAGCAGCGGCCACACCAGCGGCAGAGTGATGGTGCGGAACCGGAACCACTCGGACGCCCGGTCGATGGACGCGGCCTCGTACAGGTACTTGGGAACCGCGGTCAGGCCGGCCAGGGCGATGAGCATGATGAACGGCGTCCACTGCCAGGTGTCGACCACGATCAGCGAGATCAATGCCGTCCGCTGGCGGGTGAGCCACTCCACCGGCTCCAGACCGAGCGAGCCGAGCATGCTGTTGACCACGCCGAACTGCGCGTCGAGCATGAAGCGCCAGAACAGCCCGACCACGACCGGCGACAGCATCATCGGCACCAGGAACAGTGTGGTCAGCAGGCCCCGCCCGTGCGTACGCCGTGAGATCAGGTAGGCGATGGAGAAACCGAGCACGGTCTGAAGTCCGACCGCGCCGATGACGTAGACCAACGTCGTCAGGGCCCTCAGGTGGACCTGTGCCGAGGTGAGGATGGCGGTGTAGTTCCCGAACCACACGAAGTTGGCCGTCCCGCCGCGGGTGGCCGAGTAGTCGGTGAAGGACAGGTACAGCGCCCAGAGCAACGGGAACACCGACATGGCGAGCAACAGCAGCAGCGCGGGGGCGATGAAGGCCACGGCGAGCCGGCGGTCGTTCGTCCGGTGGGACCGGCCCCGGGCGGATGGCTTCGGCGTTGCCACCCGCCCGGGGCGGTCGGTCGTCAGGGAGACGGGGTCGCTCACAGCCCGCCGCCGCCCTTGCGGCCGCTCGAGTCGAGCACGGCCTGCTGCTCCTTGGCGATGTTGTCGAGCGCGTCCTTCGGCTTCTTCGCACCGTTGAGAGCCGCGTTCACGTTGGTGTTCTCGATGTCGACGAGACGCGCGTACTCGGGCACGTTCCACATGTCCCGCATCCGCGGCACCGAATCGGCGTACACCTGGTTGAACGGCCCGGCCTGAAGGAACTCGGGCGACTGAATGGCGTCCGTCCGCGAGGGGACGCCGCCGGCCTTGGCCCACTTCTTCTGAATGTCGGCCTGCTCGAACCACTTCATGAAGTTCAGGGCCTCGGCCTGGTTCGCCGGGGACGAGTAGGCCGACACGTGCATCCCCATACCGCCGAGGGGAACCAGGTCGGTCTTCTGCTTGGGCAGGGTGGCGAAACCCAGCTTGCCGAGGATCTGCTCGCGCGTCGTGCCGAGCGTCGACTGCTTCGGGTCGAGCAGGCCGCCGCTCGCGGCGATCCAGTTGAATGCGATGCAGGCCTTGCCCTGGGCGACCGCCGCGTTCACCTCGTCGATGAACCAGTTGCCGGAGCCCTTGGCGGTCAGCGGCTTCATCCTGTCGACCAGGACGCTCATCGCCTCCTGGCCGGCCGCGTCGTTGAGGACACCCTCGATCTTGCGGTTCTTGGCGTCCCACAGGTTGCCGCCGTAGACGCCGTTGACCGTGTTGTAGGTGACGGCCGCCGCGTCGGAGCCGTTGGCCTGGTGGAAAGCCAGTCCACTGACGCCGGGATGGTCCGTCTGGCACTTCTCGGCGGTGGAGATCATCTCGTCCCAGGTCTGCGGCGGCTTGTCGCCGATCAGATCCTTGCGGTAGATCATCGTCCAGGTGTCGCCGAGCAGCGGAAGACCGTACAGGCTGGCGTTCTCGTCGCGCTGGCCGGTCTCGGCCTGGGGGAACTGGCCGTAAGCGGCCAGCAGGTACGGGTTGTAGGCCCCGACGTCGATGTTGCTCTTGACGAAGTCGGTGAGGTCGAGGATGTTGCCGTTCGTCACGGCCTCGCCGATGTGCTGCGAGTCCAGGATCGCGATGTCGAAGTCGGTCTTGCGCGCCGCGAACTGGGTGAACATCGCGTCGTGCCAGTTCGCGTTCGGCACGGTGTTGACCTTGATGGTGGCGTTCGGCCGGACCTTCTTGTACTCCTTGTTCGCGAACGTCTCCAGCGCCTTCGCGGGGGGCCACTCGAACCAGATGAAGCTGAGGGTCAGCGGATCCTGGGTGAGCTCGGGGATGGTCGCCGGCGCCTTGGGGGCGCTCGCCTTCGCGTCGTCGTCCTTGCCGTCGCCGCACGCCGCCACGGTGGTGGCCAGCAGCAGCATGGCCGCCGCCGCCAGCTGCACCTTCCGGGCAGGACGTCCTCTTCGCTTCGGATACCGCATATCTCTGCCTGCTTTCTGGGAGGGGACTTGTGCGACCTCGCTGGTTCTTCGCCGAGCAGCTGCCCGGTTCCAGGCGTGTGCCGTCGAGAAGGGCTCCGGTTCCCCTACGGCCCGGTGGCGAACCGAGGGGAAGGTCGAGCATGCTGACGGGTGCTGAAAGTGATCAAAGGAGATGCAGGACGAAGATCATCCGCCACTTTTCCTATACGATCTGATGAGCGTCAGCATGTCGCAGCGTTGTGACCGATGTCAACAGGCTCGCGCTGACGCAAGAAAGGACCTCACGTCACGATGGACGACGAAGCGATGATCGCGCGGGGCAGCCAGACCACGACGGGCGGAATGTCACCGGGAAGATCTCGCGGGCGGCTGGCCGACGAGGTTTACGACACGCTGCTCGGGCAGCTGATGTCGCTCCGGATCGAACCCGGCTCCCGCGTCACGATCGACGTCCTCGCGCGCGAGCTGGGGGTCTCCCAGACGCCGATCCGGGACGCCCTGAACCGCATGGAGGCCGAAGGGCTGGTCGTGCGGGTACCTCATGCCGGCTACCGCATCCCTCCCCAGATCACCCGTCACCGCTTCGAGGACATGCTCGAAGTGCGCCTGCTCCTCGAGCCGGCCGCGGCGCGCCGGTCCGCCGAACGGGCCTCTCTGGAGCAGGTCGCCGGACTGCAGCGGATGCTGAAGGAGATGGCGGAGCTGGAGGGAAGCACCGGGCCGATGGCCTACGGCGCCTTCGGGCTGCGCGACGCCGCTTTTCACGATCTCGTCGCCCTGAGCGCGGGAAACCAGGTCATCCGAGAAGCGCTCGCCCGCCTTCACAGCCACGTGCACCTCTTCCGGCTTCACCGCGACACCCAGGTCACCCACCTGGCCATGGCCGAGCACGAGCAGGTCGTGGACGCGATCGCCGCACGTGACCCGGACGCCGCCGCCTACGCGATGCGCCGGCACATCCTGCGGTCCGGCGAGCGTTTCCAGCGATTGTTCGACGAGATCGCCGACGCTGCTGAGGCTTGACGGTCGCGCTGGGTCGGGGAATGCTGACTCAACCGGATCGGATCGGATCGGATCCGCCTCACCCACCCCTCAGATGCGAGGAGAAGCAGGTGCCCCGAGCGCTGCTCCTGACCGGCGACGCCGCCGAGGAGCTCGACACCATGTATCCCTACTACCGCGTGCAGGAGGGCGGCTGGGATGTCGACGTCTCGTCCCGGACGAGGCGTGACGTACAGCTGGTCATCCACGAGTTCGACCCCAACTCCGACGCCTACGTGGAGAAGAACGGCCGGAAGCTGCCGGTCGACGTGCCCTGGGCCGAGGTCGACGTCGACCGCTACGACGCCCTCATCATCCCCGGCGGACGCGCTCCCGAGTGGATCCGTGTCGACGCCGACGTCCGGCGCATCACTGAGCACTTCTTCGCGCGCAACCTCCCCATCGCGCTGGTGTGCCACGGCGCGCAGGTGCCGGCGGTGTACGGACTTCTCAAGGGCCGAAAGACGGCGTGCTTCCCGCCCATCACCGGTGACATGGAGAACGCGGGCGCAACGGTCATCGACGCTCCCGACGTCGTGGACGGCAACCTCGTCTCCTGCCGCGGGTGGCCCGACATGCCGCAGTTCGGCCGGGCCATGATGGAGCTCTTCGCGAAGTCCGTCGACTCCGCCCGGTGACGGCACTTCGGACTGTCGTCGTCGGCGGTTCCCCGGTCAACGTCCTGGAGGGCGGCAACGGACCCACGGTGCTGATGCTGCACGGTTCCGGGCCCGGCACGACCGGGTTCGGAGCTTGGGCGGCAACAGCGCGGGCGCTCGGCCCGTCCCGGCACGTGGTGGCCCCTGACCAGGCCGGTTTCGGCCGTACGCCCGTCCCGGTGGGCTCCCGGGGTGGGCTTCGGCTGTGGACCATGCAGGCCGCGGGCCTGATGGACGCGCTCGGTGCCGAGCATTACGCCGTGGTGGGCCACTCCATGGGCGGCGCCGTGGCGCTGGCGCTGGCGGCGGCGCGCCCCCGGCAGGTCACCCACGTCGTGGCGGTCGCGACGATGGGTGCCCCCGAGGCGCCGTTGTCCGCCGAGCTCAACGCGATCTGGGGCGCTCCCGCCGGCCCACTCGGAGCACGAGACATGCTGAGCCGCCTCGTCCACGATCAAGCGCTCGTGACCGAATCGGCCGTTGACGCCCGGGCAACTGCGATGCGAGCGGGGGAGGCCGCATTCGCGTCGTTGTTCCCCCCGCCCAGAGAACGGTGGGTCGAGGACCTCACCCTCCCGGGGCCGGCGTTGGCCGCCGTCCGCGCGCCCGTGCTGCTCGTGCACGGCGCCCAGGACCGCGTGACGCCGCTCGGGACGGCCGCCCTGCCCCTGCTCGAACACCTCGCCGATGTCCGTCTGCACGTGCTCGCGCGATGCGGTCACGTACCGGCGATCGAGCACCCGCACGAGTTCCAGCAGCTCCTGTCGTGCTTCCTCCCCGGTCGTACTTGCACCTAGACGACCTGGACGCGACCCTGCGCACCTGGCCCGGTCAGAGCGGGTAGACCCGGACCCACTCCGCCTCGTAGGTCGCCGGCGTCATGTTCGTGCCGTCGAAGTTGTCGAGCTGCATCGTCAGGTGCCCGGAGGCCATCGACTGCATGGCCCGGCGGTTGCCGCCCGCGTTACCGGCGTAACGGAACCACTCCTTGCCGTCGATCAGGCCGCGGACGTAATTCGGCGTCCACTCGAAGGCGACGTTGTGCCATTCGCTCAGCGGCGAGCCGCAGCCGCTCTCCTGCTTGCGTTCCTGCTGGGTGCCGCCCGAGGTGACCGGGTAGTGCATGAACGCCACCGCGCAGGCGGCGCCCGGCTCGTCGTTCTCCAGGAAGTCGTACTCCCCTTCCTCCGGCCATTTGTCGCCGTCCGGCCAGACGATCAACAGCGGATGGTACGTACGGCCGTTGCTCGCCGAAGTGTTGCGGGACCGCACTCGCGCCTCCCACCGGCCGTACCGGGTTTTCCAGTTGTTCTGCAGCCAGCCGGTCGTGCCGTTGACCCCTCCGCTCATCACCAGCCGGCCGGCCTCGACCTTGGTGGCGCTGGCGCAGCGCTGCCCGCCGTCGGCGTGCGGGTTGTCCCAGCATTCACCGGCGACGCCCCACTTGACCGTGTCCGGCCGCCCGGTGTAGTCGAACTCGTCGCTGTACTGGGCCAGCGGCGTGCCCCAGCCGTTCAGGACGGCCGCCTCGACGCCGTTGCTCGACCCGGGGCTGTCGGTGGGCGCCGGGTTGGTGCTCGGCCGCACCATGACGATCACCGGCGACAGCGGGCCGGCGGCGGTCTTCGGGATCAGGATCAGGCTGTACGGGGTCTCGTTCGTGAGCAAATTGAACTGCCACGTCCGGAGGTCCGCCCGGGTCTCCTGGGCCCATGGACCGCTGCCCCGGGTGTCGGTGCCGTCGCGTCCCACGTTCCAGCCGATGATGTCGGTTCGTCGCGTCCACCAGTTGAGGACGCCGGTGCCGTTGCCGGCCACCGCGGTCGCCGTCACGTCCGGGTCGGGGTTCATCTTGTAGGTGGCCATGGTGGTACGGAACCCGGCACCCACCGCCAGATCCGTCGCCTGGACCAGCACCTTGGCCCGGACGGCGCCGGCCGGGGCGGTGAACCGCCCGGAGATCCGGGTGTACGCCGTCGTCCCGCCCACCGGCAGGTATCCGCCGTTGAGCCGGCCGAGGTAACCGCCGTCGGCGGCGTACCAGTCGGTCTGGATACGGGCCTGCGCCGGATCGCCGGGGGTGCGCACGTCGGCGCCGAAGTCCCAAGGCTTGCCGGCGATCACCTGCTGCTCGGGCATGAAGATGCCGGCCGAGACGCCGGTGTTGCCGGTGACCGCGAGCTCCCACCGAGCGGTGGCGTGGTCGGTGGTCGCCTGCCGGGTCGTGGTCAGGCTGTTGCTCAGCCGGCCCCACCCTTGCCCGTCGGCCGCCAGGGCCGGGTTGGCGCACTCGTTGTCGGAGACCAGAAGCTGCCCGGTGTGCAGGAAGTATTCGACGTCGCCGTCCGATCCGGCGAGCGCCGCGTGCGCGGCGCGGGCCAGGTTGAACCGCCCCGCCGCCTCGGCCGCGGCCTCGACCGCGCTGACGTCGCTGCGGCTCTTCGCGGCCCGCGCCCGCTTCTCGGCTTCCCGGTCGAGGCGGTCCGCCTCCACGATGCCGGTGTGGATGAACGCGTTCCAGACGGCCGGGTCGGTGCTGCGCAGCGCGGCCATCGCCGCCCAGTAGATCTCCGAGCTCTCCTTGGCCGTGTTCCACACCCAGCGTACGAAGTTCTCGTCGGTGACCTGCAACTGCACCTCGGTCGGCACGACCCCCACCAGCAGACCCGCCTGGACGCGCGCGCCCCGCTCGATCATGGCCCGTTGCTCGGCCTCGGTGGCCTCCTGGTCCGCCTCGATCTCGGCGATCCGGTCCTGCTCACGGGCCTGCAGGAGACCGGTGGTGATGAAGTCGCGCTGCTCCTGCGCGGTGCCTTCGAACGCCGCCAGCGCGGCCGCCCGTACCCGCTCGCCGGTGTTCTGCCGGTAGATCGCGAAAACGAAATCCCGGTCCGGGAGCAGCAACAGCTCCGGCGTCACCTCGATCGCTAGCGCTACCAGCGCCCGCTGCCGCAGCTCACGGGCCTCGCGGGCCGCCGCCGAGTCGCGCACCTGGTTGGCCACGTCGCGGTCCTTCGCGGCGCGGATGCCCGACTCGATGTAGACCGTGCAGGGCACGTACGAGGTGCTGGTGCAGTTGCTCAGCGCCAGCTCGGCGGCGCCGCGCACCTCGGACGGGTCGTCGGCCTTCTTCCAGATCTCGAAGACGAAGTCACGCTCGCCGAGCACGAGCCAGCTGTCCGGCGCGACCACGCCGACCACGGCGGCGGCGCTGACCCGGGCCTCCAGCGAGGACTCCAGCGTGGCGGCTCTTCTCAACGGAGCCGCGGCGGTGGCGGTGGCCGGCTCGGCCAATGACAGTGCGGTCAACAGGGCGACGGCGGCGGCGAACGCCCGTCTCTTTCTCGACGATCTCATCATTCCTCCCGGAGTCGGCGAGAACGGTTATAGCGGCGCCGATACATTTCCGGTCCATTCCTTCAAGGGGGTCGGTGGCCGCTTCCGGCCAATTCCGCCGCGCGCACCGGTGTCGATGTTTAGCTGGCCCGGCCAGCCCGTCGCCCATGGGGAGTCCCGATGCACGCGAGAGCGCGAATTCCGATTGTCATCACCCTGATCGCCTTGTGTACGACCCTGGTCGCACCGCGGGCGGTGGCGGCCGAACAGCACTCCGCGAGCTGGTCGCGCGCCCGGGCGGTCGCCTCGTTCGACTCCCGGTCGTCGGTGCGGGCCGCGGCCTGGGGCGCCCTGGTTAGCTCCGATGTGGACGCGGCCCTGATCCGTTTCTGGGACAGCGGTTACAACTTCGCCAAGTCCCGGGCCGCGCTGAACGACTCGCGCAACACGGATTTCTGCCAGCGGGTCCTGGCCACCCACACCGTCGAGTTCGCGCCGGAGGTGCACGCCGCCGCTGCGTACGCGCTCGGCAAGAACGCCGCCGCGCGGGAGTCCTTCGCCCGCACCGGATATGAGGCGGCCAAGGCCCGTGACCGGCAGGCCCGCGAGGCCACCGGGGCGCAGGCCGCGGCCCTGGAGCAGTTCGACCGGGACTACGTCGCGCTGCTGCGCGACAACGACCCGGGTGAACAGGTGCGGGCGGCCGCCACGTACACGCTGCGCCCCGCGGCCACCGACGCCGACCTGGTGGAGTTCTTCGCATACGGATGGGCCAACGCGGCCGAGCTCGACGTCGCGGCGTTCCGCATGCGCGTCAGCGACGAGGACGCACGGTGGCGGGCCGGCATCGAGCGGCTCGTCGCCGACGCCCAGGCAGCCGAACAGGCGGCCCTGGCCACGGCCGGTGAGGCGGCCGAGCAGGCCCGCGCCACGGCCGCGCGGGCCTGGGCCGATGTCGCCACCCGCACCGGGACGCCGCGGGTGCTGTGGGCCGACGCGGAACAGGTCGCCCGGGCCCAGGCGGCGAACTGGCAGCAAGTCGTCGCGGCGGCCAACGGCGCCACCGGGCTCAACTGGCAGGCCGTGGTCGGCAGCTCGGGCACCACCGCCGCGTCGTGGGCGGCCGAACAGGAGCAGGCCGCCGAACAGGTCGCGTACTGGTCCGGGCTGTTCGCCGACGCGCTCGCCGGTGAGCTGCGGATGACCGGCGGCGCGGCATGAGACGCCTGCTCGCCGCCCTTCTGCTGACGACCGGCCTGCTCGTCGCGCCGGCCGGCCCGGCCGACGCGTACGCGCCCGTCGACCCCGCCGCGACCGCCACTCCGATCCCGGTGCCCCCGCTCGAGACCGGGCAGTGGGACGGCCGGACCGGCGTCGACTTCCCGGAGGACCCGTTCCTGCGCGATCTGGTCGCCGAGATCGCCGAGCTGGACGAGGAGCCGGAGATCCGCGACGCCGCGGCCGCCGCTCTCGCGTCGGACCAGCCCGGCGCGATCGAGCACTTCCTGTACGAGGCCCACGGCGTCCTCACCCAGCAGATCTCCGACCGCAACGACGAGACCGCCCGGCGCAACACCGCGACCATCCAGGCCATGGCCGGCACCGGCCCGGCCGGCGGCTACTTCAACACCGAGGTCGCCCGGGTGCTGCGCGGCACCGACGCCGACCGGGCGGCCTTCCTGGCCTACGGCGCGGACATCGCCCGCACCCGCGACCAGCAGGCCGTCACCGCGGAGAACGAGCGCAAGCGGCTGCTGCGCGACCGGCTGACCGCGCTGGTGGCCACGGCCGCCGACGGCTCGGAGATGAAACGGGCGGCCGCGGCCGCGCTGGCCGGCAACGACGCCGCGGTCGCCGCCTTCTTCAACGGTGGCTACCTCACGGCGGCCACCGCCGACGCGGCGGCCCGCGAGCAGTACCTGGCCGATCTGGAGGCCCGCAACAAGGCCGCCGAGGACCTCACGGACCTGGCCCAACGGGCCGCCCGGGCGTCCGAGGCGCGGCGCCGGATGCTCGTCGCGCACGGCAACGCCGTCCACGAGCTGCAGCGCGCCGCCAACGCGATGGCCGGCTCGGCCAACGCCGCCCGCTCGGCCCAGCGGATCCTCGCCGGCGGCGGCACCGCCGCCGAGAAGAGCACCCAGCTCACCGCGGCCAAGAACGAGACCACGGCCCAGCTCACCGCCGCCCAGCAGGCGGCCGAGCGAGCCCGGATCGCCTCCCTGACCGCCGTCACCGAGGCCGACATCCTGATCGAGACCGGCCTCGACTACGGCGCCGAATGGTCCCGCATCGTCCAGGGCATGCACCAGGCCGCCGTCGCGGCCGTCGGCGCGGCCACCACCGCCGGTCACGCGGTCGACGCCACCATCGCCACCCACAACGCCCAGACCGCCGCCGAGCAGGCCGAGGCGCACCGGCAGCAGGCCGCGAAGTGGCGCGCACACGCCGACGAGCACGCCGCCGCCGCGGCCAAGCTGGCCGCCGCCGCCCAGACGCAGGCCACCGCGGCCAAGACCGCCGCCGCCCGCGCCAAGAAGGCCCGCGAACAGGCCCAGGCGGCCGAGGCCCGGGCGTGGGCGGCCGCCGAGCGGACCCGCCAGCACCGGCAGACCGCGGAGGCTGAGGCGGTCAAGGCACGTGACGCCCGGCAGGTCGCCGAGCGTGAGCGTCAGACCGCGGCGCAACAGCGCACCCGGGCCGAGGCCCAGGCCGCCACCGCGGCGACCGCCCGGCGCCACGCCCAGGCCCAGGCCGGTGTCGCCGCCGATGCCCTTCAACGAGCGCGTCAGGCGTCGACCGCCGCGGCCTCGGCGGAGCGAACCGCCTGGGACAAGGAAGGTGCCGCCCGCCACGCGCGGGACGCTGCCTTCCGCGCGGAACTGGAGTCGCAGGGAGCGGTGGCTCGAGCGCAGGCCTATGCGAAGGCGGCCGCCGACGCGAGCGGCGAAGCGAAACAGGAGGCGCAGCGTCAGGCCGATCAGGCCGCCCGTGACGCGGAAACGGCCCGGGCCGCGGCCCGATCCGCCCGAACGGAGGCGAACACGGCCACCGGTGCCGCCGCCAACGCCCGCGCCGCGGCGACCGAGGCCGTCCGGGCCGCCGACCGGGCCGACGCGGCCGCGCAAGAGGCTCGAGCCGCGGCCACTCGCGCCGACGCCGCCGCCGGCCGGGCGGAAGCTGAAGCCAAGGCCACCCACCAGGCACGCATGGAGGCCGACGCCCGCGCCGCCGCCGCCACCGCACAACAGGCCACCGCCGCCGAGGCGGCCCGGGCCGCAGCCAGGCTGGCCGAACAGGCTCAGGATGAGTCCGTTCAAGCCTTATGGGCCGCACAGCGTACGCAGCAGGAAGCCGAAGCGGCCACGACCGAGGCGGTGGCCGCATCCGCACAGGCGGACATCGCAGTGACGGCGGCCGCCGCGGCACGTGCTTCCTCGGCGGGAATCGCCGAGCCCCTCAACACGGCACTGGCCATGGTCAGCCCGTTCACCGGCGCCGACATCGACGCCAACTTCGTCACCAGGGTCGCTGAACAGGCCCGCGTGATAGGCGCCGAACAGGCCGCCGCGGCCCAACAGCGCGCGAACGAGGCGGTGGCCGCCGCCGAGCGTGCGGCCGCCGCGGCCCGGGCCGCCAACGAGGAGACGAAGAAGGCCTTCGAGGCCGCCGCTGCCGCGGCACGGTCGGCCGCCGACGCCGCCGGCTGGGCGGCCGAAGCCAAGAAATCGGCCGCCGAGGCCGCCGCGGAAGCCGCCGGAGCGCGCGCGGCCGCTGCCGGTGCGGCGCAGGCCGATGCCCAGGCGAAGGCCGACGCGCGGGGCGCACGTGCGGCGGCCAACACCGCGGCCGATGACGCGGCCGTCGCCGGGCGCTCCGCCGCGGACGCGCGCTCGGACGCCACCCGTGCCGCCTCGGCGGCGAGGGCGGCCGAGACGGATGCCGCCGCGGCAAGGAACGCGGCGACGGCGGCGGAGGCCTCCGCGGTTGACGCGCAGAAAGCAGCCGAAGCCGCACAGAGATCCGCCGACAGCGCCGCCCAGGCCGCCGAGCAGGCATTGCAGCACGCCATCGACGCCCAGAACGCGGCCTACCGCGCCGAGATCGCCACGCGGCACGAGCAGATCCAGTTCATCGCCAATCCGGCGAACAACGATCCCGAGATCCCCGACATCGAGGAACTGGTTCCCTACCTCACCCCGGAGCAGCGGGCCGAATACCAGCGGCTGATCGGGGTCGCCAGCGGCGACATCATGGACTTCATCGCCCGCGAGGGCGAAGGGCTGCTGCTCGATCTGGTCGGGGTGACCGACCTCGAGGCATGCCTGCTGCACGGCGACCTGTGGGCCTGCATGTGGAGTCTGCTGAACTTCATTCCGTGGACCAAGATCGCCACGGTCGCCGCCAAGATCGGCCGGTTGTTGCCCAAGCTGATTCGGTTCATCGACGAGATCCTCAAGGCGCGAGAGCAGATCGACGACCTGCTCGACCTCGCCGAACAGGCCAAGGCCTGCCGCGGCGGCAATCGCCTGCGGGCCGGCGGCCGGTCGGTGCTCGCCCAGGACTGTGGTGTCACGATCTACCGCACGCCGAAGACCGCGGACAAGGACTTCGAAGTGGGCTTCGGGCCGAATCCCGCGTCGCACCAGGGCGGCGACCAGTCCGTCTATTTCGGGGAAAGGTCCGTGGCGGCCGAGTACCAAGGGCGTGGCGACTTCGCCAACGGCATGATCCGCTATGTGATGCGTAAAGAGTTCGAGACAGAGTTCGCCAACACCAAGTTTCGCTATGACTGGCAGGGACCCGGCGGATCGGCGCGGTACGAATGGGTGATCCCGATCAACCGCATCGCCCGCTTCAACCAGCTGACCCAGTCAAGGGTCTGGGAGCCGAGGTAACCGTGCTGAAGGATCATGACGAGGTCGAGGTGACCGTGACCGCCGTTCCCCCGTGGGGACTGGACGTGGTGACACGGGACGGTCGTCCCGGCTTCATCGATCGGCTGAAGATCGCGCAGGCGGCGGTCCCCGGCCCGGGAGACGTCCTCCAGGTCGTCATCCTCGACGTCGGCCGAGTCCCCTTCCGGGCGAGTCTGCAGCCACGCGATTTCGCTGTCGCCCGTGAGGCCAGGAACCGCGGCCGATGACCGGAACGGACTCAGGGGCCCAGGTGATAGCCGACGCCGCGGACGGTGTGCAGGATCGGGGGGTCGCCCAGTTTGCGGCGCAGCTGGGCGACCAGGACGTCGAGCACATTGGAGGCCGGCGGCACGATCTCGTCCCAGGCGGCGGCGATCAGCTCCGGGCGCGGGACGGGGTCGCCCCGGGCGGCGGTCAGGCGCTGAAGCAGGGTGAACTCCTTGGCGGTCAGCGCCAGCGGGCGGCCGTCGCGGCGGGCCTCCCAGCGGTCCGGGTCGACCTCGATGCCGGCGTGGCTCACCGGCGGGGCCGGGGGCGGCGGGGCGCCACGGCGGCCGAGGTTGGCGACGCGGGCGAGCAGCTCGGGCACCGCGAAGGGCTTGCCCAGGTAGTCGTCGCCCCAGGCGAGGCCGGCGACGCGGTCGGCGGGGACGGTGCGGCCGGTCAGGAAGAGCACGGGCACGCGCCAGCCCGCCCGGCGCCGGGCCGCGACGTAGGGCAGGGCGTCGCCGGAGGGCAGCATGCGGTCGACCACCGCGCAGTCGTAGCTGTGCACGGCCAGCGCCTCGTCGGCCTCGGGCAGGTCGGCCACGGCGTCAACCGCGAAGCCCGCCCCCCGCAACGCCACATCCAGGGCCAGGCGCAGGTTGTCGTCGTCCTCCATGACAAGCACCCGCACAGATGCACACATTAGCCGGTGCGGGCACGCCGAGCCGGGCCGCGATCATCCCGGCCTGGAACCGGCTTCGCGCGCCGAGACGCAGCATGATCGAGGCCATGGTCCGCCGCACCGTGCGGACCGAGACGTCGAGGCGGGCGGCCGCCGACTCGTCGGTGAGACCGGCCGCGAGCAGGGCGAGCAGGTGCCGCTCGCGTTCGTCGAGGAGGGTCATCATCAGGCCGGGGCCAGCACGAGGCGGCGGGCCGCGAGCAGTTCCGGCCCGGGTGGCACGTCCAGCTCGGCGGCGAGGAGCTCGGCCGCCCGGCGGTAGGCCATCAGCGCCTCGGATCGGCGGCCGGTGGCCGAGAGGGTGTGCATCAGCCCGGCCCAGGCCCGTTCGCGCAGCGGCGCCGCGGTGAGCACCACCCGCAGCTCGGCCGTCGCCTCGGCCCCGCGGCCCAGCGCCAGCAGCCGTGCGGCGCGGAGCTCGCGCAGGTCGAGCCGCAGCTCGTCGAGCTGCTCGGCCAGGGTCAGGGCGAGCGGAGTGTCCAGGCCCGGGTACGCCCGTCCGCGCCACCAGCCGAGCGCCTCGTCCACCATCGACAGCGCTTGCGCGGGGTCCGCGGTCCGGGACGCCTCGGCGAGAACGCGAGCGGCCCGGCCGGCGTCGACCTCGTCCGGCTGGGCACGCAGCCGGTACGTGTCGCCGAGCCGGTCGAGGCGGCCCGGCTCGGGCAGCAGCCGGCGCACCCGCCAGACGTACGTCCGCAGGTTGGCCACCGCGGACAGCGGCGCCCGTCCGTGCGGCCACACCTGCTCGGCCAGCTCGTCCAGGCTGACCCACGCGTTGCGGTGCAGCAGCAACGTGGTCAGCACGACCGCCGGCTTGCCGGGCACCGCGAGGTGCGCCCCCGTGGCGTGCACCTCGATCGGCCCGAGCACATGGAACAACATGGCCAAACCCCCGTCCGGCCCTCCCGGCGAAGGCCGCCGCCCCTACGATCCATCGAGCAACATGAGGATCCGGTGACAGACTCGGCGGAAGGAGCCGGCGTGCGCGTGCTGGTGGTCGAGGACGACGACAACCTCCGGCTGGCCGTGACGGCCGAGCTGGCCCGCGGCGGCGCCGAGGTGCGCCAAGCGGCCGACATCGCCGCGGCGGACGCGGTCCTGGCCGAGGTCGGGACGGACTGCGTGGTCCTCGACCGGATGCTGCCGGACGGCGACGCGGCCGAGTACGTGCGGGCCCGGCGGCGGACGGGCTGGGCCGTGCCGGTACTGTTCCTGACGGCCCGGGACAGGGTCGCCGATGTGGTCGCCGGGTTCGAGCACGGCGGCGACGACTACCTGGTCAAGCCGTTCGCCGTGGCCGAGCTGACCGCCCGCGTACGGAATCTGGCCCGCCGGGGCGCGACCGCCCGCCCGGCCGTGCTGCGCTTCGGCGACCTGGAGGTGAACTGCCCGCGCCGGCAGGCCCGCCGGGGCGGGGTGCTGCTCGGCCTCACCGGCAAGGAGCTCGCCGTGCTCGAGCACCTGATGAGCCGGCCCGGGCAGGCGGTGAGCCGCACCGAGCTGATCGAGCACTGCTGGGACGCCAGCACCGATCCGATGTCGAACGTGGTCGACGTGGTCGTCCGGCGGCTGCGGGCCAAACTCGGCGAGCCCGAGCTGGTGCACACCGTCCGCGGGCGCGGCTACCGCTTCGCCGGCGCGGACCCGGCGTGAGCGCCGCCGGATCGACCGCGACGGGCCGGCTGCGCTCGCTCCCCCGCTGGTTCACCCTGTGGTCCGTCGTGGCCGTGGCGATCGGCCTGCTCGGGCCCGGCATCCTGCTCGCCCGTTCCGACTCGGCCCGCCGGCAGGCCGAACTCGACGGCGACCTACGGCGGGTGACCACCACCGTCTCCCGCCTGGTCCGCTACGACGGCACGGTCACCACCGCCGCCGTGCTGCGCGACCCGCTGAACGACTCCTGCCCGCAGTTCGCCGTGCTGCCCGGCTCGGCGGCGCGGTTCACCGGGCATGTCAGCCGCCGGGAGTGCGCACCGGCCGGCCTCACGCTGTTCACCGGCCTGGCCGAGCGGGCCACCGTTTCCGGCCGGCTGATCTCGGGATGGGCCACCGCTCCGGACGGCCGGCGCCTCCGCTTCGCGGCGGAGCCGTTCCGGCAGGCCGACGGGCAGGTCGTCGGCGCCGTGGTGGCGGTGTCCGACGCCTCGGCGGCGCGAGCCGCGCACCGCCGGATGATCGGGGTCCTGACCGGCGGCTGCGTGCTGCTGCTGGCCGGTGCCGGGGTGGCCGCCCGGCTGCTCTCCCGCCGCCTGCTGCGGCCGGTCACTGCGACCCTGGACCGGCAGGAGGTGCTGCTCGCCGACGCCGCGCACGACCTGCGCACGCCGGTGGCCGCGCTGCGGGCGCTGGCCGAGACGGCCCTGCTCAATCCCGGCCACCAGGCCGAGCTGTTGCCGCGGGCGGTCGACCTGGCCCAGCGGATGGGCACGATCGTCGACGGGGTGCTGATCCGGGCGCGGCTGGCCGCCGGGGTGCAGACTCTCGAGCCGGAACCGATCTGGCTCGACCAGCTGGTCGGCGTCGTGGTGGACGAGACCCCGGCCGGCGCGGCCCAGGTCACCCTCGCCTGCGCCCCGAGCCGGGTGACGGCCGACGCCGCCCTGGTCCGGCGGGCGATCGGCAATCTGCTGGACAACGCGCTGCGCCACGGCCGGGTGCCCGGGCAGGCCGCGGTCGTCCACATCACGGTGGCCGGCGGCCGGGTGATCGTGGCCGACCACGGCCCGGGCGTGGAGCCGGCGCTGGCCGAGGGGATCGTCGACCGCTTCACCAGCACCGGCGGCTCCAGCGGGCTGGGCCTGTCGATCGTGCGCTGGGTGGCCGAGGCGCACGGCGGCACGCTGCGGGTCTACAACGCCGACGAGGGCGGCGCGATCTTCGAGCTGAGCCTGCCCGGCGGCGATTGATGAAAAACGATGGATGAAGAATGTATCCATCGTGGATCGTTCATGTACAAGCCTGTCTATGCTTCTCGGGTGAGCAGGTCGAGCCGGCGCCGCCGGACCCGCCTGCCGTTGGTCGTGCTGGGCGTGATCTGCCTGGTGGCGGGCGCGGCAGCCGTCGCCGGGGCGAGTCCGGGCACGCCCGGCCTGCGGTTCGCCCACGTCGGCCGGTGGTTCGCCGACCCCTGGGACGACCGGGTCTTCCACGTCGACGGCATGAGCCGCACGATCGACGCCCAGGTCACCCTGGAGGACGTCGAGCCCGGCACCGAGGTCGTCGAGGGTGAGCGCAGCTCGTACGTCATCGGCCCGGACGACATCCGCGAGCTCGACAAGTCGAGCCTGGCCCTGACCGGCACGACGCCCTCGCCGGCGCCGGAGCGCCCCGTCACCGTCGATGCCGCCGCCGGTCCGTACGCGGTCTATCGCGAGACCGGCCAGGTGGTACGGCTGGGCCCGGCCGAGACGGTCATCGAGGCCGGCGGCCCGCTCGGAGCGCCGGTGGTGACTCCGGACGGCACGCTCTGGCTGTACCGCGGGGCCGAGGGACTGCTCTGCCACCTTGCGCCCGGCGCCGACCGGGTCACCTGTCCGGTGCAGCTCCCGGCCGGTCATGCGGGCGGGCTGAGCGTGCTCGGTGACACCGCGGTGTTCCTAGACTTCAGCGGCGACACCATGACCCGGCTGGCCCTCGACGGACCGGGCCGGACGACGGCCACCGGCGTCGACCTGCCGCCCGGGGCCCTGGTCGCGCCCGGCCCGGTCGGTGGCCGGATCGCCGTCGTGGCCCGGGGCGAGCTGCTCCTGCTCGACGCGGACGGGCTGGCCGGCCAGGTCGCTCTGCCGCCGGGCCGGTGGGCGGCGCCGGTGGCCGGCCGGTCGTCGATCGTGCTGCTGGAGCTCGGTCACCGCCGGATCCACACCTACGATCCGCAGGGCCGCCCCCGGCGGGTGACGACGTTGCCGGCCGCGACCGGCGATCCGGTGCTGCGCCAAGGCCAGGACGGGCGGGTCTACGTGCAGAGCGGCGACGGGCGGCACGTCTCGGTGGTCGACGACCAGGGTGGCGCCGCAGCGGTGACCCCGGCCCGGTCGTCCCCGGCGGCCGGGCCGGCGAAGACGGCGGCCACGGCACCCGGAACCAGGTCAACGACGGCGGCGGCCGGAACAGAAGCGGGCACGGTACCCGAGACGCAGGCGGGCACAGCACCCGGGACGGAAGCGGGCACCGCGCCCACGACGGCCACCGGCGTCCCAGCCACGACTGCGCCGCCGGTCAGGCAGTCGGCCCCGGCCACCCTGCCACCGCCGGCGGTCCGGCAGCCGCCCGGGCCGGTCGACCCCGGGCCACCCGTCGACAGCAGCGCGCCCGGCACCACCCTGCCCGAGGGGCCGCCACCGCCACCGGCCGAGCGACCCGGCGTCCCGCCCGGCCTGTCCACCGTCGCCCGCGGCGCCGAGCTGATCCTCAGTTGGGGCGCGGCCCCACCGAACGGCGCCCCGGTCACCGCCTACGAGGTGACCTGGGAGGCGGCCACCGGTGACCGGGGCTCGCTCGAGGTCGGCGGCGACGCCCGGGAAGCCGTCATCACCGGCCTCGCGCGCGTCACCCCGTACGGCATAAAGCTCTTCGCAAAGAACCAGAACGGCCGGAGCGACGCGGCCGCGGTCGAGGCCACCATGCCGGCCACCTGGGTCACCGTCGGGCGCGGCCCCGACGCGACCCATGACGACGACTGCGTCCCGCCCCGCTGCGGGTACATCCTGATCGAGTTGTTCGGATTCCCGCCGAGGACCAGCGTCAAGATCACTCCGTACACGTCCGGGTGGGGCAAGTTCAACAGCGGCGCCCGGCTGACCACCGATGACCAGGGCCATCTGCTCGTGGACGACCGGTTCCCGATCAACGCCGTCGGTCAGCTGGTCTGGGTCGAGATCGGTGGGACCGGCGTCGAGTCCAACCGTTTCCGGTGGCCGGAGAGGGGACCATGACGGCCCGGTTGATCGCCACCCGCATCATCGAGAACGTCGAACGGATCATCCGCGGCAAGCCCGAGCTGGTCCGGCTCGCGGTGGCCGCTCTGCTCGCCGAGGGGCATGTGCTCGTCGAGGACGTTCCCGGTCTCGGCAAGACCTCCCTGGCGCGCTGCCTGGCCCACAGCATCGGCGGCTCCTGGCACCGCATCCAGTTCACCCCCGACCTGCTGCCCGGCGACATCACCGGGGTCAGCGTCTTCCGGCCCGGCAGCGACCGGTTCACCTTTCACCCGGGCGCCGTCTTCGCCAACGTGGTGGTCGCCGACGAGATCAACCGCGGCACACCGAAGACCCAGTCCGCGCTGCTCGAGGTGATGGCCGAGCGGCGGGTCACCGTGGACGCCGAGACGTACGAGGTGCCCCGGCCCTTCCTGGTCGTGGCGACGCAGAACCCGATCGAGCTGGAGGGCACGTTCCGGCTGCCCGAGGCGCAGCTCGACCGGTTCCTCATGCGGCTGTCGGTGGGTTATCCGGCGACTGCCGACGAGGTACGGATCGTCCTGGCCGACGGCGCCGGCGAAGGGCCCGAGGATCTGCGGCCGGTGGTCGACGCCGGCGTCCTGCGCGACGCGATCGCGCGGGTTCGAACGCTGCGGGTCGACGACGCCATCGCCGAGTACGCCGTCCGGCTGGCCGCCGCCACCCGCGCCGATCCGGCCGTACGCTTCGGCGCGAGCGTCCGCGGCAGCATCGCCCTGGTGCGCGCGGCCCGGTCGATCGCCGCGATGAGCGGCCGCGACTTCGTCACGCCGGACGACGTCAAGGACGTGGCCGTGCCCGTCCTCGCCCATCGGTTGGTCCGGACCCCCGAGGCGGAGTTGTCCGGGCACGACGCCGGTCGCATCGTCACGGACATTCTCGCGTCGGTCCCGGTGCCGTTGACGGACGCCGGCCGCTGAAGTGCGCCCGACCCGGCGCGGCGTCGCGGTGCTGATCACGGCCGCGGCCCTGCTCGTTTCCGGCTGGTGGCTCCGCTATCCCCTGCTGACCGTGCTGGGTGCGACCGGCTTCGGCAGTGTCGCTGCCGCCCTGCTGGTGGCGCGGCGCGATCCGCGGATCGAGGCGACGCGCACCATCAACCCCGGCCGGGTGGAGCGAGGTGGCCCGGCGTCGGCTTCCCTTTCTGTACGGGATCCGCGCGGGCCGTTGCTGTTCCGGGACCGGATCGCCGGCCGTGTGGTGGTGGTCGACACCACCGAGTACCGGCTTCCCACCGATGTCCGCGGCCGGTTCACGGTCGGCCCGCTCGAGGCCGGCCGTGAGGACCCGCTCGGCCTGGCTCGCGGATGGCACCGCGCGGGCGGATTCACCACGCTGACCGTTTACCCCCGGCAACGCCCGGCCCGGCCCGGCGGCGGGCCCTCCCGCTCAGCGGCGCCCGGCCCGGCCGCGGACGACTTGTGGCCGGGCTCCGCCGAGCCGCGGGGCGTGCGCGAGTACGCGCCCGGCGACGAGGTGCGGCATCTGCACTGGAAGGCGACCGCGCACACCGGCCGGCTGATGGTGCGCGAGCTGGCCGATCCGCGGCGGGCCGCGCTGACCGTGCTGCTCGACACCCGGGCCGGCGCCCTCGCCCCGGACGACTTCGAGGAGGCCGTCGACGTGGCGGCCTCGCTGCTGGGCTCGGCGGCGGCCGCCGGCGTGCGGACCCGGCTGTTCACCGCGGGCGGTCACGAGGTGCCCGAGCATCCCCTCGAAGCGCTGGTGGAGCTGCGCCAGGACGACGAGCGGACCCTGGCCGCCGGCGCCACCGGTGGCCGGCTGGTGCTGATCACCGGCGGGGCGACCGCCCCGGCTCGACTGGGTCCGCCGTTCTCCGACGTCGTCGTGGTCGCGCTCGGCGGCGGTGTCGGCGCCGAACAGGCTCTGCGGCGGTGGAACGAGGGCCACCGGTGAGATTCGTCCGCGCTTCGGCGGTCGTGCTGACCGCGGTGCTCGGTGGCCTGCTGTTCGCCCCGGTGTTCGGCCTGGGCGCTCTGCTCCTGCCGGTCGGGGCGCCCGCGCTGGCGGTGCTCGCGGTCGCGCTGCTGTGCGGGCGAGGCAGCCCCGGTCTGGCCGACTGGCGTCCATTGCTGACCGCGCCGGCCGGGGTGCTGGCGATCGGCGCGACGGTGCTGGGGCCGACCACCGCGGCCGGGTTGCCCACCGGCGCCACCTGGCACGGGCTCGTCGACGGGGTCACCGCGTCCTGGTGGCGGACCCTGGAGACGACGTGGCCGGCCCGCCCGGAACCGGAGCTTCTCATCTTCGTCCCGCTGCTGGTGGTGGCGGCCGCCGTGATCGGCTTGGAGCTGCTGTACCGGCTCACCGCCCCGCTACCGGCGCTGCTGCCCGGCCTGGCCCTGCTCGTCTTCGCGCAGGCGCACCTCGCCCTGACGGCCCGCCCGGCGGTGGCGGTCGCGATCGTCTGGGCCGGACTCGCCGGGGTGCTGGTCGCCTCGGCCCGCGCCGTAGTGCTCGTCCCGATCGCCGCCTCGGCGGCGGGCGCGGCGGTGCTGGCCGGCGCGGTGCTGCCCGCCGCTCCGCCGCGCGTCTCGGTGCGCGCCGAGGCCGCTCCCCCGTCTGCTCCGGCGCCGCTGATCAACCCGCTCGACGAGTTGGCCGGCCGCCTGGCCGACCCCGGCCGGCCGGTCTTTCGCCTGCGCGCGGCGGCCCTGCCGGACCGATGGCCGTTGGCCGTCCTGGACCGCTTCGACGGCGTCAACTGGACGCCCGGCGACGACCTGCGCCGCCTCGGCGCCCGGCTGAACCCCGGCGCCGGGGTGCCGGTGGTCGAACGGGCGGCGGCGGTCCTCGGCGCGCCCGGGCCATGGCTGCCCAGCCAAACCTGGCCGGCCGCGGTCGAGGGCGCCTCACCCCTGGTGGCCCCCCGGGCCGGTTCACTGCTGCTGACGGGCCCGGTCGACTACACGCTGCGCTGGTGGGAGCCCCAGATCGACGGCGACGCCTTGCTCCGGGCCGGGGTGGACGACCGAGCGCCGGGTGGCCTCGACCCGATGCCCGGCGTGCCCGCCGGGCTGGCCGAGCTGGCCGCCGACGCGACCGGCCGCCGGCCGCCGTCGTTCCGGGCCGCCCTCGCGCTGGAGGGCTGGTTCCGCGCCAACTACCGGCTGGCGGTCGGTACCGGCCTGCCCGCCGGGCACGGCTGGCCCCAGCTCACCGAGTTCCTGCGCACCACCCGACGGGGCACCAGCGAGCAGTTCGCCGCCGCCTACGTCGCCCTCGCCCGGCTGGCCGGCATCCCGGCGCGGCTGGCCGTCGGCTTCCGCACACCGTCGAGAGCGGACACCGACGGCGGCCGCACCGTCCACAACGGCGACGCGTTGGCCTGGCCCGAGGTGGCCGTGCCGGGCGCGGGATGGGTGCCGCTGGACCCGACCGGGCAGGCCTCGGCCGCCGGGGTGCGGCCGACCGGGGCCGCGGCCGCCGCGGAACAGGCGCGGGCGGCGGCCGCCCACCCGCCGGCCGCACCGGCGCCGACGGCGACGGCGGCATCTCCCTCGCCCCGGCACCGGCCATGGGCGCTGCTACTCGCGGTCCCGGGGCTGCTGCTGCTGTGGCTGGTGACCGTGCCGGCCCTCTGGGCCGGGCGGGCCTGGTGGCGACGCCGTCGAGGCGGCCGGCCGGGACTGGCCGGCGCCGACCGTGAGGTCCGGGACCGGATCCGGGCGTACGGCGTCGCCGTCACCCCGGCCATGACTCTGCGGGACCTTTCGGCGGCCGTCCCTGACGTGGCGCCCGACCTGCGCCGCCTCGGCGAGGTGGTGGACCGGGCCGTATGGTCCGGCCACGAAGCCGGCGGCGACGATCACGACACGGCGTGGTCGGCCGTCCGGGGCGTCCGGCTCGGCCTGGCCCGCCGGGGGCGCCGGGCCCGGCTGCGGGCCGCGACCACGCTCCGGGGGCTTCGGCCGATGCCGACGGCGAGGTAGTGAGGATGCGGCTCGTCAGGTGCTGATTCGCTGGGCGCCGGCGTTGAGCGGTTCGACCGTGCCGTGCCGGGTGATGAGGAACAGGCTGACGCCGATCTTGTCGGCGGTGGCCACCGTGATCTTCGTGTAGCCCGTAGTCGAGTAGAAGAGGTGGGAAGCCAAGTCCGGGAGGGTGTCGCGCAGCCGTCGCACCATCGGCACGCTGACCGGCTTCTCCTGCGTCGTGACCCGGGCGACGGCCGTCTTGGCGACGATGTCGACGCCGTCGTCTCGCCGCCGGTCGGTCAGCTGGGCGTCCGGGAAGCCGTGGGCTCGCATGTGCCGCTCGGCTGCCTCTTCCTCAGCCGTCCACTGCGGTGGCGGATCGTCCGCCCCGTAGACAGCGGGGAACAGACCGAGGTCGTCCGCCCTCGTGGTCCCGATGATGGCGAGAAGGATGCCCGGGGGCTGCCGGCCCGCGGGAAAGCGCGGCCGGGGAATCGCGGCCACAGCCCTCCGCAGCGGCGGTGTGATCACGCCGGCGGCCCGGTCCGCGAGCCAGGACACGGGCCTGCGCAAGGCGAACGCGGCGACCGCCACTATCCCGAAGAAGACCGCGGCGGCGGGCGCGCTGTCGTCACCCTGCAAGGCGGTGACGGTGGCATAGACGCTCACGAGCGCGCAGAATGCGCTCACCACGCTCAGCAGGATCCGCAACAGTTTCCGGACGAACATCGCCCTCCCCGGACCGGACCAAATCTTGGTGGAGACGGTAGCCGCGCCATGTGTCATCCGAGAAACCCACGCTGGCGGCCGGCGGCCTGGCCGTTCACCGGCCTGGTCGCGGGGGCCGGGGCCGGCTGGCTCTGGGGCTGGTCCGCGAGCGACTACGAGGCGATCGACTCGGCCGTCGGCACCGCGCTGCTCGGCGCGGTAGCGGGCCTGCTCGCCGGCGCGGTCGCCTACTCGCTGGCCCGCCACCGCGACGGAGGCTGAGCAACTTGAGCTGGTCACGATCGGTGGCGCGGTCTGGCCGTGCGGGCCGGCACGTACCCGTCCCGAGCACATCCGCGACCTCGTCGGCCTGCTCGGCGAGCTGCGGCAGGGGCCGCCCGGGCCGCCTACGATGCAACCGTGACCCATGATCCAACTGCGGCTCTGTCCGGCGACGAGAAACGGGCCGCCGCTGAGGGCGGTGTCGTGGTCTACGCGGGGCGGCTCATTCTGGACGCGCAGCCGCCCGTCACCGACGAGGCTCTCGCCGCGGTCGCCGAACACTGTGCCGGGCCGCTGCCCGCGCCGCTGGTCGAGCTGTGGCGTACCTCTTTCGGCGGCAGCCTCCACTACGACCTGCGGGCCGATCTCGGGGGCGAAGAGGTCCTGGTGTCGCTGCGGGAGTTGTTCTACCCGGACAGCGACGGCTACCAGGACCTGTGGGGCTGGATCGGGCACGAGCGGGAGCTGATCGACGGGGCCCGGCTGTCCTATCTGCCGATCGGCGGCTTCGAGTATCTCGACCGCGTCTACGTGGGTACCGCCGACGGGCCGGACCACGGAGCGGTGGCGTGCTGGCAGCAAGGGCTGCCGGCCGGGTGGGAGCTGACCGAGGGTGACCGGGCCGCGCTGATCGCCGACGACCTTCCCGCGCTGTTCGATCAACTGATGCTGGAGAAAGACCCGTGGGAGACCCACGAGGACGACTCGGAGCTGCGCGGGGCCGTCGAGGAGCTGAGCGCAAGCGGCGACCCACGGGCGCGGGCGGCCGCGGTCAAGCTGCGCGGGCTTGTGCGGGAAGCGGTGCTCGATTGGCGGGGCGCGCTGCGGGCCGGGACCATCGCCGGGCAGCGCCGGCTACGGCGCCTCGCGCTGGATCGTGCCGCCGCGGCCGACGACCTCGCCCTGCTGCAAGAGCTGGTGGCCCGCGGGTGCGACCCGGCGGAGCCCGTCCGCGCTGGTCTGACCCCCATCGACGTCGCTCTCGCGGGCCGGGGGCTCGCCGTCGCGACGTGGCTGCTGGATCGGCAGGTGCCCGTGGGCAACACTCTGCGGGTCGGGGCGCACGCCGTGGACCTCGGGCTGGCCGAGGAGCTGCTCCGCCGCGGCGCGACGGTCGACGCTTCGGCGGTGGCTTCCGCGGTCGACAATCCGGACCCGGCGGTGGTGGAGCTGCTGGCGCGAGCCCTGCCGCCGGAAA
This sequence comes from Actinoplanes sp. NPDC049598, assembly GCF_040675435.1. Classification (NCBI taxonomy): domain Bacteria; kingdom Bacillati; phylum Actinomycetota; class Actinomycetes; order Micromonosporales; family Micromonosporaceae; genus Actinoplanes; species Actinoplanes sp. NPDC049598. Next base: position 20,003 of record NZ_JBFAOX010000038.1, on the reverse strand, counting down.
GCGACCGGCCGGATTGGCTCATCCGCCGGCTTGGCGACAGAGCGGCGCTGCTGGGTAGGCGATGAGGCCCGCCGACGCGGTGACGAACCGGCCCGAACGGACGCGCTCGACCGGCGGAGCGCGCATAGTTCAATGATGTCCCCGCGACGTCGGTTGCTGCTCGCCGGTCTCGCCGGCGTCCTGGTCGTCGTGGCGCTGGTGGTGATCGGTGCGCGCCTGTTCCGCGGCGACGGCGACGACGGCGCTCGTCCGGATCAGAGCCGGCCGGGCACTGTGTTGCTCGTGCCCGGCTACGGGGGCAGCCGGGCCGCGCTGAGCGTCCTCGCGGGCCGTCTCGGGGATGCCGGCCGTACGGCCCAGGTCGTGACCCTGCCCGGAGAAGGCACCGGAGACCTCAACGACCAGGCCGCCACCCTCGACGACGCGGTGCGGCAGGCCCTTCGGGAGGCCGGCGGCTCGGTCGACGTCGTCGGCTATTCGGCGGGCGGGGTGGTGACCCGACTCTGGGTGGACCGGTACGACGGCGCCGAGGTCGCCCGCCGCATCGTGACGCTGGGCTCGCCCTTGCACGGCGCGCAGATCGCCGGGGAGGGGGCCGCGCTCGCTCCGGACGCCTGCCCGGCGGCCTGTCGTCAGCTGGCCCCGGGCAGCAAACTGTTGCGGGAGATCGACAAGCCGCTGCCGGACGGCCTGCCGTGGCTGTCGATCTGGACCGAGAACGACGAGACCGTGCAGCCGCCCGACTCGGCGCTACTGGACGGCGCTACGAACGTACCGCTGCAGAGCATCTGCCCCGCAGCGCGCGTGGCGCACGGCGATCTGCCCACCGACCCGCGGGTTTCCGCCCTGGTGATCGACGCGCTGGGCGCGCAGCCGCCGGCCCCACCCACCAGCTGCCCGGGTTGACAGGTCAGGCCGCCACGTCCTTGGTGACGAAGTTGGCCCACGCCGCGCCGAGCAGGATGACCAGGTAGACGAGCTGGATGCCGGCGCCGCGTTCGATGTCGCGCCACAGCACGGGATCGCGGAAGAAGTCGACCCAGGCCAGCCAGTAGCGGGTCGGCAGGTAGGGCCGGACCGCCGCGGCCGCGTCCAGGGTGACCAGGACCTGGCTGGTGACCAGCACGGCCAGCGCGCCCATGGCCGCGCCGAGGGCCGAGTCGGTCACCGTCGACAGGAACAGCGCGATGGCCGCGACACCCAGCATCGACACGACGATGTACGCCACGGTGGCGAGCAGCCGCAGGGCCAGCCCGGCCGGGCTGATGGTGACCCCGGACAGCGACGTCACGTCGGGCGGCAGCGCGATCCCGGCCGAGCTGGTCTGCCCGCCGAACAGCGTCAGCCCGGTGATGAACGAGGTGACCAGCACCGCGCCGATGGCGAACAGCACGAAGACGACCAGCGAGACCAGCTTGGCGACGAGCAGGCGGGTGCGGCTCACCGGCCGGATCAGCAGGTAGCGCAGGGTGCCCGCGGCCGCCTCGCCGGCCACCGCGTCACCGGCCAGGACGGCCACCGACACCGGCAGGAACACCGGCAGCACGAGCGCCATCGCGGCGGCCGGGTAGAGGGCGCCGTTGCTCAGCACGGCGGACAGGAACGCGCCGCCCTGCCCGGGCGGCGGGGGGGATCTCGGTGGTGGCCAGGAACACCGCGACGATCAGGGGCAGGGCGCAGAGCAGGGCGGCGATCACGTACGTCCGGGGTCGCCGGAACAGCTTGGCCAGCTCGACGCGGATCATCGGTCCCCCTCGACCCGGTCGGCGCTGCCGGTGGTCGCCTCGAGCACCACCTGCTCCAGGGTGCGCCGTTCCGCGGCGACGGCGGCGACCGTGACGCCGGCCGTGACCAGTTCGGCGTTGAGCGCGCCGGGGTCGGTTCCGCGGACGATCAGGGTCTCGCCGTCGCGGCGCTCGACCCGGCCGTCGAGCAGCGCCACGGCCCGGTCCGGGGTGGGCGTGCTGATCCGGATCCGGCCGGTGGGCTCGTGCATCCGTACGAGCTCGTCCTGCACCGCCAGCCGACCCCGGTCCATCACGCCGACCCGGGTGCAGAAGGCGTCGATCTCGGCCAGCAGATGGCTGGAGAGCAACACCGTCGTCCCCTCCGCGTTCAGCTCGGTGAGCAGGTCGCGGACCTCGCGGATGCCGCGGGGGTCGAGCCCGTTGGTCGGCTCGTCCAGGATCAGCAGGCGCGGCCGGCGCAGCAGCGCGCCGGCCAGCCCGAGCCGCTGCTTCATGCCGAGGGAGTACGCGCGGACCGGCCGGCGGTCGATGCCGGCCAGCCCGACGCGTTCCAGGGCCTCGTCGACGCGGCGCCGGCGCCCACGCCGGCCGGGGCCTTTCCCGGCCGCGTCGAACAACTCCAGATTGGTGCGCCCGGGCAGGTGCGGGTAGGCGCCGGGCCCCTCGACGAGCGCGCCGATCGACGGCAGCACCTCCTGGACGCGCCGCGGCACCGGCCGGCCCAGCACCTCGATCTCGCCGCGGGTGGCGAAGACCAGCCCGAGCAGCATCCGGACCAGAGTCGTCTTGCCGGACCCGTTCGGGCCGAGCAGCCCGTACCGGTCACCCTCGCGAACGTCAAGATCAACACCATTGACGGCGACCGTACGCCCGTACCGCTTGGTCAGGTCCCGCGTCCGGATCAACAGCTCGCCTCTCGTGCCAGATCGGTGGCCGCCCGCTGCAACAGCACGGCGCCGACCATGCCGGCCACCAGGCAGTGCCCACTCGCGGTGCGTACCACGAGAGCGTTGAGCAACCCGGTGGCGATCAGGGCCGCGGTCCCGTCCGGGACGGTCACGGTACGGCCGTACGCCGCCATCTGCCCGAATGCCTGGGACCCAAACCGGCTCGGCAGCGCCACCACGACGAAGGCGCTCAGCCCAGCCCCGTACGCACCGACCGCGGTGAGCCCCGGCACGGTGTCACGGCGCGGCATCCCGGCCAGCTGTTCGGGCATCGCCGCCGGCTGCCGGTCCTGGATCCTGCTGAGGATGTCGGGGGCCTCGGTGACGGTGAACCCGATGCCGGGCCGCTCGGCCGGGGGCGTCAGGACGCTCGCGTCGGGCGTCCGGAACTCGACCTCCAGGAAGCGGGTGACGAACACCGGGCGAGTGCCCAGCTTCGCGGTCACCTCGGCCTGCAGCGGTACGCCCGTACGGGGGTCGGCCCAGATGTCGACGTGCGCGACCGTCGTGTCGGGTTGCACCGGCACCAGCCGCAACCCGGCCGCGTCGACCCCGGCCACCCGCTTGGCGGCCAGCGGTTCGACCCGGTCCCCGGCCGCGAGCCGCAGCACCCGGCGGACCAGCTCGGGCGGGGTCAGGTCGGCCGCCCGGGGAAGACGCAGCGGCTGGTCGCCGACGATCCGGGTGAGCTGGCTGTCGCCGTAATCCCAGCGGACCTGCCCGTCCGCGGTCTGGTAGAGATCCTGTTCGGTGCCCGGGCCCAGCACGTCCAGCCGCCAGCGATCCGGCCCGGCGTACCAGGCACGCATCTCGGTGGTGCCGCTGAGCAGGGCAGTCACCTGGCTCAGGTTCGGCAGGGCGGGCAGGCCGAGCAGGCCGGCGCTCTGCACGTATCCCTGGAAGTGCTGCGCCCCGGAGGCAACGATGCGGGCGCGGAGCGACGCGGGGTCCTCGCCGGTGGCCCGCACGGGCCAGACATTGATGACCAGCGGAATCGCCGCCAGCACCAGCGCGACGGCGAGCACGACGGACCACCGGCGCCTCCCCTGCGCGCTGACGACGGTCCGGCCGGTGAACATAGGCCAGCAACGGTACCCCGGGTAGCCGCGACGCTGCGATCAGTAGTAAGCGTCACCGGCCCTTGAACGGGTAAGAATCTCTTCGGGATGTGAGATCGGAGAACACCACTATGAGCGGGTTCGCCCTGCGGGACACCGAGTCACGGGAGCTGATGGACGACCCGGGCTGCGACCTCGACCGGCTCGAACGCACCTACCGGCAGTTCACCGCCGTCAACCGGCTCGTCTCGGGCTGGCGGCGCCTCTACCGGCAACGGATCCGGCCGCGTCTCGATGCCCGCCGGCCGACGACGCTGCTGGACATCGGCTTCGGCGGTGGCGACATCGCCCGCGCCCTGGCGGGCTGGGCGGCCCGCGACCGGCTGCTGCTCCAAGCGACCGCCATCGACCCGGACGAACGCGCCCTCCGTCATGTGCGCCGGCTCCCGGACGCCGGGGTCCACTTCGAACAGGCGTCGAGCGCGGACCTGGTCGCCCGCGGCGACCGGTACGACCTGGTGATCTCCAACCATCTCCTGCACCACCTGGACGCCGAGGAGCTCTCCGCGCTGCTGACCGACAGCCTGGCGCTGTCCCGTCGGCTGGTGATCCACAACGATCTCGCCCGGGGACGGGCCGGCTACGGCCTGTACGCGGCCGCCACCCTGCCGTTCGCCCGCCGCTCCTTCGTCCACCAGGACGGGCTGCTCTCCATCCGCCGCAGCTACCGGCGCGCCGAGCTGCTGGCCGCCGTACCGCCGGGGTGGCAGGTCACGCCGATGTTCCCGCAGCGCCTGCTGCTCACCCGCGGAAGTGACCTTTGAAAACCCGGGGCCTGGTCACCGCCGCCGCGACGAGCTATGCAATCAACGCCGCCTTCGGCGCGGCCGTGGCCACGGGTCTGGTCGACAACGGACGTATCCGCTGGGTCCATCACGCCTTGTTCACCGCCACGGCGTCGCTCACCGTGCTCGCGGTCGCCGCGAGCGCGTACGAACGCCGGCCCGCCGGTCTCGCCCTGCTGCCGGCGCTCGGCCCCTTGACCGCCCTGCCGTACGCCGGTGGAGGCATCCGCCGGCACGCCGCGCTGGCCGGGTCGGCGGCGCCGGCGTACGCGGCCGCTCTCGTTTCCGCCTGGAGGAGTCACTGATGGAGTTTCTCGATGTGGTGCGCCGTCGCCGGACCACCAACGGCGCGTTCCTGCCCGACCCGGTCTCCGAGGAGCACCAGCGGCTCCTGATGGAGCTCGCGGGCCGGGCCCCGTCGCAGTTGAACAGCCAGCCGTGGCGATTCGTGATCGTGGAGGAACGCGAGACGATCGAGACCATCGCCCGGATCAGCGGCGAGAGCATGACCGAGGCGATGTCCAACGGCACGTTCTTCGAGCGCTACAAGCCGTACTTCCGCTTCAGCAAGGCCGAGATGGAACGCCGCCGCGACGGGATGCTGTTCGACCGGCTGCCCGCCCCGCTGCGCCCGTTCACCAGCCAGGTCTTCACCAGCCGCGGGCAGAAACTCATGAACGCCATGCGGGTGCCCCAGAGCCTGGGCGAGGAGAACCGCAAACTCGTCGCCGGCTCCCCGCTGCTGCTCGGCGTGATGCTCGACCGCTCCGAGTACCGCCCCGGCGAGCTGTCCTCGTTCTACTCGGTGTTCAGCATGGGCGCGGCCATGGAGAACCTGTGGCTGGCCACGGTCGAGCTGGGCATGGGCATCCAGTTCATCTCCTTCCCGATGGAGGTCCCCGGCCGCTGGGACGAGATCGTCCACCTGCTCAAGGTCCCGGACGACCTGGAGCTGATGGCCGTCTACCGGCTCGGCTACCTGCCGCCGGAGCAGCGCCGCCCACCCATCGACTGGACCAGCGACCAACGCCGCCTGCCGTCGCAGTACGTCTTCCGCGGCACCTGCGCCACGCCACAGGAAGGCTGGGACGAAGGCAACGCCGGATAAGCGCTCCGGCAACGGTGCGGAAACGGGCCGCCGACGCGATGAAGAATCGACCGGAAATCCAGAATGGAACGCTCGAGGCACCATTTTGGACGCCGCAGCGATATCGCGCCGTCCGGCCCGGACGGAATGCGGAGCTCGGCGGTTACGCTCCAGTCGCGAGTAGCCAGGTGTAGGTGAACACCGCCCCGACCAGAACGGCTGCGGCCGGTGCGTGAAGGGCCCGCCAGAACAGCATTCGCCGATCCGATCGGGTGGCCGCCGAGAACCCCACTGCCCCCACGGCCTGTCCCAGCAGGTCGGCCACGGCAGCACCGATGGCGAAGAACAGGATGCTGCCGGCAGCGTTGACGTTGGTCAGGTTGCCGCTGCCGATCAGCCAGATGAGCCACGCACCGACAGCTGCCACGGCGAGGACGATGATGTAGTCGCCGCCGATCCGGACACGCTGCCAGAGGGTGAGCCGGTGGCGGACGGCCGGCCGCACGACGGTGGGGGGCAGCTCGGGTCCGGGATCGTCGTCGGCCGGTCCGCTGAGGGCGTCGTCGGTTGTGTCCGGTGTCGGGGGCCGGGGCATCTGCCGGGTCGGATCGAGCGGCGGGGTGACAACCGGCGCCCGTCCTTCGTTGTTCACCCAACGGTCGGTGCGCTCCTCGAGACCGGGGACGAAACCGGGCACGAGCACGACCGGGCCCGTGCCCGGCGGCGCGATGCGCACGCCCACCCCGGCGGAAACCACAGCCGGCGCGCTCAGCAGGTCGGCCACCGCGACGAACTCCGCGGCCGCGCCGACCTCCGGCAGCGCCACGACTGGCGCGTGCCCGTCCTGGAAGAACTCGGGCGGCAGCGTTGACAGCGGATCGGTGTAGGGGGCAGCAGCAGCCCACGGGTCCTTGGGCGTGTCGTACTCGCGGACCGCCTCGGTGTTGTCCGCCGCCGCCCGCGGACCGGGAATCACCGGAGGTGTCCAGCGAACCCTGGGCGTACGGTGCCCGGTGGTGACCACCAGGTCGGCGAGCCGGTCGATCCACTCGTCCAGGCCGTCGACCGGCGCCCGCCGGCTGGCGTCCCCGGCCAGCACGAGCATGAGGTGGTCGCGCAGCGCGTCCGGCAGGCCGGAGGTCGGTAGCGACTCGACCACGCCGGTCCGCCAGGTCACCCCGGTCAGCAGGTAATAGGCGATAGCGCCGAAACCGAAGATGTCCGCTGCCGTGCTCGGCTCGGGATGCTGCCATGAGGCCGGATCGCCACCGTTGATCCGTTCGAAGAGTTCCGGGGCGGAGCCGCCGAACGTGCCGGCGTAGTGCGTCAGGTCGCCGTCGTCGCGGGCGCTGGTGAAATCAATCAGTACGGGGTCACCCGCCGGGGTGATGATGACGTTCGACAGGGACACGTCCTGGTGAACGATGGGGCCGCGCCGGTGCAACTCGCCGAGGATCCGGGCCAGCTCGTGCAGCACCCGCGGAGCGTCGAGCTCGCCCTGCTCAGCGGCCAGATGTGAGCCCGGCTCGAGGCGGTCTTTCAGGTTCTCGCCCTCGACCCACTCGAGCACCTGGATCGGGACCTTGTTCCCGCTCGGCCGCGTGCCCGGCGACCAGGGTGCGAAGCCGTCGAAGTCGGCGACCGGCAGGCAGATCCCCGGTACGCCCTTGAGCCGGCGCAACAGCGCCGCGCCCCGCTTCCACGACTGTTTCTGCTCGTCAAAAGGACGGCTGCGGTTCGGCCGCCAGACCCGCACGGTCACTCTGCGCCCGGAGGCGCCGGGTTCAATTCCCCGATAGACGTACGCCTGGCCGCTGCCGTCGAAAGCCAGATCGAGCCGGTACAGCGTCGCCGGATCGTTCGGCCTTTCACCGCAGAGCAGATTCACTTTCGAACTCATCGCACCCTCACGCGGTCAATTTCGGTCATGGTGGTCTCTCGCGCCCATCGGGTATTCCTCTTTAACTCTTGACCCAACGGTTGAGGGTGTTTTTGCTCAGCCGTTCTTCAAGATTGCTTCGACGTTGCGAACAGCCGGCGGCCCGGCAGGCATGGAGAAGGTCATACATGGTTCGACAGCGTGTCTGTCCGGTGTGCGCCGTGCCGCCCCCGGGCCCGCTCGCGGGGCCGCAACTCTGCCCGGTGTGCGGGTGGCAGTTGCAATCCCGTCTGCGGCTCGGCCCGGCCGGCGCCGATGCGGCAGCCCGGTTCGCGGCCGAGTTGAGCACCGCGCAGCGCCGGCACGATCTGCGGGCGGCCGCGGTGGCGGCCACCGCGCTCGGAGCTGACGACGGGAACGCGTACCTCCGGTTGGCGGAACTCGCCCGGGGGACCGGGACCACCGATGTCGCGGCGACCGTCGACACCCGGGAACCCCCGACGGTCGCGATCAGCGATGTGGCGGCGCTGCTGCGCGACACCGAGGCCCACACGCGCATGATGCTCCTGGAGTTCCGCGTCGACGGTCTGACCCTGTGGGCGGCCGACCGTAGCTCCGGCGAGCTCGATCCGCGCTGGCAGGCCCCGTGGAGCGAAGTGTGCCGCCAGCTGCCCGGCTACCGGCAGAAGCAGCTGTTCCAGCTCGCCGGCGGAGTCGGTGACGCCCCGGTCCGGCGGGCCGAGTGGGTGCGCACCGTCACCGCGGCCATCGACACCATCGCCCCGCTGGCTGACGCGCCACTGGTCGTGGTGGGTGCCCCACCGCAATGGCAGCTGCTCACCGACGCGCAGCACCTGGCGGTCAGCAAGCTTCACCCCGCGGCGACCGTCCCGGCGGCCGGGGACCGCACCCGCTTGACCCGCTTCGCCCATGCGGTGATGGCGACAGTGCCCCGGCCGGAAGGCTACGACGTCGTGGTGTGCCGGGTCGACGCGCGAACCGGTGTCGCGGCCCCTCAGCGGCAGACGGTGCTCCCGCCCGAGGTCGTCGACGCGTCCCGGCCCCGCGAAGCGCAGATCGCCGTGTACGGCTCCGGCCAGGGTGACGCCGTGGTCGTTCCGCTGATCCGGGCCGGCGCCGACCTGACGGATCCGGCCGCCGCCGTCTCCACGGCCGTCCTGAAACTGGCGGCCGGCGAGCGCGGCGTACTCACGGTGCGCCAGGAGGAGCCGGGCCGGGTCGAACTGCTGCACTCCGGGGCGGCGCCCCACCCACCGGCCTGGGCCGACCTGGTCGGCGACCTCGAGACGCTGTGTCAGGTGGGTCCCGGAACACCCGTCGACGTCGTCATCACCATCGAGCTCGGTGAGTCGCGCATCGCGGCCGGCACGGTCAGCGCCCGCCTGGCGACCGCGCAACGGCTGATCACCGAGATGACCGGCCTCGCGCACGGTGCGCTTCGCGTCGGTGTCGTCGGTTACGGCGACCACGACCCCCGCGACGGGATCGTCGAGATGCGCACGGCACCGCTGGGCGATCCGGATCTGGCCCTGGACGCGCTGATCGACATGGCGGCCGAGCCGGCCCACAACGATCTGGCCGCCCCGCTGGAGGACGCCCTCGACGTCGTCGCGGACATGTCGTGGCGGCGGGCGGCCCGCAAGGTTCTGCTCGTACTGGCCGGCCGGCCCCCGCACCCCCCGGTGCAGCGGATGTACCTGGCCGCGTGCCCGGCCCGGCTTCGTCTCCCGGCCGTGGTCTCCACCCTGCCCGACGGTCTCACGGTGGTCCCCGTGCTGTCCGGTCCCGCGGTGGGACCGGACAGCAGCTTCGGCCGGGCCGGGCGGGAATGGTCCGACGAGGCGTGGCCGATGCTCACCGGCCGGCTGCCGGTCATGTCCGTCGAGAGCTACCCCGAACTGATCGCCGAGCTGCTCAACCCCCGGGGAAACCGGCAACGGCTGCGTCTGGCCTTGTCGGAACCCCTGCCGTCGTGAACTCGAGGAGATACACAGCGTGACCGATCCTTACATCCCCACGGACGACGGTTACCCGGACGATGCGCCCGCCATCGTGCTGGTCGGACCCGCCGGCGGCGGTAAGACCACGTTCCTGCAGGGCCTGCTGCGCGGTCACCCCAACCCCGCCACCTACGGCGACTGGCGGGTCATTCCCGGCCGCGACGCGGTGTACGCCGACGCGCTGCTGGACAACGCCGAGATCGACGCGTTCCCGGACGCCACCGGCAGCGTGGCCGAGGAGACCTGGACGATCATCGGCACCCGGCCCGCGACACAGGAACGCAGCCTCTGGGGTCTCGGCGCCCCGAAAATCCGCGACGGCGCGGAGGAGTCCTTCGATCTCGTCATCTGCGACATCCCGGGCGGCTCGACCGTCAAGGTCGACGACCAGGCCAACGCCGAGACGCTGGAGGCGGTCAAGCAGGCCGCGGGCATCATCCTGCTGATCGACCCGACCCGCATGATGAAGGAGACCCAGAGGGAGGTCCGGCAGGACGGCAAGGAGCCGATCTCCACCTACCGGCATGTGTTCCGGCTGCTCAAGGCCCTCGACCGGGAGGTCGGCCCCGGCCGGGGACAGAAGCTCCCGCAGGCGCTGTCGGTGTGCATCAGCAAGCTCGACCACGCCGAGGTCTTCAACCTCGCGAACAACCTGGACCTGCTGTCCGCGGCGGACCGGGAGACCCCGGTGGTCCCCGCCGGCGAGAAGTCCCGCGACTTCTTCCACCACCTGTGCAAGATGAGCGTCAACTCCAGTGACGCCGGGATCCCCCGCGAACTCGAGGCCCGCTTCAGCCGGATCACCTATCACACCGTCTCCTCGATCGGCCTGTACTACGACCCCGACCGGGGCTTCGACTGGGACAACGTCGTCAACGTGAAGGCGCAGGACGGCCGGGAGACGATCGTCCGGTATCAGCCGATGGAGGTCTGGGAGACGCTGCTGGACCTGTACCTGGTGCTGCAGGCCGGTGAGCGATGACGGCCCGGCTGCAGGTCTGGGGATGGTGGAGCAAGGACGCCGGCAACGTCGACGAGTACCGCGTCCTCGAGTCCAACGATCCGGACGCCGCCGCCGTCGGCGTGCAACGGCGAAACCCGGGCACGCCGCAGACCAACGCGCAGAGCGGCCAACTGCCGTGGGCGGTGATCGGGACAACCGGTGACACGTACCACGTGAGCTGGTGGGATTGGACGGACACCAGCGACGCGCGTACGCGCCCCATCTACGCCGTGCTGTACCTGCAGGTCTCCTCCCCGAGCCCGCTGAGCTACGCCGAGCTGGCGGCCTACGCGCGTGCACAGTGGCGCCGCCACGCGCAGGACCGGGCCGGCATCCCGAGCGGACCGTCACCGCAGCGCCATTCGGCCGCCGAGCAACTTCAGGACGAGGCGACCCGGCGGTGGGCCGGGGCCGTCGCCGGGCTCGTGCTGCAGAACCAGGTACGCATCAGCGCCACCGACGCGTCCGGGCCGGCCACCCCCGAGGAGGTGTGCGCCCTGCTCGATGCGGTCGCGGCGCTGCTGCCGGCCGCCACCCGGGCCACCCTCAGCCTGGCCACCGGGACCGTGCAGGCCAAGAACGGGCCGTTCAACATCACCGTCGGTAAGCCGGTCGGGCGCAGCGCTCAGGTGTCGTTCTCCCGGCCGCCGGAGCTCGCCGACGGTTCACCGGCCGCGGAATACCGCGACACGCTCGAACGGATGGTGCACCGGTTCCGCCTGACGGACGTGCTCGATCACCTCGACCGGGTGGCGGAGATGCCGGCCGAACCCGGAGCTCAGACCGCGCGGGAGGCGACCGCCCGGCTGGCCGCCATGGATCAGCTCACCGAGATCGGCACGGCACTGCTGCACGGGCGGCACCCCCAACCTGAGCTCGTGCGGAGCCTGGTGGCCGCCCACCCGCTCGCCGGGCGGACGTCCGAGCCGATGCAGCTGGCCTACCTGCGTTACCTGATCCGCGACTGCGGGGCTCCCGGGCTCGAGCTGGCCGCAGCGAACTGGCTGCCGGACGCCGCCGGCGACGCCGTCGACGTCCTGGCCGCCGCCCTCGCCCAAGGCGAGCCGGACCCGGCATGGCTGGCCGCGATGGTCCGGGGCCCAGCAGCCGTGGCCGGGGCCGACACCTTGCTCGTTCCGGTGCTGAACCGGGTGGGGGTGACCGCACCGGTCACCACCGTCCTCGCCGGCGTGGTGACCGACGGTCTGCCCGCTACCGCGACCCGGGACTGGCTGTTGCAGCCGGAGCACGAACCCGGCGCGCTGCGCTTGGTGCACCGGGCCCCGGACGCCGCCGTCGCCTGGTTCTCCACCGCGGGCCGGGCGCTGCCCTGGATCTCGCTGATCCGCAGCGCCCTCGACGGCAAACGGCACCCGCTGCCCGGGCTGGTCGACCAGCGGTGGCTGATGCTGGCGTTCAAGCTGGCCACCGCCCGTTTCGCGCTGGGCCAGGCGCTGAACGTCCTGCTTCCCGAGCTCGTCCACGCGGCCGAGTCGGAGGGGCTGAACAAGCCCTTCACCGCAGCGGTGGAATCCGCCGCCGCCGACAACGGAACCGACCGTGCCACCTGCGATTTCGTCCTCACGGTGTCGGGACAGTCGCTGCCGCCCGGCCTACGGTCCGAGTCCAGCTGGGCCGGCGACGCCGGTTACGCCGAACAACTCGCCGCGCTGTTGTCCGGCTCGTCGGCCGGCGTTCGCGCCACGTTCCGTAAGCATCTGCGGCTCATGCTGATCTCAGCTGAAGCCACGGAGGACGCCGTGGTGCTGCTCGACCGGATCAGCCGCACCGGCGGCATCGACGCCCGGGCCGCCCTCGACGACGCCGCGCACATCGCTGCTGAACGTCCGCTGCTGCTGGAGCGGCCAGGCGCCGAGGAGCTCCGCGAGCAACTGCTGGCCGCCGATCCGCATCTGCACAGCACCGTTCTGCTGCGCGCGGCCGAGCGGATGTCACGGACCTCAGCCGCACCCGCCGACTTCGCCGGTGTGCTGGCGCAGGCGAACCGGTTGAACACCGACCCACGACCCCTGCGTATCGCGGTCAACCGCTGGTCGGCGACCGCCAGCACCCAGCAGCTCCGCGAACTCGCCGAGGCGGCCGGCCACCGTGACCGCGACACCGACGATTGGGTCGCCACCTATCAGGGGCTTCAGATCATCCATCCGCTGCTCGGAGAAGATCTGCGGCCCCGGCTCAACGCCGCTCTGCGCGAGGATGTGGCCACCGACGCCGAAGCGCTCGACGCCGAGATCACCAGGCTGATCCGCCGCCGTCAGGCCCTCGCCGGTATCGAGGAGCTGCTCGGCCTGCCCACCGGCCCGTCCAGCCCACCGAAAGGGCTGTGGGCGGCACTTCTGCGCTTCTTCGGTTTCGGGACCGCCCCGGAGTACCGGGACCGCAGCCGGGAGCGCGGATGAGCACGGCCGGTCTGCATCTACGGCCCGGAACCGCGCTGGTCAGCCAATGGCCGGCCGCCGAGCCGGCCGAAGTGGCCGGTTCCGCGGCGATGACCTACCGGGGCTCGTCGGCGCGGCTCGGCCTCACCGACGTGCCCGATCCGGCCGACTCGGTCCTCACCACCGGTGACCTGCTCACCCGGGCCCAACCGGCCGTCCCCGACGCGCTGGCGGTCTACCTCGGCCTGCTGCGCCGCCACAGCCCCCAACTCGGCTCGGCCGGCGCCGTCGTGGTCGCGCTGCCGCCCCGCTTCGCCGACGACGCCGCCACCGTCCGGTACGTGCACGACAGCAGCACGCGCGCCGGGCTGGCGGTCACCCGGGTCGTGAGCACACCGGTCGCGGCCGTCGCCTACGCCTACCTCACCGGGGCCCTCGACCAGGCACCGAAGGCGGCGCCGACGTTCGTCTGCGACATCGACGACGAGGGCGCGACAGTCACGTTGCTGCACTGCTCGGCCAACCAGGTCCGCCCCGGCGCGTCCACGCCCATCACCACCGCCGCCGGCGCCCCCGACCGGGCCGGCGTCATCGGCGCCGCGATGAAACGCATCATGCGCGAGCACGGCGTGCAGAACGAACCGATCAGGTTGCTCATCGCCGGCGACACGGACCTGCCACCGCAAGTGCTCGGTGCGGTCGGCTATCACAGCAGCAAGCCGGTCCACCTGGTCAGGCTGGCGGATCCGGGCGCGGCGGCGGCCCTCGGCGCGGCCGCCGTCGCCGCCGGCGCCGTCACCGTCGAGGACCGGCTGCGTACCGGGATCAGCCTGTCGGCCCACCGCACCGAGTTCGACACGGTCAGCGACCGCTGGCCGCCGCTGGCCGCACCGCACACGCTCGCCTTCGGCGCCGGTCACGGTGAGGCGGTCGAAGTCGAACTGACCACGGGCCAGAGCGAGGCGGTGGTTCGGCTGACCGCGGATGACGGCATCACCCGCGACGTCACGGTTCCCTTGTCACCCGTACCACCGGCCGGGGTCTACCAGGTCAGCGTCATCGTCGGCGCCGACGGCCCGGCCCTGTCCTTCAGCCAGGCCGGCACCACCACGTCGTTCCCCATCCCCGCACAACAAGGGTCACGGTGATTCGGTTGACTTCCGCCTACGCGACGGCCGCCGGGGCCGCGCAGTCCACCACCCCCACCTCAACCCTGATCTGGGTGGTGGTGCTGGTCGCGGTGGTGTGCGTGGTCGTGGTGGTGGGCGTCACGTACTACTGGAACCGCCCCATCATGACGGGAGTTCTCGAAGTGCGGCTACGCAGCGGGGAGACCCACTCGGTGCGGCTGCACAACAAACGCTCCGTCAAGGCCAAGGTCGGCGACGGCACCGTCACGGTCCGCGGGCACCGGGACGGCACGGACGCGAAGATGGAGGTCAGCTGGGCCCGGCAGGCCGCCCCCCAGTCGGCGGTCCTGAGCCGCGGCGGATCGGTCGCGATCAACTCGGTGCGGTTCCAGCACGACAACTCGGATCGGAGGTATCTCGTGTAGAAAACGGCGATCCGCTCGACGGCGCCGACCGGGCGGGGTAGCGCGCGTCCGCTGTGGAATGTCAGCATCTCGCGTATGCAAAGGAATCGAAGCATGATCGTCGCGGGGGCGGTCACGGCATTCCTCGCCGCCACGCCGGCCGTTGTCAGCGCCGCACCCGCGTCCCAGCCCCAAGGTCGTATCCTCTTCATCCGGACGGAGGACTCGCCGCACGGCAACGGTGAGGTGCAAAGCGTTCGGCCCGACGGCACCGCCCTCACCAGCCTCAACCTGACCGTCAGTTGGGGGTCGTCGCCCGACTACTCGCCGGACGGCCAGCGGATCGCGTTCGTCACCCAGGGCCCGGACGATTTCTTCGCGTCCGTCTACGCGGCCGCCGCGGACGGCACCGGAGCCCGGCGGGTCGCCCAGGCCCCGTGCGGTCCCGGACACCCCCGATGGTCACCGGATGGGGCCGGCATCGGGTTCGAGACCTGCGGTGAGATCTATCAGACCGACCTCGGCGGGCACCTCACGCCGATCACCGGCGCCGACTACGGCAGCAATCTGGCGTTCTCGTGGGCGCCGCAGGGCAAGCGGATCGCCACCGCGAACCCGGCCGGGCCCGGCGTGCAGGTGTGGAAGGCGGACGGTTCGGCCAGCCGCCCGGTGAGCGACCTGCCGACCGCCCACGACGTGGACTGGAACCCGAGGAACGGCAAGCTGGCGGTCTCGTCCGGCGACGACCTGTGGCTGGTCGACGCCGCGACGGGCGCGAAGAAGCGCATCACCGACACACCGGAGGTGGCCGAGGGCAGCGTCGTCTGGTCGCCGGACGGCAAGTGGCTGGCCTACAGCGAAAGCCAGATCCAGCAACGGACCGACCCGGACACCGGCGAGAGCTACCCGGTGGAGACCGACCCGCAGATCTACGTCGTCGACGCGGCCGGCAAGCAGCGGCACGCAATCGGCGTACCGGGCATCCCGACCAGCTGGCGCGCCCAGTCCTGACGTCCGGCCCGAGCCGTGGGGCCGCACAGGCCCCACGGCGTTCACCAGGTCAGAGATATTTCGTGTAGAAGGCGGCGAGCCGGTCGACGGCGGCGTCGACATATTCCGGCACGTCGTACATCTCGTAGTGGCGGGCGCCCGGGATCACCGTCCGATCGACCGGATCAGGCGCCAGCGCCCACAGCCGTTCGGCGGAGGTGTCGAAGCCGGTGCCGGTTGTCCCGGCCTCCCGCGCAGATGCCCAGGACGCCGATGCGGTGCGGGTCGATGCCGGGGAGCACGCTGAGCGCGTCGATCGCATAGGAGATGTCTTCGCTGCGCCGGTACGGGTCCTCGAGGTCCCGCGGCTCGCCGCCGCTCTCGCCCTGGTGGGCGGGATCGAAGACCAGCGCCGTGATGCCGCGGCCGGCCAGGCGGGCCGCGTAGTTCGCGCCGATCTGCTCCTTCACGCTGCTGCCCGGCGTCGAGAGGACCACCGCGCGCTGCGGCTCGGTGCCGTCGAGCCCGTCGGGCCGGTACAGGTCGGCGGCCAGCTCGATCGTCCCGCGTGGGATCGAGAGGTGTTGAGGCATGGAACTCACTCAACACTGTGTTGCCGCCACACAGTCAAGAACCGGCCTTGACTGTGTGGCCGCCACACGGTTTCTGATGGGCATCCCAGTCGCCGTTCGAGCCCGGAGGATGGCCATGTTCCGCTCCCGTGTCCGGCCCGGCGACGGCCGGCCGCTGCAGAGATTCCGCTGGTGGCAGCTGTTCACCGGGCGCAAGCTCTTCTGGCTCCGGCTGGGCGGGACCGTCTATGCCGTGGACGTACGCGTCAACGGCAAGGAGGCGGGCGACTTCGGGATGGTGCACCTGTACGTCGACGGGCGGCACCAGGCCCGTTCGCGGATGCCCGCCGCCATCCCCGTCGACGGCGGCACGATCCAGGTCGCGATGTCCGGCATCGGCCTCAAACGCGCCCACTTCGTGACCACCGGCGGCGAGGAATACCAGTTGACCCCCGATCCGCAGTCGGCGATCGGCCGCCGGCTG
Source organism: Actinoplanes sp. NPDC049598 (assembly GCF_040675435.1). NCBI lineage: Bacteria > Bacillati > Actinomycetota > Actinomycetes > Micromonosporales > Micromonosporaceae > Actinoplanes > Actinoplanes sp. NPDC049598. The sequence continues at coordinate 3,436 of NZ_JBFAOX010000038.1, read as the reverse complement.
CGCTTCGACCGCGAGCACCGGTCCCTGAGCCGCTGGATCGCCGCCGGGTCGGTGGCGGCGCTGATCGTCGGCGGCGGACTCAACCTGCTGCAGATGCTGGAGCCGATCCTGGGGGTCCCGCCGATCGTCGAGCGCTTCGGCCGCTTCGAATCGCCGATCGACCTGCCGCTGGGGCTCAACGTCGCGCTCGGCGCCGCCGCCGTCCTGGGAGCTGTCGAACGCAGCTTGCGGCTGCGGTACCACTGGCTGCTGGACGGCCTGGGCACCTGACTCAGGCCGAGTTGTCCAGCGGGGCGACGCCGTGGCGGTAGGCCCAGATGACGGTCTGGACGCGGTCGCGGGCGCCGATTTTGGCCATGGCCCGGCTGAGGTGGCTTTTCACGGTGCTGACCTCGACGACGAGTTCGGCCGCGATCTCCGCGTTGGACAGGCCCTCGGCGAGCAGCCGTACGATCTCGGCCTCGCGGGCGGTCAACGGGTGACCCGGCTGAGGGGTGGGCGTCAGCGGGCGCCGGCGGGCGAACTCGGCGATCACGCGGCGGGTGACCGTCTGGTCGACCAGGCCGTCGCCGGCGGCCAGACGGCGGATCCCGTTGATGAGCTCGTCCATGTCGGTGTCCTTGAGCAGGAATCCGCTCGCGCCGGCCTCGAGCGCGCCGAACACGTACTCGTCGAGCTCGAAAGTCGTCAGGACCAGGACCGCGGGCGGTGGGTCGATCTCGCTGACGATGACCCGGGTCGCGTCCAGGCCATTGCCGCCGGGCATGCGGACGTCCATGCACACGACGTCCGGGTGGAGCTGCCGCGCGAGCTTCACCGCGTCGGGGCCGTTGGAGGCCTCGCCGACGATCTGGATGTCCTCGGCGAGCTCGATCAGCGAGCGGAATCCGGCCCGCAGCAACGGCTGGTCGTCGACCAGGAGCACCGTGATCATGAGAGTTGGCCGCCTCTGCGGGGAACGGTGAGTTTGACCGACCAGCCGCCGTCCGGAGTCGGGCCCGCGGCCAGGGTGGCGCCGATCAGGCCGGCCCGCTCCCGCATGCCGATCAGGCCGAATCCGCGATGGTCACGCTCGGAGCCGGCCGGCGCCGCGGTCGCCGGGCCGTTGCGAACCTCGAGCACGCCGGCCTCCGTACGGTAGTCGATTTTGACTGTGACCTTGGCCCCCGGGGCGTGGTCGCGGGCGTTGGAGAGTGCCTCCTGCGCCACGCGGTAAAGAGTCAGCTGCGCCGCCGCCGGCAGGTCACCGGCTTCTCCCGACACGGTCAAGGTCGGGCGGTTCCGGGGGTCCGCGTGGTTGGCCACCAGTTCGCTGATCCCTTGCAGCCCCGGTACGGCCGCGCCCTCGAGTTCGGCCGCCCCGGTCTCTCGCAGGGTGCCCACCACCGACCGCAGATTGCCCAGCGCGCTCCTGCCCTCCGTCCGGATGGCGGCAGCGGCCCGGCGGGCGGCGTCGGGGTCCCGGTCGAGCATCCGTTCCACGACGGTGGCCTGAACGATGAGGGCCGTCAGGTGATGGGCGGCGACATCGTGCAACTCGCGCGCCATCCGGGTGCGTTCGTCGGCCAGGGCGGCGTCGGCGCGTACGCGCAAGTTTTCCGCGGTCTCGGCCGCGCGCAGCTCGACGACCTCGGCGTAGCGCCGGCGCAGCATGGCGCTGCGGCCCAGCAGAGCCGCTGTGCCGTAAAGCAGCAGCGCCACGAAGAACTCGCCGGAGAAGCCCGGGACGTCGCCGTCGGCGGCCGGGACAGCGCTCAGGACCACGAAGCTGCCGATCTCCGTGACCGCCGCGAGCCCGGCCACGAGGTACGCGCGGCTCGCGGAGAGCACCGTGCCGCAGCTGTAGACGGCGATCATCAACGCCACTCCCCGCAGCCCCTCCCCCGGCAGCGCCACCGAGGCCAGGGCGACCTGTAGGACGAGGACCGCGGAGATGCACCAGATCGGCCGTATCCGGCGCAGGCACAGGACGGCGGCCTGCGCCACCAACAGGATCAGAACGGGGATGTCCGAATGTTCCGTACGGGAGAAGGTCAGGTCGGCGTCGCCGGGAAGCAGGAGCAGGGCCGCGGACAGGGCCGCCACGAGAGCCGCGAACGCACAGTCGCGCCGGAACGGTGTGCTCAGACCGACCGCGTCCAGCCGCCGGACCCAGTCGTCGACGAAACGTCTCCGCTCGGCTGAGCGGGGTTCATCCATTGCCTCACCCCTCCCGCGCCGATGCTACCGACGCCGATGCCTCAGCGACCCGCCCGCAGCGGCTCCGGCGACGAGATTCATCCCCGCGACGCCATCGCCTCCGTCGCAGGTCGCAAGCCCAAGTTCATGCCCGCGCCAGATGCCCCGACCGGGCGGTGAACGGCACGGTTCTTATGCCGTCCGACGTTCCGTTGTGAGGAGCCCACCATGGCCGAGCAGGCGCCCGAACCCCGACCTTCGAACACCGCCGGCGGGATGGCCGTCATCACCGCGGCCCTGATGGTCGGTATGGCCCAGGTCGGCGCCACTCCCGCGGCGCTGAACCGCGCGCGTACGGTCAGCTCTGCTCGGCCGCGCCGGTGACGTCGTGGCGCGCGGGTCGCAGCCGATCACGTCGTACCGGTCCTGGATGCTGTGCGGCAGCGGCTTCGGCGACAAACTACCGGCCAGCAGGCCCGGGTAACTCAGTCCCCCGGCGCCGGGCCCGCCCGGGCTGGGAACAGGCATGACTGACAAGGCTCTTAGCATCTGACTCCCCCTTCGGAGTCAGTGGACGCCCTGTCCTCACCACATGGTCAAGCCGTCTGCGACCGTTCGTCGAACGCCTGCCTGGCTTCGCTGGATCTGCCCGCTGTGCTGAACCGTCCACGAGTACAAGCGCATGAAGGGCTCGCGCAACGACTCCCCCATCGACGTCAGGGAGTACTGCACCCCGACCGGCGAGGTCGGCAACACCTTTCGCACGATCATCCCGTTGCGCTCCAAGCGGCGCAGCGTCTGCGTGAGGACGCGCTGAGTGACGCCATCGAGGCGGCGCTTGATCTCGTTGAACCGGGTCGGCCGCTCCAGGACGGCGAGCACCATCATCGACCACTTGTCGGCGATCTGATCGAGGATCGGCCGGCTGGGACAGTCGACGCGGAAAATGGTCTGCCCGTCGACGTCGGTCTCGAACCGGAAGGTATCACTCATGATCCCTGGTTCTCCCAAAGTGCGTTCTTGTCGCCTCATGGGCGCTCGGCGAATCTAGGTATGCGAGGCAAACCTACCCGCCTTGCGGATACCTGATCGGAGTTTCACCATGTCCCCCGACTACTCGACGTTGCACGTCAGCTCAGACAACGGCGTGGCCCGGATCGTGCGGGACTGTGCCACGAGAGGTGTTTCCGGCCCGACACGCCAGGCTGAAGACCTGGCGGGATGGGCACCGTGAGTGATGACATCGAACGTTATGAGT
>NZ_JBFAOX010000037.1:0-82455 GCF_040675435.1 Actinoplanes sp. NPDC049598 | reverse complement strand
TGGGGATGGGGTGAGCACTCGAGGCATAAAACGCTCCCCAGTCAGCCCGAGTGGTCACCCCATCCCCACAACCGTCCCCCGAGTAAGAAAGCCCAGCCCACGGCAGTGACAAGACCACCGACCGCAACGACCGCCATTCCGGCGCGGGCCTCCACAGTGGCGGCACGTGCGGGGCGGGTGCCGGACGTCGGACCGGCGGGTGCCGGACGTCGGACCGGCGGGCGTCGGGCCGTCGGATACAGCTCGCGAGGGTTTGGGTAGTGGGCTGAGCGGCCTGCATAGGGTCGGAGTCGGGGGAGGACCGGCGGCGGGCGGGTCAGGCCGGGGTGGTCAGCGGGGTGTGCCGGCAGTGGCCGGGATGGGATTCGAAGAGCAGGCACGGCGTACCGTCCGGGCAGGGTGGGAGGGGGTTGATCTCGGAGGCGGTCAAGGACCACTGGACCCACCAGCCGGTGTCCTCCGTGTGCTGGGCCAGGCCGGCGTGGGGGCCCGGGTGGGGGTGCTCCAGCTCGCAGTGCAACACGCGGTCGGGGTCGGTGGCCGGGGCCGGTAGGCGGCTCAGCCAGCCGACCTGGGCGTGGTCGAGCTCTATGCGGGCGGGGCAGCGGCTCGCGTCCGCGGCGGCCAGCGGGGTCACGTAGTTGCCGGCGCCTTTGCGGGAGGCGATCAGGCCCTCGGAGCGCAGCACCCGCAACGCGCTCTGGATGGTGGCGCGGGCGACCTGGTGCTCGGCGGCGAGGACGTGCTCGGAGGGCAGCTTTCCGCCCACCGGCAGGTGGCCGGTGACGATCTCGTGGCGGATCTCGGCGGCGATCTGCTGATACGGCGCGAGGAGGGCGACGGTCGGCATCTTTGGATGCTGCGTGGCTGGTCAGGTGCAGACAAGTACGCAGTCGCGTTCTGTCTGCGTGAATCGGACAGGCGTCCGGTCAGCGGTGGCGATCTATCCGCTTCGTGCTCCCACGACGTGGGAAGCGGTGGGATGGTGGCCGCGCTCTCACGGGTGAGCTGGTGGCAGCGGCGTTTCCGGGCTCGGGACCACGGGTACCGGCATCCGAAGATCGGTGGGAGGTTGGGGCTCAATGCGGACGCTGGGCGGGCGATATCAGCTCGTGCGACGGATCGGCGTCGGCGGGATGTCGGAGGTCTGGCGCGGGCACGATCAGGTGCTGGACCGGCCGGTGGCGGTGAAGATCATGGCGCCGGCGGTGCATGGCACGCTCGGGCAGGTCGGGGTGGAGCTGGTGCGCACCGAGGCCCGGTCGGCGGCGCGGCTCGCGCACCCCAACGTGGCCGGGGTGCACGACTTCGGGACTTCGCCCGTGGTGGGGGAGGAGCGCGACGTCCCGTACATCATCATGGAGCTCGTCGAGGGGCAGACGCTGGGCGCGCACATCGCGGCCGGGCCGATCGACTGGCGGATCGGGGTGCGGATCTGCGCCGAGGTGGCGGCGGCCCTGGCGGCGGCGCACGCCGAGAAGGTGGTGCACCGCGATATCAAGCCGGGCAATGTCATGTTGACGCCGGCCGGGGCCAAGGTCCTCGATTTCGGGATCGCGGCGGCGGTGGGGGCGCACGATCCGGATCCGGACGGGCCGGTCATGGGGACGCCGGCGTATGTGGCGCCGGAGCGCTTCGAGGGGTGCCCGGCCACGCCGGCGTCGGACATGTTCGCGCTCGGGGCGCTGCTTTATCTGTGCATCGCGGGGCATTTGCCGTGGCGGGCGGAGAGCCCGACCGAGTTGGTGCACGCGCAGCGTTATCTCGACCCGGATCCGCTGCCGGAGACGGACGGGCTGCCGCCGGAGGTGGTGGACCTGTGTTCGCGCTGCCTGAATCGTGATCCTGCTGAGCGCCCGACCGCTTTGGTGGCGGCGTTGCTGCTGGCCGAGGCGGTGGATGCCCGGGTCTACGTACCTCTCCAGGATCTTGACACTTCGCAGGCGCGACCGAGGGTCTCGCCGTGGGACGCCAGGGCCGCGGAGGCCCCGACGTCCGTGGCGGTGCCGGCCGAGGAGGACCCGCCCGTGGTGCCCCAGCAGGCGGGCAAGCACCGCGCCGACTGACTGACTAGCCGCTGCGGGGGACGACCACGATGGGTAGGTGGGCGCGGCGGATCAGGCGGGTGGAGACCCCTCCCAGCAGGACGCGGCGGGCCGGGCCGTAGCCGCGGGAGCCGCAGAAAAGCACGTCGACCTCGGTCAGGGAGGCCAGCTTCTCGACCACGTCGCCCGATTCGATGCGCCAGTCGACGCGTACGTCCGGAGTTGATTCGGCGGCGCGGGACAGTGACACCTCGTACGTCTCGCGGGCGGTGTCGAGGAAGGCGCGTTCCGCGTCGTCGCCGATGAGGAACGGCAGGGACGCGTCGGCCTCGGCCACCACCGTGTAGAGGCGCAGTTCGGCGCCGGTGCCGCGGGCGAGACGGGCGCCCTCCTCCAGGGCGCGCCGGCCGTCGGGGGTGTCCACGTAGGCCACGCCGACACGGCCGAGTTTTCCCAGCGGGCCGGTCAGCCCGGCGGGGGCGACGGCGACCGGGCAGACGGTTCCGGCCAGCAGGCGGTCGGCCGTGCTGCCGCCGGAGCCGACCACGAGCAGCGACGCCGCCTCCTGTTCGGCCAGGTCGTGCAGGCCGTGGGCGGCCGACGAGGACGCGACGAGGCGGTAGTCGACCTCGGCCGTCGTGCCTTCCAGGGCGGCGCGGGCGCTGTCCAGGACGCGATTGGCCGCGCGGTGCCGGTCGGCGACCCATTCCGCGTCCACGCGGCCCGAGCCGAGGGCGGCCGGGGCCGGGTGCACGACAGCGACGATCAGTTGTACGCCGAGAGTCTGGGCCGCCCAACTGGCCAGGGTCAAAGCGCCGGCCGGGCCGCCGTCGTAGCCGGTGACGACCGGGCCGGTCATGACTGCTCACCCGGCTCGTCGTGGTCGCGGGCCCAGCCGGGGGTGGAGGCCGGCTCGGTGCGCAGCCGGGAGTTGCGGTAGCCGTACAGCCAGTAGATGACGATGCCGATGGCGAGCCAGACGACGAACCGGATCCACGTGTCCAGGGGCAGGTCGCTCATCAGGTAGACGGCGAAGGCGACGCCGAGCAGCGGCAGCACCGGCGACCACGGCACCCGGTAGGGGCGCGGCATCTCGGGACGGGTCCGGCGGAGGATGATCACACCGATGTTGACCAGCACGAAGGCGAACAGCGTGCCGATGTTGACCAGCTTGACGATCTCGCTCAGCGGCACCAGCGCGGCCAGGATCGCGATCAGCACGCCGAGGATGATGGTCAGCCGGGCCGGGGTGCCGTACCGCTGGTTGACCTGGGCCAGGCGCTGCGGCAGCAGGCCGTCGCGGCACATGGCGAAGAAGATGCGCGTCTGGCCGTACATGATGACCAGGACCACGCTGGTGATGGCGACGACCGCGCCCAGCGCGAGCACGGCGGCGGCCCAGCTGATGCCGGCGCCCTGGTCGAGGGCGGCGGCCAGCGGCGCGTCGCTCTCCTTCATCTGGTCGGGGGAGGCGATGCCGAGCGCGCCGACCGCGGTCAGCACGTAGAAGAACGTGCAGATCAGCAGCGAGCCGATGATGGCCAGGGGCAGGTCACGTTCGGGCTTGCGGGCCTCCTCGCTGCCGGTGGAGACGGCGTCGAAGCCGATGTACGCGAAGAAGATGACCGCGGCCGCGGCTGTCACCCCGTCCACGCCCTCGGGGGCGAACGGCTGGAAGTTGCCGGTGCCGAAGTTGGCGAAGGCCACGACGATGAAGAACAGCAGCACGGTGAGCTTGATGACGACCATCACGAGGTTGACCCGGGCGCTCTCGGTGACCCCGCGGACCAGCAGGAACGTGATGGCCAGGACGACGAACACGGCCGGCAGGTTGAAGACGCCGCCGTCCTCGGGGGACTTGGCGATGGCGTCCGGCAGGGCCACGCCGAACGCCGAGTCGAGGAACGCGTTGAGGTTGCCGCCCCAGCCGACGGCGATGGCCGCGACTGACACGCCGTACTCCAGGATGAGGTCCCAGCCGATGATCCAGGCGACCAGCTCGCCCAGGGTGGCGTAGGTGTAGGTGTACGCGCTGCCGGCGACCGGGATCGACGAGGCCAGCTCCGCGTACGACAGCGCCGAGAACGTGCAGGCCACCGCGGCCAGCACGAAGGACAGGATGACCGCGGGCCCGGCGATGCCCGCTCCCTCCCCGATGACGACGAAGATGCCGGTGCCGATGATGGCGCCGACGCCCATCGCGGTCAGCTGGGTGGCGCCGACCGCCTTCTTGAGTCCGTGGCCTTCCTCGGCCGTTTCGGTGATCAGGGAGCGTACGTCCCTGATCGCGAAGATGCCCGGCCGTCCTGATGTGGTGGCCATACCGCGTTCACCTCCGGTTATTGCTGTCCGCCGATGTAACGATGTGCCCACGGCCTGTTACGCGCAACTCCAGGACCGCACCGGGTGTCCGCTGTGGTTCCGGAAACACGCGGCAGCCTGCGAGGGTCCGTTCCGCCGGGGTACGGTGTGGCCACGGAGAAGAGGGAGTTTTCTGCCATGGGCGAGGCGGTCATGACGACGCGGCGGCAGGCCGACGGCGCGATCGTCGTCGACGTCCGTGGCGTCCTCGACGCCGCCACCGTGGGGGCCCTGCGCGACATCCTGCTCGGCACGCTCCAGCGCGAGCGGCCGGTCACCCTGGTCGTCGACCTGACCTTCGTCACCTTCATGGATTCGCAGGGCATCGGCACCCTCGTCACCGGCCACAACGCGGCCCGCGAGGTCGGCACCCGGTTCATCCTGCGCAACCCGAGCGAGTTCGTGCACCGCCAGTTGCGGGTCACCGGCCTGACCGACATGTTCGGTCTGCCGCCCTCTCCGTCGTCGACGCAGACCTATACGCCCTGAGGCGCTAGTGTGCGTTCATGGAACGCCCGGCCGGCCGTGAACCCGACTGGTTGAGCCTGCCCCCGGCCGCCGGCCGCTGGAGCGAGCTCGGGGTCGACGGCGCCCGGGTCTGGACGCCGGCCCAGGCCACCGATCGCGTGCTGGTCGCCCATGACGGTCCCGATTACGACAAGCACGCCGGGCTGGGGCGCTACGTGGCCGCCTCGATCACCGCGGGCCGGATTCCGCCGTACCGCCTCGTTCTGCTGCCGGCCGTGGATCGCCTCGAGACGTACGCGGCCTCACCCGCGTACGCCCGGCACCTGAGCCAGGAGATCCTGCCGCGAGTGGCCGGGGGGCTGGTCGTCGGGATGGGGGCCAGCCTGGGCGCGCTGGCCATGCTGCACTGTCAGCGGAGGCATCCTGCATCGTTCGCCGCGCTGTTCCTGCAGTCCGGCAGCTTCTTCCAGCCGCGCTTCGACAAGCAGGAGTCGGGCTTCGCGCGCTGGCTGCGGATCGTCCGGTTCACCGGGCGGGTGCTGCGCGCCTCGGGCGGGCCACCGGTGCCGGTGCCGGTGACGATGACCTGCGGGCGCCACGAGGAGAACCTGGCCAACAACCGGAGCATGGCGGACGCTCTGCGATCGCAGGATTACCCGGTCGTGTTCGCGGAAAACGAAGGTGGTCATGACTGGCCCGCGTGGCGGGACGCGCTGGATCCACACCTCACCTCACTGCTGAACGGGCTAGAGAGGAGCCGCAGTGGCTGACGTCGAGCACACCATCGGACTGTTGCTGGGAACCGAGGACGACTGGCCGCGAGCGTACGAGGCGCTGCTGCGGCGCATCGGCACGATCTCCGGGCCGGACGGCAAGACGCACCGGGTCAACACGACGCGGGTCACCATCGAGCCGTTCAACCTGCGGTACCAGCCGCGGCACGAGCTGGTGATCGACCGGCTCGCGTACTGGTACTACCACCCGCGCGAGTGGCTCAAGAAGATCGCGCTGATGGACGACGTCTACCTGCTGAACAGCCCGTTCACCTTCCAGTCGATGGAGAAGCACGCCGCCTACTGCGCGATGATGCGGCTCGGGCTCAAGGTGCCCGAGACGGTGCTCGTTCCCTACAAGAACCCCTTGGACAACAGCCGGTACGCCTACACGGCCGCCCGCTACAATCAGCCGTTCGACCTCGACCAGACGGCCGCGCAGGTCGGCTACCCGATGTACATGAAGCCGTACGACGGGGGCGCCTGGGTCGGCGTCTCCAAGATCCGCAACCCGGACGAGCTGCACGCCGCCTACGACGCGTCCGGCGAACGGCTCATGCACCTGCAGGCCTCCGTGGAGGGGTACGACGTCTTCGCCCGCTCGCTGAGCATCGGGCCCGAGACGATGGTGATGAAGTTCCGGCCCGAGCAGCCGATGCACTCGCGCTACGAGGTCGACCACAGCTTCCTCAGCGCCGACGTGGGCGACGAGGTGGTCACCATCTCCCGGCTGGTCAACGCGTTCTTCCGCTGGGAGTTCAACTCCTGCGAGTCGCTGGTCCGCGGCGGCGACGTGCATCCGATCGACTACGCCAACGCCTGCCCCGACGTGGCCATCACCTCGCTGCACTACTACTTCCCGTGGGCCATGGCCGCGCTCGCCCGCTGGACCGTGTACTGCGTCGTCACCGGGCGGCGGCCGCGCCTCGACACCGACACCTCGGCCTATTTCGCGATCTCAGACGACAAGAGCCTGTCGTACGCGGAGAAGCTGGCCGGTTATCGGCGCCTGGCCGACGACTACTTCGAGGTGGATCGCTACCGGGACTTCTGCGCGACCTATCTGGGGCACGTCGACGAGATCGTGCACGACTGGGTCTCGTCCGAGGAGTTCCGGTCGCTGCTGCGGGAGACCGTCCGGGCCACGTACCCGGTGCACGAGCACGAGAGGTTCCTCGCGCACTTCGGGGGCCTGATCGACGCCTGGACGCGCGATCATGTCGTACCCCCGGCCTAGTCTTTGACCCGTGCAGATCCGGATCGAGGGAAGCGACCTGCCCGGCGCTGGTGCCGGGTCTTCCGCGCTGCGCCTCGCCAACGTGCACGTGGGGATGCAACGGAAGAAAGACGCCGTGCTGCTCGTCCCGGCCTGGGCGCCGTCGGCCACGTGGGAGATCTCGGTGGACGTGCGTGAGGTGGACGGGCTGCTCGACGTCGGCGGGCCATGGGTCCACGGCCGGCCGGGGGCGCGCTTCTTGTATCTGACGTGGGGGAATCTGTCCGACTCGTTCGAGATGTTCCGGCGGGCCAAGCTGATGTTCGGTGACGTGCCGACGGCGGTGCTGCGCTCGGCCTACGAGGGTGGCGGCGTGCTGGTCGGGTCGCTCGGGCTGACCGACGCGCACGGTGATCCGGTGTGTGCCCGGGTGCGGCCGTCCTGGAGCGTCGAATGACCGCCGTCGTCCAGGCTTCGGTGCGGGTGCTGCACGGCTTCGTCGGGCGGGACGGGTCGCTGGCGCTGTGGGGGGAGTCGTCCGACCGGAGCGCGTTCGCCCTGCCCGCCTCGTCGCTGCCGCCGGGTGACGCGCGGCCGCCGGCGACGCTGATCCTGCCGTCGACCAGCGCCGGGCCGCTGCCGTCGCCGCAACTCGGGCTGCCGCCGCGCCGGGGCACGCCCAAGCTGCGGGCGTGGGAGGTGCCGGCGGTCACCGTGCCGTTCCTCGACGAGGACGTGGCCGACGCCTGGGACGGGCGGCTCGGGGCATCGGTGCGGTGGATGGTCGAGCTGTGCTCGTTCGCGGCCGACCTCGTGCGGCGCGGGCGGGTGCTGCCGGCGGTCCAGCCGCACGGGCCGATCGCGCGGTGGCGGCCGGTGCTGACCGGTTTCGACGCCCTGCACCACGCCGATCTGCTGCGCCGGCTGCCGGCGGCGGCCCGGGCCGAGCGCGCCCGCCCGGGGGACGTGGCCGGGCTGCCGGCCGAGGACGCGCTGGCGGCGGCGCTCAACCGGCTCGTCGACGGGCTGGTGCGGACGCGCCTGGCCGAGGCCGGGGTGCGCATCGGCGACGGGTGGCTGACCGCGCTGACCGACGAGCCGCGCTTCGTGGCCGCGCCGGCGCTCGCCGACGACCTGGCCGACAAGCTCGACGCCTGGTTCGCGGGGGCGGTCTCCGGGGCGGCTGTGCGGCTCTGCTTCCGGCTCAGCCACCTCTCGCTCGAGGGTGAGCAACCGGACGCGGTCAACCCGGCCGGCGTGCCGCCCCGCGACGGCTGGCAGCTGGAGTTCCTGCTGCAGGCCGTGGACGAGCCGAGCGCGCTGGTCACGGCGGCCGACATCTGGCGGGACAGCTACGCCCCGCTGCGCCGCTGGACCCGGCATCCGCAGGAGCGGCTGCTCGGCGGGCTGGGGCGGGCGGCCCGGCTCTACCCCGACCTGGAGGCGGCGCTGCGGGTGCCGCGGCCGGTCGACATGGTGCTCGACACCGAGGAGGCGCACCGGTTCCTGAGCCACGCGGCCACGCTGGAGGAGGCGGAGTACGGCGTGCTGCTGCCGGCCTGGTGGAAGCAGCGGCCGGGGCTCGGGCTCGGGCTCAACCTGCGGCCACGGGCCGAGGTGCCGGCGGTGCTGCGCGACCAGGCGGCCGACCTCGGGCACATGGTCGACTACGACTGGGGGCTGGCCCTCGGCGGCGAGATGCTCACCGAGGCCGAGCTGACCGACCTGGCCCAGGCCAAGGTGCCGCTGGTGCGGTTGCGGGGGCGGTGGGTCTACCTCGACGCCGAACGGCTCGACGCCGGGCTGCGCTTCCTGGCCCGGGGCGGCGGCACGATGACGGCCGGGAACGCCCTGCGCATGATCAAGCTGTTGCCGCCGGAGGAGCTGCCGCTGCCGGTCACGGCGTCGGGCGGGTCAGGATGGATGGCCGATCTGCTGTCGGGGGATCTTGAGCAGCGGCTCGAGCTGCTTCCGCCGCCGCCGTCTCTTCGGGCGGAGCTGCGGCCGTACCAGGCTCGCGGGTTCTCCTGGCTGGCGTTCCTGGACGGGCTCGGGTTGGGAGCGTGCCTCGCCGACGACATGGGGCTGGGGAAGACCGTTCAGTTACTGGCGCTGCTGCTGCACAAGCGGTCGGGGCCGGCGTTGCTGATCTGCCCCCTCTCCGTGCTCGGCAACTGGCAGCGGGAGATCGAGCGGTTCGCGCCGTCGCTGCGGGTGCATGTGCTGCACGGTTCCTCGCGTCTGGTGGCGACCGATGTCGACGTCGTTCTGACCACCTATGCCACTGCCGTGCGGGACGCCGATCAGCTGGCCGCCGTGTCGTGGGACCGGGTGGTGCTCGACGAGGCGCAGAACGTCAAGAACAGCGCGGGCTCGGCGGCCAAGGCGGTCCGCCGCTTCCCGGCCCGGGTGCGGATCGCCCTGACCGGCACCCCGGTGGAGAACAGGCTGGCCGAGCTCTGGTCGATCCTCGACTTCGTCAACCCCGGCGTGCTCGCCTCGGCCCACACGTTCCGGGCCCGCTTCGCGGTGCCGATCGAGCGGTACGCCGACGAGGAGGCGGCCGCCCGTCTGCGCCAGGCGACCCGGCCCTATCTGCTGCGGCGGGTCAAATCCGATCCGGTCATCGGGGACGAGCTGCCCGACAAGCGCCACGTACGGCACCTGTGCGGGCTGACCGGCGAGCAGAGCACCCTCTACAAGGCGATCCTCGAGGAGATGACGAACCGGCTTGACGAGTCGACCGACCGCTGGAACAAGGGCATCGTGCTGGCCGGTATGACCAAGCTGAAACAGGCCTGCGTCCATCCGGCCCTGCTGCTGGGCGACAACTCGCCACTGCCGGGACGCTCGGGCAAGCTCGAACGGCTCGAGGAGATCATCGATCAAGCCCTGGCCCAGGGGGAGAGCCTGCTGTGCTTCACGCAGTTCGCCCGCTTCGGGGCGATGCTCACGCCGCATCTGGCCGCCCGCTTCGGGGTGCCGGTCCGCTACCTGCACGGCGGCACGCCCCGGGCGGCCCGCGACGAGATGGTGGCGTCCTTCCAGGAGGACACCCGGCCCGGGGTGTTCGTGCTGTCGCTCAAGGCGGGCGGCACCGGCCTCAACCTGACCGCGGCCAACCATGTCGTGCACGTCGACCGCTGGTGGAACCCGGCCACCGAGGAGCAGGCGACCGACCGCGCCTTCCGGATCGGCCAGACCCGCGACGTGCGGGTGCACACGCTGGTCTGCCTGGGCACCCTCGAGGAACGCATCGACCGCCTCCTGGCCGACAAGGGCGTCCTCGCCAACCGCGTCATCGGCAACGGCGAGGGCTGGCTGACCTCCTTGTCCACCACCGAACTGCACGACCTGCTGACACTCGCCCCGGAGGCCATCAGTGACTGACGAGCGGTTGTCGCTGGAGTTCTTGGGGACGTTCGAGTCGTTGCGGATGGGGCCGACGTTCGCGCGGGGGCGGCGCGACGAGCGGGCCGGGCATGTGCGGAGCCTGACCATCTCGGGGAGTCTCGTGGTGGCACTGGTGCGGGGGCCGGAGGATCCGAGGGCGTTCCGGTCGCGGATCGCGTTGCGGGCGTTCGGGGCGGCGGAGTGGGCGCGGGTCGAGGAAGACCTGGTGCGCGAGGCGCGGTTCGCGGCTGATCTGCTCGCGGGGCGGATGCCGCCGGGTATCGGCGGGGTGTTCCAGAAGGCGGGGCTCACGCTCGTGCCGCTGTCGCTCGACGAGGTGGCGATGGACTGCACCTGCGAGCGGTGGCCCATGCCCTGCGTACATCTGGCCGCAACGACCTATGCCCTCGCCCGTAGCTTCGAGGAAGACCCGTTCGGGGTCTTCACCTGGCGCGGCCGTAGCCGGGACGAGCTCCTGCTGCGTCTGCGTGAGCTGCGCAGCGCCCGGGCCGTCACGGGCGATCCGGCCGCCGCGGCCGAGGACCGGCGTGTCGCGGATACCCCTTCCGTGGCACCGGATCTGGGCGAGGGGCTCGGCGATCCGGCGGACTTCTGGGGCGACGCGCTTCCTCCGGCGGCGGCACCCGCCGGCGGTCGTCCTGGGGCTGTGACCAGGCCGGATGCGCTGCTTGACCAGCTCGACCCGCCGGCTCTGGCGCACAATGGGCGCCCGATTGTCGACCTGCTGCGCCCGGCGTACCTGGCCCTGCCGGAAAGTCCGTTTTAACTCAATAGTGGTAACACGTTCCGAAATCAGCCCGTTACTGTCCGCGAACATGATCTCCTTCTTCTCGACACAGCGTTTTGTCAAGAGAAGGTGTGAGATGAACCGAATCACCCGCATGATCATGGTTTCCGGTCTGGGTATCGCTGCCGCCGCCACGCTGGGCGCCGGCCCGGCCATGGCCGCCAGCGGCACCAGCTCGAGCACCGCCTCCCAGGCGACGACCAACCAGGCCAAGCACTGGGACGACGATGACGAGCGCGTCGTCGGTTACTACCGCGACTACCGCCGGTGCGTCATCGCCGGCCGGATCGGCGAGCGCTTCGACCGTTGGGACGACTTCGAGTGCGAGCGCGTTGGCGGCGGGTTCCACCGTCGCTACGTCCTCGTCGTCGAGGACGACAACGACTTCTGGAACGACGGCTGGTACAACTGGGACCGCGACGACTTCAACGACCGTGGCCCGAGCTACTACCACCGCTACCACCGTTACAAGAAGTTCTGAAAGTAGCGAGTAGCACCACCTCGAGCCACGACCCTGCGGGGTCGTGGCTCGAGCCCTTTCCGGGGGAACCACCGAACCGGCCGGAAGGCCGGTGAGGAGCCTTAGTGGCAGCCAGCCGGTCGCTGGAAGCGGTGCCCCCGTGATGGCGTACTACCAGGGCATTGGCTCGTAGTCCTTGAGGAAGCAGCCGTAGAGGTCCTCGCCCAGCTCGCCTCGGACGATGGGGTCGTAGACGCGGGCGGCGCCGTCGACGAGGTCCAGGGGGGCGTGGAAGCCCTCCTCGTGCAGGCGCATCTTGGTCGGGTGGGGGCGTTCGTCGGTGATCCAGCCGGTGTCGACGCTGGTCATGAGGATGTTGTCGGCGAACATGTCGACGGCGCTGGTTCGGGTGAGCATGTTGAGGGCGGCCTTGGCCATGTTGGTGTGGGGGTGGCCGGCGCCCTTGTAGCCGCGGCTGAAGACGCCCTCCATGGCGGAGACGTTGACGACGTAGCGGCGCGGGTGCGGGGACTGGGTCATCGCCTTGCGCAGACGGCTGACCAGGATGAACGGGGCCGTCACGTTGCAGAGCTGGACCTCGAGCAGTTCCAGGGCGTCGACCTCGTGGACGCGGTCGCTCCAGCTGTTGGTCGACGTCGTGTCGGGGACCAGGCCGCCGGCGTCGATGGTGGTGGAGCGGGCGACCAGGGCCAGCTCGGTGACCTGCTGCGGGGTGAGCTGCCCGCTGGTGAGCACGGCGGCCGGGGAGGTGCCGACGCTGCCGAGATATTGCAGCTCGGGCAGGTCGCCGCTGGGCAGGGGCCCCTTCTCGGCGGCCGAGATGGCGGAGTAGGAGCCGGGCGTACGGCGGACGGTCTGCGCGGCGTTGTTGATCAGGATGTCGAGCGGGCCGCGGGCCGCCACCGAGTCGGCCAGGGCCACGACCTGGGCCGGGTCGCGCAGGTCGAGGCCGACGACGTGCAGGCGCTTGAGCCAGTCGGCGCTGTCCGGCATGGCCTTGAAGCGGCGGACGGCGTCGTGCGGGAAACGGGTGGTGACCGTCAGGTCGGCGCCGTCGCGCAGCAGGCGCAGCGCGATGTACATGCCGATCTTGGCGCGGCCGCCGGTGAGCAGGGCGCGCCGGCCGGTGAGATCGGTGCGGGCGTCGCGGCGCTCGTGGTTCTTCTCGGCGCAGGACGGGCAGAGCTGGTGGTAGAACGCGTCGACCTGGGTGAACCGCTGCTTGCAGATGTAGCAGCCGCGGGCCTGGCGCAGCACGCCGGCGATGGCGGCCTTGGTGGTGCTCTTGAGCGGGATGCCGGCCGTCTCGTCGTCGATGCGGCCGGGAGCGCCGGTGGCGGTGGCCTCGGTGACGGAGCGGTCGTTCTCGAGGATGGCGTCGCGGCGGTCGCGGCGGCGCTGCAGCTTGGCCGTCTTGTAGAGGCCGGCGGTGGCGCGGCGCACGGCCACCGCGTCCGGGTGCTCCACCGGGAGGGACTCGACCTCGGCGAGCACGGCGAGGCAGAGCGCCAGGCGCTCGGGGTCGACCCTTTTGTCGGTCATACTGCTTTCATCCCTCGTGGTGAAGCCGAACTGTCGCAGGGCACTTTACTTATCGAGCGAGGCGACCGTCTTTTCAAGGGCCTCGCGGAGGTTTTCAGCCAGCGGGTTCGGGCGGCGCTTGGGCATCACGATCCCGATGTAGCGGGTGGGGCAGGGCGGCCGCAGCGCCAGAGTGCGCAGGCCGGGAACCAGCGCCACGCGCGGAATCATGCTGATGCCGACACCGGCCCGGACCAGCGACTGGGCGAAGACGTAGTCGGTGCCGCGGCAGGCCACGCGCGGTTCGAAACCGGCCATCGCGGCGTAGTGGTCGAGCAGGTCGCCGACGATCAGGCAGCCGTGCACCCAGCGCTCGTGGGCCAGGTCGGCGATGGTGACGTCGTTCCGGCCGGCCAGATGGTGCTCGTCCGGCACCACGACCCACATGGGGTCGTCCATCAGCGGGGTGTAGCAAAGGCCGGTGGGAGCAGGCGCCGGGCCGTCGTAGTGGTAGATCAGCGCGAGGTCGGCCGCGCCCTCGCGGACCAGCGGGATCGCGTCCTCCGGCTCGTTCTCCAGGACAGTCAGGTCGACGCCGGCGCGCTCCTCGGCGAAACGGGTCAGGGCGGCCGGCAGAAGGCGCTGGCCGCCGCTGGTGAAGGTGGCCACGGTGAGCTTGCCGGAGTCGGCCTGGGCCAGCCGGTCGATCTCATGCTCGGCGCTGGCCAGCTCGGCCGCGATGGCGTCGCCCGCCTCGACCAGCACCCGGCCGGCGTCGGTGAGCTCGACGCCCCGCGTGCTGCGGGTGGCCACGGGGGTGCCGATGGACCTTTCCAGAGCGCTGATCTGCTGTGACACCGCCGACGGGGTGATCCGGAGTGTGACGGCGGCTTGATTGAAGCTGCCGAGCCGGGCCACTTCTCGCAAGATCTGCAAGCGTCGTACGTCGATCATAAGCGTCCCTAATTACGGCATGAGGAAGTCGGTACTACCGCTTACTACCGTAGGCGACAAGGCTCGAGGTGTGAATCGTCGCGCCTGGCTCCTCTTCCTGCTCGTGTCCGTGCTCTGGGGTATCCCGTACTTCCTCATCAAGGTCGCCATCGAGGACCTGTCGCCGCTGCTGGTCGTGGCCGGCCGCATCGCCATCGCCGCGCTCGTGCTGCTGCCGGTCGCGGCGGTCCGGGGGACCCTCAGCCGCTTACGCGGCCACATCGGGCCGGTCGTCGTCCTCTCCTTCGTCCACATCACCGGGCCGTTCCTGCTGATCACGTACGGGGAGACGCACATCAGCTCCTCGCTGACCGGCCTGCTCATCGCCATCGAGCCGGTCGCCATCGCCCTGCTGATGCTCCGCAGCGAGCCGCTGACGCCGATCCGCGTCGTGGGGCTGATCCTCGGCTTCGGCGGGGTGGCACTGCTCGTCGGGCTGGACCTGTCAGGCGACCGCTGGGGCCTGATCGGGGCCGGGATGGTGCTGGTGGCGGCGCTCAGCTACGCGGTGGCGACGATGCTCGTGCAGCGGCGGCTGTCCGACGTGCCGACGGAGGCGCTGACCGGGGCCACCACGGGCATCAGCGCGGTGGTGCTGGCGCCGTTCGCGGCGTTCGCCCTGCCGACGGCGCCGGTCTCGGGGTCGGCCTGGGCCTCGCTGGTGGTGCTCGGGCTGCTGTGCACGGCGGTCGCGCTGCTCGCGTTCTACCAGCTGATCGGGCTCGTCGGGTCGACCCGGGCCGGCCTCGTCACGTACGTCAACCCGGTCGTGGCCGTGCTGCTCGGCGTGGTCCTGCTCAACGAGAGCTTCGCCGTGAGCACGGCGCTGGGGTTCGCCCTGGTGGCGGCGGGCTGCTGGCTGTCGACCCGGCCCGTCCCGGCGGTTCCGGAGCCGGAGCCGGTCGCCTTACGCTGATCGACATGCGGATTCTGATCACCGGGGCGCGGCGGGGTATCGGGGCGGCCATCGCCGTCGGGCTGGCCCGGCCCGGAGAGACGCTGCTGCTGCACCACCTGGCGGCCGCGGCCGAGACCGAAGGGGTGGCCCAGCGCTGCCGCGACCTGGGGGCCACGGTCTCGCTGCTCGACGCCGACCTGTCCGACCCGGCCGCCGTCGGACGGCTCGCCGCGGCCGCCGGACCGGTCGACATCCTGGTCAACAACGCCGCCCGGGCCTCGAACGTGGACTTCGCGGCCCTGTCGCACGACGAGTGGCAGCAGACGTTCGCGGTCAACGTGACGGCGCCGATGCTGCTGGCCCAGGCTCTCAGCGTCGGAATGGCCGAACGAGGCTGGGGCCGCATCGTCAACGTGGTCTCGCCGACCGTGGTCATGGGCGGGCCGTCCGGGGCGGCCTACGTCTCCAGCAAGGCGGCCCTCATCGGGCTCACCCGGTCCCTGGCCCACGCGCTCGGCGCCTCCGGCATCACGGTCAACGCGCTGTCACCCGGGGCCATCCGCACCGAAGGCGAGGCCGAGCTGGCCCACGGCAAGGACCAGGAGTCCCACGCGCCGCTGCTGGCCCGGCAGGCGGTGCCCCGACCGATCACCCCGGAAGACCTGACCGAGACCGTACGCCTGCTGGTGTCGGCCGGCGCCGCGGCGCTCACCGGCCAGGTCATCGAGGTCGGCGGCGGCCTGGTCTTCCGCTGAGGCCGGGCCGCCGGTACGTCACGTCAGCTCGCCGGCTCCGAATCGTCCGCCGCGCCGGTGGGGCGGGTACGGAGCTGGTCGGCCAGCGTGGCCGGGCGGCGGGCCGGCTTGGCCTCGGCCAGGGTTTCCGGGCGGCGCTGGGCCGGGGGCTCATCGGCGGCCGGGGGCTGAGGCCGGGTGGCCGGCGGGTGGGTGCGGCTGTACTGCGCCAGGTCGGCGGGGCGGGTCTCACGCAGGTGGTCGCCGAGGTCGGCCGGGCGGCGGGTGGGCGCGGCCGGCAGCGCGCGGGGCGTTTCCGGCTCCGGGAAGCCGGTCTCGTTGCGGCCCGAGCGGTGCGGCAGGGGCTGGTCGGCGAGGGAAGCCGGGCGGCGCGCGGCGGGCGGGATGGGCTCGTCGGGGCGGCGCTGGGCCGGGATCTCGCCCCGGCGCACCGGGAGGTAGCTGCTCAGGTCGGTCGGGCGGTCGCCGCGGCTGACGGGCAGGGCCGGGAGACCACGCGGGGTTGCCGGGTCGGGCTGGGCGAGCGGGCGGTCCACGTTGGCGCGGAACGGGTCGGTCTCCGCCACCGGCTGACGGCGAGGGAGCGGGTCGGGGGTGAAGGTGCTCGGGGCCAGGGGCTCCGGGTGGGCGCGGAACGGGTCCGGCTGAACGAGCGGCTCGCGGCGGGTCTCGGCCGGGGTGGCCTCGGCGGCCAGGGGGCGCGGTGAATCGGCCGGGGGAGTCCGCTGAGGGAGCGGGCTGACCGGGGCCGGGGCGGGGTCGGCCGCGGGGGTCCGCCGGGGGAGCGAGTCGATCGGGGCCGGGGCGGCCTCGGCCGGCTCGCTCAGGGAGGTCCGCTGAGGCAACGGGTTGGCCGGTTCCGTGGCGGCTTCGGTCGGGAAGGGCTCGGCCAGGGGCGTGCGCTGCGGAAGCGGGTCGGTCTCAAAAGCGCGCTGCGGCAAGGGGCCGGGCTCGGGGCGGCGCTGAATGAGCGGTTCGGGGTGGGACGCGCGCTGAGGGAGGGGCTCCGGCTGGGACGCGCGCTGAGGGAGGGGCTCCGGCTGGGACGCGCGCTGGGGCAGGGGCTCCGGCTGGGTGGGGCGGAACGGGTCGCCGTCGGGCAGTGAGCGGCGGCGCGGCAGGGGATCGGCCGGGGCCGGGGCCGGGGTGGTCGGTGGGGCCGTGAGCGAAGGGCCTGCGGTGGGCGAGCGCTCGGGCTCGGGCTCGGGCTCGGAGAAATGTTCGAGGTCGGCGGCGAGCGGGCGCTTGGGGAGCTGGGTGGGCTCGGCCGGAGGGGGTGTGGGGGTCTCCGCTGCCGGGGCCGGGTGCTCCTCGCGGACCAGCGGGGCCGGGAGGTGGCGGGTGGTGGCCAGATCGGGGGCGGTGAAGCGGGTTGTCGCGTCGAGGTCGGGGGCGTCGAAGCGACGGGTGGCGTCCAGGCTGGGCTCGTCCCCCGGAGCGGGCTCAGCGGAGGTCGGCGCGGCGGAGACGGCGGCGGGGTCAGCAGGGGCCGGCTCGGCGAAAGCAGGCGCAGCGGAGGCGGGCTCAGGGAAAGCGGGGGCGGGCGTCTCGGGGTGGGCCGGGGTGGAGTTGGTGCGGGCCAGGGAGGAGAGGTCGCGGGTCTGCTCGAAGTTGGTTTCGGCGAGGTCGCGGGCGGCCGGTGGGATCGGGGGGAGGGCCAGGGGCTCGCGGAAGAAGGTGGGGGCCTCGGGGCGGTCGCCGAAGTACGGGGTGGGTGCGGCCGTGTCCACCGGCTCGGGCTCCGCGGGTAGGGCGAAGGCGCTGGTGAACGTGCTGGTCGGGGACGAGAAGAAGAAATCGTCGGGGGCGGACCAGTCGGTGTAGTTGCTGCTGCTGTAGGTCGAGCCGCGGGCGGGCTCGGGGGACTGGAAGAACTGGGTCGAGCTGGGGTAGACCGTGCCCCGGGGCAGGTCGTCGTCCTCGTCGGGGTCGACGATCTCGGCGTCGATGATGTCGTCGACCGGGTCGATGCTCGACTCGACGGAGATCGGCTGGTGGGAGTAGGCGGCCTCGTCCTCGGCCATCTCGGCCTGGGCGCGCTCGATGCCGGCCCGCACGGCCTCGGCCGCCGCGGCCTCGACCAGCTTGGTCTCGGCGGCGTCGGGCGCGGAGGCGACGAGGGCTGCTTCGTCGCCGGCCGGCTCCGTCACAACCGACTGGTCGGTCTGGCCCGCGGCGCGCTCGTCGTCGGCGCGCTCGTCCGACGCGAGGCCGTCCGAGTCGCGCTCTTCGGACGTGAGGTCGTCTGAGATGCGCTGGTCGGACGTGGGGTCGTCTGAGATGCGCTGGTCGGACGTGGGGTCGTCTGAGATGCGCTGGTCGGACGTGGGGTCGTCTGAGATGCGCTGGTCGGACGTGGGTTCGTCAGGGTCGTGCTCGTCCGGCGTGGGGCTGTCCGCGTCGCGCTCGTCCTCAGCAGCCGGAGCAAGGTCGGCCAGGTCGGAGGAGGCAGCAGCGTCGGAGGCGGAGGAGACAGCGGCGTCGGAGGCGAGGGAGGAGGACGCAGCGGAGGAGACAGCGGCGTCAGAGGAGGAAGCCTCGGCGGCCGGGTTTTCCGCGGAGGTGGGGTCGTCCGCGGGGGCCGAGGGTTCGGCGGTGGTTGTGCTGTCCGCCTTGATCACGGGGTAGGCGGCGGTGCGGTCGTCCACGCCGGCGACATCATCCGGGGACGACGCCTGCGCGCCGGACGACGCGAGGTCGGCGACGACCGCTGTCGCGTCCGCCTCGCCGGAGGTGGCGGAGGTGGCTGACGCCGGCTCGGGGGTGTCCGGGATGATCTCCGCGTCGATCGGCTCGTCGTCGGTGATGCGGGGGATCACCTGGGTGGCGGCGGGGTCCGAGGGGAGGCCGGCGGGGAGGGCGTGGGGCGAGGACGCCGCCGGGAGGACCTTCGGCTCCTCGAAGAACGGGCGGACCCAGGACGGGCCGGGGGGCAGGGCCAGCACCTGGGTGTCGTCGGTGGCGGCGTGGCGGCCCGAGGACAGGGCTTTGGCCTTCTGCTCGCCCGCGTGCTCCGACAGGCCCGCGCGCTGCTGGAGGCGCCGCAGGGGGCCGGGGGCCCACCAGGCCGCGTCGCCGAGGAGGCCCATCACGGCCGGGACCAGCAGCATCCGGACGACCGTGGCGTCCAGCAGGAGCGCGATGATCATGCCGACGCCGACGAAGCGCATGGTGGTGACCGAGGAGAGGGCGAACGCGCCGGTGACCACGATGAGCAGCAGGGCGGCCGCGCTGATCACGCGGCCGGTGCGGGACAGGCCGACCGTGACCGCTTCCTTGGTGGTGGCGCCGTGGGCGCGGGCCTCGACCATGCGGGAGAGCAGGAAGACCTCGTAGTCGGTGGACAGGCCGAACACGACCGCCGCCATCAGGACCACGATGCCCGCCTCGAGCGGGGCCGGGGTGACGTTGAGCAGGCTCGCGCCGTGGCCGTCCTGGAAGATCCAGACGAGGATGCCGAAGGTGGCGCTGAGGCTGAGCGCGCTCATCAGCACCGCCTTGATCGGCAGCAGGATCGAGCCGAAGGCCAGGAACATCAGGATCAGGGTGGCCCCGACGAGCAGGCCGATCATGAGCGGCAGCTTGGCCGCGGTGGCCTGCAGGCTGTCGATGTTACGGGCGGTCGTGCCGCCGACGAGCAGGTCGACGCCGCCGGGCACGGGCAGGGCGCGGATGCTGTCGACGACGTCGCGGGCCTCGGTGCTGAACGGGTCGGCCGACTTCAGGGTGGCGGTGAAGACCGTGGTGTCCTTGGCCCGCTGGGCGGGGGTGAGCTGGCTGATGCCGGGGATCTGGCGCAGGCGTACGGCGAAGGAGGAGGTGTCGCCCCGGCCGCGCAGCACGATCTGCACGCCGTCGCCGGCGAACTGCGGGTAGCCGGCCTGCATGGTCTCGATGGCCTGGCGGGCCGAGTCGCCCGGCGGCAGGGTGCGCTCGTCGGCCTCGCCGAACCGGACACCGCCGATCGGCAGCGCGAGCAGCAGCAACCCGGCCAGGATCGGCACCGCCACCACGACCGGCCGCCGGAGCACGCCGCCGGCCAGCCGCGCCCAAACCGATTTGTCCGAATCAGAACCCGCCGCAAAAGGCAGCCGGACCGGAATCTTGTCCACGCGCGGCCCGAGCACGGCCAGCAAAGCAGGCAGCAGCGTCAGCGACAGCAGAGCGGCCAGCCCGACCGCAGCGAGACCACCGTAGGCCAGCGAGTTCAGGAACCCCTGCGGGAACAGCAACAACCCGGCGAGCGCGATCATCAGCAGCGAGGCCGAGAACAGCACCGTACGCCCGGCCGTGGCCACCGTGCGCTGGACCGCCTCGAACGGCGTACGCCCGGCCGCCTGCTCCTCGCGGAAGCGCCCGACCATGAACAGGCCGTAGTCGATCGCCATGCCCAGGCCGAGCAGCGAGGCCACGTTCACCGCGAATGAGTTGACCTCGTGGTGCGACGCGATCGCGTGCAGGATGCCGAGCGAGCCGAGCACCGCCGCCCCGCCGACCAGCACCGGCAGCGCCGCCGCGACCAGCGAGCCGAAGATGAACAGCAGCAGGATCAGGGTGATGGGCAGCGAGATGGCCTCGGCGATCGCGAGGTCGGACGAGGAGCGGGACGTGGACGCGTCGGCCAGCACGGTCGCGCCGGCCACCTGGACCGTGGCCCCGTCGACGGCGAACTTGTCGTCGATCTCGCGGTAGGCGTCGAGCTTGGCTCCGTCGTCGGCCCCGGCCAGGTTGACCACGGCCACGGCGCTGGACTTGTCCTTGGCCGCGTACTGGGCGCTGCGTGTCTGCCAGTACGACGTGGAGCTGGTCACCGCCGATTTGGGCAGCGCGGCGAGCCGCTCCCGGACGCGCTTGCCGAGCGCGGCGTCGTCGATCTTGCCCTTGGTCGGCGTGTAGATCACGACGAGGTCGCCGCCCTGCGCCCCGAACGCCTCCGTGACCGCCTCGGCGGCCCGGGAGGACTCACTGTTCGGGTCGTTGTAGCCGCCCTCGGACACCTGCCCGAAGACACCGAGCCCCCAGACGCCCGCACTGACCACCGCGACGAGCGCGACGGCCAGCACCGGCCACCGGAAGCGGGCCACCCACGATCCAAAGCCCGCGAACACGCAAAACCTCTCTTGTCGCCTACGGCCGGCGGCAGCCGGCCGGGTCGTTATGCAAGCACGTCATCGAAGCGTCGCCGCTTCCAGGGCTACCCCGCCGCAGCCCGTTCCATAGGTCGCCTCGGTGGTCCAGGTCAGCCGCAGCTGCCCGCTCTTGGGAGCGTGGTACGCCACGGTCAGCACCGCCGTGCGCAGCGTCCCCGTCTGCTGATCGAGCACGATAGAGCCGCCGGCCGTGCCCGTGGAGAGCCGGGCGGTCAATTTTCCGCGGGCCGCCAACGACCCCACGTAGAGCGAGAGGGTCCGCGGGGTGGGCCCGGCCGGCGCCGAGAGTGTGAAGCCGTTGCCCTTTCCGCAGGTGCGGATGCCCGTGGGGGTGCCGGCGCTGGCCGCCACCGGGCTGCCGCCGTTCCAGGTGAACTTCTCCGCGCTCAGTTCATGGCGGAACCGGGGCGCGGTCGGCGCCCCCTCCAGGATCTTGAAGCCGCCGTCCTTGTCGCGTTCGAGGGAGAACGTCCCGTCCAGTCCCCAGTGCACCCAGTCGGCGGAGCCGGCGGCCGACAGGTCGACCACGGACGGCACGGCGGCCCGGGTGATCCGGACGCTGCCGGGGTCGACGCTGGGGCTGCGGAACACCGGCGGCTTGGGCGAGGTCGGCGGGGGCGACGGCGACGCGCTGCCGAGCGGGATGAGCCCGTCCGAGCCGGAGGCCGAGGGCAGCCGGAGGTCGCCGAGCGCCGGCGCGGGCGGGTCGACCGGCGGCAGCGCCTCGTCCTTGTGCACCATCGCGCGCGACGCCACGAACCCGAAGCCGATCACCAGCAGCACCCCCGCGAGGATCACCGCGGCCGAGGACAGCACTTCTTTGCGGTGGCCACTGGCCTCGAGACCGTCCGGCGTGGGCCGGCGGAGACCGGCCCGATGGCCCGTCGGGCGTCGGCGCGGGGACAAGCGGAGCTCCTGGGGGAAAGGAAAGACGCTGAACAAAGGCACACGATCTCACTTCGGCGTGTGACGGTGAAGAGCGGGATGCGTGACCGCCCGGACGGGGGATCACCCGCCTCGGCGGTTCGGTGGAGGTTTCACGCGGCGTATTCGCGTATAGCGCGTAGGGTGTCCGAAGTTTCCGGACCGGCGGCCCACAGGAGAAGACATATGAGTTCCCCCGTCAGCACCGACGCCCGTAAGCGGCGCGGCCAGGCCATCGGCGGCGCGGTGGCCGGCGTCGCCGTGATCGCGGTGCTCGTCGCCGTCTTCGTGACCGTCCGGAACAACGACGACGGCACCCCCACCGCGCAGCCGGCCGCGGCGCCGGCGTCGGCCGCGGCGCCGGCCGAGGTCGCGCCCACCCAGGCCGCGCCGAGTGAGAGCGCACCGGCCCAGGTCGAGACCCCGGCCGCGCTGTCCAAGGAGCCGGAGGTCAAGGGCGGCCAGGGCAAGTTGTCCAAGCTCGCGGTCACCGCCCTGGTCCCCGGCACCGGCCCCGCGGTCCAGAAGGGCCAGACCATCACCGCCAACTACAAGCTGGTCAGCTACCAGTCGGGCCAGGTCATCGACTCCTCCTGGTCCCGCGGCGAGCCGTTCAGCACGGCGATCGGCGTCGGCCAGGTCATCAAGGGCTGGGACGAGGGCATCCCGGGCCAGAAGGTCGGCAGCCGGGTCCAGCTCGACGTCCCGGCCGCTCTCGCCTACGGCGAGCAGCAGGGCGACCTCCGGTTCGTGGTGGACATCCTGGCGGCCCAGTAACGCTTCGCAGAGGTACGCAACAGAGAACAGAACCCGCTCCCAGCGGCCGGCTGGGTGCCACGAAGGCTCCTCACCGGCTTCCGGCCGGTTCGGTGGTCGCGGTCAGAGCTCCGCGACCACCACGTCGAGCTGACGCGGCCGCCCCGCGGCCACCGGGTGCTCCTCGACCGTGTACTTCAGGTCGCGCAACGCCCCGGCCACCTCGTCGATCGAGGCCGGCCGGGCCCCGGCCTCGGCCAGCGCCCGCACGATCCGCCCCTTGGTCGCCTTGTTGAAGTGGCTCACGACCGACCGCTGGGCCACCCCGCCGACCGTGCGCTCGTGCAGCACCCGCACCGTGGCCGCGTCGGCGCCCGGGGTCCACATCGCCCCGTACGCCCCCGACCGCAGGTCCAGGATCGGCCCGTCGAGCGGGTCGAGCGCCTTGGGCAGCGCCTTCTTCCAGTACGCGGTGAGCCCGCCCACCGTCGGCAGCGTCACCCCGACCGAGCAGCGGTAGGCCGGGATCCGGTCGTCGAGGCGGACCACGCCCCACAACCCGGAGAACACGACCGCCGTCTCGTCCAGCCAGGCGCGGGCCGCCGGGGCCAGCGACGGCGCGTCCAAGGCTTCGTACAGCACCCCGCTGTAGATCGAAGCGGCCGGCGCCGCCGGCGCCTCCAGCAGCGTGGCGTTCAGCGCGATCTCCGAGGCCTGCCCGGCGCTCAGCCCGAGCGTCGCCAGCGAGGAGGCCACCGACCGGGCGCTGGTCCGCTTGCACAGCGCCACCAACTTCGACAACACCCGCTTGCGGGCCGGCGCCAGCGCGGGCAGCCAGTGCGTCGCGAGATCGACGGGAGAACCAGAAGCGGCCGGGGTCTTGCCCTCGGACGGCGGCAGGAGTATCAGCACGCCGCGAGACTAGCCGGGGCTACGGTCGGCCAGGGCATCGGTCACCGTGGCATAGACCGCGATGCGCGGGGTCAGCCCGACCGTCTCCAGCAGCCGCTCGATGAAGTCGCTGGGCGCGGCCAGCCGCAGCCATCCACCGACGGCCCGGGCCCGGTTGTGCCCGATGACGAGCGCGCTGAGCCCGGTCGAGTCGCAGAAGCCGACCCCGGACAGGTCCACGATCACCATCGGCCGCGGCCGGTCGAGCACCTGGTCGAGCGTGGTGGTCAGCACGGTGTTGCTGTCGATGTCGAGATCTCCACGGACGGTGATCACCACCGACTCGTCGGCGTTATCCACCACGGACACGTGCACGAGCTGCCTCCCCGGTTCCGGCACCCTTGGGCGTCGCCATGTCACTGCCCAATCGGTGACTAAAAGTCACCTGGATCCGGGAACGGAACCGGCCGGAACGGTCACAGTCGTCTTCACCGTCGCCTGGTCGAGCTCGCCGATGCGTACCGTGAACTTGATCTCGTAGGTGCCCGGCAGCGGGAAGGCGATCGCGCCGACCGCGTGGTGACGGGGGATCAGCCCGAGCAGCGGCTGGGTCACCGGCTCGAGATCGTTGTCGTCGAGCAGCCGCGAGGTGACGCTCCACTCGTCGGCCGGCAGCGGCGCCCCGGCCGGGGTGTAGACGAAGGCGTGGATCGTGTTGCTGTCGCCGATCTCGACCGGGTAGATGTTGAACTGCAGCGTGTACAGCGGCGAGGTCAGCGTCTGCGACACACCCTCCTCGCGCACCGCGCCCTGGTCGACGACCGCGCTGCGCCCGGGGTTGATCTGCACCAGCACCGAGCTGAGCCCGAGGATCACGACGGTGGCCAGCACCTCGACGCCGACCGTGCGGCGCAGCCCGGCTGCGCCGGGCGCCCGGTGCACGAGCTTGCGCGCGACCGCGGCGAAGGCCAGCGTCACCGCGAGCACGGCCACCTTGGCCAGCAGCAGCCGCCCGTACGAGGTCTGGTAGAGCGCGCCGATCGACCCGACCTGGACCACCGCCTGCACGACGCCACCGGCCACCAGCCAGACCACGGCCAGCGCGGCCCATCGCGACCAGACCGGCAGCACCACGCCGAGCACCCGCGGGTCGGTGCGGCGCAGCAGGAACACGGTCAGCGTGACCAGGCCGCCGAGCCAGACCGCCATGGCGGCGATGTGCACCACGTCGGACGCGACGATCACAGCGGCCAGCGGCGAGGCGGCCGCGTGCCCGGTCAGCGGCCACGTCGTCATGCCGCCCAGCGCGAGCAGGACCACGGCCAGCGACCGGAGCCGGCCCGCGCCGCCGCGCAGGACCGCCGGGAGCAGCGCGGCGAGCAGGGCCAGCACGCCGAGCCGGGCCAGCAGGGTGACGCCGTACGAGCTGGACAGCACCTCGCCGAGCTCGGTGGGCGAGACGTCCCACAGGGCGGCCCCGCTGCTGGCCGGCGCCTGCGCCCACAACGAGCCCAGCGTGGCCACGCCGATCAGCCCGAGACCGGCGCACACGACCTTGATCGCACCCGCGCGCGGGCGGCGGCGCGGCCACAACACGGCCAGGAACAGCGCGGGACCGGCGGCCAGCGTCAATCCCGCGTACCCCACGAAGCGCGTGACGGGGGTGGCCAGGGTGACCGACCGATGGGTCCCGGCCTGACCGGGGTCGGCCGGGCGGGTGGAGGGCGCGCCGACCGAGAACGTCAGCGCGCCGCCGATGGGATGGCTGTCGGCCGAGATCACCCGGTAGCTGACCAGGTACGTGCCGAGCGGCTGGTCGGCCTTGCGGACCGGGATGCGCAACGTCGACCCGGTCGCCTTGGCTTCGCCGGAGATCCGCTTGCCGTCCGGCGAGATCACCTGGACCCGCCCCGACACGGGTGTGATCGCCTCGCTGAAGGTGACGACGATCTCCGAGGGTGAGGTGCCGACGATGCTGCCCGGGGCCGGGACCGCCCCGAGCAGGGACGCGTGCGCCTGCGCGGGGGAGGCCGGAACGGCGAGCACACCGAGGGCCACCAGGAGCAGGAGGAGCACGCGCTTCACGGGAAGTAGTTCGGATAAGGAGACGGAAAGGTTCAACCGCTTACCGCGCGGATGCCGAGGGTATCCGGTGTCGATACGCTCACGGCAGGTTCACGCGCCGCCCTGAAGAGGAGACCGTCATGTCCGTCAACCCCCGCGCCGGGAAGCCCGCCGAGCCGCGCGATCTGATCGACGTGCCCAAGGTCGTCTCCCGGTACTACACGGAGCACCCCGACCCGGAGGTGGTGGGCGAGCGGGTCACGTTCGGCACGTCCGGGCACCGCGGCTCCTCCCTGCGCAACGCCTTCAACGAGGACCACATCGCCGCCACCAGCCAGGCCATCGTCGAGTACCGCCGGGCCCAGGGCACCGACGGGCCGCTGTTCATGGGCCGTGACACGCACGCGCTGAGCGAGCCCGCGATGATCACGGCGCTCGAGGTGTTCGCGGCCAACGACGTGACCACGCTGATCGACAGCCGCGACGGCTACACCCCGACGCCGGCGGTGTCGCACGCGATCCTCACCTACAACCGCGGCCGTACGAGCGGTCTGGCCGACGGTGTCGTCGTCACGCCCTCGCACAACCCGCCGGACGACGGTGGCTTCAAGTACAACCCGCCGAACGGCGGCCCGGCCGACACCGACGCCACCAAGTGGATCCAGGACCGGGCCAACGAGCTCATCAAGGACGGTCTCCGGGCGGTCAAGCGGATCCCCGCGTCCCGGGCCCGTTCCTCCGAAAGCGTCAAGGGCTACGACTTCCTGGACTCGTACGTCGGCGACCTCGCCGCCGTGATCGACATGGACGCGATCCGCTCGGCCGGCATCCGTATCGGCGCTGACCCGCTCGGTGGGGCGAGCGTCGCCTACTGGGGCGAGATCGGCCAGCGGTACGGGCTGGACCTGACCGTGGTCAACCCGAACGTCGACCCCACCTTCGGCTTCATGACGCTCGACTGGGACGGCAAGATCCGGATGGACTGCTCGTCGCCGTCGGCCATGGCGTCCCTGATCGCCCAGAAGGACCGGTTCCAGCTGGCCACCGGCAACGACGCCGACGCCGACCGGCACGGCATCGTCACCCCCGACGCGGGTCTGATGAACCCCAACCACTACCTCGCGGTGGCCATCAACTACCTGTTCGGGGCCCGCAAGGACTGGCCGTCGGGCGCCGCCATCGGCAAGACCCTGGTCTCCTCCTCGATGATCGACCGGGTCGCCGAGAGCCTGGGCCGCCGCCTCGACGAGGTGCCGGTGGGCTTCAAGTGGTTCGTGCCGGGCCTGCTCGACGGTTCGATCGGCTTCGGCGGCGAGGAGAGCGCCGGCGGCTCGTTCCTGCGCCGCGACGGCGGGCCGTGGAGCACCGACAAGGACGGCATCCTGCTCGACCTGCTCGCCTCCGAGATCGTCGCGGTCACCGGCCGGACGCCCAGCGAGCACTACCGCGACCTGACCGCCAAGTTCGGCGAGCCGGCCTACGCCCGGATCGACGCCCCGGCCACCCGCGAGGAGAAGGCGATCCTGGCCAAGCTCTCGCCCGAGCAGGTCACGGCGAAGGAGCTGGACGGCGAGCCGATCACCGCCGTGCTGACCTCCGCCCCCGGCAACGGGGCCCCGATCGGCGGCCTGAAGGTGGCCACCGCCAGCGGATGGTTCGCCGCCCGCCCGTCCGGCACCGAGGACGTCTACAAGATCTACGCCGAGTCGTTCAAGGGCCCGGACCACCTCGCCCGGATCCAGGAGGAGGCCCGCGCCGTGGTCGGGAGCGCGCTCAAGGGCTGATCTTTCTCAGGAATGCGGCTCGGTGGCCGACAGGTAGGCGGTAGGAACACGCCTATCCGGGAGCCGTAGACCGCATGACTGAGGCCGTGAAGCCCGCCGCGATCCGCGCGGGCGGCGGTGCCCTGGCACCGTTGCTGGTGGCGGGTGCCGCCACGCTGGCGGTCGTCGTCTGGCTGGTCGCCCGCGACCCCTCGGACGTGATCTACGGCTACATCGGCGGCCCGGTCGCGCTGCTCGCGGCGGCCTTCTCGCTGCAGCGGCTCGGCTCGACCGTGGTGCTGCCCCGGGTGGTGCGCGCGTTCTGGCGCCAGCTCGGGCACGCCGCGGTCATCCTGCTGGCCGGCTCCTCGACCGCCCTGGCCCTGGCCAACAACAACGCCGGAATGTCGCTCTACGTCGCCGTGCCGCTGCTGACCGGTGTGCTGTGGGCGATGACCGCGTTCCTGCGCCTGCCGCTGGGCGACCGCACCGGGCTGGGCTGGGCGCGGGTGCTGCTCGACGGCGCCACCGTGGCGGTGGCCGGGGCCCTGGTCTTCTGGTACGTCGTGCTCAGCTACGCCGCCCCCGGCTCGGACCTGGTCACCCGGGCCGCGGCCGGGGTGGTCGGCGTGGCCGGCCTGCTCTGCCTGGTGGTGATCGGCAAGGCCGCGGCCCGCAAGGACGCCCCGGTCGACCCGCTGTCGCTGCGCATCCTGACCACCGCCCCGATGGTCGCGGTGGCCCTGGCCGTGCTGCTGATCGCCGGTGACGACACGTCCCGGCTGATCCTGTCGGTGCTCGGCAGCCCGCTGGTGGCGCTCTCGTTCGCCGCCGCCGCCTACCGCCAGCGTCGCGTGCACCTGCGCACCGCCGTGCTCCAGGTGCGCGGCCGCCGCTCGGTCTACGAGTTCCTGCCCTTCGTGGCCGTGGTCGCCACCGCCGGCCTGGTGACCGCGGTGTCGGCCCAGCAGATGGCGGGCCGCGAACGCGCCGTCATCGTCGGCGCCGTCCTCATCGCGGCCCTGGTCGTGCTGCGCCAGCTGCTCGGGGTGCGCGAGAACCGGCAGCTCGTGGCCGGCCTGCAGGCCCAGCAGGCCCAGCTCGAACACCTGGCCATGACCGACCCGCTCAGCGGGCTGGCCAACCGCACCCGGTTCACCACGGTGCTGGCCGAGCGGCTGGCCGCGCACCGGCCGGCGGCCGTGCTGCTGATCGACATCGACGACTTCAAGACGATCAACGACTCGATGGGCCCGGCCGTCGGCGACCAGCTGCTCTACCAGATCGCGCAGCGCCTGGCCGGGCTCGCCCACGACGGCGAGCTGCCGGCCCGCCTCGGCGGCGACGAGTTCGCGGTGCTGCTCGACGTGGAGGAGGCGGCGTCGGCCGAGGCCGCGGCGGGCCGGGTGCTGGCGGCGCTCTCCGAGCCGTTCCGGGTCGGCGAACATCACCTGCTCGCGCACGCCAGCCTCGGCATCGCCATCGCCGGGCCGGGTGACACCGCCGACGAGGTGCTGCGCAACGCCGACATCGCCATGTACGCGGCCAAGGAGGGCGGCAAGGCGGCCTGGACCCGCTTCGAGCCGCGGATGCGGGCCGACGTGGTCAACCACGCCCGGCTCGGCAGCGAGCTGCACAACGCCATCATCCGGCGCGAGCTGTTCCTGCTCTACCAACCGGTCTTCGACATCGTCACCGGGCGGCTGCACGGGGCCGAGGCGCTGGTGCGCTGGACCCACCCCACCCGCGGCTTCGTCTCGCCGGGCGACTTCATCCCGGTCGCCGAGCGCTCCGGGCTGATCGTGCCGCTCGGCTCGTGGGTGCTGCGCGAGGCGTGCGAGCAGCTCGCCCGCTGGCGCCAGGAGCACGGCGACGGCGCCATCAAGGCGATCAACGTCAACGTGGCGGTACGCCAGCTGCGTGAGCCCGGCTTCGTGGACGAGGTGGCGGCGGTGCTCAGCGAGACCGGCCTGCTCCCGGCCAACCTGGTGCTGGAGGTGACCGAGTCGTCGGTGGCCGACGGCCGGCAGGTCCGCGAGACGCTGCACGCCCTGCACGAGATGGGGGTGCGGCTGGCCCTGGACGACTTCGGCACCGGCCAGTCGTCGCTGTCGCTGCTGCGCGCGTTCCCCGTCGACGTCCTCAAACTGGACAAGTCGTTCGTCGACGGCATCACCGACGGCGAGGACCGCGGCCGTCTGGCCGTCGCCGCGGCCGTCGCCCAGCTGGCCGAATACCTGCAGCTCTCCGCCGTCGCCGAGGGCATCGAATCGCTGGAGCAGCTCGAACGGCTGCGCGAGATGGGCTACCGGCTCGGCCAGGGCTTCTACATGGCCAAGCCGCTCCCGGCCGGCGAGGCCGGCGCGCTGATGAGTGCGAACGCGCCGGCTCCCGCGATGTACGCCGCTTAGCGGTTACGAGGCGATCGCCCGCGGAGCGAAGCGGAGCCAGTAGCTCAAGCCTCTACCTCGTTGCGGTCGTCGGTGGCCCAGAGGGTGTGGAACGAGCCCTCCTTGTCGACGCGGTGGTACGTGTGGGCGCCGAAGAAGTCCCGCTGGCCCTGGATCAGGGCGGCCGGCAGGCGCTCGGCCCGCAGACCGTCGTAGTAGGCCAGCGCCGACGAGAAGCCCGGCGACGGGATGCCCTGGGCGGCCGCGGTGGCCACCACCCGGCGCCACGCGTCCTGGGCGCCGCTGACCGCGTCCAGGAAGTACTGGTCGACCAGCAGGGTGGCCAGCTCCGGCGACTTGTCGTAGGCCTGCTTGATGAAGTCGAGGAACTTGGCCCGGATGATGCAGCCCGCGCGCCAGATCTTCGCCATCGCGCCCGGGTCGATCTCCCAGCCGTACTCCTTGCTGGCCGCCTGGATCTGCTGGAAGCCCTGCGCGTAGGCCACGATCTTGGAGGCGAACAGCGCCTGCTCGACGTCGGCCTGCAGGTCGCCGTCGTGGGCGCCGGCGGTCGCGGACGGGCCGGGCAGACCCGCGTCTGCGGCTGCCTTACGCACGTCGGCCCCGCCGGACAGCGCCCGGGCGAACACCGACTCGGCGATGCCGCTGACCGGCACCCCCAGGTCAAGGGCGGCCTGTACGGTCCAGCGGCCGGTGCCCTTCTGCTCGGCCTGGTCGAGCACCACGTCGACGAACGGCTTGCCGCTCTCGGAGTCGACCTGCTTGAGCACCTCGGCCGTGATCTCGATCAGGTACGAGCCCAGCCGGCCCTCGTTCCAGCCCCGGAACACGTCGGCGATCTCGGCCGGCGAGTGCCCGCCGACCCGGCGCAGCAGGTCGTACGCCTCGGCGATGAGCTGCATGTCCGCGTACTCGATGCCGTTGTGCACCATCTTGACGAAGTGACCGGCGCCGTCCGGGCCCACGTGCACGCAGCACGGCTCGCCGTCGACCTTGGCCGAGATGTCCTCGAGCAGCGGGCCGAGCGCCTCGTACGACTCCTTGGAACCACCCGGCATGATGCTCGGGCCGTGCAGCGCGCCCTCCTCGCCACCGGACACGCCCGTGCCGACGAAGTGCAGCCCGCGCTCCTTGAGCGCCGCCTCCCGCCGCCGGGTGTCCGCGAAGTGCGCGTTACCGGCGTCGATGAGCATGTCGCCCTCCTCCAGCAGAGGCGCGAACTCGTCGATCACGGCGTCGGTCGGCTTGCCGGCCTTCACCATGATCACCACGCGGCGCGGGCGCTCCAGGCTGGCCACGAAGTCCTCGGCGCTCTCGGACGCGATGAACGTGCCCTCGTGCCCGAACTCCTCGACCAGCTCCTTGGTGCGGTTGTAGGAACGGTTGTGCACCGCCACCGTGTGCCCGTGCCGAGCGAAGTTGCGGGCCAGGTTGCGCCCCATCACCGCCAGGCCGGTGACCCCGATCTGTGCCTTCTCCGACATCACTGACACCTCTCCGTCGCTCTAGCCACGCGAACATTCTTACGGGTTAGTTGCGACGGTGGTTCGACCATGTTCCACGGTTCTCATTTATTGGCGCCGCGGCGCTGGGCTGGACGAGGCCTAAGATCCGCGCAGCGGTAGGCTTCAGCGCATGCCGAGCGGGACCTGCTGATCGATGAAGCGCGGCGAGATCTGGACGATCGGCCACCGGACGGATCTTCGGTACCGCGTGCTCGTCCTCTCCGCCGACTCGTTCAACGACCGCGACAACGCCTCCCCGTTCTGCGCCCCGATCGTCCGCCAGCGCGGCGCCACCGAGCTCCCGCCGTACGCGGTCGCCCTCACCGAGCAGGACCCGATCACCGGTGTCGTCGTCGTCAACCGCATGCGGCGCCTCCCGGCCGCCATCGGGGCGGAGCGTATCGGCATGGTCACCGGCCAGAGCATGGCCCGCCTGACCGAGGCCATGCGCGCCCTGTTCGAGCTCTGAGTACCGCTCGGTTCACCCCCTTGGGGCCGCCCGTTCGAGTGACGGTGTGCGATGTTCGCCGCAGGTGGAACCCTTCCCGTATGAACGGACGATGACGACCCCGGTCCCGCTGACGTAAGCAGGAGACCGGAGCCGAACGGGGAGGGAGGGCACAGGTGGGACAGGCGTATGCCGCTGCGATCGAAAGCCTGCGGCCGACTGTGACCACCGAACCCGGTGAGGCCGGCCGGCTCACCGTCGAGCGCGCCGTCGGGCTGCTCGCGGGCCGGGCCCGGTGCCGGCTCGCCGAGGCCCACCGCCACCTGCTGCAGATGGGGGCCGAGCAGGGCCGCGACCTGATCGAGGTGGCCGGCGGCGTCATCCGCCTGCTGGACGGGCCCGACCCGGGCCCGGCGCCGGTGGCCGGGCTCTCCACCGTCGTCCCGGCCGGGCCGGTGCGCCAGTTCGCGCCGTGGATCGCCACCGTGCAGCGGGTCCTCGACGTGGCCCCGGGCATGGCGTCGTTCTTCACCGTCGAGCGCGACCCGGCCGGCCGGCTGGCCGATTTGGTCTGGGCCGCGGTCAGCCCGGAGGCCGTGGCGCCGGGCGGCCTGCGTGGCGCCCAGCTGCTCGGCCGGCGCATCTCCCAGCAGTTCCCGGACGTCGTGGCCAGCGACCGCTGGCCGGTCTACGAGCAGGTGCTCGAGACCGGCCGCCCGGCCGTGCTCGGCCCGTTCCGGCACGGCGACGGCCTCTACACCGTGCGCGCGCACCGGCTCGGCGTGGGCCTGCTGCTCAACTGGACCCGGCACGACGAGTCGCCCGTCGGCGACCGGCTGGCCGGCACCGAGCGCCTGGGCAACCTGGGCTGGGGCGAGTGGGATCTGATCAGCGACGACGTCTACTGGTCGGACCAGCTCTACCGGATCTACGAGCGCGATCCGCGGCTCGGCCCGCTCAGCCAGGCCGAGTCGGAGGCGCTCGCGCTGCCCGAGGACGAGCCGCTGCGGGCGGCGGCCCGGGTGGCCTTCGAGCGGGGCGAGCGGGTCGACGTGACGCTGCGGGTGCGCGTCGGGGAGCGGATCAAATACCTGCGTACGGTGGCCGACGCCAGCCGTGACGCCGAGGGCCGGCCGCTGCGGATCTTCGGCATCGTGCAGGACGTCACCGAGCGCGAGACCAGCGCCCGGCGCCTGGCCGAGGTCGAGCGCGAGCTCGACGAGCAGCGCCGCGACCTGGCGGCCGAGCACGAGCTGGCCGGCAAGCTGCAGCGGATCATCCTGCCGATCCCGGACGGCCCGATCGAGCTGCCCGGCCTCAAGGTGGCCCTGCGCTACCTGCCGGCCGGCGAGGAGAGCCTGGTCGGCGGCGACTGGTACCACGCGGCCGAGCTGCGCGACGGCTCGGTGCTGCTGGCAGTGGGCGATGTGGCCGGGCACGGCACCCGCGCGGCCAAGACGATGGCCCAGCTGCGGCACGCGCTGCGGGCGCTGGCCGTCACCACCAGCGACCCGGCCGAGCTGCTGCGCCACCTCAACGCCCTCACCTGCGACCTCGAGCGGGAGACGCCCGAGCTGGCGGCCACCGCCGTGGTGGCCCGCTTCGACCCGAAGGGCCGCGAGATCGTCTGGGCCCAGGCCGGTCACCCGCCGCCGCTGCTGAGCCGCGGCGGCCACACGGCCCCGCTGGACCGGCCGTCCGGCCCGATGCTGGGCGTGATCGACGACGCCCGCTACGAGACCGCCCGGTTCGACCTGCGCGTGGGCGACCTGCTGCTGCTCTACACCGACGGCCTGGTCGAGCACCGCGACCGCGGCCTCGACGACGGCCTGGCCACCGTCATGCGCACGGTCGACCAGGCCGTACGGGCCTCGCCCCGCCAGCCGCTGGGCGAGCTGCTCGCGCGCCTGCAGCAGGCCAACCCGGCCGACGACACGTGCATCCTGGCCGCCCGCCCGGTCAGCGGCGAGACCCAGGATCTGCGCCGCTACCTTTCCGGAGTTTGACCCGGCGGCCCCGGATTCGCGAGATCATGTTGGGCGATGACGGGCCGTCTGTTCGGGATCCTGTCGCCCTTCGTCGGGGGCGACTACTACGGCGCGATCATCGCTGGGGTCAACGACGCGGCGGTGGCGGCCGGGGACGACATCGTCGGCATCCAGACGCTCGACCCGGGCTCCTACAGCGCCGACCGCAGCGGGCTGCCCGACTTCCGGCGGCCGATCTCCTGGAAGCACCTGGACGGGCTCATCGTGCTGCCGGGGGCGCTGCACGCCTCCTACGCCAAGGGCGCGCGACGGGCCGGCCTGCGCGTGGTCTCCGTGGGGCAGCAGCTGGACGAGTGCCCGGCCGTGCTCGCGGACAACCGCTCCGGCGTCCGGGAGGCGGTCGGCCACCTGATCGGCCACGGGCACGAGCGGATCGCCTACGTCGGCCATCTCGCCCACTTCGACCTGCGGGAGCGGCTCGAGGGTTACCGGGAAGGGCTGATCACAGGCGGTCTGGAGCCCGACCCGGCGCTGGTCTTCGACTCGGGCGACAACCACGAGAGCGGCGGCGAAATGGTCGCCGATCTGCTGCTGCGCCAGGGCGTGCCGGTCAGCGCGGTCGTCTGCGGCACCGACCGCAACGCGATCGGGCTGATCGAGAGGTTCCAGGTTTCCGGCTACCGCGTGCCGGCCGACGTGGCGGTGGTCGGCTTCGACGACATCGTCGACGCCACCTACCTGCGGCCGAGCCTGTCCACCGTCCGTCAGCCGGTCGAGCTGGTCGGCACGACGGCCCACGCGCTGGCCTGCGCCCCGGAGGGGGACGGGATCTCGTACGTGGCCACGGCCTTCGTGCGGCGCAGCTCGTGCGGCTGCCCCGGTATCGGCCTGCCGGTCAGCGAGGAGCTCACCCGGTCGCTGTTCGGCGAGGTCCGCTACCTGCAGGACACCCTGAACGTCCAGCACGAGCTCGGCCTCGACCTGCTCGGCGCGCACGAACGCGACCCCCGCGCGCTGGCCTGGCTGCAGCGCACGACGCTGACCGCCGGCTGTCTCGGGCTGTGGAGCCACGGCGCGGTGCCGGCCCGCGACACCGAGCTGAGCATCGTGGGGGAGTACCCGGGCCATCCGGGCTGGGCCGGGACGCCCATGCGGGTCAGCGAGTTCCCGCCGGCCGAGCTCTTCGACCGGGCCGACGGGGCCGCTGGGGAGATCGTCTTCGTGGTGCCGGTGCGCAGCGGCCTGCGCGACTGGGGCGTGCTGGCCGCGATCGGCAAGGTCCAGCAGAGCACCCCGGCCGGCCGGGAGATCATGAACCACTCGGGGGCGCTGCTGGCCAACGCGCTCGACCGCGGGGCGATGGTGGCCGCGCTGCGTGAACAGGAGCAGAGGCTGCGCGACGCGGCCCTGCACGACGCGCTGACCGGCCTGCCCAACCGGGTGCTGCTGGCCGACCGGCTCGAACAGGCCGGGTTGCGGGCGGCCCGGAGCAAGGAGCACCGGTTCGCGGTGCTGCTGCTCGACCTGAACGGGTTCAAGGCGGTCAACGACTCGCTCGGGCACGCGGCCGGCGACGTGCTGCTGATCGAGGTGGCCCGCCGGCTGACCGGGCTGCTGCGCGAGTCGGACACGGTGGCCCGGCTCGGCGGCGACGAGTTCGTGGTGCTGCTCGACGGCCTGCACGAGCCGGGCGCGGAACGCGTCGTGCGGGACGCGATCGCGACCCGGCTCTGCGAGCCCTACCTGATCGACGGCGAACAGGTCGAAGTCGGCGTGAGCATCGGCGTGGCCCTTTCGGGCGACGGCTCCACCGACCCCGACCGGCTGCTGCGCGAGGCCGACGCGGCAATGTACCGAGCCAAACCGGTGTCGCGGTCGCGTTAGGGCCGCGTCGCGCCGGCTCGGGCTCGTTCCCGCCCGGTCGCGCGGGCCCGGGTCTTCCGCCCGGTCTCGCGGCCGGCTAGGGCAGCGTCCAGGTCTGCTCGGAGGCGCCGGAGCACGCGGTGACCTTGGTGGCCGCGCCGGAGCGGCCCGGGTCGGTCAGGCACTGGCCGTTCGAGGCGACCAGGGTGCCGCCCTCGCCCGTACTCCACGCGGCCGCGTTCTCGCAGGAGCCCACCCGCACGGTGCCGTCGCTGCCGGCGGCGGCGCAGCGGCCGTCCACGTGCAGCGTCCCGTCGGCGGCCAGGGTGAACGTCTGAGTGTCGCCGCCCGAGCAGCCGGCCACGTTGACCGGGCTGCCGTCGAGGCCGAGCAGGCCGCCCCGGGCCAGGCACCGGCCGCTGGCGGCGGTGATCGCCCCGGTGCGGTCGGTCGGCGCGGCGGTCGTGGTCGTGGCCGTCGGGGTCGCGGCCGGAGCGTTCGACGAGGCGGACGGTGGCGTCACGACCGGAACGAGGGCCTGCTGGGAACCGCTCACCGAGAGGCTGGGGGTGACGCTGGCGCTCACGCTGGCCGACGCGCTCAGGCTGGCCGAGGCCGACGCGGCGGCCGCGGCCGCGCTCTTCGACGCGGCCGCCACCGACGACTCCGGGATCGGCGGCTGGGCCGGCATCGCGGGCAGGGCCGCGCCCGGCTGGGGCAGCTTGGGGTCGGTGCCGGGACCGAAGACCAGGAACGCCGCCACACCCAGGGCGAGAGCCACCCCGCCACAGAAGATCACCAGCCGCAGGACCGGGTTGTCGGTCCGTTTCGGCTTCTTGGGCGGCTCCTCGGGCGCGGGCTCGGCCACGACGGGGTGAGCCGCGGTGTCGCCCTCCCCGGGCTCGGGCCACGTCTCCGCGTCCTCCACGGCAGTGAACTCCGTGGTGTCGACACTGGTCGACACGTACGGGCGAACGAGCACGGGATCCTCGCGATCCGGCGTATCGGTCATCTTGCTCCCTCCGGCCGGATCAAGATACGCGATATCGTCCCGGATCGATCACCCGATTCCGCACTTTAACCGTCCGTATTCGCGCGTTTCCGTCGCGCTTCCGTCCATACTGTCCGGGCGTGCCGCAGCAGCACCGCGTTGTCCTCCGCGGGCGTCCCGTCGGGCAGGGTGAGCGTGTCCTCGAGCCCGATGCGGGTGGCCAGATCGAGGGCGCCGGCATGGGTGATCAACGGCCAGCAGGCCGCCTCCTCCCCATGCAGCAAGATCGAGCCGCCGGACGGGGAGGCCGGCCATTCGCCTGTCGGGGCCGCCCAAGCAGGCCGCGTCAGCCCGGCCGGCCGCGCCAGCTCGTCCAGCCGGACCAGGATCGCGTCCGCCGCGGCCACGGCCTCCTCCGCCGGCGTGTCGATGATCTCGACCAGCACCCGCAGCAGCGGAAGGCCCTCCAGTGCGTCCACATCGTCCGGCGACCAGACTCCGGCCTCCACACCGACCCCGGCGCTGTCGAGAAGGCGTACCAGCGCGGTGAATCCTGGCTCGTGGACGTTGACCGACGCGAAGTCGGGAAGCACCCGCCACCCGGCCACCAGCTCGGCCCGCCGCCGCGGATCCCCGCCGGTCATCCAGATGCCGGTCGACACCCCGACCGGCAGCCCCGGGCAGGCCTCACGGATCGCCGTGACCGCCGCCCCGATGTCCGCACCGTCCAGCGACTCCCGCCCGTCAGCGTCCCGGGGATGGACATGGACCGCGTCCGCGCCGACGGCCCGGGCGGCGGTGGCCAGCTCGGCCGGGGTGACGGGCGCGGGGCGAGGGCGACCGCCGTTGAGACACGCTTTGATCCACACGCAAAACATGTTGCCCGCGTCGGCATGATCGAGACATGACCCGTAAGCCCGATGTCTCCTGTGTCTTCGTCTGCCACGACGGCGACGGCCGCATCCTGCTCGCCCGCCGCTCGGCCCGGGCCCGCGACGAGCCCGGCGCCTGGGACTGCGGCGCCGGCGCCCTCGAGTTCGGCGAGACCTTCGAGGAGGCGGTCACCCGCGAGGTCACCGAGGAGTACGCGACGGCTCCGGAGGAGGTCACCCTGCTGGGCGTACGCAACGTGCTGCGGCCGGGCTCGCATTGGGTCGCCGTCGTCTTCTCCGTACGGCTGGATCCGGCGAAGGCGAGAATCGGCGAGCCGCACAAGTTCGACGAGCTGGGCTGGTTCGCCCCGTCCGCGCTGCCCTCGCCGCTGCACTCGCAGCTGCCGCCGACCTTGGAGCTGCTCAGCGCCCGATGAGGTCGCCGACCTCGGTCCGGGACGCGACGCCCAGCTTGCGCAGGATGTTCGACACGTGCACGGCGGCCGTCTTGGGGGAGATGTAGAGCCGCCGGGCCAGCTCCGCATTGGTCAGCCCGTCGCTGATCAGCACGGCCACCTCGCGTTCGCGGGGGGTCAGCGCGGCCGGCCCGGTCACCGCGTCGGGCGCCCCGGCCGGGGCCAGGCCCAGCTGCGTACGGACCTGGTCGAGCTGGGTCACCCGCCAGCCCTCCCACTGCGCGAGCAGCGACGCGGCCGCCTCCACCTGCTCGGTCGCCTCGGCCCGCCGGTCGCCCGCGAGCAGGCAGCGGGCGGCCCCGACGCGGACGGTCCCTCGAATCGACGGCCCCAGCTCGGGCGCCTCGGTGATCGACAGATAGCCGGCCAGCGCCTCGGCGTGGCGGCCGCGCGCCTCGGCCACCTGGGCGTCGACCAGCGTGCGGTAGGCGTCCCACACCTCCGCGTCGAGCAGCACCGCGGCCATCCGCTCGAGCCGCTCGGCCGGCAGGCCCAGCTCGAGCGCGGCCGACGTCAGGTCGTGGGCCTGTTCGCCGCTGCGCCACGTCTGCCCGGCCAGGTCGGCCAGGAACTCGTCCAGGGCGGCCTCGGCCCGCGGCAGGTCGTGGCGCCGGCAGGCCAGGTGCAGGGCGAGACCGGGGATCGTGGCCGGCGGGTTGTTGGGCAGCGCGGTGAGGTCGGTGATGATCTGCTCGACCCGGTCGTACTCGCCGGCCTCCAGGTAGAGCCCGGCCAGGAAGACCCCGTGGTAGTCGGCCCACCGGCCCCGCTTGCGGTAGCCGCGATCCTGCTCGCGGCCCTCCTCGAGCGCGGCGATGGCCGCCCGCAGGTCACCGGCCCGGATGGCCAGCCGGGCCCGGCCCTGGAAGTATGTGGCCACCGAGAGCGACTCGAAGCCGGCCCGCTCGGCGTCGACCCGCATCCGCTCCAGGATCTCGGCGTGCTCGTCCGGCGAGGTCGGCGGCACGTCCTGCACGAGCGAGTTGAGAGCGCGGGCCGCCAGCACCCACTCGCCGGCCTTCTCGGCGTCGTCGACCAGAGTGGACAGGACCGCCCGGCCCTCCTCGGCCGTCGGCGCCCGGTCGGTCAGGGCCAGCCCCTTCTCCAGCAGCGCGGCCAGCCGCACGCCGGGCAGGTCGAACTCGTCGGCCAGGGCCAGCGCCCGGTCGGACCAGAGCAGCGCGGCGTCGAGCTCGTCCCGCAGCAGCGACGACTGCGCGATCGCGGTCATCGCGCGGGCCTGCCCGGCGCCGGGTGGCAGCTGCGCGATCAGGGTCTCGATGTCATGGGTGAGGGCCCGCATCGCGTCGAACTCGCGGGACTCCCAGGCGATGCGGACGAGCAGGTAGAGCGACTCGGCCCGGTCGGTGGGGGCGGTGGCCAGGTCGTGCCAGCGCCGCCCGTGCCGCAGGGCGTCGTCCAGCAGCCCGGCCAGCCACGACGCGCGGGCCGCCCCGGCCAGCAGGTCGGTGTCGTCCGGGTCCTCGTCCAGGCCCATCTCGGCCAGCTGCAGCGCCTGGTAGGCGGAGCCGATCGACAGGTAGAGGGCGGTCCCGCTGCGGGCGGCGGCGACCATGTCCTCGTACCGCCCGGCCCCGCGCGCATGATGCGCCACCATGGCCGGATCGGACGACCCGCCGCGCAGCAGCACCTCCAGCGCGGCCTCGTGCAGCCGCCGCCGCTGCCGCCCGAGCATCTGATCGGCGATCGCCTCCCGCACCAGCGCGTGCCGGAACGCGAACTCGTCCTCACCCGTCTCGACCAGCACGCCCCGGGTCACGAGGTCACGCAGCACGGCGATGAGCTCCTCCTCGCCGGCGCCGGTCACGTCGGCCAGCAAGTCGAACGGGATCCGGTGGCCGAGCACGGTGGCCGCCTCGGCGATCCGGTGACCGCGCGGCTCCAGGTCGTCGATGTGCCGGCGCAGCACCTCGGCCAAACTCCACGGCAGCGGCTGCTCGACCAGCGCCTCCACGTCGTACCCGGGCAGCGCCCGCAGCAGCTCCTCCAGGAAGAACGGGTTCCCGCCGGTCCGGTGATGCAGCGCCGTGGCCGCCCGCAACGGCGCCGGCGCCCCCGTGGCCGCCGCCAGAAGGGCCGCCGTCTGCGCCGGCGTCAACCGATCCAGCCGTACGTGCGTGACCGCGTGCCGCCGCTCGAGGCGCGCCAGCAGCCCGGCCACCGGCTGCCGCCGGTCAACTTCATCGGGCCGGTACGTGCCGATCAGCAGCCGCGGCCCACGCTGGTCGGCGATCCGCTCGAACAGGGCCGCGCTCTCCGAGTCGGCCCAGTGCAGATCCTCGAAGACGATGACCGCCGGCGCGTCCCCGATCAGATCGGCCAGGATGGCCAGCCCCGTGTGCAGCCGCTCGACCGGGCTGCGCTGCGCGTCGGCCAGCGCCGCCAGCTGCTCCTCGTCCACCTCGGGCCGCCCGTCGATGGCGTCCAGCAACACCTCGTACGGCCGCGACAGCGACCCCGGCTCAGCCTGCCCGACCAGCACGACCGTCCCCGCCGGCAGCTTCGCGATCAGCTCATGCACCAGCCGCGTCTTACCGATCCCAGGCTCACCCGCCACGATCGCGACCGCCGTCTGCGCCCCCGCCCCACCGCCCGGAGCGAGCCGCACCAGCCGGCGCAGCTCACTCTCCCGCCCGATCATCACCGAGCCGGCACCACCGCGGAGGGTTCGCACGAGGCCAGGCTACCGTCGGGCCGCCCCCGCGGCTTCCTCGCTCGCCGCGCCTCCCGCGCACTGCGCAGCACCCGCCACTTGTCCGCCTCCGCGATCAGCTCCCGCTGCTGGTTGTGGGCCAGGTCAAGCATGAGATCGGTATGCGCCAACATGATGTGCTCCTCGTCGTCGCCGATACCCCGATCCTCGGCGCGTGAGCGACCCACCACATCAGAAGTCGCTACCTATCTCCGCAGACCCCAGGGGTCTTAGACGGCCCCTGCGCCACGCCTAGGCATACCTACTCGCGAGCCCGCCGGGGACCATCCAGTGATGCCGGCGTTCACTTCCCGACCTGCTCACCCCGA
This sequence comes from Actinoplanes sp. NPDC049598, assembly GCF_040675435.1. Lineage (NCBI taxonomy): Bacteria > Bacillati > Actinomycetota > Actinomycetes > Micromonosporales > Micromonosporaceae > Actinoplanes > Actinoplanes sp. NPDC049598. The sequence continues at coordinate 41,599 of NZ_JBFAOX010000037.1, read as the reverse complement.
ACGGACGCGGGATCTGCCGAATTGAGCACGTCAAGCCCCGCGGCTGACGCTTCTGTGTGCGAAATTTTTTGTGCCGGCCCATTGGCGGATGCGTGCCTGCCGTTTGGAAAAGGAGATCCGATTCGGTTGCGATGCGTCTTTCCGGTGGTGCGATCGGGTACGGCAAAAGGGCCCTGTTGTCGCGTGCCGGTCGCCGTTAATTCTCTTTCGGGCTGCGAAATAGGGCCACCGGGGCCGGGCCGGCTCGACTGAATAGGCGATAGCGTGGCGTGCATGCGCGACGGCGGGTCGCACCTGCGAACAGGCCCGGCCCAATAGGCGAAGCGGAGTATGAACACCACGGCGCCCGAGTCATTGGCCGGCCCTTGCGTGAGGGGGCCGCCGGGCGCAGACACGGTCACGGTCGGCGTCGGTTCGATCGTCGTCAGTCGGTGCGGCCCGAGCTCAGCTATTGCCTGCTCGGTCGCCGTCGGCGGGTGCGGCTCGGGTGCGGTTGTTGCTGCTCCGATCGCCGTCGGCGGGTGCGGCTCGGGTGCGGTTGTTGCTGGTCCGGTCGCCGTCGGTCCTTGGGGCGCAGGCTCGGCTGTCGCCGGCTCGATCGCCGCCGGATGGGGCACGGCCACGGGTTCTGCCGGCTTCATCGCCGCTGGTAGGTGAGGTGCGAGCTCGAGCTCCGTCGGTTCGATCGCCGCTGGCGCGGGGGAGGTCGGTGTGAGTGCTGCCGGCTGCGGTGTGCCCGGCTCTGAGGCGAAAGGCGCTCGCATGGCGGTGGGTTCTGCTGCGGCAGGCTCGGCGGCGACAGTCCAGCCGGCCGGAGGCTGGGGCAGGCGCCGCTCGCGCGCGCACCGGGCGAACTCGGCCCTGGCCGCCTCCACGGATCCATACATGCGGCGCTGCTTCTCGGCGTGCCGCTGCGCTAACCTCGGTCTTTCACTTGAGTGCCAACCCATAGTCATAGTTCGATGAATCAGGTTTCGCGTGCGGCGGCGTTCTGGTGGCATGCCGAGGGCCCGGCGCCGGGCCGGGTTCCTCCGTGATGTGCTGGTTGGTGCGTGAGCCGGCGAGGTCAACCAGCGGGCCGTGGCAGTGCGGCGAGGTTGCTGAACGCGCTGGTCAGAGCGTCGGCCCACGGCCAGTTCGCGGCGATGGACAGGCGGGTTCGGCGGGCGGTGCGGGTGATCCGGGCGGCGACGTGCAGCAGCCGGTAGCGCAGCTTCTTCGGTTCGACGGTGGCCAGGTCGCCGTCCAGCAGCAGGGTTTGGGTCCAGGCGAGTAGGTCGATACCGGTCAGGGCGAGTTGCAGCCAGGCCTGGTTGATCGCGAAGACGCGGGACGGGAACCGGCCGAAGCCGGTGTTCTTGCCGCAGCGGATGCGGTCCTCGACGCGGGCATGGGCCCGGTGTCGGGCTTCCAGGAACTGGACGCTGCCGCTGCCAGGCGGAGTGTCGGTGGCCACGACCTGGTGCCGCCAGCCCTCGATGGTGTCGAACAGCGACAGCTGGGCGCCGGGATGCGGGCGTTCCCGGCGGACCACGAACCGGGTGCCCTGCGGCCAGCCGGTGGCGTCGAACGATCCGGTGATCTCGCAGACCTCGGCATGCTCGCGCAGGTCACCGCCGGTGTCGATGGCGGGAACCCAGCCGGTCGCGGAGCGGATCGCTGACCGCACCGGTTCGGTGATTGCGGCGCCGACACTGAAACGGATGTCGAGGTGCTGTTCGCGCAAGCCGCGTAGGTGGGTCAGGAAGCCGTGGCTGGAGCCGGCGGAATCGCTGCGCAGCAGGATCGGGGTGCCGTAACGGTGTGCGTCGGGGATCTGGGCGAGGGCCTGGTCGAGCACGGTGATGTGGTCGGCGGTGGTGTTCGAGCCAGCCCGGCCCTCGCGCAGCAGCCCGGCGAGGGCTTCGCCGGTGTTGTCCAGGAAACACAGCAACGGATGGAACCCGAAGGTCTTCTTCCAAGTCCGGGTCGCCGCTTCCTTCTCGGAATGGCAGACCACGATGGTCGCGTCGATGTCCAGGACCAGACCCTCGACTTGCCAGCCGGCGACTACGGGTTGCGGCAGGTCGCCGCGGACCTCGGCGTGCTGGGCCCAGGCGACCTCCCGCGCTGCTGCCCGGGCTGCCCGCAACTCGGCCAGCGCCGGTTCGTCGAGTTGCGACAACAGTCGCCACGCGGTCGGGTCAGAGGCGACCGGCCCGAACAAGGCCTGCTGGTCGCGTAGTACCGCCAGGTCAGCGATGGCTTCACCGCCGTCGGCGAGCATCACCGCCAGATCCACGGCGATCCGGCCCGGGTCGTGCCCGCGCTGCCGCTGTCGCAGCCTTGCGAGGGCGTGGCTGAACGCGCTGGTCAACCCGGTGGTATCGGCCAGATCGGCGAGCAGCCGGGCACCCGCGTGACCGACCACGCCCCGTCCACCGCCGGTCACCGTGATCTTCGGACGTGTTGCGGTAGCCTTCACCCAGCAAGTGCCTTCCGTGACAGGAAACTCGGACCCTCAGCAAGTCCTATTTTCCCTGATCAGAAGGCACTTCTTTATTTCCGGCCCAGTCCTTGGACACCCCTAACGAAGGGCCGAGGCTAATCCCCAGGCGCGGCGCCTTTTCAGGACACGCCGGGTTTCTTCGCGGTCGGCAGAATAGTTTCTGGCCTTGGTGCGATCGCGCATCGCTGCCGTCTCGGCTCGGCCGAACAATGACATCTGCCCTCGCATACAAGAATTTTCCCGCACCCGGACCGGCGATGTCATTGTTGGATCATGCCAACCTCGATGAATTCCGTTTCGGGCTCGCGCGTCGAGCTGCTTCACCATTCGCGAAAAGGCTTATTGCGCCATGTGTCGCTCTTAGGTAAATGCTGTGTGGCCTGACGGTCCGTTAGAAAAGGGGCCTGGCGTGAGCTGCTTACTCTCGACCGTCATCCGTGCTCGGCGATGTTTCGGTGGCCGCTGGCGTATCAAACCCAGCGGCCGGCTCTCGGAACGATTGGGTCAATGGGCTGGTGGGGACTGTTCTCGGCTTCGAACCAGTCGGCGACGGTGAAGGTACGGCCGCACAAGCCGCATGTCGCCCGGCCGAAGTGGTAGCTGAGACCTTCGGCGAGCACCTTGTCGCCGCCCGTGACGACGGTGTCGTGCATCCAGCGTCGTATCTCGGTGAGATCTTCGGGGACGGCCGGGCGCGGCGGGATTCGGTCAACGTCGCCGTCGTTGTGATGCCTAAACGCCGAGTAGTTGCCGTACTCGCCGATGACGATCACTAGGCGAGTGGAGCAGTGCGGGCAGCCGACGTGGTGGTGCTCGTCGGTGAAGTCCATGCTGATCGAAGCCCAGAATGTGTAGCCGGCGAAGGCGAGCGTGTCCTGCAGCGATCTGGTCAGCTCGAGGTCACCGCCGTCAGTCAGACGGGTTCGAGCGAGGCGGTACAAGGCTGCTACAGCCTCTGAGTTCGCTCGGACCACCTCGTCGGCCAGGTCAGAATGTGTGAGGGCTGGTGATTTGCCAGTGGGGCATCGGGGCGGTCTCCGGCAGCACCGCGTTGCGGGGGGAGTAGGACATGACCTCGGCGGTGGCCTGGCGGATGTAGGCGGACATGGCGGCGCGGGCGGCCGGGTTGGTGATGGTCTGTTCGGCGGCGGCGTCGAAGCAGGCGATGAAGCGGTCGCCGATGTCGCCGTGGGCGCCCTGGTGGGCGTGCAGGCGCAGCATGGCCAGGTGGCCGCCGTGCTGTTGGGTGAAGACGGGCGGGCCGCCGAAGACCTCGCCCCAGTAGTCGGCCAGGTGCTGCACGTGGTCGGGGCTGATCCGGTGGCCGAACGGGTGCTCCAGGACCGGGTCGGCCAGGCAGCGGCGGTGGAAGTCGGCGGCCAGGGCCAGGAGCGCCGGGGCCCCGCCGGCCGCGTCGAACAGGGACATGACGGTAGTGTGCGCGCTCCCGACGCGTACGTCACCGGGGTATGTCGGACGTATGGGGCGAAGCGCTCCGGGTACCTGAGGGGCATGCACCGGTACGGGGACGAAGTGGCGGCGATCGCCCGGCCTTTGGTCGACGAGGGCGACCTCGACCTGCTGCTCGACCGGGTGGGTTCGGCCAAGGTGGTGATGATCGGGGAGGCGAGCCATGGCACGCACGAGTTCTACGTGTGGCGGGCGGCGCTGACCCGCCGGCTGATCGCCGAGCGCGGCTTCTCGTTCGTCGCCGTCGAGGGGGACTGGCCCGACTGCGATCGGGTCGACGCGACCGTGCGGGGCGGCTCGGCCATGCCGGACGAGGCGCTGCACCGCTACGACCGCTGGCCGACCTGGATGTGGGCCAACGAGGAGACGGCCGACTTCGCGCTCTGGCTGCGCGCCTTCAACCTGAACAACGGCCGGGGCGTCGGCTTCCACGGCCTCGACGTCTACTCCCTGTGGGAGTCCCTGCGGGAGATTCTCACCTGGTTGCGCGAGCATCATCCGTCCTCGGTCCCGGCGGCGCTGGCGGCTTATCGGTGCTTCGAGCCGTACGCCGAGGATCCGCACGCGTACGCCTGGGCCACCCGCTTCGTCGGCGCCTGCTGCGAGGACGACGTCGTCCGCATGCTCATCGACCTGCGCGGCCGGGACCTGGCGGTGTGGCAGAACGCCGAGGTGGTCGCCGGCGCCGAGCACTACTACCGCACGATGATCAACGGCGGGCCCGCCTCGTGGAACATCCGCGACCGGCACATGGACGCCACCCTGGCCCGCCTGCTCGACCACTACGGCCCCGACGCGAAGGCCGTCGTCTGGGCGCACAACACGCACGTCGGCGACGCCAACGCGACCGACCAGGCCACCAACGGCGAGGTGACGATCGGCTCGCTGGCCCGGGAACGTTTCGGCCCGGAGCGGGTGGCGCTGATCGGCCTGGGCAGCCACCGGGGCACCGTGATCGCCGGCCGTACGTGGGGCGCGCCGATGGAGGTCATGCCGGTCCCGCCGGGCCGTTCCGGCTCCCTCGAGGAGCTCCTGCACGCCGAGGCGCCGCCGCAGGCCTTGTTCGTCTTCCCGCCGATCGCCGACCGTCCGGACTTCCTGATCGACCCGTTGCCGCATCGGGCCATCGGCGTCGTCTACCGCCCCGAGCGCGACAACTGGGCCAACTACGTCCCGTCGGTGCTGGGCGACCGCTACGACGCCTTCCTCTGGTTCGACGAGACCTCGGCCGTACGCCCGTTGCATCCGTTCCACATCGACGCCCGCGAGCCGGAGACCTTCCCGAGCGGCGTCTGACCTTTCGGCACCCCTTGACTTCGATGGCTGCGGGCGTACTCTAAACCCAAAGGTTGATAAACCAGATGGTTTAGAGGTTGTGCTATGACGGCAGATCCGATCGACGGTGTCTTCGCCGCCCTGGCTGATCCGACGCGGCGGGCGATCCTGGCCCGGCTCGCGGGCGGCGACGCGACGGCGGGCGAGGTGGCCGCCGGGTTCACGATCAGTCCGCAGGCGGTGTCCAAGCATCTCAACGTGCTGGAGGCGGCCGGGCTGATCGTGCGCACCCGTGAGGCGCAGTGGCGGCGCTGCAGCATCGCACCCGGGCCGCTGCGGGCGGTGGCGGAGTGGGTCGAGCCCTATCGGCGGCTCTGGGAGCAGCGCTACGACACCCTCGAGACCTATCTGGACCGACTCCAGGAGGAGAAATGAGCATCACCGTTCAGACCCCCACCGACACCACCATCGTGATGTCCCGCTCGTTCGGCGCGCCGCGGGAGCTCGTCTTCGCCGCGCACGCCCAGGCCGAGCACGTCCGGCACTGGTGGGGCCGCGGCAACCCGCTCGACGTCGACATGGACTTCGCGGTCGGCGGCAAGTGGCGCTTCGTCGAGCACGCCGGCGGCCAGGAGCACGCCTTCCGCGGCGAGTACCGCGAGATCGACCCGCCGAACGGCTTCACCTGGACCTTCGAGTACGAGCCGCTGGCCGGGCACATCGCCGTCGAGAAGTACGAGTTCACCGAGACCGGCGGCGTCACCACGGTCACCTGCACCGCGACCTTCAGCAACCAGGAGGACCGGGACGGCATGCTGCAGAGCGGCATGGAGACGGGCGCCGAGGAGTCCTACCGGGCCCTCGACGCCTACCTCGAGAAGATCAAGCAGGGGTGAGCACGACCACCGGGATGATCCGGGTTGTCTTGGCCTGATAATCGGCCCAGCCCGGATCCTCGGCGGCCGCCCGGGCGAAGGCGCGGTCGCGTTCCTCCCCGGCCAGCGGGACGGCCGACGCCTCGTACGTGCGGGTGCCGTCCTCGACCGTGACCCGCGGGTCGGCCCGGACATTGTGGAACCAGTCGGGGTCTCTCGGCGCTCCGGCCGCCGAGGCGATGACCAGGATGCCACCGTTTTCGTACGGCAGGAAACCCAACGGCGTCGTGTGCGCGGCCCCGCTGCGGGCGCCGCGCGTGGTCAGCAGAATGAGGCGGCTGCCGGCGAGCCAGCCGCCCACGCGCCCGTTGTTGGCGCGGAACTCCTCGATGATCTGTTGGTTGAACGGGTTCGGCATGAATCGCTTTCTGATCGGCCTGACAGGACAGCGGCGGAATCAGAAAACGGCGGCGGGCCCCGTGCCCGCGACGGGCTCAAGCCCCGGCCGGGCGCCCGTCCAAGTAATGGCCAAAGGCCGACCCGGCAGTCACGGAAAGCACTTTAGCGCTCAGACGGCGCCGGTCACCACCCGGATTCTCGTCGTGAAGGTGGTCGGCCAGTCGAGGAAATCGGCCACGGCCTCGGTGGCTTCGGAGCGACGATCCGGCGGTACGGCGTCGAGCACGCGCCGGCCCAGATGCGAGCCGATCCAGTCGACCAGTTGGGTGGCGTCCCGGAAATGGCTCCGGACGTCGAGCTCGCTCACCCGCGTACGGTCGAACCCGGCCTGGACCATCGCCGAGCGCAAGGATTCCACCGAGCCGAACATGGGGTGTTGCTTGTGGTCCGGCGGGGGATTGTCGCCGAAGCGAACGAGAATGCGCATCACCTTGCTGTGCCGGGGATCGGGCGCGGCGAAAGCGCTGAAGGCCAGGCGGCCGCCGGGTTTCAGGAGCCGGCGGTACGAAGTGAGAGCGCTCGGCGGGTCGGGAAGAAAGAACAGCACCATCGAGGCCGTGATGACGTCGAACGATTTGTTCGGGAAATCCGGGCTTTGCGCGTCGCCGATCCGCACGGTCACGTTGCGCAGCGCGGACGTGGCGGCCGCGGTCCGGGTGACCATGCCGGGCGCCAGGTCGATGCCGGTGACGTGCCCGTTCGGGCCGACCAGGCGCGCGGCCGGCAGCAGGGCGGCGCCGCGGCCACAACCGAGATCCAGCACCCGGTCGCCGGGGCGGGGCGCGACGGCCCGGACGACCGCCTCGGCCATGGGCTTGAAGAAGTCGACGCCGACGCTGTCGTACTCCCCGGAGACGCGGTCGAAGACGTCGATGATGTTCATCGGCCCAGCATGGCAGCCGGGCGCACCTCCGGACAGACCGGTGGATTCCATGCGGCGCCGCGGGTGACGGAGGCGAGGTACGCGGTCAGGTAGGCCGAGCTGATCTCGAGCGCGCGACGACCGTCGATGCGGCCGAGCGGAAGCGCCCAGCGCAGCGGGGGCGCCAGGCGGTAGAGGGCCTGATCGGTGAAGGTGAGCTCATCGGCGCCGTCGACGGAGAAGGCGTGTGGGCCGCTCAGGGGCGGGCCGGCCGGGCCCATGGTCAGGTCTGCCCGCGGGCCGTCGGCCGTGTCTGCCTGCGGGCCCTGGGTTGGATCTGCCTTCCGGCCGGCTTTCGGGGTCAGGATCAGGTCGGCTTTTCGGCCTGGGATCGGGTCTGCCGTCGCACCCAGCGCGGCCGAGCCGGCGCACCGCGGGTCGGCTCGGCAGGCCTCGGCCGCGGCGGCCCCGCCCAGCCCGTGACCTGCGTAGACGACCTTCGCCGGGTCGGCGTGACGTCCGTACTGCGTCACCGCGCGCGAAGCGGCGAACCGGGCGTCCGCCGCCAGGATGGCCAGGAGCTGCTGGTAGCGCTTCGGGTCACGGCCGGCGGCGCTCGCCCGCACCGTCTTGCCGTCGAGAACTGTCAGACCCGCGCTGTACGTTGGCGTCACTCCGACCACCAGGTAGCCCTGAGCCGCGATCCGGGAGGCCAGCGCTGTGTATTGCGGCGCCGCCGCACCCCGGTCCGGCAGCAGCACCACCACCGGAAAGGACCCCGCCGCAAATGCCACCTCGTCCCACGTCCCGGTCCGGATCTTGTCGAGGAACGTCGCCCCCAAGCCGTAGCGGTGCAGACCCTCCCACCCCTCCGGCGCGTAACGCGACTCCACGCCGCCGCCGGTCGCGGCCGGATACCAGGTGAAGACCGACAACAGTCGAGGAGTGCCGCCCAGCGGCGCGAGCTGGTCGGTGCGCGAGCGGTCCACCCACAGGTCGGTCGTCCGCCCGACTTGGTAGGCCCCGACCGGGCTGAAGCTCACCGGCGTCCGCGCCTGCTTCATGGCATACGCCGCAAGGCCGGCCGCGAGCAGGACGACCGCCACGGCCACTCGGATGACGCGCACCGCTGAATTGTCGGCGTCCGCTGTCGGGTGCGCCTGCCCGGGGTCGATCGGTGTGCGTGGGTGCCTGTGGCGGGCCGCAGGCCGTGCCCGCCCGGAGGAGCTTGGCTCGCGTGCCCCGGGCGGATGGTGAGCGTGCGTGCCAGGGCGCCTCGGGCGTGCGTTCCCGGGCGCCCTTCGGGCAAGCGGGCCAGAGCGGATTCCGAGCCACTGTGGATCAGAGGCAGCTGGTGGGCGTTCGTGCGCGGGTCAGTCGGCGGGTGTGGGAGCGGCTGCAGGCGTGGTTGAGCGCGCCCACCGGCCGGTGGTGAGCAGAGCCAGGAACAGGACGACGGCGCCGAGGGCGACGATGATCCACCAACCGGCGTGGCTGGCTTCGGCGAAGTTGGCGGTGCCGCCGGCGACGACGGCGCCGATCACGGCTACGCCCAGGGACGTGCCGACCTGGCGGCTGGTCGAGGCGATGGCGGCGGCTACGCCGGCCTGTTCGCGGGGCATGCCGGAGACGGCGGTCTGGGTGATGGGGGAGTTGACCATGCCGAAGCCGAAACCGAAGACGAGATAGCAGGCGAGGAGCAGCCAGATCGGGGTGTCCGCGGTCAGCCGGGTCAAGGGCAGGATGCCGACGATGAAGGCGATGCCGGCCAGGGTCAGCGGCAGCCGGGTGCCGCGCGAGCCGACGATCCGCCCGGAGAGGGGTGAGAAGACGACCGTCATGGCGGCGAACGGCAGCGTGTACAGGCCGGCGTGCAGGGCCGACAGTCCTCGGGTGTCCTGCAGGTAGAGCGTGTTCAGGAACAGGAAGCCGGCCAGCGAGCCGAACGCCGACACCGCGATCAGCGTCGCCCCGCTGAACGGCACGCTCCGGAAGAACCGCAGCTCGATCAGCGGTTCCGTGCGGCGCGGCTCGTAGATCAGCAGGGCGGCCAGGGCGAGCGCGCCCAGCAGGAAACAGCCGAGGATCTCGGGTGAGGTGAAACCGGCGCCGGGGCCCTCGATGATGCCGTAGGTGACCGAGGCCAGCAGAACCAGCACGATGACCTGACCGACCGGGTCGAGCCGGCGCGGGTGCGGGGCCCGTGACTCCGGTACGAAACGCCAGGCCAGCAGGAAGGCGGCCACCCCGACCGGCACGTTGACCCAGAAGATGGCGCGCCAGTCCAGCGCGTGCACCAGGAAGCCGCCGAGCACCGGGCCGATGGCCAGGCTGACGCCGACGACCGCGCCCCAGACGCCGATGGCGCGCGCCCGCTCGCGGGCGTCGGTGAACGTGTTCGTGATGATCGACATGGCGACCGGGTTGAGCATCGAGCCGCCGATCGCCTGGATCATCCGGAACGCGATCAGCCAGCCCAGGCCCGGGGCCAGGCTGCACAGCAGGGAGCCGGCGGTGAACAGGGCCAGACCGGTCTGGAAGACCCGGCGCCGGCCGATCCGGTCCGCGGTCGAGCCGGCCAGCACGAGCAGGCTGGCCAGGACCAGGGTGTACGCGTCGATGGTCCACTGCAGCCCGGAGAGCGGCGCGCCCAGATCGTCCCGCAGCGCCGGCAGGGCGATGTTCACGATCGTGTTGTCCATGCCGACGATGAACAGGCTGCAGCAGCAGATGGCGAGGATCAGGTAGCGGCGTGGCACAAGATCATTTATACGCGCCCGCGCCCGGTCCGCATTGTGATCGCCGGATCGGCGCTTTTCGAAATTGGAACTATTTCGGCGGTCGACACGGTGGGAATTCGCGTCGTAATGTGGGCGTGCGGCTGAACGCAGGGTGACGAGGAGTGCCGTCGATGCACAGTTCTGTCCTGGAAGTGCGCGCCGGCGCCGACGGCAGCGTGGTGATCGCCCCGCACGGGGAGGTCGGCGACGACCAGACCGCCGAGTTTCGCCGCGCTCTCGTGCACGCGGTCCGCAAGGTTCGCCCGTTTCTCCTGATCGTCGACCTGGCTGACGTGCCCGAGCTCGATCCGGTCAACGTCGGTTCGGTGGCCGCCGCCTGCGCGCTGGGCGACGATCACCACGTCACCGTCTTCGTCGACAATCCGCGCCGGGAGGTCGCCCGGCGCCTCCAGGCGGCCGGTGTTCCGCACCAGAGGTTGCGTTCTTCGGGCCATTAAATGGACGGCAGGTAAACAGCAGGAATGCCGATTCCGTAATTGCCGTAGTGCATTACCGTGGCGGCTGTGCCAGCAGTTCTCGAAGCGACTCGCGTGGTGGCCCGGGCGGCCGCCCGGCGGGAGACTCCGGCCCGTTTGCGTCTCTGGATCACCGTCGTCGTGCTGACCGCCGTCGCGCTGCTCGCCGTGACCAGCTTGCTGATGGCCCGGGTGCAGGAGCAGGTCCGCATCATCGGCGACGACGCCGCGCCGCAGGCCGCCACCGCGGCCGATCTCTACTTCGCCCTCAGCGACATGGACGCCCAAGTCGCCCGGCTGGTGCTCAGCACCGGCAACGACGCGCTGGCCAACAGCCAGATCGACGCGCTGGGCGCCTACCGGGAGCGCGGCCGCCAGGTCGACTCCGACCTGCAGACGCTGATGGCCTCCGGGGTCGGCGGCCTCGACCTGATGGACGGGCTGGCCACCTACCGCGAGCGGGTCTGGCAGGCGCTGACCGCGGGCGGGGGCGCCGCCGGCTACTACACGCAGGCCACGAACGTACTTCACCTGGATCTGCTCCCCGAGGCCGAGCGGCTGCGCACTCTGAGCGAGGAAAGACTCGACCGGGCGTACGCCACCAAGCAGACCACTCAGATGTGGGCCGTGGCCCTGGTCGTCCTGCTCGGTCTCGCGCTCATGGTTGTCCTGATCGCGCTGCAGGTGTGGCTGACCCGGCGGTTCCGCCGCCTGCTCAACCCGGCCCTGATCGCCGCCACCCTGCTCACCGTGGCCCTGGTCGTCCCGGCCGTCGCCGTCCTGGCCGGGCAGGAGCGGCGGCTCGGCGCCGCTCGCGACGACAGCCTGCGGCCGTTCCTCGCTTTGTCGTCGGCCCGGGCGGTCAGCTACGACGCCGCCGCCGACACCAGCCGCTATCTGATCAGCGACCGGCTGGCCTTCTACAAGCAGGATTTCGACCGCAAGGCCGGCTTCCTCGACGGCCCGTCCGGGTTGCCGTCCGCCGCGGCCGGGCCGGACGTCAGCCCGTACGGCACCGATCAGGTCTTGGCCCGATGGCGCGCCTACCGCGCGGCGCACGAGCGCATCGTCACGCTGGCCGACCAGGGTCGTGAGGCCTCCGCGATCGGCTATCTGACCGGCATCCGCCGCGGCGACGCCGTTTTCGACTTCTCCTATTACGACGCCGCCGTGGCCGAGATCGCGAGCGACCGCAAGGCCGCGTTCGACGACGCCCTGCGGGTGAGCTCGCAGCTGCTCAGTGGCTGGACCTGGTTCCCGGTCGTCGTCCTCGGTGTGGTGATCCTGCTGGTGCCGCTCTCCGTCCGCCGGCGCTTCGCCGAGTACCGCTGAAAGGGCACGTCAGTGAGACTCCTTCCCGTCGCCGCCGCCCTCGGACTGCTGCTGGGTGTCGCCGCCTGCGACGCGCCCCGCCGCGACGACGAGGCCGTGCCGATCGCCTGCGCCGAGGGCTCGATCACCGCCCAGGGCTCGTCGGCCCAGGCCACCGCGGTCAGCACCTGGATCAAGAACTACCAGGTCAGCTGTCCCGGCGCCTCGATCGCCTACGCCAGCACGGGCTCGGGTGCCGGTCTGCGCGCCTTCTACGCCGGCACCGGCACCTTCGCCGGCTCCGACTCGCCGATCGCCGCGGCCGACACGGGCCGGGCCACCGCCCGCTGCGCGTCCGGCCCGGCGCTGCACCTGCCGATGGTGGTCGGCCCGATCGCCCTCGCCTTCAACGTGGCCGGCGTCGACGAGCTGCGCCTGTCCCCGGGCACGATCGCCGCCCTGTTCACGGGCAAGATCAAGACCTGGGACGACGCGCGGGTCAAGAAGGACAACCCCGACCTGCGCCTGCCCGCGACCCCGGTCCGCACGGTGCATCGCGGCGACAGCTCGGGCACGACCGACAACTTCACGAAGTTCCTGGCCGCCACCGCCCCCGCCGACTGGGGCCTCCCGACCGGCTCGGCCTGGCCGGCCCCCGGTGGCTCGGCCCAGGAGGGCAGCAACCGCGTCGTCGCGGCCATCGAACGCACCGACGGCGCCATCGGCTACGTCGAATCCTCCTACGCCCGCTTCCACAACCTGCCCACCGCCCGCGTCGGCAACGCCGCCGGCGAGTTCGCCGCCCTGACCGACAGCGCCGCCGCCCGCACCGTCGCCGCGGCCAAGCTCACCGGCACCGGCCACGACCTCAAGCTCCAGCTCGACTACACCACCAAGGACGCCACCGCCTACCCCCTGGTCCTGGTGACCTACGAGATCGTCTGCCGCTCGGGCTCGCCCGCCCTGGTCAAGAGCTTCCTGACGTACGCCGCGAGCCCCGCCGGCCAGGACGCCGCCGCCGGCCTCGGCTACGCCCCGCTGCCCGACGATCTGCGAAACCGGGTGGCCGCCGCTGTCGGCTCCCTCTAAAGCATTTCCAGCAGCGTTTCCACTCGCGTGGCCAGGACCAGATCAAAGGCACCATCGACCCGTACGCTGACGACGGCGCTCCCAGGTGACCGGGCGAGCCGGACGTCCAGCGGCGGGGTGCCGGCCAGCGGATATTCGAACCAGCCGTCCGCCGTCTCGTCGTCGGTGTCGTCGAGCGCGCCGGTCAACGCCGCCTCGTCGAGGTCGTCATACCGGTATCCGATGTAGAAGCTGATCTGCCGCAGCAACTGAACGACATGGTCCTCGCTCACCCACCCCGCGACCTGGGTGGCCGAGCCTCGATCCCGGGCCGGCGTCAGCTGTTCCGCCTGCGGGTCGTAGGTGTCGAGACCGTACATGCCCGCCACGGCCGGAAGGGCGCTGGTGGCGGCCCAGTTGTAGGGCAGCGTCACCACGACGTACCGGTCGGCCAGATCGGTACGGCCCCCCGGTTTCCGCCACCCCAGGTCGTCGTGCCACGGATGAATCATGTCGGCCAGCTCCGGCCACCGGCGCAACAGGTCAGCGCGGAAAGCCAGGACCCGCTGATCCGGCGCCAGACCCCCGGCCTTCTCGTCCGCAAGCCGCGCACCCAGCCGCCGAGCGTCCTCAGCCGCGCCGGCCGGCCAGAAGTACAGGTCGTAGCTCACCCGCACCAGCGTATCGACCCACGCCACATCGCCGGAATCTGCTTGATGCCTCCGTATCGCGCTGGCAGCGTGGACCCTCGTGCCGGAGACCGGAAGGCCGAAAGCGGACTCGAGAAGCGTTGCCGTGGCCGAGCGGCCGCTGCGCTCGCCGGCGTTCAGGTGGTTCTTCATCGGCCGCTCGGTCTCCATGGCCGGCAGTTTCATGTCGCCGGTCGCCCTCGCGTTCGGAGTCCTGGAGATCACCGGCAGTGGAGCCTGGTTGTCCGCGGTCCTCGCCGCCGCCGTGGTTCCGATGGTCGCCACCATGCTGATCGGCGGCGGCATCGCCGATCGCTACCGCCGGGACTCCGTGCTTCGCCTGACCAGCCTGGGCGCCGGCATCGCTCAGGCCGGCGTCGCCGTCGTCCTGCTCACACACCACCGTCCCGCGCTGTTGATACCACTGTCGGCGCTCAACGGGATCTTCCAAGGACTGACCACGCCGACCCTGCGAGGCATCCTCGCGAACCTGGTGTCCGGCCGCGCCCTACAACAGGCAAGCTCGCTGTTGGCCTCCGCCGGCAACACCGCCCGCCTCCTCGGGCCGAGCGCCGCCGGCTTGTTGACCGCCTCCGTCGGTGGCGGCTGGGCCATCGCCGCGGATGCGGCCGCGTTCCTCATTGCGGCCGCCTGCTTCGCCCGGATCTCCCTGCCCGACCTTCCACCACGAGCGGTTGGCGACCCCTCACTGCTGAGCGCCCTGTCCGAGGGATGGGCCTACTTCCGGACCCAGACGTGGATCTGGTCGGTGACCCTGGCCTTCGCCGTCTTCAACGCGACCACCATGGGGTTCTGGCAGGTGCTGGGCCCGGTCATCACGAGCGAGACCATCGGCCCCCGGGGCTGGGGCCTAGTGCTCAGTGCCCGTGGAGCCGGGGCGTTGCTGGCCGGCCTCATCCTGGTGCGGCTGCCGATCATGCGGCGGCCGATGACACCGGCCTTGACCTTGATGGCGCTGGCCGCCCTTCCGCTCGTTCTGCTCGGCGCGGGCGCGAACCTCGCGTGGCTCATGACGGCCACCTTCGTCGCCGGCATCGCCGCCGAGTTCTTCACTGTCGTGTGGACAACGGTCACCAACACTCACATCCCGGAACGTCTGCTGTCCCGAGTGGGCGCCCACGACGAGTTCTGGTCGTTCCTGTCGCTACCCATCGGCCAGATCTCCGCTTCCGCCCTCACGGCCGCGGTCGGCGCTACGACAGTCGCCTACGCCGGTGCCGCTTCAGGAGCAGCGGCGATGCTGCTCGCGGCATTCGTCCCCGCGCTTCGCTGCATGGAAATCACCAACAAAGCTGAGGCGGGCCGGAAATAGCCGTCAAGCGGTGGGGTGGAGTTGCTCTGATCGGTCGGTGGCGGGCCGCGGGCGGGTGCCCGCAATGAAGGCGATCGCGCCCAGGGTGGCGGTCACTGCGTACAGCACGAAGGTTGTCCGGTAGCCGAGGTGCTCGATGGCGGCGCCGGAGAGGATGCCGGAGAGCAGCAGGCCGGTGGTCGAGGCGTTGGCGAACAGGGTGGTCGCGCGGCCGGTGGCGGGGGCCAGGAGATCCTGGAAGTAGCGGATGCCGGCGGCGGCGACGATCGCGATGCCGACGCCCCGGAGGACCTGGCCGGCGATCAGCAGGGACAGGCCGGTGGAGAAGACCGTCAGGACGTTGTAGGAGGCCAGCGAGGCGAAGCCGCCGAGGATCAGGAACCGCTGGCTCACCCGGTCGGGCAGCACGGTCAGAATCAGCGTGGCCACCACCTCGACGGCGGCGCAGACGCTGAAGAGCACGCCCACCGACGAGGCGTCGTGGTGCAGGGCGCGCGTGACGAAGAGCGGCAGCGCCAGGCCACCGGCGAACATCGCCCCGAAGAAGAGGACCATGCTCGCGGTCAGCAGAATCGGGGTGCCGCCCGGGGGCGACTCCGTGAACTGTACGGGACCAGGTCGCGGCACCAGGAACACGATGAGCGCGGAAGCGAGCAGAATCCCGGCGGCGATCCACATCAGCCACGAATAGCCGCCGCGGGACAACACCAGCGCGCCCAGCAGCGGACCGGTGGCCCAGGCCAGCGACCAGGCCGCCCGCAGCACCGGCGCCGACCGCCGCCCGGCCGCGCCCTCCCCCAGCACGGCCCGGGCCAGCGCGAACAATTGCGGAAAGGCCGCGCCCAGCGACCCCAGCACGGTGGCCGCCATGAGGATGAGAATCAGAAAACTGGAAACCCGCGGAAGCAGGAGATACCCCAAGGCCCCCAACACGATCACGGCGATCGCATAGACCCGCGCCGGCCGCCGGTCGAACAGCCGCCCCAGCCACCAGCCGATCGTGATCCCGCTGACCGCGAAAACCGACGACCAGACCCCGATCTGCAGCGGCGACAACCCAGCGACGTCGGCCCCGAAGAGCACGATGTACGAGTTGATCATTGAGTCCGCGATGCCGAACAGCAACACGGCAGCGAAGAGGGCAACGAAGGGCACGCGCTCTTATTACCGGTCAGACCTTTCCCACGAAACCTATTTAGTAGCAATGAGGCAGAGCCCCCTGCCCTTTGCTCGGCCTGGCGCTGCGGCCTGGCGCGGCGGCCGCCTACTCTTATCACCCACCTCGCGGCCACCCACCTCGCGGCCGCGCACCTCGCGGCCGCCCACCGTTTCCGGCCATCTCCCGGCCGGCCGGCCGCCTTCCGGCCGCCCACGCTTACCGCTCACCTCCAGGCCGCGCACCTTCCGGCCGGCCACCCTTACCGGCCACTCTTCGGCCGCCTACGCTTACCGGCCGCCTCTCGGCCGCCTACCGTTACCGGCCATCTCTCGGCCGCCCACCTCCACGGCCGCCCGCCTCCACCGGCCGCTCACCGCCACGGCCGCCCGCCTCCACCGGCCGCTCACCGCCACGGCCGCCCGCCTCCACCGGCCGCACCGCCCCAGACTGGATGATCACCGTGAAGGCGGTGATGGGAAAGCGGGACCGGCAACGCGCCGGATGCAGTGATGCCCGGCGAGTGGGCTCGCCGGGCATCGGATGGTGCGGGTTGCGGTCGGTCAGCTGTTGATGGCGGCCAGCTGCTTGGCCTTCTCGGGCCAGGTGGCGGCGGAGGGGGCCGAGCGGAGGCCGCCGGCGATGAGGGCGGCGCGCAGGGTGGTGGGGTCGGAGTCGGCGATCTGGCGGTAGGTGGTGAAGCCGCCCGCGGCCAGGGCGATGGCGATCTTCGGGCCGACGCCGGGGATCTTGGTGAGGTCGTCCGGCTCGGAGACTGCCACCGCGATCGGGGCGGGGGTGGTGGCGATCTCTTCAGCCTCCGCGATGCCGGGGACGGCGGCGGTCGTCTCGGCGAGGGTCTCGGTCTCGGCGGCTACCGCGACGGGCGCGGGGACCGGGGCGACCTGCTCGGTCTCGGCGGCGCCGGGAACGGTGGCGACGGTGTCGACAGTGGACATCGCCGGGGGAGCCTCGGCCGCCGCGGCGACGGGCTCGGCGGCGGGGCGGGGCCGGGGAGCGCGGGTGCGCTTCGGCTTGGCCGGTGCCACCGGCGCGGCGACGACCGGCTCGGCCTCCGCGGTCGGCGCGGGCTCGAAGACGGATGCGGCAACCGGCTCGGGCTTGGCGTCGGCCACGGCAACCGGCTCCGGCTCGGCGTCTGCAGCGGGCTCGGCCACGGCAACCGGCTCGGGCTTGGCGTCTGCAGCGGGCTCGGCCACGGCAACCGGCTCGGGCTTGGCGTCGGCAATGGGCTCGGGCAGGGCAACCGGCTCGGTCGCGGTGTCGAAAGGCTTGGTGGCGGGATCGAGGTCGGCGGTCGTCTCGTTGGCGGCCGATGCTGCGACCGGCTTGAGCTCGATGGCCGACTCCGGCTTGGTGGCGACCTCGGGTTCGGACACCGGCTCGGCGGCGACCGGCTCGAGCTCGATGGCCGATTCTGGCTTGGCGGCGGGCTCGGGTTCGGACACCGGCTGGGCCGCGGCGGCGGGCTCGAGCTCGACGGCCGATTCCGGCTTGGCGGTGGGCTCGTCGGTGTCGGCGGTGGCCGGCTTGGTGTCGGCTGGGGCGAGCGTGGCGGGCTCGGGAGTGGAAGGTGTGGTGGCCAGAGGCTGGGTGGCGACGGGCTCGGCGGCGATCGGCTCGGTCGGGACGGGGGTGTCGGTGGCCTTGGTGGACTCCGGGCCGGTGGGGGCGGAGTCTTCCTCGGTGGCCGGGGCGGGAGTGGCGGCCACGGCGGCGGCCGGCGCGCTGGTGGGCTGGGCGGACGGCTCAGCCGCGGGCGGGGTGGCCTTGCGAGTCGGGCGCAGGAGCCAGCCGGCCGCGAAGCCGATCACGACCCCGGCAACAAGGTAGAGGAATGATGCCATCAAGGGCCTCCGGACAACGAGGAATTCAGATTTAGCGCGCAGCTTTGCACATCCTCCCGTTTGACCACCATGAGGGTGGCACCAACGGGATGACGTGCTCACACGCGGTCAGCGCACTATTACGCCAACGTGAGAACGGCCCTTGGAGAAACGCACAAAAGGGCGCCGCCGCGGGGGACGGTCCCGCGGCGGCGCCTCCTGATCTCGGGGGATCAGGCGGGGGAGCAGGCCGTTCCGTTCAGCGTGAAGCCGGACGGGGCGGCGCTGTTCCCGGTATGTGTGGCCTGGAAGCCTATGGCGGTGGACGCCCCCGGGGCCAGGTTTCCGTTGTAGCTGACGTTCCGCGCGGTCACCTGACCCGACGCCGGGCTGTAGGTGGCGTTCCAGCCGGACGTGATGCTCTGCCCGCCCGGCAGCGCGAAGCTGAGGCTCCATCCGTTTATCGCCGTCGTGCTCGTGTTGGTGACGGTGATCTGCGCCGTCAGCCCGGTGTTCCAGGCGCTCACCGTGGTGGCCACCCGGCAAGCCCCAGAAGAAGGCGGCGGAGAGGTGGGCGGCGGTGAGGTGGGCGGCGGAGAGGTGGGCGGCGGAGAGGTGGGCGGCGGAGACGTCGGGGGCGGCGTGGTGGGCGGAGGAGTAGTGGGAGGCGGAGTCGTCGGGACGGAGTCGAGGCCGAAGAAGGCGATGGCCAGCCGCGCCATCCCACTCAACGGCAGCGAGTGCCCGACCCCGGCCACGCTGATCCCCTCGACCGGCGCCTGCACCGACGAGGACCCGTACCGCGTCCGGGTCCACCCGGATTGAGGCGTGTCGGTGAACACCGGCGTCTGGCTGACCCCGTGCACGTTGGTCCACTGTTTGACGGCCTCGCCGAAGTTCGGGTACCGCAGCGTGTCGTCGGTGGTGCCGTGCACGAGCTGCATGCGCGGCCGCCGCCCGCTGTATCCGGGGTAGGCCGCCCGCACGAGGTCACCCCACGCCTGCGGCGTCTTGCTGACCTGTCCCTGCGCGCAGGCGCTGTTCCACATCGACCCGTCCGTCGTGGCGAAACACCCGAAGGGCACGCCCATGTACGCGGCGCCGGCCGCGAACACGTCGGGATAGTCCCCGAGCAGCACGTTGGTCATCATCCCGCCCGACGACGCCCCGGTGACGAAGGTGCGGGCCGGGTCGGTGCCGTACCGCTGCTGCACGTACCGGACCATCGACACGATCCCGGCCGGGTCGCTGGTGCTGTCGTGCCGCAGCGCCCCCGGCGTGGAGACGTCGAAGCACTGCCCGGATCTGGTCGCCGACGGGTAGATCACGATGAACCCGTACTGGTTGGCCAGTGAGGCGAACTCGGTCCCCGAGTAGAAGGCCGGCCCGCTCCCGGTGCAGTAGTGCACGGCCACCAGCAGCCCCGGCGAGGCGGCCAGCGTGTCCGGCACGTACAGATGCATGCGGAGGTTGGTCGGGTTGTTGCCGAAGCCGGTGACCTCCTGCAGGGACGCCGCCGAGGCGGACGTGACCGGCCCGAGCACCGCCACCCCGGCCATCACGAGGGCGGCCACGAGGAGCCGCCAGACCCTGATCATCGGGCGCTGCAGGTCGCGGCCGACGGGCCGGTCCCTGTTCCCTGGAAGCCGAACTCGGTGCTGCCGCCCGCGGCGACCGTGCCGTTGTAGGCGACGTTGGAGAACGAGGTGCCCGAGGCTTGCGCGTTCCACGTGTTGGTCACCGCGGCGCCGGCCGGCAGGGAAACCCCGACGGTCCATCCGCTGAGCGCGGAACTTCCGGCCGTTATCCGTACGGTCGCGACGAAGCCACCGTTCCACTGGTTCAGCGTGATCGTGGCCGTGCAGCCGGCGTCCGAGGGCGGGGGAGTGGAGGGACCGGGCGGTGTCGGCGTCGTCGTCGTCCCGCCGTTCAGGGCATTCAAGGTCGAGGTGTACGCGGCCTTCCTGTTCCCGGATCCGTCGAAGAGCAGCGGTGTTCCGCTGGCCCGCCACGAGTCGGAGTCGCGGATGCCCCAGACGGTGATCCCGTTGCAGCGCGTGACGGCGAGGCACGCCCGTACCGCCGCGGCGAACGAGTTGGCCTGGGCCGTGCCCGACCCTTCGATGTCCAGCTCGGTGATCTGCACGTCGACCCCGAGGTCGGCGAAGCGCTGCAGGTTGGCCTGGTAGTCCGAGGGCAGCGGCGAGTTGGCGTTGAAGTGCGACTGGAACCCGACGCAGTCGATCGGCACGCCGCGGGCCTTGAAGTCCTGCACCATCGCGTAGACCGCGTTGCTCTTCGCGTTCTGCCCGTCGGTGTTGTAGTCGTTGTAGCAGAGCTTGGCCGCCGGGTCGGCCGCCCGCGCGGCGCGGAACGCGACCTCGATCCAGTCGTTGCCGGTGCGCTGCAGGTTGGAGTCGCGGCGACCGCCCCCGCCGCCGTCGGCGAAGGCCTCGTTCACCACGTCCCACGAGTCGATCTGGCCCTTGTAGTGGGTCGCGACCTGGGTGACGTGGTTGACCATGGCGTTGCGCAGGGCGGTGCCGCTGAGGTTCTGGGCCCACGACGGCTGCTGCTGATGCCAGGCCAGCGCGTGACCGCGTACCTTCTTGCCCTGGCTCTTGGCCAGGTTGACGATCTGATCGGCCGAGCCGTACGAGAACGTGCCCTGGGACGGCTCGGTGGCGTCCCACTTCATCTCGTTCTCGGGGGTGACCGAGTTGAACTCGGTGGACAGCAGGTTCGCGTACGTCGTGTCGCTGAGCTTGTACGCGGCGACCGCGGTACCGAAATAACGGCCCGTAGCGGCCGCGGAGGCACCGAGCGTGGTGGCCGCGTCGGCGGTGCCGGCGAAGAACACGCCGGCGGCGGGGATGACCAGAGCGAGGGCAAGCAAGCGGGATTTCATGCCGATGCCTTTCAGAGCACGGGAACGGCGTGGCCGAGGCTTGCCCTACCTCGCCCAGGAAGTGACCCGGATCGATCGAAACTTTAACGACTCGTACCGGAAATAACAACGTCGAAGTTCCGAAACTTCCGGCATTCGTAGGCCGGCCGGTAGCGGTCGTCCAGCAGTGTGAGCAGACTCAGCAGCAGCACGAAGAAGAGCGTCGCGCCCAGATTCAGGTCGCCGCGGCCCAGCAGCCACGCGCCCACGAAGACCAGCGCGACGTTGAGCAGGACCCGCGCCCCGAACGCGCCGGCCATCGTCACCGGTTTGATCGGCCCGCGCGCGATCCACAGCGTCACGGCCGCGTTGACCACGACGAAGGCCGCGATGCCGAGGAACAGCTCCAGGCCGGTCGAGCGCAGGTCCGGCAGCAGCTCGCCGAAGATCACGCTGAGCAGGCCGACCAGGACGATCTTCTCCAGGGTGGCCGCCGAGAACACCCGCCGATGCGCCACCACCCAGGTCACGAAGCTCGAGGTGGTGGCGACCGCCGAGGGCAGCGGGTCCGCGTGCACGCGCCAGGCCCAGTCCGGGCCGGGCAGCCGCGGCCGGGCCCAGACCCACACCGCCACTGCGAGGGCGACGGCCACGACAGCGACCAGCGCGGCGGCGACCGGGTAAGCAGCCACCGTGTCGGTCACGTCGAGCTGGGCGATGTGGATCCACCACTCCTGCGGCAGCTTGATGAAGATCCAGATGCCCGCGGCCACCAGAAGCCACCATCGAAGGCCGTACCGCGAAGGGTTCCAGCGCAGCCGGACGATCTCGTACGCGATGAAGAAGTACTCGAACGTGTTGGGGAAGATCAGCAGGATCGCCCGCCAGTCGGTGAACTCGAACAGCACGACCCCGGCCAGCCGGTAGAAGTACAGGAACCGCGCGATCTCGACGGCCGGCATGCTGGCCCAGTTCCGCAGCGTCGCCAGGTAGGCGATGGCGAGGTAGTAGACGTCCATCGCCTTGTCGTAGTTCTGGTAACCGGGCGGGTCGTAGCCGAACGCCTGGAAGATCGTCTGGTCGACGCCGTCGAGGATCAGCGCGGCCAGGATCGCCGGCAGGGGATAGCGCGGGATGAACAGGGGAATGACGAAGCGGGCCCCGACCACCGCCAGGAACACTGCCGTCGCCGCGGCGCTCATGCCTAGACGCTCGTCGCGCCCGGCCCGCCGCGCCTCACCCGAATCGGATGATTGAGGTCCGTCTCAGGTCGGCGTCGATGGCGGCGGTCGTGGCGAGCAGCGGCGGCAGGAAGCGGCGGCGCATCACATCGAGCGTCGCGCGGGCGGCGTGCACCGAGACGTTGACCGCGCCCGCCACCGCCCCCGACCGGTCGTGGATCGGCGCCGCGATCGCCCGCAGTCCCTCCTCGAGCTCCTGGTCGACGATCGAGTAACCCTGGGCCCGGACCTTGGCGATCTCCGCCCGCAGCGCCGGCGCCGACGCGAGCGTCCGGTTTGTCAGCTTGGCCGGGCGGACACGGGCGAGATAGGCATCTACATCGGACTCGTCGGACCCGGCGAGCAGCACCCGCCCCATCGACGTCGCGTAGGCCGGGAAACGGGTGCCGACCGTGATGGCGACGGCCATGATCCGCGACGTGGGCACCCGCGCCACGTAGACGATGTCATCACCGTCGAGAACGGAGAGCGACGACGACTCGTGCAACTCGGCGACCAGCCGCTCCAGGTGCGGCGCGGCAACGTCCGGCAGCGACAGGCTCGACAAGTAGGCGTAACCGAGGTCGAGCACCTTGGGCGTCAACGAGAAGAGCCGCCCGTCGGTCCGTACGTAGCCGAGGTCGGCCAGGGTGAGCAGGAAGCGGCGCGCCGCGGCCCGGGTCAGGCCGCAGATCCGGGCGACCTCGCTCAGGGTGAGCTCGGGGTGCTCGGCGTCGAAGGCGCGGATGACCGCCAGGCCGCGCTCCAGGGACTGGACGTGATGGGGTTCCCTCATAGCTTGCTATCCAATTGATAAAGATCGTTGACGTGACACGGCGCACATCCATAGCGTTCTCCATGAGAACTCATGTTCGCAATGCGCACAGCCTGAACCGGAGGAACGTTATGCGGCGTGTCCTGATAGGTGCAGCTATAGCGGCGCTCGTGGCCGCCACGGGAGCGTGTGGGTCCGGCGGCTCTTCTGAAAAAGCCGACGGCGACGGTGTCGACCAGGTCAAGGTCGGCGTCATCCCGATCGTCGACGTGGCCCCGATCTACCTGGGTCAGCAGAAGGGCTTCTTCAGCAACCGCAAGATCAACCTGACCATGGAGAGCGGCCAGGGCGGCGCCGCCATCGTGCCCGGCGTGGTCAGCGGCCAGTTCCAGTTCGGGTTCAGCAACTTCACCTCGCTGCTGATCGCGCAGACCAAGAGCGTGCCGATCAAGGCCGTCTCGGCCGGCGTCTCCTCGGTCGGTGAGCAGGGCAAGGACTTCGGCGGCGTCGTGGTCAACGCGAACAGCCCGGTCAAGACCGCGGCCGACCTGGCCGGCAAGAAGATCTCGGTGAACACGCTGAAGAACATCGGCGACACCACGGTCCGCGAGTCGGTGCGCAAGGCCGGCGGCGACCCCTCGAAGATCAGTTTCGTCGAGATGCCGTTCCCGAACGCGCCGGCGGCTCTCGCCGGCGGGCAGGTGGACGCGTCCTGGCTGGTCGAGCCGCAACTCTCGGAGGCCAAGGCGGCCGGGGCCCGGCTCGTCGCGTCCAACTTCGTCGACGCCGCCCCGAACCTGTCGGTGGCCGCCTACTTCACCTCGACCAAGCTCCAGGCCGACGACGCCGACCTGGTCAAGCGGTTCACCGAGGCGATCAACGAGTCGCTCGCCTACGCCGACGCCCACCCCGACGAGGTGCGGGCGGCGCTGGGCACGTACACCAAGATCGACGAGAAGACCCGGGCCGCGATGATCCTGCCCAAGTGGCCGGCCGAGATCAACAAGGACTCGGTGCAGACGCTGGCCGACCTGGGCGCCAAGGACGGCATCTTCGACGGCAAGACGCCCGACCTGGGGCAACTGCTGCCGTGAAAGCGAGAGGCCTGCTCGGGCTGGCCGGGCTGCTCCTCGTGATCGAGCTGCTGCCGCGACTCGGCCTGGTGGACGACGCCTACCTGCCGCCCACCAGCCGGATCGCGGCGGCGCTGGCCGACGAGCTCGGCACCACCGCGTTCTGGCAGGCCGTGGGGGACACCCTGACCGGGTGGGCCCTCGGCCTGCTGATCGCGGTGGTGGCCGGCGTGCTCGCCGGCATCGTGATCGGCGCGGTCCCGGTGCTGCGCGCGGCCACCGCGTCCACCATCGAGTTCCTGCGCCCGATCCCGTCGGTCGCGCTGATCCCGCTCGCGGTGCTGCTCTACGGCACCGACCTCGGCTCGGTGCTGCTGCTGGTCGTCTACGCCTCGTTCTGGCAGGTGCTGGTCCAGGTGCTGTACGGGGTGGCCGACGTCGACCCGATCGCCGACGAGACCGCGCGCAGCTTCCGGTTCAGCACCTGGGCCCGCATCCGCCACGTCTTGTGGCCGACCGCGCTGCCGTACGTCTTCACCGGCGTCCGCCTGGCCGCCTCGGTGGCCCTGGTCCTGGCCGTCACCGCCGAGCTGGTCATCGGCGCGCCCGGCCTGGGCAAGCTCATCGCGGTGGCCCAGACCTCAGGAGCAGTGCCTGACATGTACGCGTTGATAGCAGTCACCGGGCTTCTCGGCGTGGCCATCAACCTGGCCGCCCGGGTCTTCGAGCGGCGCACCCTGTCGTGGCACCAGTCGGTTCGCGGGGAGGTTCCGGCGTGAAGCGCGTGGCGTACGTCCTGGCCCTGCCGCTCTTGCTGTTCGTGGCTTGGTTCGTCCTGAGCAGTGGCAGCGAGAACTTCTACGCGCCGCCCCTGAGCGAGATTCTGCGCGCTTTCGCCGACACCTGGACGCTGGAGCGACTGAAGGCCGACGTCCTGCCGAGCCTGCTCCGCCTGCTGTCCGGATATGTCGTGGCCGCGCTGATCGGTATCGCGCTGGGCGTGGCCATCGGTCTCAACCGGCGGTTGCGGGCCACCGTGGAGCCGGTGCTCGAGTTCTTCCGCGCCATCCCGCCGCCCGTGCTCGTTCCGGTGATCATGCTGTTCGCCGGCATCGGCAACGGCATGAAGATCATCGTGATCGTCTTCGGCTGCGTGTGGCCGATCCTGCTCAACACCGTCGAGGGGGTCCGGGCGGTCGACTCGGTCCAGCTCGACACGGCCAAGGCCTATGGCGTACGCGGTCCCGCGTGGATCCGTACCGTCATCCTCCCGTCGGCGTCGCCGCAGATAGCCGCCGGCCTCCGGCAGGCGCTCTCCATCGCGATCATCCTGATGGTCATCAGCGAGATGTTCGCGGCCAGCAACGGTCTCGGCTTCACCATCGTGCAGTTCCAGCGCAGCTTCGCCATCCCCGAGATGTGGAGCGGGATCATCCTGCTCGGCCTGCTCGGCTTCGCCCTGTCGCTGCTGTTCCGGCTCGCCGAGGGGCGCGCCCTCCGCTGGTACCACGGCCTGCGTGACGCGCAGCGCCGGTCGTAAGGGGACACGCTCATGCTCGAAGTGCAAGGGTTGCGCAAGGTCTACAGCACCGGCGGGCGCGAGGTCGAGGCGCTGCGCGACCTGACGTTCACCGTCGACAACGGCGACCTGGTCTGCCTGGTCGGCCCGTCCGGCTGCGGCAAGACCACGCTGCTGCGCTGCATCGCCGGCCTGCTGACGCCGACCGGGGGCACGGTCAAACTCGACGGGCACCAGGTCAGCGGTCCGCCGCCGGGTCTGGCGATGGTCTTCCAGGAGTACGGGCGCAGTCTGTTCCCCTGGATGACCGTGCGCGACAACGTTCTGCTGCCTTTGAAACAGAAGCGCCTGCCTCGTCGACGGCGCGACGAGCTCGCCGACCGGGCGCTGGACGCCGTCGGTCTGGCCGGCACCGAGAACGCGTACCCCTGGCAGCTCTCCGGCGGCATGCAGCAGCGCGTGGCCATCGCCCGCGCGGTCGCCTACGAGCCCTCGACCCTGCTCATGGACGAGCCGTTCGCCGCGGTCGACGCCCAGACCCGGGCCGACCTGGAGGACCTGGTGCGCGAGCTGTGGCAGCGCCTCAAGGTCACCATCCTGTTCATCACCCACGACATCGACGAGGCCGTCTATCTCGGCCGCCGCGTCATCATGCTCTCGTCCTCCCCCACCGTCGTCCAGGATCAGATCGTCGTCGACCTTCCGGCCGAGCGCGACCAGCTGCACACCCGCGCCGACGCCCGCTTCACCGAACTCCGCACCCACGTCTACGAGCAGATCCAGAAAGCCAAACGGGGCTCCCGCTGACTGGCGGCGGGGGTCCATCCTGAGGGGGACCCTTCGGGAGGCAGCATGGAGATCACCGGGATCTTTACCGCCATCATCATCGGTCTCATCATCGGCGCGCTGGGGCGTCTCGTCGTCCCCGGCAAGCAGAACATCCCTATCTGGCTCACCCTGCTCATCGGCGTGGTGGCCGCCCTGCTCGGCACCTTCCTGGCCGCTCTGATCGGCGTCGACGACACCCGCGGCATCGACTGGATCGAGCTGGCCCTGCAGATCGCCCTGGCCGCCGGTGGTGTCGCTCTGGCGGCCGGTGTTCGTCGCCGGCCCTGAGGATGTAAAGACTTCACCGGCGGCTCCGACTCACGGGTGACGACACGAGAAGGAGCACACCATGAAGTTCGTCATCGGCATGCACATCAACCCGGCCGTGCTGGACGCGCTGACCGACGAGGAGAAGGCGGCGATCGGCGACGGGCACGGCGCCCTGCTGACCGAGCTCAAGGAGTCCGGCGAGCTGATCGCCACCCAGGCCCTGGCCGACCCGTCGCAGTCGGCCGTCGTCTCGGTCTCCGGCGGGCAGCGGGTCGTCACGGACGGGCCGTTCGTCGAGGCCAAGGAGTACCTCGGTGGCTTCTACCTGATCGACTGCGAGGACCGGGAACGGGCCCTGGAGATCGCCGCGAAGATTCCCGACGCCGCCATCGCGGGCCTCGCGGTCGAGGTCCGCCCGGTGATGTTCTACGACGGGGCGCTCGAGGCGTGACCCGCTCGCCGGTCGAGGACCTGCTGCGTGAGCTGACGCCGCAGGTCCTCGGCTCGCTCGTGCGCCGCCACGGCCGCTTCGAGGACTGTGAGGACGCGGTCCAGGAGGCCGCCGTCGCCGCGGCCCTGCAATGGCCGGCCTCGGGCGTGCCGGACAACCCCCGCGGCTGGCTGCTGACCGTCGCCTCCCGGCGCCTGATCGACCAGGTACGCAGTGACGAGGCGCGCCGCTTCCGCGAGTCCCGCCTGACCGCACCCGACCCGGTCGACGTCCCCGCCGTCGACGACACCCTCACGCTGCTGTTCCTGTGCTGCCATCCCGCCCTGGCCCACGGCTCGCAGATCGCCCTCACCCTGCGCGCGGTCGGCGGCCTGACCACCGCCGAGATAGCCCGCGCCTTCCTGGTTCCCGAGAACACCATGGCCGTACGCATCAGCCGAGCCAAGACCCAGATCAAGCAGGCCGGCGCGCAGTTCTCCGCCCCCGACCCCGCCCAGCGCCTCCCCGCCGTCCTGCACGTCCTCTACCTGATCTTCAACGAGGGCTACACCGCCCACCACCGAGCCGACCTGGCCGCCGAGGCCATCCGCCTGACCCGCGCCGTCCACGCCCAGCTCCCCACCGACAGCGAGGTGGCCGGCCTGCTCGCCTTGATGCTGCTGACCAACTCCCGCCGGGCCGCCCGCACCACCCCGGCGGGTGACCTGGTCCCGCTGGACGAGCAGGACCGGACGCTGTGGGACCGCGAGCTGATCGGCGAGGGCATGGGCCTGGTCAAGGCGGCGCTGGCCGGCCCCGCCCTCGGCCCGTATCTGCTCCAGGCCGCCATCGCCGCCACCCACGCGGACGCGCCCACGACCGCCGGGACCGACTGGCGGCAGGTGCACGCGCTCTACCTGATCCTCGAGCGGATCGCCCCCAACCCGATGGTCACCCTCAACCGGGCGATCGCCGTGGCCGAAGTGGACGGCCCCGAGGCCGGCCTGTCCCTGCTCGCCGGGCTCGACACCGACAAGCGCCTGGCCGGGCATCACCGCTTGCTCTCCGTCCGGGCCCACCTGCTGGAGAAAGCAGGCGACCTAGTCGCCGCCCACGACCTTTACCGCCATGCCGCCAAAGCCACGACCAGCCTCGCCGAGCAGCGCTACCTGCTCGCGCGGGCCAGGCGCTTGGCGAGTTGACCAGCGCGACGGCGGGCCGTGCGCCTTCCGGGCTCCGGCTAATCTCGCGTTGTCCGATCTCCCGGCGCAGTCGCGCCATGGTCTGGAACGAGGACGCTTGTGTACACGCCTGCCCCATTCTCGGCATCCGATGCCGATATTGATCAGCTCCTGATGAGTGCGGATGCGGCTGACCTGATCACCAGCACGGCGGAGGGGCTGCAGGCCACTTACTTGCCGGTTGTCTACGACGCGGAGGCCGGCCCGCGGGGCTCGCTGCTGGCCCACGTGGCGCGCAACAACGAGCAGTGGAAGCTACCGCCGATCGGTGAGGCGATGGCCATCGTCCACGGCCCGGACACGTACATCACGCCGTCCTGGTACGCGTCGAAGCGCGAGCACGGCAGAGTGGTGCCGACCTGGAACTATGTGACCGCGCACGTTTACGGCGAGCTCGTGGTGCACGACGACCCGGCTTGGGTCGCGGCGATGGTCAGGCGGCTGACCGACCGGCACGAGCGGGGGCGCGACCATCCGTGGTCGGTCGACGACGCGCCGGCGAGGTACGTGACCGGTCAGCTGCGCGCCATCGTCGGCGTGCAGATGGTGATCAGCCGCGTCGAGGCGAAATTCAAGCTCAGCCAGAATCGTCCCGCCCCTGACATCGATGGTGTCGTCGCCGGGCTGCACGCGGCCGGCCAGGACGTGATGGCCACCGCGACGGAGGCGCGGCGCCCCGGCAAGCGGCCTGCGACGTGAGCTGAGGTCGGGTCAGACCGTGCGCAGGTCGAGGGAGTGCCAGGTGATCTCGTCGTTTCCGGTGGTGGTGGACCACCAGAGGAGGCCGCCGCGGGAGAAGGCGCCGTCGGTGCTGGGGGCTATGTCGACGGTGCGGCCGGTGGCGGCGTCGTAGACGACGAGGGCGGCGGCGCCGGTCAGGTCGGTTTCGGGGGTGGGCTCGGCCAGGATCTCGAAGCGGTCGAGGACGGCCACGTCGGTGATCGCGGACTGGGCGGCGCCGCCGGCGATGCGGCGGCGGTCGGTGCCGTCGGGGCGTACGAGGTCGATGCGGGCCACCGTGTCGCCGCCCAGGACCATGGCCCGGCACCAGACCGGGCCGCAGGTCAGCTGTTCGGCGCCGGAGGTGACGATGTCCCGGTCGCGGGCCGTGGACATGTTACGGAGCCGGGTGGTGCCCTCTTCGACCAGCCAGGGCCAGGCCGACATGGACCACTGGCCGGATTCGAGCTTGGTGCTGACCGGGCCGCCGCCGATCGGCACCGAGCGGATCTCGGTCTCCTTGGTGGCATCGCCGCCGGCCGGGGCGGCGGTCCAGTGCACGCGGCCGTCGGCGGCGACCAGGTCGTACTGGTTGCCGTAGAAGACGGCGTTGCCGGTGTCGGCCGTGAGCAGCCGGGCCGATCCGCCGCTGACCGAGGCGGTCCAGATCTTCACGGGGGTGGCCTCGGCGGTCGACTCCGTCCAGAAGAGCTGGTCGCCGTCGCGGGTGAACGCCTCGAACTGCGGGTTGCCGCCGAGCGGGACCCGGCGCAGCTCGCGGAGCTTCTCACCGGAGCGGATCAGCAGGCGCATCTCGTCGCCGCCCGGGGTGGGCGCGGTGCCGACGGCGGTGGTCGCGTCGAGGAACATCGACGGGTTGAACAGCGGGCCGTCGGGCAGCCCGGCGTCCATGTCGGCCCGCGCCGCATTCGGCCATGCGGCGGCCGCGCCGGTCCGGGCCGGCGGCGGCGTCGGAGTGGAGGGCCCAGGCGTGCCGACGAGCAGAAAGGCCCCGGCTACCAGGGCGATTCCGGTAAGTACGAGATGTCGTCGCGGTACGGCGAAGCCGGTGGTGAGCGTCATGCGTACGGCTGCTTCGGCTCGGGGACTTCCGCCCAGGTCTTCACCTCGAGGTAGGCGACGTCGACGTTGTTGACCGGGTCTTTGCCCTTCTCGGGGGAGTAGGCGCCGACCACCGCGACCCAGGTGTCGACGGGGACGTCGATCGGGGCGCGGCCGGTCAGCCCGATCTTGATGGGGCGGCCGTCGGCGGCGCAGCAGCTCAGCACGATCCGGGCCAGCATCGGCTTGCCGTCGGGGGCGGTCGTGATGAAGCCGGTCAGCCGCACCTCGCGGTCCTGCATGCTCTCCCCGGCGTCGAACAGCGCCCGCGACGCGTAGTCGACCAGGCTGACGTCGACCGGGTCACCCGCCGGAAGCGGGGGATAGTCCGAGTTGTCCACGGGCTGGGCGACGACGCTGCCGGCCTGTTCGGCGGCATAGGAGCCCAGAGCCGGCGGCGCGACCAGGAGCAGCCCCAGCACCGGCAGGATCAACAGCCAGCCCACCCTCGGCTCGTGATGATCATGCGAAGCCGAAGGGGAAGCGGAGTCGGACGGCGAGGAACGCAGCGTGTACCAAAGTGTCATCACGGCCGCGGCCACCAGCAACAGACCCGCGCCGATCAGGAACGGGCGGAGCCCCTCCTTCACGTACCGCAAGTAGAGGTCCGTGAAGGACGCCCGCAGAATGGCCCCACCGAACAGCAACATGACAACGGCCTGGGTCAACTTGCTCATGACGTCACTCCGCTTCGCTCTGTGCCGCCACGAGCTTTGGCGCTGAGTCTGATGATGCCTTCGCTTCGCTCGGTCATAGCAGCACCACCCCCACGCCCGTACCGATGCCGAGAGCCGCCACGAATGTCGCCGGGGCGAAGCGGAACGCGAAGCGCCGCCCGAACACCCCCGCCTGCATCGAGATCAGCTTGAGGTCGACCATCGGCCCGACCACCAGGAAGACCAGCCGCGACGTCAGCGAGAACTGCGACAGCGACGCCGCCACGAACGCGTCGGCCTCGCTGCAGATCGACAGCAGCACGGCCAGGACGGCCAGCGCGATCACCGACAGCACCGCGTTGCCGGCCAGGCTCTGCAGCCACGACGCGGGCACGATGACGTTGATGGTGGCCGCCGCGGCCGCGCCGATCACGAGGAAGCCGCCCGCGTGCATGACGTCGTGCCGGCAGGCCGCCCAGAAGGCCCGCGCCTTGGACAGGTCGTCCAGCTCGGGCCGGTGCGGCAGCCTGATCCACTCCTGCTTGCCGAGGCGGAGCCAGAGCCACCCCATCAGGACGGCGACGGCCAGGCTGGCCACTCCGCGGGCGACCGCCATCTCCGGCCGCCCCGGGAACGCGATCACGGTGGCGGTCAGCACGATCGGGTTGATCGCGGGCGCGGCCAGCAGGAAGGCCAGCGCCGCGGCGGGCGTGACCCCGCGCCGGATCAGCGACCCGGCGATGGGCACGCTGCCGCACTCGCAGCCGGGCAGCGCCACCCCGGCCAGCCCGGCCGCGGGCACGGCCAGCGCCGGGTGCTTGGGTAGGGCGCGGGCCCAGAACGAGCGCGGCACGAAGACCGCGATCACCGCCGAGAGCACCACCCCGAAGACCAGGAACGGCGCCGCCTGCACGAGCACGGAGACGAAGACCGTGGTCCAGGTCTGCATCCGGGCCCCGTCGACCAGCCCGGCCAGCGGCCCCCGGAAGATCACGAGCAGCACGAGCAGCCCGGCCAGAATCTCCAGCGAGCCGATCGCGCGCTCACGGGGCGCACCCGGCGGTGAGGGTGGTGCGGGTGCATCCCAGTCGATGTCCTGGAGGCGGCTCAAGATCACTCCCATGCGGTCGGCCGCGGCCACCCTACCGCACCATTTCGCCGCATTTAGCTGCGCATATATCAATCAGTGCATGTGTCAGAAGCCGATCGGCAGCCCCGCGTAGTTCTCGGCCAGCCCCCGCGCCCCGGCCTCGCTCGACGCCACCCACCGCAGCTGCGACAGCTGGAGCTGCGCGTCGAACGGGTCCCCGCCGGTGTGCAGCATCGTCGTCATCCACCAGGAGAAATGCGTGCACCGCCAGACCCGTCGGAGCGCGTCGTCGGAGTAGGCGTCGGCCAGTTCCGTCGATCCCTCGCGCACGAGAGAAATCAGCGCCCGTGACAACAACGCGACGTCCGCGATGGCCAGATTCAGCCCCTTGGCCCCGGTCGGCGGCACGATGTGGGCCGCGTCCCCGGCCAGAAACACCCGTCCGTGTCGCATCGGGGTCTGCACGTAGCTGCGCATCGGCAGCACGCTCTTGTCGGTGATCGGCCCCGGGGTCAGCTTCCAGCCGTCCTGCCCGTGCCCGAGCCGCGTCGCCAACTCGTCCCAGATGCGATCGTCCGGCCACGACGCCGCGTCCGTGCCGTTCGGCACCTGCAGGTAGAGCCGGCTCACCGTCTCCGAGCGCATCGAGTGCAACGCGAACCCGTTCGGGTGCCACGCGTAGATCAGCTCGTCCGTCGAGGGCGCCACATCGGCCAGGATCCCCAGCCAGCTGTACGGATACACGCGCTCGAAAGTCTGGGCGGGAACCGCATGCCGCGAGGGACCGAACGACCCGTCGCAGCCCGCGATCGCGTCCGCGTCCAGCCGTTGTCCGGCGCCCTCGGCGTCGACGAAGGTCACGTACGGCCGTTCGGAGTCGACGTCGTGCAACTCGACGTCGGAGACTTCGTAGAAGACGGCGGCGGTGCCGGCCGCGACCAGGTCCTTCTGCACCTCGGTCTGCCCGTAGACCCAGACGCTGCGCCCGGTCAGGTCGACGAAGTCGAGGTGGTGCCGCTCGCCCGGCCACTGCAGGTAGATGCCCCGGTGCTCGTGTCCCTCGGCGCGCAGCCGATCGCCCAGCCCGGCCGATTCGAGCAGCTGAACGCTCGAGCTCTCCAGGATCCCGGCGCGGATCCTCGAGGCCACGTACTTCTGGGACCTGGTCTCGAGCACCACCGCCTCGACGCCGCCGCGGTGCAGGAGGTGGGCGAGGAGCAGACCGGCCGGGCCGGCGCCGATGATGGCGACCTGGGTGCGCATGCGCTCAGCCAACGTCAGCCGCGCGGAAGCGGCAAGGCCCTAATTCCGTTGAGCGGAAGCCAGCGTACGGCCGATGCCTCTCGCCGCCACCTGGAGAGCCGACACCAGCCGGGCCTGTTCCCGGCGCAGATCCGGCACGACGATGCCGAGGGCGGCCACCACCCGGTCGGCCTCGCCGCGCACGGGCACGGCGACCGAGCACGCGCCCAGGCTCATCTCCTCGCCGGTGGTCGCGAACCCGGCCGTACGGACCCGTCGCAGTTGATCGGTCAGCAGGGCCGGCTGCGTGATCGTGTACGGCGTGACCCGCGTGAGCCGCCCCAGTGCTTCTGTCCGGACGTCCTCCGGCGCGTACGCCAGCAGCACCTTGCCCACCCCCGTGGCGTGCAACGGAAGTCTGGAGCCGATCTTGCTGACCACCGGGACCGAGACGTGCCCGGCCAGCCGGTCGACGTAGAGCGCCTCGCCGCCGTCACGGACCGCGAGATGCACGGTGGCCAGGGTGGCGCCGTAGAGGTCATGCAGGAACGGCGAGGCCGCCTGCCGCAACCCGGACTGTACGGGGGAGAGCAGACCGAGGTCCCAGAGGCGGCGGCCGATCACGTACTCGCCGGTGGCCAGACGGGTCAGCGCGCCCCACCGGGTCAGCTCGCCGACCAGCCGGTGCGCGGTCGCGAGAGGCAGACCGGCGCGGCGGGCCAGGTCGCTGAGCGTGAGGCGGCGGTGATCGGAGTCGAAGGCGCCGAGAAGATCGAGCACCCGGGAGGTGACGGTCGCGCCCATCGATGCCTCGCTTTCCGCTCAGTGGAAGGCAAGTATCGTCTCGGCCGCCGCGCCGGTCTAGCGTCCGTGATGTGGAGACTCAGGCGGACATCAGCCGGGAGATAACTGCGTTGCGCGACCGCGGCGGGCCGCAACCGCAGCTCGACTACCCGCCGTACCGCAGCAGTGTTCTGCGGCATCCCACGAAGGACCGCGTGCTGGCCGATCCCGAAGGGGTCGAGCTGTGGGCGCCCTGCTTCAGCAGCCGCGACGTCGGCGCCGACGAGGCCGACCTGACGATCCAGCGGGCCGGCGAGCCGCTCGGTGAGCGCATGGTGGTGACGGGCCGTGTCGTCGACGGGCAGGGCAACCCGGTGCGTCACCAGCTCGTGGAGATCTGGCAGGCCAACGCCTCCGGCCGTTACTGGCATCAGCGCGATCAGCACCCGGCCCCGCTCGACCCGAACTTCGTCGGCGCCGGCCGCTGCCTGACCGACGGCGACGGCGTCTACCGCTTCCAGACGATCAAGCCGGGCGCCTACCCGTGGCGCAACCACCTCAACGCGTGGCGGCCGGCCCACATCCACTTCTCTCTGTTCGGCACGGACTTCACCCAGCGCCTGGTCACCCAGATGTACTTCCCGAACGATCCGCTGTTCGACCTCGACCCGATCTACCAGTCGATCACCGACCCGAAGGCCCGCGAGGCGTTGCTCGCCTCCTACGACCACGAGCTGACCACGCCCGAATACAGCCTGGGCTACCGCTGGGACATCGTCCTGAGCGGCACCCACCGCACCCCCATGGAAGAGTCGTGACCTTTGCTCCGGGACAGACCGTCGGACCGTTCTTCCACCTCGGCATTCCGTACGCGGGGGACAACGAGCTCGTCCCGCCGGGCCGGGCCGATGCCGTACGCCTGCACGGGCGGGTCTTCGACGGGGACGGCCACGGCGTGCCGGACGCGGTGATCGAGCTCTGGCAGGCCGATCCGTCGGGCGCCGTGCCCCGCGTGGGCGGCTCGATCAAGCGCGACGGCTGGACGTTCACCGGCTGGGGGCGCGCGCAGACCGACCCGGACGGGCACTACTGGTTCTCGACGCTGACGCCGGGCCCGACGTCCCCGGACAAGCCGGCGTTCTTCGCGCTGACCGTCTTCGCCCGCGGCCTGCTCGATCGGCTCTTCACCCGCGCCTACCTGCCGACGGATCAGCCGGATGCGTTTCTCGACGGGCTGGATGCGGCCCGCCGGGCTACGCTGATCACCACGCGCGAGGAGCGGGGCCTGCGCTTCGACATCCGACTGCAGGGCGAGGGTGAGACGGTGTTCCTGACTTTCCCCGGCCAGGCCCCATGAGCGACCTCCTCTGGCCCGGCGACCACCGAGCCGCCGAACTCTGCACCGACGAGGCCGTCCTGACCGCCCTCCTCCACGTCGAGTCGGCGTGGCTGGCCGCCCTCCACCACCACAAGGTCGCGCCTCCAGCCTTCGCCGGCCCCTCGGCGGCCGCCCCTTCCGCCGCGCCGCCCGCCGCCCCCTCTTCCGCTGCGCCGCCCCTCCTGCCGCCCGATTTATCCGGCTTAGTAGGCGAAGCGGACCTCGAAGCTCTCGCGCGAGACGCGGAAGAGGGCGGCAACCCCGTCATCCCGCTCGTGAAGCTGCTAAGCCGCCGCTCCGATGCCGGAAACATCCATGCCGGACTGACCAGCCAGGACGTTCTGGACACGGCCATGGTGCTCGTCCTCCGGGCGGCGGCCGATCGGATCCTCTCGGATCTGGCGGCGCAGATCGCGGCGCTGGCCGAGCTCGCCGACCGGCATCGCGGCACCGACATGGCGGGGCGAACGTTGACCCAGCACGCCATCCCGATCACGTTCGGCCTCAAGGTCGCGGGCTGGCTGCAAGGCGTCCTCGATGCCCGCGACACCCTCCAGGCCGCGGCCGACCTGCCGATCCAGATCGGTGGCGCAGCCGGCAGCCTGGCCGCCCCCACCGCCCTGACCGGCAGCCCGGCGAAGGCCCGCGAACTGGTCGCCCACACCGCCGCCACACTCGGCCTACCCCTACGCGAGCCCTGGCACACGAGCCGCGCCCCCTTCACCCGCTTCGCCGACGCGCTGGTGACCTGCACCGACGCCTGGGGCAAGATCGCCAACGACATCCTGGTCGGCGCGCGACCCGAGATCGGCGAGCTGACCGAGGCCGCAGGCGGCGGCTCCTCGGCCATGCCCAACAAGCAGAACCCCGTACTGTCGGTCCTGATCCGCCGGGCCGCCCTGGCCGCCCCGCCGCTGGCCGCCACCATGCACATCGCCGCCGCGAACGCGGTCGACGAGCGCCCCGACGGCTCCTGGCACGTCGAATGGTCCACGGTGCGTGCCCTTGCCCGCCGCACCGTCGTCGCCGGCGCCCAGACCGCCGATCTCCTCGCCGGCCTGCGCGTCGATCCCGTCCGGATGGCCACGATCCTGGCCGAGGCCCACCCCGGCATCGACGCCGAGCAGCGCAAATACTCGCCCGAGGAGGGGCCCTACCTCGGCGCCACCGACGAGATCATCGACGCCGTCCTGGCCCGAGCCGCGGAGAAGCCGTGCTGACCACCACCGTCCTGGCCGACGCTCCCGATCGGCCGTTGCTGCTGCTCGGTCCGTCGCTGGGCACGTCGGTCGAGGCGCTGTGGAGTCGTTGCGCGCGGTCGATCAAGGGTCACCACGTCGTGGGCTGGGATCTGCCCGGGCACGGGCGCAGCGGGCCGGCGGCCGGCGCGTTCAGCATCGCCGACCTAGCAAGCGAGGTGCTGACGATCGCCGACCGGCTCCGGCCGGGGGCGCCGTTCCGCTACGCCGGGGATTCGGTCGGTGGCGCGGTCGGGCTGCAGCTTCTGCTGGACGCGCCGAAGCGGGTCGAGGCGGCCGCGCTGATCTGCACCGGCGCCAAGATCGGGGAGGCCGCCGGGTGGCGGCAGCGCGCCGAGACCGTACGGGCCGAGGGAACCCACGCCGTGATCGCCGGTTCGCTGCAGCGGTGGTTCGCGCCGAACTTCCCGCAGCGCCAGCCCGCCGTGGCCGGCGCCCTGCTGGACGCGTTGCGGGCCGCGGACCCGGAGAGCTACGCGCTGACCTGCGAGGCCCTGGCCGCCTTCGACGTGCGGAAACGGCTCGCGGAGATCACCGCGCCGGTGCTCGCGGTGGCCGGCGCGGTCGATCAGCCGACGCCGCCGGAGGGGCTGGCCCAGATCGCGGCCACCGTCCGCGACGGCCGCCTGATCGTGCTGGAGGACGTGGCCCATCTCGCGCCGGCCGAGCAGCCGGAGACGGTCGGGGCCCTGCTCGACGAGCATTTCGGCGGGCCGGCCACGCTCGACCGGGTGCGCGAGGCCGGCCTGTCCGTGCGGCGGCAGGTCCTCGGCGATGAGCACGTGGACCGGGCGGTCGCCGCCACGACGCCGTTCACCCGCGATTTTCAGGAGCTCATCACCGCGTACGCCTGGGGTGAGATCTGGACCCGCCCGGGCCTGGACCGCCGCAGTCGCTCGATGATCACGCTGACCGCGCTGGTGGCCCTGGGCCATCAGGAGGAATTAGCCATGCATCTGCGGGCGGCGCGGCGCAATGGGCTGACCGACGACGAGATCAAGGAAGTGCTGTTGCAAAGCGCGATTTATTGCGGCGTGCCGGCCGCGAATACCGCTTTCCGAATTGCTCAGCAGGTGCTGGGGGAGCCTTCGTGACCGCCGTGATCATGTCGGCCGCGGAGGCGGTGCAGGCCGTCCGGGACGGCGACACTGTGCTGGTGGGCGGCTTCGGCATGGCCGGGATGCCGGTCGAGCTGATCGACGCGCTCATCGACCACGGCGCCGCCGATCTGACGATCGTCAGCAACAACGCGGGAAATGGCGACACCGGTCTGGCGGCTCTGCTGGCGGCCGGGCGCGTACGCAAAGTGGTGTGCTCTTTCCCGCGGCAATCCGATTCCTGGGTCTTCGACGGGCTGTACCAAGCCGGGAAAATCGAGCTCGAAGTCGTGCCGCAAGGGAATCTGGCCGAACGCATGCGGGCCGGGGGCGCCGGAATCGGTGCCTTCTACAGCCCCACCGCGGTCGGCACACCGTTGGCCGAGGGCAAGGAGACGCGGGTCATCGACGGCCGCGAGTACCTGCTCGAGTACCCGATTCGTGGTGACGTGGCGTTGATCAAGGCTTTTCGGGCGGACAGGATGGGCAACCTGGTCTACCGGAAGACGGCCCGGAACTTCGGGCCGGTGATGGCGACCGCGGCCGCGGTGACCGTCGCGCAGGTCTGTTCGGTGGCCGAGATCGGGGAATTGGATCCGGAGGCCGTCGTGACGCCCGCCATCTATGTGAATCGGCTGGTCGTGGCATGAGCCTGACGCGTTCGCAAATGGCCGAGGTGGTCGCCCGGGACATTCCCGACGGCTCGTACGTCAACCTCGGGATCGGGCAGCCGACGATGGTCGCCTCGTTCCTGCGCCCGGACAGCGGCGTCGTCCTGCACACCGAGAACGGCATGCTCAACATGGGCCCGGTCGCTTTCGGTGATGCCATCGATCCTGATCTGACCAACGCCGGCAAGCAGCCGGTGACCGAGCTGCCCGGCGCCTCGTA
This sequence comes from Actinoplanes sp. NPDC049598, assembly GCF_040675435.1. Classification (NCBI taxonomy): domain Bacteria; kingdom Bacillati; phylum Actinomycetota; class Actinomycetes; order Micromonosporales; family Micromonosporaceae; genus Actinoplanes; species Actinoplanes sp. NPDC049598. The sequence goes on along the minus strand of NZ_JBFAOX010000037.1, from coordinate 3,029 downwards.
CTTCCACCACGCCGACTCGTTCGCGATGATGCGCGGCGGTCACCTCGACGTCTGCATCATGGGCGCGTTCCAGGTCTCGGCCTCCGGCGATCTGGCCAACTGGTCGACCGGCGCGCCGGACGCGATCCCGGCCGTCGGCGGGGCGATGGATCTTGCCATCGGGGCCAAGCAGGTGTTCGTGATGATGAGCCTGTTCGCCAAGGACGGGGCGCCGAAACTGGTGCCGGCCTGCACCTATCCGCTGACCGGGCGGGCCTGTGTCAGTCGCGTCTACACCGACGTGGCGACCTTCGCGATCACCGCCGACGGCGTCCGGGTCGTGGAGACGTACGGCACAACAGCCGAGGAGCTTGGTGCCCGCCTGGACGTCCCACTGATCTGATGTCGCTTTTACATAGCTGAGGTAACCCTGTGAAGGTGACTCACTTCTCTGGGTGAAAATTTGCGTGGCCTGCAAGATCTGGAAGATGCTGGGGGCTTGATCGCGTCCCGCGGGGATCGTCCGGAGGTGCCAGGTGAACAGGGTGGCTGCCCGACGCGCGGCGCGCGAGTTACTTCTCGTCGCTGTGCTGTTCCTCGCCTACAAGTTCGGCCGCATCCTGGTCGAAGGCCATGTCGAGGAGGCGATGCGCAACGCGTCCTCGATCTGGGACTTCGAGCGGAACCTGCACCTGCCCAGCGAGGAGTCGTTGCAGGACGCCCTGCTGACGCACGCGTTCTGGGTGAAGGTGGCGAACTGCTTCTACGCGTACGTCCACTTCCCGGCCACCGCCCTCACCCTGATCTGGATGTACGTCAAGCGCCCGGAGATCTACCTCTGGATGCGCCGCACTCTGGCCACGCTGACCGCGTTCGCCCTGGTCGTGCACGCGCTCTACCCGCTCGCCCCGCCGCGCATGCTCACCTCGGCCGGCATGGTCGACACGGGCCGGCTCTTCGGGCCCTCGGTGTACGGATCGCCGAGCACCGACAGCCTGAGCAACCAGTACGCGGCGATGCCGTCCCTGCACGTCGGCTGGGCCGTCGTGGTCGCCCTGGCCCTGGTCGCGGCGTCGGCCGGCCACCGTTGGCGGTGGGTGTGGCTGGCCCATCCGGTGACCACGCTGCTGGTCGTGGTGGTCACCGGTAACCACTACTGGGTTGACGCCGTCGCCGCCATCGGGTTGCTCGCCGTGGTGTCGGCGCTGGTGCCGCGGCCGGCCCTCGTCCTTCCGGAGCCGGCCCCCACTCCCTGGCGCGTGCCCGCTCAGCGCACGGTCGAATCCTCGGAGTCGAACACTCGACTGCCGTCGACGTAGGTCTGCGCCACTCGAGTCTCGGCGATCATCTCGGGCGGGTACGCGAACGGGTCGCGATCCAGCACGACCAGGTCGGCCCGCGTCCCGGGCCGCAGGGTGCCGGTGTCGTCGAGGTGGTTCACGTAGGCGGTGCCGCTCGTGTACGCGTTCAGCGCCGTCCGCAGGTCCAGGGCCTGATCCGCCAGGAACCGCTCGCGGTCCCCGCCGGGCAGCACCCGGTTGACCGCGACGTGGATGCCCTGGATCGGGTCCGGCGTGCTGACCGGCCAGTCGCTGCCCCCGGCCAGGCGGGCCCCGGAGCGGTGGAGATCGCCGAACGGGTACTGCCGACCGGCCAGCGCCGGATCCAGGAACGGGATGGTCAGCTCGTCCATCTGCGGCTCGTGGGCGGCCCAGTACGGCTGCATGTTCGCGCTGGCCCCGAGGGCGGCGAAGCGATCTACATCGTCCGGGTGTACTACCTGCAGATGGGCCAGATGCGGGCGCGTGTCGCGATGCCCGTTGGCCCGCCGGGCCGCCTCGATCGCGTCCAGCGCGTTGCGAACCGCCCGGTCACCCAGCGCATGGAAGTGCGTCTGGAAGTCAAGGGCATCAAGTTCCGTGACGTACGCCTTGAGCGCCTCCGGGTCGATGAAGTCGAGGCCACGATTGGCGGTAGTACACCCGCAGGAATCCCGGTAGGGCGCGGTCATGGCCGCGGTGAAGTTCTCGGCGATCCCGTCGAGCATCAGCTTGATCGAGCCGCAGCGCAGCCGGCCGATCGTGAGCCGCTCCCGCTTCGCGATCAACTCCGGGATCTGCTCGGCGCCCCGGTCACGGTCCCACCACAAGGCCCCGACGACGGTTGCGCTGAGCGATCCGCCGCGCGCTGCTTGCTCGTACGCGTCGGAGATGTCGTCGTAGCCGTTACTGGCCGCCACCATCGCGTCCTGCCAGGCCGTGATGCCGAGCGAATGGAGCAGGGTCTGCGCCCGGAGGAGGCCGGCCATGCGCTCCTCGGCGGTGGCGGCCGGGACGTCGACCAGGGACATGGCGCCCTCCTGCAGAGCGCCGACGGGGTCGCCGTTGTGGTCGCGGTCGATCCGGCCGGTATCGGGATCCGGGGAGTCACGGGTGATGCCGGCCCGTTCCAGGGCGGCCGTATTGACCCAGGCGGCGTGGTGATCCCGGTTGAGCAGGTAGACGGGGCGGTCGGGGACGACACTGTCGAGCAGGTGGCGGTCGGGGATGCCGTTCTCGAAGCTCTCCATGGACCAGCCGCCGCCGACGATCCAGGTGGCGCCGGGGTTGAGGTGCGCGTACTCCCGGATGCGGCGCAGGTATTCGGTGCGGTCGGTGGTGCCCGTGAGGTCGCACTGGCCGAGCTCGACGCCGCCCATGACGGCGTGGATGTGGGCGTCCTGGAAGCCGGGGATCAGGAGCCTGTTCTTGAGGTCCACTGTCTCGGTCTTCGGGCCTCTTTGCTGCTCGGCTTCCGCGCCGAGGGCGACGATGCGGCCGTCGGTCACCGCGGCGGCCGTGCTGAAGCCGTCCTCGGTGAAGACGGGGCCGTTGACGAAGACAAGATCCGCGTACGCCATGCGTGGCATCCCATCACCGCCGTCCTTCCGCGGTCAACGGCGTTGACATGCGGGTTGGGGGGTCGATTTGGCGTTCGGCCGTGGGTGGAGTAATGTTTTCCGAGCCGCCAGGGAGACGGGCGAGCGAGCGGGACCCGCGAGGGGCCCGGAG
>NZ_JBFAOX010000036.1:0-93826 GCF_040675435.1 Actinoplanes sp. NPDC049598 | reverse complement strand
ACACCGAACCCGACCAGCCCGCCGGAATCGCCGCATAACATCAACCCACACGGATCAGCGATGGCGACTCATACACCACGCCAGCGGACGTGACCCTCGGCTTGATGCGGAGCCGCGTGCGTGACAGGCCCGGCTTGCGCGCCGGACTCATGTGCGTAGCGGCCTCGCGCGATGGCGGCCCTTGCCCGGGTTCGGGCTTAGCCCCAGGCGTCGAGCGCGGCCTGAGAGTACCTTTTGGCCCACCGCGCAGGCCCGGCCGACGGGTGGCCCACCGCGCAGGCCCGGCCGACGGGTGGCCCACCGCGCAAGCACGCCTGGCCGCCGCCGGAGCCCGCCCTCCCAAGGGGGCCCCCGTCCAACAAGGCCAGCCTCGCGGAAATCGCTCGGGTGCGCATCGGGGCTTGTGGATAAATTCGGGCGTCGTATGCGGTTTGCTCCGCGGTCCTGGACAAGCTGTGGAAAACTCCGGGTCTGCTCCCAGCGAGCACCGTCTGTCACTCCTGCTGACCGGAAAAATAGGAAATTTCCAGATTTGCTTGACACGGGCATGTGCGGAGTGTGAATCTATAACCACGCAGCGTCATTGGTGATCGGGGGGTCCCACGGACGCGCGCGGTACCAAACCGGGGGGATGAACGGGGCGGCGGGCTTAGGCCTGCCGTCCCGTTCGCTATGTGCTGGGTGCGGCCGCTGTGGCAAGGGGCTCGAGTCGCCCTGGTGACCTTGAGTCCTACGGGCCTCGCGGCACGTGGATCGGGCGGCTCGCGCTTGCGGTTGGGTTGCCGCGGATCCGTACAGCCTCGGTGACGGCGCAGGCGTAAGGGATGCGCGAAGCCGGAGTGGGCGATGTAGCCGAGCCGGATCAGGTGAGAGGGTCGAGCCGCGGCGATGAAAGAGCCGAGCCCCGCCCGCCCGCCGGACGGGGCTCGATCTCTTCGGGGCCGGCTGAGTTTGCCGCCACGGCCGGTCCCGTCGTTCGTGCCTTTATTACTTCACGGCCTCTGACCTGCGTGCAAGTGCAGAGCGTGGGATGCAAGTTGCAGACAGCGACCGGCTCGACGTTATGGTGTCAGCGTGGCTAGGGCGACATCGACGGCGCGGCATGAGCTGGGCAATGAACTTCGCCGCCTGCGGGGGGAGCGCCGGGCGGTCGACGTGGCGACGGCTCTGGGGTGGTCGGAGTCCAAGCTGTCGCGGATCGAGACGGCGCATACGGGGATCAGCGAGGAGGATCTGGATCGGCTGCTGACGGCCTATGGCGTACGGGTGGAGGACCGTGACCGCCTTAGTGAGCTGGCTCGCCGGGGCCGGGCGCGGGCCTGGTGGACGCCGTACCGGTCGTCCGTGCCGGATCCGTACGACGAGTACGTGGCCCTGGAGGCCGAGGCCGTCCTGATCAGCGAGTGGGAGTCGCAGATCGTGCCGGGTCTGCTGCAGACCGACGAGTATGCGCGGGCTGTCATCGAGGTCGGCGCCGATGTGGGTGACACCGAGACCATTCAGCGGCGGCTGGCCCTGCGGATGGCCCGGCAGGCCGTGCTGACCCGGGAGCCGCCGCCGCTGTTGCGGATCGTGCTCGACGAGGCGGTGCTGCACCGGGAGGTCGGCGGGCCGGAGGTGTTGCGCCGGCAGTTGGGCCGGCTGGTCGAGGCGAGCGAGCGGCCGGGGGTGGAGTTGCTGGTGCTGCCGTTCTCGGCCGGCGCCCACGCCGGGATGACCGAATCGTTCATGGTTGTGGAGTTCGCGCCGGGGACGCGGTCGCCGGTCGTGCACATCGAGGGGCTCACCGGTGGTCTCTTCCGGGTGAAGCCGACCGAGGTCGACGTCTATCGCGACGCCCTCTCCGACCTGCGGGAACGCGCAATGTCGGAAGAGTTGAGCCGAACGGTTATCGCTGAGAGGGAGGAAGCGCTGCGCCGGGTGGCCGCTTCGTGAGCTGAAATGGAGCCGAATCCATTGGAAGGGGACCCCACGATGCAGGACGCCAATCTCACCTGGCGTAAGAGCACTCGAAGCGGAGCCGCCGGGCACTGCGTCGAGGTTGCCAACGTTCCGTCGACCGTGCTGGTCCGTGACTCGAAGAACACGGCCGGCCCGGTCCTCGCCTTCAGCGACCCGGACTGGTCCGGCTTCATCGCCGGCGTGCGGGCCGGGGAGTTCGACCGGCCCACCGCCTGACTCCCGAGTGCGCGGGGCGGCCCTGCCGGGGTCGCCCCTTCTTGCCGGTTTCGCCTAAGCTGACCTGTGCATTCCGGCAAGATCGCCCCCGGTGTGGGTGGGCTTCGGGAGGACAGTGCAATATTGGACCGCATGAGAGCCCGGGTACTCGTCGTCGATGACGACCCAGCGTTGGCCGAGATGCTCGGCATCGTCCTGCGCAGCGAGGGATTCCTGCCCTCGTTCGTCGCCGACGGTGAGCGCGCCCTGGCCGCCTTCCGGGAGAACAGGCCCGACATCGTCCTGCTCGACCTCATGCTTCCGGGCATGAGCGGCATCGACGTGGCCCGCGCGATCCGCGGCGAGTCGGGCATCCCGATCGTCATGCTCACGGCCAAGAGCGACACCGTCGACGTGGTGCTCGGTCTCGAGTCGGGCGCCGACGACTACGTGGTCAAGCCGTTCAAGCCCAAGGAGCTGGTGGCCCGCATGCGGGCGCGGCTGCGCCGGGGCGAGGACGCGGCGCCCGAGATGCTGACCATCGGCCCGCCCGGCAACCAGATCACCATCGACGTCCCGGCCCACACAGTGTCGCGCGACGGCGAGGAGGTCAAGCTGACCCCGCTCGAGTTCGACCTGCTGGTCGCCCTGGCCCGCAAGCCGCGCCAGGTGTTCACCCGTGAGGTGCTGCTCGAGCAGGTGTGGGGCTACCGGCACGCGGCCGACACCCGGCTGGTCAACGTCCACGTGCAGCGGCTGCGCGCCAAGATCGAGCCGGATCCGGAGCGCCCCGAGATCATCCTGACCGTGCGGGGGGTCGGCTACAAGGCCGGCACGGGTTAAAGAGCTACCCTTGCGCGCGTAATGCGCGCACCCTCATGGCTTCCGATGCCCATCCGCCGCACCCTTCGCGTGGTGCGGCGGTGGTGGCGTGTGGCCGCACGCCGGCTCGAGGTCCACTCCGCACCGGCCCGCCGGGCGTGGCGGCGTTCGCTGCAGCTGCGGGTCGTCACCCTGACCCTGATCGCCTCCAGCGTGCTGGTCGGGGTGTTCGGCTGGTTCATCGCCGCCCGCAGCGCCACCATCCTGCTGACCCGCGCGCAGGAGGAGGCCAAGGTCTCCATGCGCAACAAGGTCGACTACGCCGAGCAGCAGCTCACGGTCAACCCGTCGGTGCGGGACCCCAAGCTGCCGAACTCGTTCGAGCTGGTGGTCAGCCAGCTCGCCGACGGTGACCCGGCCGAGTCGGGCGGCTCGGTGATCTCGATGCGGGCCGGCGAATATCCCGAGCTGCGCGCGGCGACCCTGCCCAACAACGTCGACACCGCCGATCTGATCACGCCCGATCTGGCCCGGGCCGTCTCCACCGACGGCAAGGAGGCCAGCCAGGTCGTGACGGCCACGATCAACGGCCGGACCACCAAATACCTGGCGTACGGAGCTCCGGTGCCGACCAGTTTCGGTCACGTCGAGCTGTACTACATGATGCCGCTGACCACCGAGGACAGCGCGGCCAACCAGATCCGGACCACCGTGCTGGCCACGGGCATCGCGTTGGTCATCCTGCTCGGGGTGGTGGCCGGCCTGGTCACCCGGCTGGTGGTCACGCCGGTACGGATCGCCGCCCGCACCGCCCAGCGGCTCTCGGCCGGCCTGCTCGACCAGCGGATGAAGGTCGACGGCGAGGACGACCTGGCCCTGCTGGCCGCCTCGTTCAACCAGATGGCGGCCAACCTGCAGCGGCAGATCGTCCGCCTCGAGGAGCTGTCCCGCCTGCAGCGCCGGTTCACCTCCGACGTGTCGCACGAGCTGCGCACGCCGCTGACCACGGTCCGGATGGCGGCCGACCTGATCTTCGCCGAGCGCGACGAGTTCGACCCGGCCGTGGCCCGCAGCGCCGAGCTGCTGCAGGCCGAGCTCGACCGGTTCGAGAGCCTGCTGACCGACCTGCTGGAGATCAGCCGGTTCGACGCCGGCTTCGCCGCCCTCGACGCCGAGCACAGCGACCTGGTGCCGATCGTGGAGCGGGTCGCCGAGCGGCTGACCGGCCTGGCCGAGCGGGTCGGGGTCACCATCGAGCTGCGCCTGCCCGAGACGCCGGTGATCGCCGAGGTCGACCCGCGCCGGGTCGAGCGGGTGCTGCGCAACCTGGTCGGCAACGCGGTCGAGCACGGCGAGGGCCGGCCGGTGGTGGTCACCCTGGCCGCCGACGAGGCGGCGGTCGCGGTGACCGTGCGCGACCACGGCATCGGCCTCAAGCCGGGCGAGGAGCGGCTGGTCTTCAACCGGTTCTGGCGGGCCGACCCGTCCCGGGCCCGGCAGACCGGCGGCACCGGCCTCGGCCTGTCGATCAGCGCCGAGGACGCCCGGCTGCACGGCGGCTGGCTCGAGGCGTGGGGCGCGCCCGGCGAGGGGGCCCAGTTCCGGCTGACCCTGCCGGTGCGCTCGGGTGACCGGCTGCTGGCGGCCCCGCTCCCGCTGATCCCGCGTGACCGCGTCCCGGCCCTCGAGGCCGCTCCGGAGGTGTTGTGATGCGCCGCTTGCTGCTGGGGGTCGTGGCGCTGGCCGTGCTGGTGCCCGGCGGTTGCGGCATTCCCGACCGCAGCGAGGTCACGGTGATCGGTGACGGCCGGTCGGCCGGGGTCTCGGTCGGCGACGAGGGCTCGCCCCCGCCGCAGTACACCCGCGAGGACGCCGACAACCCGAAAGAGCTCATCCAGTACTACCTGCAGGCGGCCGCGGGCGACCCGGAGACCGCGCTGGCCCGGGTCAAGGCGTTCCTGGCGCCGGACGCGGCGGCCGAGTTCAACAGCGACGAGGTACGCGTGGTGCGCGAGTCGGTGTCGATCCTCTACTCGCCCACCAGGCCCGACGTCACCATCACCGAGCAGCAGGTCGGCACGCTGACCAGCAACGGCGAGCTGGAGCCGGTGGACGGCCCGGCGGACCCGCAGCCGTACAACTTCCGGGTCGGCCAGCTGGACGGCAAGCCCGGCTACTGGATCCTCGCCGCGCCGCAGCCGATGCTGCTGAGCGTCGACGCTCTGAACGCGTTCTACACGCGCCGGGCGATCTACTTCTGGAACAAGGACAACACCAGCCTGGTGCCGGACCTGCGGTACATGCCGCGCAGCACGCCGGCCGTGCAGCAGCCGACGACGATCCTGCAGTGGCTGGCCGCCGGCCCGTCGGACTGGCTGCGCGACGCCGTGTCGTCGCTGCCGCAGGGCACGGCCGTGGCCGACAACATCCCGGCCATCAGCAACGAGACCCTGCAGATCAACCTGACCGCGCAGACCATCCCGGCCGGCAGCGACGCCGGGGCGATGGACCGGCTCCGGCGGCAGTTGCAGTGGTCGCTCTACCCGCTCGCGCCGCGCACACTGGAGATCAAGATCGGCCGGCAGGACCCGGTCAGCGTCAAGGACGGCGACTACAAGGACAGCAACCTGGCCTTCCGGCTGGCCGACGCGCCGGAGCGCTTCGTCGTCTTCGGCGGCACCGTCCGCCGGCTGAAGGAGACGCCGCACGCCGACGACCCCATCCCGGTGCTCAAGGACGCGGCCAACCGGGGGATCGGCACGGTGGCGTTCAGCGCCTCGCCGACCCACACGTTCGCGGCCGCGGTCACCGGCTCCGGCGCCAACCAGCGCCTGCGGGTCGCCTCGGCCCCGGCCGGGCAGCAGGCCGACCTCAAGGTGGTCAACGGGCCCAAGGGCTCGCTCGGTCAGCCGGTCTGGGCCCAGGTGGGCGTGGGCAAGGACGCCACCGGCGCGGTCGGCCTGATCACCGCGGGCGGGCGGCTCTACAGCTTCGGCGCCGACGGCAAGCCGGCCCAGCAGGTCGAGTGGCAGGGCGACCCGGGTCAGATCACCGCGATCTCGGTGGCCCCCGACGGCCGCCGGGTCGTCCTGATCAGCGGCGGCCGGCTCTACCGCACGGTGCTCAACAGCAGCGCCGACGGTGTCGCCATGAGCAAGCCCGAGCAGGTGCTGCCGGCCAACCTGAAATCGGTCACGGCGGTCGCCTGGAGCAGCCAGACCTACCTGGCGGTGGCCGGCATCCGGACCGACAACGACCGCGTCTCGGTGATCGACATGACGGTCGACGGCGCCATCTCCTCGACCAAGCTCGGCGACATCGGGGCCGAGCCGGTGAGCTACCTGGCGGCGTACCCGGAGAATCCGATCTCCGGGACCGAGACCTCCGACTCGGAGTCGTACGTGGCCGGCGGCGAGGCGTGGGACGTGTTCAGCGAGGCCACCCCGATCACCCGGGCCAACCTGGCCGGGCCGGCGGTCAACGCGCCGGCCACGGTCAAGCCGACCGCGCCGCTGTTCCTCAATTGAGCCTCCTGGCCGATCTCGCCGATCTGGTCCTGCCGAGCCCCTGCGCCGGTTGCGCCACGGACCGGGTTCCGCTGCGCTTCGGCGCTTGCGCGGCCTGCGTGGCTCGGCTGGAGGCACTGCGGCCGTACGCCACGGCGCCGTCGCCGCCTCCACCGGGCATGCCGCCCTGCGTCGCCGCGGGGCCGTACGCGGGCCCGCTGAGAGGTGCGCTGCTGGCCTACAAGGAGAAGGGCCGGCATCGGCTGGCCCGGCCCCTCGGGGCGCTGCTGGCGACCGCGGTGGCGGGTCTGGCGCCCCGCCGCGGCCCGGTGGTGCTGATCCCGGTGCCGTCGACCGCCGCCGCGGCCCGGGAGCGGCACGGCGATCACATGACGCGGCTCGCCGCACACGCGGTGCGGCGGCTGCGCGCGGGCGGGTGGGACGCTGTCGTCAGTCACCCTCTCGAAGCGTTACCCCGCCCTGACTCAACGTCACTCGGTGTGTCCGGGCGCCTCGCCGCGGCTGAGAGTTCGCTGCGAATCCGCCGTCCTCGAATCGGGTTTCCGCGACGCGCGACGCCCCGGAAAGGCACGCTGGTCGTAGTGGACGACATCGTCACGACCGGGGCCACCCTGGCCGCCGTGACGGGTCGGCTCGAGGAGGCGGAGATGCAGGTCACAGGCGCTGCCGTCCTGGCCGCGACCCAATTGCGGCGAAGGCCGGGCGGCGGTATCTCCGGGATTGTCAGCCGGAGGCACTGAAAAGGTGGAACGTCCGGCATCTGGTATCCCGAACGAGGGGTGACGGGAGAGCATCGGCACGTTAGCGTCTTGGTGACGAGGGTATGAGCTTCCGCCTACCCAGACCGCCGGCAAGGCGCAGCGTTCCGCGAACCGCCGCACCGGAAAGGAGTCGTCTCACTCGAAACGGTTACGCCCGGTGATCTGAATCCCGGCGTCGCCACATCAAGCACCACCGCGTCGCAGTTTTGGCGCCCCCGGCACCCCATAGGACTGTCTTTAGCCGATCTAAGGGCGGTGGTGGGGCGGTCAGACGGGGCGCCCACGAAACATGAACGTTGGGGGAGGTCACGAGTGGACATTGTCGTCAAGGGCCGCAACGTAGAGGTTCCCGATCACTATCGGGAGCACGTCGCCGACAAGCTGAGCAAGGTCGAGCGTTACGACCAGAAGCTGATGAGAGCCGACGTCGAGCTGTTCCACGAGCGCAACCCGCGCCAGTCGGACAATTGCCAGCGAGTCGAGATCACCGTCATGGGCAAGGGTCCGGTCATCCGGGCCGAGGCCTGCGCCAAGGACTTCTACGCAGCCCTGGACTGCGCCATCACGAAACTCGACGGCAGGTTGCGCCGCTCGGCCGACCGCCGTCGCGTCCACCGCGGGCGTCGCTCGCCCGTCTCGGTAGCGGCCGCCACCGCGAGCCTGCCCACCGATCTCAGCCTGGCCCAAACGGCCGAGGGCTCATCCGTCGCCACCGCCCTGGCCGAACACGATGAGGACCAGCCCTGGCGCATCGTGCGGGAGAAGGAACACCCCGCCGACCCGATGACCGTCGACGACGCTCTCTTCCAGATGGAGCTCGTCGGCCACGACTTCTATCTCTTCCTCGACAAGGACAGCGGCCGCCCGAGCGTGGTGTACCGCCGGCGTGGCTACGACTACGGCATCCTGTCGCTGGAGACCACGGGTTAGTCACCCATCAAGCCGGGGGCCTTCGGTCAGGAGGTCCTCGGCCAGGAGGACGAACTGCACGTCGTCGACCCGGCCGCCGTCCGGGCCGGGCAGGCGGGCGCGCAGGTACGCCTCCCGGTGGAACCCGGCCTTCTCCAGCACGCGCTGCGACCCGAGGTTCGTCGGCACCGCGCCCGCGATGAGACGGGCCACGCTGGTCTCGGCGAACACCCAGAGCGAGAGCAGCTGGGCGGCCCGGGTGGCCAGGCCGCGCCCGCGGAACGCCGGCAGCATGCTGTAGCCGATCATCGCCTGGCCGGTGACCGGCTCGTCGTTGAACAGGCCGATGTCGCCGGCCGGGGCGCCGGTGGCCACGTCCTCGATGACGAGGTCGGCCCGGTGGCCGGCGAGCCAGTGGGCCTCGGCCCAGAAACACCGCTGATGGATCTTCTCCGGGGTCGGCGGCACCGGCGGCACGCTGGTCGCCACCACGTCGGGCAGCCCCAGCAGCCCGGCCAGGAACGGCTCGTCGCCCGGGCCGAGCGGGCGCAGCCGCACCACGCCGTCGGTCAGCTCGCCGCCGGGCAGGTCGGGCAGCAGGCGCGGCACCGGCTCGCCGTCGTCGCTCGCGAGCCGGGCGAAGGCCAGCATGTCGTCGCGGACGCCGTCGCGGGCGGGCTGGGCGCCGCGGCGTACCCCCTCGCGCTGGAAGCCCGCCGCGAGCGCGACCCGCTGGCTGGCCGGGTTGTCCCAGTGGGTCAGCAGCTCGAGCCGCTGCAGGCCGTGCCTGAGGGCGTGGGCGCTCAACGTCCGTACGGCCGCGGTGGCGACACCCCGGCCGCGGGCCCACGGGCCGACCCAGTAGCCGATCTCGGCCTGGCCCCGGCTCGGCACCACCTTGTCGAAGCCGACCCCGCCGAGCAGCTCGTCGGTCTCCAGGTCGGCCACGGCGTAGAAGGCGCCGCCCTCGGCGAACAGCTCGCCGATCCGCTCGGCGATGAAGGTCTCGGCGTGGGCCACGGTGAACGGCGCCGGGACCACGGTCAGGAACCGCTGGGACACCGGATCGTTGTAGCCCTCGGCGAGTGCTTCCGCGTCCTCCGGCCGGAAAGCTCGCAGACGCACCCCTTCACCGTTGATCTCCGCGCTTCGCACCCGGCCCATCCTGCCCGAAGGACTGCGCTCTAAGCGAACTTGATGCGACGTTTCGCCCCATTTGTGCGGTTAACCGGAGGCTCGGGTCACAGCTTCGGCGGAAGGGTGCCTACCATGGTTCCGCAGACTGTCTAGGGGAGCGCTGACCCGTGTCGATTTTGGAAAAGGTCCTACGCGCCGGCGAAGGCCGCATGGTGCGCCGGCTCAAGGCGATCGCGGAAGCGGTCAATTCGATCGAGGAAGACTACGTCGATCTCACGGACGACGAGTTGCGCGAGTGCACCCAGCAGTTCCAGGAGCGCGTCGCGGACGGCGAGTCCCTCGACTCCCTGCTTCCCGAGGCGTTCGCGGTGGCCCGGGAGGGCGCCAAGCGGGTGCTCGGCCAGCGGGCGTACGACGTCCAGCTCATGGGTGGCGCCGCCCTGCACTTCGGCAACATCCCCGAGATGAAAACCGGTGAGGGCAAGACCCTGACCGGTGTGTTCCCGGCCTACCTCAACGCGTTGAGCGGCAAGGGCGTGCACATCATCACGGTGAACGACTACCTCGCCCAGCGTGACGCCGAGTGGGTCGGCCGGGTGCACGTCTTCCTCGGCCTCACCGTCGGCGTGATCCTGCCCAACCGGCCCGCCGCGGATCACCGCGAGGCCTACCTGTGCGACATCACGTACGGCACGAACAACGAGTTCGGCTTCGACTACCTGCGTGACAACATGGCGTGGTCGCAGGAAGAGCTCGTGCAGCGCGGCCACAACTTCGCGATCGTCGACGAGGTCGACTCCATCCTGATCGACGAAGCCCGGACCCCGCTGATCATCTCCGGCCCGGCCGAGCACTCGGCCCGGTGGTACGGCGAGTTCGCGGCCCTGGTCAACCGTCTGCAGCGGGGCAAGGACGGCGACGGCGACTACGACGTCGACGAGTCCAAGCGCACCATCGCGATCACCGAGCGCGGCGTGGCCAAGGTCGAGGACCGTCTCGGCATCGACAACCTGTACGAGTCGGTGAACACCCCGCTGGTCGGCTACCTGAACAACGCCATCAAGGCCAAGGAGCTGTACAAGCGGGACAAGGACTACATCGTCGACGAGAGCGGCGAGGTCCTGATCGTCGACGAGTTCACCGGCCGCATCCTGCACGGGCGCCGCTACAACGAGGGCATGCACCAGGCCATCGAGGCCAAGGAGGGGGTGGAGGTCAAGCAGGAGAACCAGACGCTGGCCACCATCACCCTGCAGAACTACTTCCGGCTCTACGACAAGCTCGGCGGCATGACCGGTACGGCGCAGACCGAGGCCGGCGAGTTCAACAGCGTCTACAAGGTCGGCGTCGTGTCCATCCCGACCCACCGGCCGATGATCCGCATCGACCACCCGGACGTGATCTACAAGACCGAGAAGGCCAAGTTCAACGCGGTCATCGAGGACATCGCCGAGCGCCACGCGACCGGCCAGCCGGTCCTGGTCGGCACGGTCTCGGTGGAGAACTCCGAGATCCTCTCCACGCTCCTGCGCCGCCGCGGCATCCCGCACAGCGTGCTGAACGCGAAGTTCCACGCCCAGGAGGCGACGATCATCGCGCAGGCCGGCCGCAAGGGTGGCGTCACGGTCGCGACGAACATGGCCGGCCGTGGCACCGACATCCTGCTCGGCGGCAACCCCGAGTTCCTCGCCGCGAACGACCTGCACCAGCGCGGCCTCGACCCGGTCGAGAGCCCCGAGGAGTACGCGAAGGCGCTCGAGGAGGTCCTGCCGACCTGGAAGCAGGCCTGCGAGGACGAGGCGGCCGAGGTGCAGGCCGCGGGCGGTCTCTACGTGCTCGGCACCGAGCGCCACGACTCCCGCCGCATCGACAACCAGCTGCGCGGCCGCTCCGGCCGGCAGGGCGACCCGGGCGAGTCCCGGTTCTACCTGTCGCTGCAGGACGACCTGATGAAGCGGTTCCGGGCCGGCGCCGTCGAGGCGGTCATGGAGCGCTTCAACATCCCCGAGGACGTGCCGATCGAGTCCAAGATGGTGACCCGGCAGATCCGCAGCGCCCAGACCCAGATCGAGGGCCAGAACGCGGAGATCCGCAAGAACGTCCTCAAGTACGACGAGGTGCTCAACAAGCAGCGCCAGGTGATCTACGCCGAGCGCCGCCGGGTGCTGCACGGCGAGGACATGCACGAGCAGTCCCAGCACATGATCGACGACGTGATCACCGACTACGTCATGGCGGCCACCTCCGAGGGCTACGCCGAGGACTGGGATCTCGACCAGCTCTGGGTCAACCTCAAGCGTCTCTACCCGGTGTCCCTGACGATCGAGGACATCGTCGACGAGTCCGGCGGCGAGCGGCAGACGATCGACCAGGACTTCCTGATCGCGCAGCTGAAGGACGACGCCCAGAAGGCGTACGAGGCCCGCGAGGAGGAGCTGGGCGCCGACGCGCTGCGCGAGCTCGAGCGCCAGGTCCTGCTGAACGTCATCGACCGCAAGTGGCGCGAGCACCTCTACGAGATGGACTACCTGCAGGAAGGCATCAGCCTGCGGGCGTACGCCCAGCGCGACCCGGTGGTCGAGTACCAGCGCGAGGGCTTCGACATGTTCAACCAGATGATGGAGGGCATCAAGGAGGAGGCGGTCGGCTACCTGTTCAACCTGGAGGTCCAGGTCGAGGAGCAGCCGACGGTCACGGTCGACCCGAGCAAGGCGGTGCCCCTGCCGGCCGGTGGTGTCATGGCCGACGAGAGCGCCAACGAGACCGACTCCGACCGTGTCGAGGTCCGCGCCAAGGGCCTCGGCGGCTCCCGCCGCCCGCAGAACCTCCAGTACACGGCGCCCGCCATCGACGGCGAGGCCGGCGAGGGCTCGCCGGTGATCCAGCCGCAGCAGCAACAGCAGCAGGCGCCGGCCCTGGGCATCGGCCCCGGCGGCTCCCCGGTGCCGGCCAGCCCGGCCCACACCCCGGCCCCGCAGCGCCGCGGCTCGTCGGTGGCAGGCACGGGCCAGTCCGAGTCGAACGGGCCGTCCCGTAACGCCCCCTGCTACTGCGGCTCGGGCAAGAAGTACAAGCGCTGCCACGGAGCCCCCGGGGCAGTCTGACCCAGCACGCAGAGGGCCCGCCGGCGGTGTGATTCCGCCGGCGGGCCCTTTCGCGCTGTCTCGGTGGGGCTGCTCGCCCTCAGCGCAGCTGCCTCCCCTCAGCGCAGCTGCCGCCCCTCAGCGCAGCTGGCGCCCCTCAGCGCAGCTGGCGCTGTCTAAGCCCGGCTGGCGCCTTCGGCGTGGCTGGCGCTGTCTCGGCCCGGCTGCCGCTCTCAGCGTGGCTGGCGCTGTCTCGGCGCGGCTGGCGCTGTCTCGGGGCCGCTGCCGGTGGAGCAGCGCGGCTGCTGGTGGATCAGCCGCAGCGCTGTGGCGGCCCAGGACTGGTGGTGCAGCTCCATCCGCAGCGCCATGCCCCAGGTGAACTCGCCGAGCAGGACCGGGGCGGCCGCCTCGACGACGCCGGGGCGGGGCTCGCACAGCACCGGGCGCCGAATGGCCACGGGCACCGGCTTGCGGGAGGGGCGGCGGCCCGTGCGCCGGCGCAGGGCGGCCAGCTCCCGGGTGCCGGTCAGGCCCTCGTTGACCACCTCGGCCGCCTCGGAGGGCACGGCCAGGCGGCGCAGATGGGCGGCCGGGCGGTAGCCGTTGAGCACCTCGGCGCAGGCGTGCAGGAAGCGGTCGACCGCCATCCGGGCGTCGTGGGACGCCATCCGCATCGGCGGGACGAGCCGGGCCGGCGGGACGAGCCCGGCCGGCGGGACGAGCCCAGCCGGCGGGACGAGCCCGGCCGGCGGGACGAGCCCAGCCGGCGGGACGAGCCCGGCCGGGGCGGGGGCGGACCTGGGCCGGGTGGTTGACCGGGCGCGGGGCAGGTCGAGAGCCAGCTGCTGCCGGGTGGCGGACCAGCGGGTGGGGTCGAGCTCGTCGTCAAACGGGGGCTCGCAGCGAGGGCTGGGGCGCAGGTTGATCACCGGTCTTCGTGCGAGCGTCTCGCGCATTCTGAACCCCCAATGGTTACGTTTGCCTCCGTTTGCTTTCGATGACCATTCTGGCCGGGCAGGCGAGATCGAATCAACGGGCTTGTCCAATGCGGGAAGACCGCCAAAAGGGACTACTCGGTCAGCGGATTCTCGGCCACCCAGGCCGCCGTCTCGGCGTACTTCGCCTCGATGTATTCCTCGAGTTTGGCCCGCTCGACGCGCCACTGACCGCGGCCACCGATCTTGATGGCGGGCAGCTCACCGCTGCGGACCATGTGATAGACCTGCGAATCGGAGACGTTCAGCTCGGCGGCGACGTCGGCCAGCAGCAGGAATCGGGGCTCCATCTGCTTCAGTTTGCCATCGATGGCCTACGAAAGCTCCGGCGGCGCCGCGATCGACCGGTCCGGCAACGGGCTCGAGTAGACGACGCTGGTGGTGACCGAGCCCAGCCCGGCGATCCGGCCGGTCACCTCCTCCAGGTGGCGCATCGAGCGGGTCAGCACCTTGAGGAAGAAGCAGTCCTCGCCGGTCACGTGATGCGCCTCGACGATCTCCGGGGTGGAGTCGAGCAGGGCGTGGAACGGCCGGTAGTTGCCGGTCGGATAGCGCAGCCGGACGAAGGCCATCACCTGCAGGCCGACCCGCTCGGGCTCGATCCGGGCGCGGTAACCGGCGATCACGCCGGCCTCCTCGAGGCGGCGGATCCGTTCGGCCACGGCGCTGGGTGACATGGCCACGGCCCGGGCCAGTTCGGCGTACGAGGAACGGCCGTCGGCCTGCAGCTCGGCCAGCAGACGCCAATCCGTGCGGTCGAGCGCGATTTCCGTGGTCATGGCGGCCATCTAAGCGCGTTTCTCCGGCGGTACGCCAGCCGTACCGTCGAAGTGGTCTGGAGGGAGATCCCGCGCGCCCCTAGCTTGGTGGCATGACGACAACATCCCTGATCAACGCCCCGGCGGTCGACTTCTTCGCGGCCCGGCTCGAGTTCCAGACCGACGTGTCGGACGTGCACGCGGGGCTCGGCGACGGCTTCGTCCTGATCGACTCGCGGTCGCGGGCCGCCTGGGATCAGGGGCACATCCCGGGCGCGGTCCACCTGCCGACGGCGGAGATCGCCACCCGGGCGGCCGAGCTGCTCGACCCGGCGGTGCCGGTGGTCACCTACTGCTGGGGGCCGGGTTGCAACGGGGCCACCCGGGCGGCTCTGGCCCTGGCGCTGGCCGGCTACTCGGTCAAGGAGATGATCGGCGGGGTCGAGTACTGGATCCGGGAGGGCTTCCCGTTGCGTACGCCCGAGGGCGAGGTCGCCGCCGAGCCGGACCCGCTGACCGCGCCCGTCGGACCGGTGGCCTGCGGCTGCTGAGACACCCCGCCCGCCACGATCGGGACACGACTGGTGGAATGGGCCTACCCGGGTATTTCGGGGAGGGTCCAACCGCAGGAGGAGACGTGCCGATCACCGAGCTGGTCCGGGTCTACGTGCCGGCCACTGTGCCTTTGCTCGGGGTCCTGCGCGCCTCAGGGCAATTGGGCGCCGGGCCGCTGGAGGCGCATGCGGTGACCCCCGCGCTGCGCGAGTGGTATGCGGAGGGCGACGAGGAGGAGCTCGAGTACGTGGCCTTCACCCGGGCCGCGCAGGCCGCCCTGCAGCTGTTGCGGCATGACCATGCCGCGCCCCGCCGCCGGGTTGTGGTCTCGGCCGACGTGCCGGCCTCGGCGCTGGTGGCGCAGGAGATCGAGCTCGGCTCGAGCACGGTCGAGCTGCGTCAGCCGCTGTCGCTCAAGGAGGTGGCGTCGATCCACGTGGACAGCGCCGACGCCGCCGAGTCGGTGGCCGCCGCGGCCGAAGTGGTCGACGAGGCCCTGGCCGGCGATCCCGACGCGCAGTTCACGGTCGACAGCGCCGAGGACCACGAGCTGGAGTGGTACGCCGTCTCCGAGCTCGACGAACTGCTCTAGTCGGCGTTCTTGTCGGATTTCGAGCTGACGACCCTCTCGTCGTCGGTCTCGTCCTCCCCGGTCTCGGGCCACGCGGCCGGCTCGTCGCTCCGGGCCGTCTCGGGCGCGCGGCGGACGCGGCCCGAGCGGGAGACCACCGGTGCCTCCTCGCCGGCGTCGTCCTCGTCGTCCTCGGCGGGGCGGATCGTGCGGCCCACGGCGAACATCGCGCTGAGGGCGCCCACGAACAGGACGACCAGCGCGCTGTCGAGCCGGGCCCCGCTCAGCATCCGCTGCACCACCAGCTCCAGGTCGCTCACCTTGCCGGCCAGGTCGAGCACCCGCGAGCCGGCCGTCCGGGTCAGCACCTCGGCAATCACCAGCAGCAGGCCGGGGCCACCGCCCGCGACCGCGTAGAAGCCCCACGGCACGTCCAGCTCGCCGCTGAGCCGGCGGGCCCGCCGGAGCAACTTGTACGCCACGAGACCGGCCGCGAGACCACTGAGGAACGACTGACCGTACGAGAACCACTGGGCGGCATTGGCCTGTGAGGACTGTGAGTCCCCCGAGCCGAGCGCCGACAGCAGCGGGCTCTGGAATAGGTTGAGCACGAAGCCGACCACGAAGACGGTGACGGCGCCCCAGCCGATCGCGTTGACCACCCGGGGGACGCGGAACCCGGCCAGGGCCCCGCCGATCGTGGCCGCGGCGGCGATCGTGCCGCCGACCACCGCGTACATCCAGCCCTCGGTGTTGATCGTCACCACGGTGAGCGCGCCGATCAGGCCGACGAGCAGACCCGTGCCGGTCGCGACCGCGAAACGGGCGGTGGCGCCGAGCGTGCGGCGCCGGGCGATCAGGGCGAGGACGGCCAGGCCGGTGGCGGCGCCGGTGACGAGCGCGGCCGAAATGGCGCCGGGAAGCGCATAGGCCGTGGAGGTCACCTCCATCTCGGCGTCCTCACGGCCCGTGATCGTCGCGCGGGCCGACCAGAGCATGGCGCCCATCCAGACGAGGGTGGCGAGCGCGAGCAGAAGACCCGTCGACGAGGGTTGCTCGGCGCCGGCGTCCGCTTTCGGCGCCGCTGGGGTGTCCTGCTCACTCATGGGCCTCAGAGTAACCGCCGGAGCTGGGAGAGCCGGGCGCGCGTCCACAGCCCGGCTTGCGGGGGATTGCCGCTTTTGGGGGCCGCCACGCCGAATTCGGGAACGCGTACGTACCTTTTCGTCCGTTTGCTGCCCGGCATCGCCGTCTGACCGTTTAGGTCGCGCCATTTTACCTGGTCAAGAGCACAATTAGCGGCGGAACGCGCCGCGCCGACACTCGAAGTCGGACTGTCTGTGCGGGACAGTCGTTTGTGGAGACGCAAAATGGACGGATCGGGCGAAATCCTGGACGTCGGCGCGACAAAGTGGCAGCTTAGAAGCCATGCCCGACTCTCAAATCAATCCCACGGCTGCCGCTTTGCTCGGCCTGCTTCACGAGGGGCCCATGACCGGCGGACAGCTCATGGCGGCTGCCGAACGCCGTCTCGGGCCATACTGGTCGATGACGCGGAGCCAGGTCTACCGCGAATTGCCGGTTCTAGCCGAAATGGGCTACGTCCGTCTCGGTAAGCCCGGCCCCAGATCCAGCCAGCCCTACGCCATCACCGCCTCCGGCAAGCGTGCCTTCAGCCGGTGGCTGGCCGAGTCCCCGGGCCGGGACGCGCTGCGCAACCCGGTCGCTCTCCGTGTCGCCTTCGGGGAGCAGCACAGCGGCAATCAGTTGCAGACCCTCTACACCGGCGCCAGCGAGTACCACGCCGAGGCGCTCGCCATGGCCAAGGAGCAGGCGAAGGAGGCGAAGAAGGCGGGGGACGCGTACGGCGCGGCCGCGCTGGAGTTCGCCGTCGCCTATCACAAGGCCGCGCTCAGCTGGCTCAAGGTCGCCCCGGCCAACTGACAAGGCGTTGCCCCGGCCACGATCTGGCCGGGGCAGCGTAGTCTTGACTGTCGTGACTGCTGCCGACTATCCCGAGCAACTCAAGGCCCTCGACGCCACCCTGCGCAACATCGAGAACGTCCTGGACGTCGACAAGCTGCGCCGGGACAAGGCGGATCTCGAGGACCAGGCCTCCGCACCCGACCTGTGGGACGACCAGGCCCGGGCGCAGGACGTCAACAGCCGCCTCTCGTACGTCTCCGGTGAGATCAGCAAGCTCGAGCGGCTCCGCTCGCGGCTCGACGACGCCGGCCTTCTTCTCGAGATGGCCGAGGCCGAGGGTGACGCCGCCTCCGTCGACGAGGTCGGCCAGGAACTGGTCGGCCTCAGCAAGGCCATCGAGGAGATGGAGGTCCGCACGCTGCTCTCCGGCGACTACGACGCCCGTGAGGCGGTCGTGTCGATCCGGGCCGGCGCCGGTGGCGTCGACGCGGCCGACTTCGCCGAGATGCTCCTGCGGATGTACCTGCGCTGGGCCGAGCGCCACGGCTACCCCACCGAGGTGTACGACACGTCGTACGCCGAGGAGGCCGGCCTCAAGTCGGCCACCTTCGCCGTCAAGGTGCCGTACGCCTTCGGCACGCTCAGCGTCGAGTCCGGCACCCACCGCCTGGTCCGGATCAGCCCGTTCGACAACCAGGGCCGGCGCCAGACCAGCTTCGCCGGGGTCGAGGTGATGCCCGTGGTGGAGACCACCGACCACATCGAGATCCCGGAGAACGAGCTCCGGGTGGACGTCTACCGTTCGTCGGGTCCTGGTGGACAGAGCGTTAACACGACGGACTCCGCGGTGCGCCTGACGCACATTCCGACGGGCATCGTCGTGACGTGCCAGAACGAAAAATCGCAGCTTCAGAACAAGGCCTCGGCCCTGCGCGTGCTCCAGGCGCGGCTCCTCGAGCGCAAGCGCCAGGAGGAGCAGGCCGAGCTCGCCGGCCTCAAGCAGGACACCACTGGATCATGGGGCGACCAGATGCGGTCGTACGTCCTACACCCGTACCAGATGGTCAAGGATCTGCGCACTGAGCAGGAGACGGGCAACCCGAGCTCGGTCTTCGACGGCGAGATCGACGAGTTCATCGAGGCCGGCATCAAGTGGCGCAAGACGTCCGAGAAGGCCAGCTGACCCGCGGGCTCCGATGATCTCCGTACGCATCGCGACGACGTCCGGACGCACTGTCCGGGCGTCTGAAATTTTTGCCACTACGGGTGCAGATTGACGGACCCGGCGGGGTTGGCGTTTTCGTTACACCGCGTAGACTGCGTTCCCGTGATTCAGCTCGAGAACGTGACGAAGACGTACCCCAAGGCGTCTCGGCCGTCGTTGGACGATGTCAGCGTCGGTATCGAGAAGGGTGAGTTCGTCTTCTTCATCGGCCCCTCCGGTTCCGGCAAGTCGACGATCATCAAGCTCCTGCTGCACGAGGTCGCACCGACCCAGGGCAAGGTGATGGTCAACGCCAAGGACGTGACCTCCATCCGCTCGTGGAAGATCCCGCACTTCCGCCGCTCCATCGGCTGTGTGTTCCAGGACTTCCGCCTGCTGCCCAACCGCACCGCGTACGAGAACGTGGCGTTCGCCCTCGAGGTGATCGGCAAGACCAAGGCCGTGTCCCGGCGGGTCGTGCCCGAGGTCCTCGAGCTGGTGGGTCTCGGCGGCAAGGAGCACCGCTACCCGCACGAGCTCTCCGGTGGTGAGCAGCAGCGTGTCGCGGTGGCCCGGGCGTTCGTCAACCGGCCGCTCATCCTGCTCGCCGACGAGCCCACCGGAAACCTCGACCCGGACACGTCGATCGAGATCATGCGCCTGCTGGACCGGATCAACCGAACCGGCACGACGGTCGTGATGGTCACGCACGACTCGAACATCGTCAACCAGATGCGCCGCCGCGTCATCGAGATCGAGAGCGGCCGCATCGTTCGTGACCAGGCACGTGGCGTCTACGGCTGAGCCGGCCTCCGCCTAACAACATCCCCGACCTAGAAATAGGAAAATGCGCGGAGTCCCGGAAGGAACCCCCCGATGCGCTTGAAGTACGTCCTCAACGAGGTCCTGGTGGGCCTGTGGCGAAACGTCACGATGACGGTCGCCATGATCATCACCATGTCGGTCTCGCTGACCATGCTGGGCGCTAGCGTTCTGCTGTACTTGCAGGTCGACCAGATGAAGAACTACTACTACGGGAACATCGAGGTCTCGATCTTCCTGCGGTCGGACGTCACCGAGGCTCAGCGCCAGGCGATCGACCAGGCGATCTCCTCGAACCCGCTGGTCGCCGAGCGCACGTACGAGACGCGCGAAGAGGCCCTCAAGCGCTTCCAGGAGCTCTGGAAGGACTCGCCCGAGTTCGTCAAGTCGGTCGGCCCGAACAGCCTGCCCGAGTCGTTCCGGGTCAAGCTCAAGGACCCGGAGCAGTACAAGACCTTCGCCGACCAGATCCAGGGGCTTCAGGGCATCCAGGACGTCATCGACCAGCGCACGCTGCTCGAGAAGGTCTTCAACATCTTCAACGCCATCCAGGTGGGTGCGCTGGTGGTCGCGGGGGTGATGGCGTTGGCCGCGCTGCTCCTCGTGGGAAACACGATCCAGGTCGCGGCGTACAGCAAGCGGCGCGAAGTCGCCGTGATGAAGCTGGTCGGCGCCTCGAACTGGTTCATCCAGGCCCCGTTCGTGCTCGAGGCGGTGGTGGCCGGCCTGATCGGCGCCATCCTGGGCTTCATCGCGCTGTTCGTCAGCAAGGTCGTGCTGTTCGACAACAAGTTGCAGGCGCTGACGAACATCCTGACGCCCATCGACAACGGCAACGTCTGGCTCATGCTTCCGCTACTGGCGGGCGTGGGGGCCGTGGTCAGCGCGGTCACCGCGTGGATCACGCTGCGCTTCTACCTCAAGGTCTAAGTCACCGAAAACGCTGCCCGTCCAACCACCCCGCCACCGCCCTTGATTCGAGCTGACGCACTGTTCTGACGGCCGCATCCCCCCTCGATGGGGGACGCGGCCGTTGGGCGTTTTAGCCGATCAAATGCCCGTGCCGGAGTACGGTGGCATTCCGTGGGGTCTTATAGCCGGATTTTTGCCTTCTTGGTGATTTGTGCGAGTCTGCTCGCCGCGCCAAGCCCGGCCCGCGCCGACCCGAACAGCCCCGACCAGGCCGCCCGCGCCGTCCACCAGGCCGAGGCCGTGCTCGAAGAGGCGACCGACACCGCCCGCGCCGCGGCCCGCCGGCTGGAGGCCGCCACCGCGGCCATGCCCTCGGCTCAGCAGCGGGTCGCCACCTCGCGAGGTGCCGTGGCCGCCGCCATCACCGCGGCCAACACCGCCTCGCGCCGGGCCGACGCCGCCCGGGCCGCCTACGACCGGGTCGCCACCCGGTTCCAGCAGGCGCAGGACAAGGTCGCCGAGTCCCGGTCCCGGGTCGACGAGATCGCCCAGGCCAGCTACATGGGTGGCAACATCGCCCGGATCAACCTGCTGGTCGAGGCGACCGGGCCGGCCGACATGATGGACCGGCTGAGCATGGTCCAGCAGATCATGCGCACCCAGCAGCGTGAGGTGGACACGCTGGTCGGGGCGCGACGCGAAGCCCGTACCGAACAAGACCGCGCCGGACTCGCCAAGCGTGAGTCGGAAGAGGCCGAGGCGGCCGCGCGCGCCAAGCTGGTCGCCGCCCAGGCGGCCCAGGCCGCCGCCGAGCGGGCCCGGAAGGCGCTGGCCGCCCTCGCCGCGAGCCGGGCCCAGGCGCTGCGGGTGGCGAACTCGCAGCGGGCCGCCGTGCTCGCCCGCTACCGCGCGGCCAAGGCCGAGGAAGCGCGCATCCAGCAAGCGCTGCGCGGCTACTCGGTCAAGTCGGGGCAGCGACGGTACGAGGGCGGCCGGCTCTACATGCCGGTCAACGGCTGGAAATCCAGTGACTACGGACAGCGATACGACCCGTACTACCGTGTGTGGCAATTGCATGCCGGGGCGGACTTCGCGGCCGGCGGCGGCACACCGATCCACGCCGCGGCCGACGGGCGGGTGATCAGGGCGGGCTGGGCCGGTGGCTACGGCCGCTACACCTGCATCGACCACGGGAAGATCAGCGGAGTCGGCTTCACCACCTGCTACGGCCACCAGTCGGCGATGCTCGTGCACATCGGCGAGTACGTACGCCGCGGCGAGATCATCGGGCGGGTCGGCACCACCGGCGCCTCCACCGGCAACCATCTGCACTTCGAGACCCGCTTCGACGGCGTACCCCGCAACCCGCTGCCCTACCTGCCCGGCTGCCTCTGCTGACCCCTGTAACATTGACGGGTTGGTTTCAGCTCTTCATAGGGGGTCGGTGGGTCATGCCACGCGAACAGGGGCGCAAAGTCGTCGCCTCCAACCGCAAGGCCCGCCACGACTACAGCATCCTCGACACGTACGAGGCCGGCCTCCAGCTCACCGGCACCGAGGTCAAGTCGCTGCGGGCCGGGCGGGCCTCCCTGGTCGACGCGTTCGGTCAGGAAACGTACGGTGAGCTCTTCCTGCACGGCATGCACATCCCGGAGTACACGCAGGGCACGTGGACCAACCACGAGCCCCGCCGCACCCGCAAGCTGCTGCTGCACCGCGAGGAGATCGCCAAGATCCGCGGCAAGCTCCGCGACGACGGCGTCACCCTGGTCCCGCTCCAGGTCTACTTCAACAACGGGTACGCCAAGGTCGAGATCGGTCTCGCCAAGGGCAAGAAGAGCTACGACAAGCGGCAGGACTTGGCGGCACGAGACGCCCAGAAGGAAATCAACCGGGCGGTCGGACGACGTGCGAAAGGCATCGCCTGAGGTATGCTCCGCCCGCTTCTTTGATCTTCGCGGGGGGAACGACCGTTGCCATCCAAGCACTCCGTGCGCCTGTTCGCCCCCGCCCGGGTCGTCCTGAGCTTCTCGGTCGCGATCCTCGTCCTGCTGGTCGTCTGGGTCGCGGTCCGCGCGGTCGGCCCGGCCGAGGCGGCCCGCCAGCCCTCGGTGGTCCTGCCGTCGATGCCGCAGGTGCCGCTCGTCGTCTCCGACTCGCCGGCCCCGTCCTCGGCCGCACCGACGTCGGCTAAGTCCTCGCCGTCGCCGGCCGCCTCCTCGCCCTCGCCGTCCGCCGCACGCAGCCGGTCGGTTGCTCCGCGTACCTCCAGCCCTTCGCCCTCGTCCTCGGCCTCGAAACCGACTCTCAAGCCGGTCACCACGGCGCCCACGCCCAAGACCACCACCAAGCCGGCGCCTCAGACCGACATCGAGGCCCAGCTGTCGGTCACCGCCAGCTGGGACGGGGGCTATGTCGCGTTCGTACGCGTCGTGAACGAGGGGGACGCCGCCGCCCAGTGGCGCGTGACCGTCACCCACTCCGGGTTGAACGACATGGAGCTGCGCGGCACCTGGAACGCCTCCGGCAGCCAGAGCGGCAGCAGCCTGAGCTTCAGCGGCGACCCGCTGGCCCCCGGCAAGTCCGCCACCTTCGGATACCAGATCACCAAGAGCGGCCGCGGCAACGCCCGCCCCGCCGGCTGCAGCGCCGTGGGCGGATCTTGCAGCGTGAGGTAAACTTTTGGGTGCCGCATTCGTGCGGCCCTACTAGGGGGTGACTGGTTTCGACTTCGTACGTGGAGACAGGGGAAGCGAGCCGAGGAAGCCGACGTCGTCTCGAGAATCGGTCGTCGGAAAACTATAAGCGCCAAGGATAACTCCCGCGCTGACTTCGCTCTTGCCGCCTGAGGTAAGTAGCTAAGTCTGTCGGTCTGAGATCGCCTTCGACTCAGTTCACCGGCATCAGCTAGAAGGCTGGCCAAACAGTCCCAGTCGTGAGGACTGTGCGGCGAGATCAAACACGACTGGGCCCGCCATCCGGACTTGCTCACGTGAGCCGGAGGGCCGAGTAGAGGCATAGTGAGCTGCGCTCGGAGAAGCCCTGACAAAGCAACGAAGGACCCGGGTTCGATTCCCGGCACCTCCACGAGTCGATGGCGACCCTTGTCCGCAGAGAGCGCGGACCGGGTCGCCTCGTCATATCTACCTGGGGGGCGACCCCCCAGACCCCCACGGTGCGGTGGTTGCGCTAGGTGGGCGCTCGCGGTGGGGGAGTGGCGCCTTTCGGTGGAGCGGCTGTGTCTCGCGGCTGCTCGAAGTGCTCCGGTTTGGCTTGATGTGGCGCCTGTCACGGCGGGGCGCCGAGTGGAATCCAGGGTCGGTCGGCGAGGTTTGTGCCGTTATGACGACGCTTGGAATCATCGGTAGTGGCAACATCGGAAGCACCGTGGCTCGGCTGGCCGTCTCCGCCGGTCACGACGTGGTACTGAGTAACTCGCGGGGCCCGGAGACCCTCCAGGATCTGGTGGCCGAGCTCGGACCCAAGGCGCGGGCCGCGACGGCGGCGGAAGCGGCGGCAGCCGGCGATGTCGTGGTCGTAACCGTGCCGCTCAAGGCGTACCGGGACGTCCCGGTCGAGCCGCTGGCAGGCAAGGTCGTCATCGACACCAACAACTACTACCCGGACCGTGACGGCGTGTTCGACGAGCTGGAGGACGGTTCCACCACCACCGGTGAGCTGTTGCAGAAGCACCTTCCGGAAGCCCGCGTGGTGAAGGGATTCAACAACATCTGGTTCGATCACCTGCGGACCCTCGCGCGGCCGGCCGGCAGCCCGGACCGATCGGCGCTGCCGATCGCCGGTGACGATGCCGCGGCCAAGAAGGTGGTCGCTGAGCTGCTCGACAGCCTCGGCTACGACACCGTCGACGCCGGGCCGCTGGCCGAGAACCGGCGCACCCAGCGGGACACCCCGGTCTACGTCGTTCCCTACGGCCAGTACGGAGTGCTTCCCGGCACGCCGGCGAGCGCGCAGGTCGTTCGCGACGCCCTCGCCGCCGCCTAACCGGACTCACAGGCCGACCAAGCATCGACGATCGGTGGGAGGCGTGCACGACTCCTCGAGGACCTCTCGCGGTTGCCTGGGGTGAGGCGGCAGTGTTGGATCAGCATCGCTCACAGAGAGCGGCGCCGCCCGGATGGGTGGCGCCGCTCTCTCGTTTCAGCTCAGCCAGTTCACGGTGAGCGGGTGTTTGCGCAAGGTCTCGGAGCGGCGCTGCTCGCCCGCGCGGTCGAGGTTCAGGCCGGAGCGGGTGGAGGCTGAGCAGCTCGTGTCGGGTGGGAGGACGCCGTCGACCAGCCAGGCGGTGCCGATGTTGAGGGCGCACGGGTTGTCGTCGAAGACGTAGACGCCGTGCTGGTTCTCGTCGACGGTGACCAGGCGGGACCGGTGGGCGAACTTGGCCCGGATGATCTGCCCGCCCCGCAGCGGCGTGGCGGCGTCCCGGCGGTTCTGCAGGATCAGGATGTTGGCCGGACCGTCGTCGTCGACGGCGACCTGCGGCTCGGTCGGCCCGCGGGACCAGAAGGCACACGGGTTGATGTTGGCCGACGCCGCGCCGAACATCGGATATTTCTCGCGGTCCTCGGCGACACTGCGCCGGTACACCCCGACGTTGCTTGGCCAGTCACTGTCGTTGCAGGTCACGGCCAGGAAAGCGGAGAAGAAGTTGGAGTACGGGCTGGGCGCGGCCGCGGGCCGTACGCCGGCCGTCACCGCACCGGCCGCCTTGACCTCCTGCCAGTTGCGGGCCAGCGCCGGATAGCTGGACTCGTTGTACAGCGAGGCGAAGGTGTTGACCCGGAAGTCGCCGCCGTCCATGAAGGGCAGCGGTTGCTCGTCGAGCCGCTCGGCCAGCGCGAAGTAGGTGGCGCGGACCTGCCCGGGCGTGCGGCCCAGGCCGTACGAGCTGTGCCGGGCCGCCGCCCACCGGGCGAAGTCCGGGAACGCCTGCTCGAAGCCCAGCCCGAAGCGGCGCACGCCGGCGCGGGTCAGCGCGGTGTCGCCGGGGTTGCTGTCGATGACGACCCGGTCGGTGGTGTCCGGGAACATCGAGGCGTACGCGGCGCCGAGCGCCGACCCGTACGAGTAGCCGAGGAAGCTGGCTTTCCGCTCGCCCAGCGCGGCCCGGATCCGGTCCAGGTCGCGTGCCGTGTTGGCCGTCGAGATGTGCGCCATCCGCCCCTCGGCGTCGTGGGCCGCGCACTGCTCGGCGACCGCCCGGGCGGCGGCGGCCTGCTCGAGGACCGCGGCGTCGTTCTCGGCCCACGGCGGCACGTTGCCCGGGTAGTCCTGGTCGTCGGTGAATCCGCAGTCGACCCGGGCCGAGTAGCCGACACCCCGGGGGTCCATGCCGATCAGGTCGTACGCGTCGGTGACGCTCGCCGGAACGCCCAGGTCGAGCAGGTCGTTCGGCATCGTCAGCCCCGAGCCGCCCGGCCCGCCCGGGTTGAGCAGCAGCACGCCGCGCCGCTTCTGCGGGTTCGCGCTGGCGATCCGCGACAGCATCAGGTCGATCTGCGTCCCGTCCGGATCCCGGTAGTCGAGCGGTACCGTCACTGTCCCGCACTGTACCGCCGGGGCGGCCGCCGCGATCGGGGCCGGGCAGGCGCCCCACTCCACCTGCCCGGTGCTGCCGCCGGCGGCTGCGGCCGGCGCCGCCGCCAGTGACCCGCAGAGTCCGATCGCGACGGCCAGAGCCAGTCCTCGCCGTATGCCATTTCTTCGATTCATGGATCCAGTGCAGAGGGTGTTCCCGGCACACGGTCAAGCCCGCCCCGTTGAGCGACGGGCGTCGGCCGCCGACGAGGAGGAGCCCGTGCTGCAACGGTGAGCGGGCGGCAGGAACGAGATCCTCAATGACCGGGCGAGGCCGCAGCCGGAAGGACGACCCGCAGCAGCGCACCACCGCGGGCGGAGCGGGCGACGGTGACCCGGCCGCTGTGGGCGTCGACGACCCGCTGCACGATCGACAGTCCCAGACCGGATCCCGGCAGCGCCCGGGCGCTGTCGGCCCGGTAGAACCGGTCGAACACCCGCGGCACGTCGGCGGCGTCGATACCCGGTCCGGCGTCGTCCACCTCGAGCACCGCCGACGTGCCCTCGGCGAAGAGCCGGAGGAGGATCGGCCGGCCGGCGGGGGACCATTTGCCGGCGTTGTCGATGAGGTTGAGCACCGCCCGCTGGAGGGCGGCGGGCCGGCCGCTCACCCACACGGACATGACGTCGAGCGTGATCTCGATGTCGGGCATGCGGGAACGGGCCCGGGTCGCGGCCGCCACCACCACGTCGGCGAAGTCGATCAGCTCGGTGCTCTCGTCGTTGACGTCACCACGCGCCAGGTCGGTCAACTCGGCGGCCAGGGTGCTCAACTCGGCCACCTGGGCGCCGAGATCGTTGAGCAGCCGGGTCCGGCTCCCCGCCGGCAGCGCGCTGTCCAGGGTGCCGCGCCGATCGAGCCGGATCAGCAGCTCGACATTGAGGCGCAGGCTGGTCAACGGGGTCTTGAGCTCGTGGGCGGCGTCCTCGGCGAGCAGCCGCTGGGCCCGCCGGGAATCCCGGAGCGCGGCGAGCATGTCATTGATCGACTGGATCAGCCGCCGGATCTCGCCACCGCCCTCGTCCGGGATGTCGGCGTCGAGGTCCCTGGTGTGCGCGACGCGGACCGCGGCGGCGGTCAGCCGGTCGATCGGTGCCAGCCCGGCCCGCGCCACGGTTCGCCCGACCAGGGCGCCCCCGGCCACGCAGAGCAGCCCGATCAACAGCATGCCGAACCCGAACTCGTTGATCGGGCTGTCGTCGGCAAGGTCGGCCACCTGAACCGCGCCGCCGCCCACCCGCCGCGTGTAGACGCGGTAGCCGTCGTTCCAGTCGGTCGACTCCAGCAGGTCGGTAGCCGCGCCTTGCGCCACGCGCCGTGCGTCCTCGCTGACCGGGGGCAGCGCCGGCTGGCCGGCCGGCGTCCGCGTCGAGCCGTCGGGCAGGATGACCCGCATCAGCCGACCGGCTCCCGGGTACGGCGGCAGCGGGACCTGCGCCAGACCGGCGCGCTCCGCGTTGGTGGCCAGGACGCGGGAGTCGGCGTGCAGCTGATCCGCGGCGGTGGCCCGGAGCTTGCGGTCCATCAGCTCGCTGGCCACCTGGAAGGACACGAACACGCTGACCGCGATCGCGGTCGCCGCGATCACCGTCATCCTCCTCCGCAAGGACTGCCGGCGCCACCACCGGATCCACCGGCCCCCGGACCTGGTCACGGAGGAGTCTCCCGCAACGTGTAGCCCAAACCGCGCAACGTGTAGAGCAATCGCGGCTCGCCCTCGGCCTCCATCTTGCGGCGCAGGTAGCTCACGTAGACCTGGAGGTTGTTGGCGGTGGTGCTCATGTCGAAGCCCCAGATCGCCTCGAACAGCGCATCGCGGGTCAGCACCCGGGTCGCGTTGCGCACGAGGACTTGCAGGAGGGAGAACTCGGTGCGGGTCAGGCGCAGCGGCCGCCCTCCCCGCCACGCCTCGAACCGGTCGGGATCGAGCCGGACGTCGGCGAACGACAGGACCTGCGACTCGTCGTCGCCCGGCCCGCGCCGGCGCAGCAGGGCCCGCACCCGGGCCAGCAACTCCTCGGTGGCGAACGGCTTGGGCAGATAGTCGTCGGCCCCGGCGTCCAGCCCCGCGACCCGGTCGGCGACCTGATCCCGGGCGGTCAGCATGAGCACCGGCAGGTCCCGGCCCGCCGCCCGCAGCCGCCGGCAGGTCTCCAACCCGCCGAGGCGGGGCATCATCACGTCGAGGATCAGCAGATCCGGCGCGTCGCCACCGACCCCCTCGAGCACGGCGAGACCGTTGGCGACGGTGCTGGTCTCATAACCCTCGACCTGCAGCACCCGCTCCAGCGACTCACGGATGGCCGCCTCGTCATCCGCGATCATGATCCGCACGCCGGCCCGTCCTCTCAGTGGGTGCTTCTCCGCTCATCCTCGCCGATCAACCTGAAGCCAGGATTAGAACCGTCGCCGCTGTTCGGTCAAGTCATCGACGACCTAGCATGCGGCCATGGCGAACGGGGGAGCGGCTGCTGAGCAAGGGCGTGGTCGAGGCGCTGAGTCGGCCGGGCGAGGGTGTGACGGATCAGGCGGGGTTGGCGGCGTTTCTTGATTCGCTGCTGGATGAGCTGCCGTGGTGGGATCGGGGCTGGCGGGTGTCTGACGTCGGCATGCCGCGCCGGTGCTCCTCGTCCCTGGGGCTGGCGCCTGGAGCTGTGCAGGTGGTTGAGGTTGTCGTGCCTGGTTCGTTGAGCCTGGGCGCGGGTGAAGCGCAGTTGTTTGTGGCGCAGGTCAGGCTGCTTGAGGACCGGCTCCTACGGTGGCAGATGAAGGTCGGGGACAAGGTCGTCGGGCCGGCGCTCGCCCCGGCGGGGGAAACCGACCCGCATCCCTTCGGCGCCGTGTTCCGGCTGTTGGTCGAGATGCGTGGTCTGTCGTCGGACGAGATGGCCCGGCGGACCGGGCGGGCAATGACGACGATCAGGAAGCTCCGCGACGGCCGCCTTGTCCCCGAACGCGCCCTGATCGAGGAGGTCGCTCGAGCGCTGGACCTGCCGTCAGCGGATCTGGGCATGATCGCGGGACTGGATCCGGCCGACCCCGGAAGCACACCGGGTCTGCCCCGCCTCGGGTGACGTGCTCCGGGACGTCGGCTGACCCGAGCCGGCGAACTGTCGTCACAAGGGGGGTAGGTGGTAGACGACCAGCGTCTGTTCGGGTTGCTCGGCCACGTGGAACGCGGCGTGGGGGACGGTGATCACGCCCAGCCGGGGGTGGCGGAGCCGTTTGCTGCCCGCGTGGCTGAACTGGATGTCGTACCGCTGCCACCAGTCGCGGGCCTCGGGGCTCGCCTCGGTCAGCTCAGCCACCAGCCGGGTCACTCGCGGGTGACCCGGGTGCCGGCCCGCGATCGCCCTCAGCCGGGCCAGGATGTGGCGCGCCTCCGGCTCCCAGTCGACCAGGATGTCGCGGGCGGCCGGTTCGGTGAACATCCAGCGGACGACGTTGCCGCCCGGCGCCATCCCCCGGAACAGCTCCGCCGCGGCGTCGTTGGCGGCGAGAACGTCGTAGCAGAGACCGGTGACGTACGCCGGGTTGTCGCCCAGGAGCGCCGGAACGCCCGCGATCTCGGCCGCCGCCTCCTCCGGGGCGCCCTGCCCGCTTCCCCCCCCCCCGCCGTCGGCCAGGTGGCGCAGGTGCTCCTGTTCGGCGCCGGTCAGCCGGAGGGCCCGGGCCAGCGCGTCGAGCACCTGGGCGGAGGGCTGCACGTCGCGGCCCTGCTCGAGGTAGGTGAGCCAGGTGGCGCTGATGCCGGCCAGCAGGGCCAGCTCCTCGCGGCGCAGGCCGGGTGTGCGCCGGCGGCCGGTCGTCGGCAGGCCCAGGCCGGCCGGGCTCAGCCGTTCGCGGCGGCTGCGGAGAAAGGCGCCGAGTTCGGTGCTCACCCTGGAACCTCCAATACCAGAATAAAGCGGCTCTGGATACCAGCTTAAAGCCGCCCGAAGCTTGGCTCATGCATGCTTGGACGATTGCTTCCCCGAACGAAGACGTACGCCTCAGCGAGGTTCCCGAACCGGCCCTCACCGGCGGTGGGGTGCTCGTGGAGGTGCTCGCCGCGCATCTGCCGGCGTACACGAAAATGGTGGTGACGGGTAACCGTGGCGGTCTCCCCACGCCGCCGCTCACCCTCGGCCCGGCCTGCATCGGCCGGGTGATCGACGTGGCCCCCGACGTGTTCCACGTGGCCCCGGGCGACATCGTGGTGGACACGGCGCTGCTCGACGCCGGTGACGGCGACGAGATTCTGGTGGGATGGGTCGGTCTGGGCGGCTCCGGCGCCGGCAGTGAGCGTACGGCCCGCATGCGCGCCCAATGGCACGACGGGGTCTTCGCCGAGAAGGCGCTGTGCGCGAAGGAGACGCTCGTCAAGCTGCCCGGCGCGGAGAAATACCCGGATCTCGCTCGCCTGTCGTTCCTGCCGTGGCTCTGCATCGCCGCGGCCGGCCTGCACGCGGCGGGCCCGCTGGCCGGCCGCGACGTCGCCGTGATCGGTGCGACGGGCCAGCTGGGCGGCGCGGCGGTGGTGACGGCGCTGGCCGAGGGGGCCGCATCGGTCACCGCGGTGGGCCGTAACACCGAGGTTCTCGATCGGCTGGCCGAACTCGGCCCCCGGGTCCGGACCCATCGGCTGACCGGTGACCGAGCAACCGACGCGGCCGGTATCGGGCCGGTCGATGTGGCCCTCGACGCCCTCGGCGCCACACCGACGGCGGACGCGACGATGGCCGCGTACGACAGCCTCCGCGGGCACGGCACTCTGGTGCTCATCGGCGGCGTACGCCAGGACCTGACCATCCCGTACGGCGACCTGATGCACCGCCGGCTCACCCTGCGCGGCTCCTGGATGAGCGACGACGAGACGGTGACCACGGTGTGGAACCTGATCCGGGCCGGTCTTCTGGACCTGTCCGTGATCGAACCGCTGACGGTCGGCTTGGACGACCCGGCGGCCGCGCTCGACCTGGCGGAGCGAACGACCGGTCTCCGCTTCGTGGCTCTCGTTCCCTGACCGTCAGATCAAGCGGGGGAAGGCCGGCTCGGGCCGAGCGCCCGGCGTCAGTTGAGTTCGCAGCCGGTCGGCGGCGGCCGGGAGGAAGGGCTGGAGCTCATGGGCCAGCAGGCGGCAGACGTGGACCAATGTGGAGAGGACGGCGTCGGCATCGGGAGCCCGTTCCCAGGGGCGGCTGGTTTCGATGAAGCGGTTGGCCTCGGTCACGACTGCGGTCAGGGCCGTGGTCGCGGCTCGGAAGTCGAAGTCGTCCAGGGCCTGGTCGATGCGGGCGGGCAGCGTGGCGCAGGCGTTCGTCAGGTGAGCCGCCTCCCCGGTGTGGAGCGGGCGGACCTCGCCGGCTTGAAGTTTGTGGATCAGGGTCAGGGTGCGGTGGGTCAGGTTGCCGAAGCCGTTGGCAAGGTCGAGGTTGGCCCGGTGGATCAGGCGGTCGATGGTGAAGTCGGTGTCGCCGAGCGGGGCCACGTCGCGCAGCAGCCACCAGCGGACGGCGTCCGAGCCGTACAGGTCGGTCAGGGTTGCCGGGTCGACGGCATCACCGGCGCTCTTGGAGAGCTTCGCGCCGTCCACGGTCAGGTAGTCGTGCACGAAGATGGTGGTGGGTAGCGGCAGGCCGGCCGAGAGGAGCAGGGCCAGCCAGTAGACGGCGTGGAACCGGACGATGCCCTTGCCGATGACGTGGACCCGCTCGGCCGACTGATGCCCCAGCCGGCGGCCCGCGCCGCTGGGCGGGAGACGCTGAGGTCGCTGAGGCCGGCGCGAATGAAGGCGAGCACCTCGTTGCGGCGGGCAGCCGGCTTTATGCGTACCTCTCCGGTCTCTAAGAGCGCCAGCAGCCGGTCGGTGTAGCGGGACAAGCGGAAGAACCAGTTCTCCTCGGCCACGGGCTCGGGTGGCGTCAGATGCTCGGGACAGACGCCGTCGGTCAGCTCCGCCTCGGCGTAGAACTGCTCGCAGCCGGCGCAGTACAGGCCCTCGTACCGGCGGCGGTAGAAGTCGCCGGCGGCGGCGCACTGCTGCCACAGCCGGGTCACTCCGGCGGCGTGGCGCGGGTCGGCGCTGGTACGGATGAAATCGTCGAACGACAGCGCCAGCGGTTCGCGCAGGGCGGCGAACCTGGCCGCGTTGCTGTCCACGAAGGAGCGTACGTCCACGCCGGCGGCGCGGGCGGCGGTGACGTTCTTGAACGCGTTGTCGTCGGTTCCGGTCAGGAAGCGGACCGGTTGGCCCCGGAGCCGGCGGTGGCGCGCGAGGACGTCCGCCTGCACCAGCTCCAGCGCGTGCCCGAGGTGGGGAGCGGCGTTGACGTACGGGATGGCTGTGGTGATGTAGAAGCTCATCGTCTGCCTCTTTCGCTCGACCTGCCGGGAGCGGGGGAGAGACGATGCGACCGGCCCCGCGCGACAGGGGCCTGGTCGGTGGTGTTGCTAGCGCACGCCGAGGAACCCCGATGAGGGGCGCATCATCTTCTCGGCGCGCGGCTGCATGGACCGATGGTGCCAGAAGGGCCGGCCTTCGTACTACGCCTTTTACCGCCTGGCCGTGGCGAGGGTCACGGCTAAACGTCTTACCGATGGGTGGCGGATTACCGATAGCCCTTATAGCGGGCGGTTAGTGCCCGATCACTTGGAGCTTTCATGCGCATCGGGGATGTCAGCGTCGGCACCAGGCTCGGCGCTTCTTATTTGGTACTCACCGCATTGATCGTCACGGCGGCCGGGGCCGGCTGGTGGAGTCTGGGGCAGCAGTCCGACAAGCAGCGGGAGCTGGCCGCGTTGCAGACGTTGCGCGACGACGTGCAGACCGTCGCCTACGACGCGGCCGATGTCACGGGGTGGCAGGGGCTCGTGCTGGCCGACGCGGGCGCGTTCGGCAACGCGTACGCGATCAACGCGGCCAACTACAACCGCAAGGGCGAGCTGGCGGCCAAGGACCGCACCTACGCCGACCTCAAGGCCGTCGACACGAGCCTCATGACGGACGGCGAGAAGGCCGAGTTCGCCAAGCTGCAGCCGGCCTGGGACGACTTCTTCCAGTGGGACGACACCGTCATGGGCTGGCTCAAGCAGGACACCCGGGCCGCCCGGGCCAAGGCGATGACCAGTGTCAACGGCGGTGACGCGGCGACGTCGTACGGCGTCGTCCTGGACATCACCAGCACGCTGGAGAAGTCGGTCGACGGGCGGGTCGGGGCGCTGCAGGCCGACGTCGAGCGGGTGCGGGAGACGGGCGTACGCGTCCTGGGTGGCACTTTGCTTCTCGCCCTGCTCCTGGCCGTGGTGATGGGGGTGGCGGCCACCCGTTCCGTGGTCCGGCCGCTCGCCGTGGTCGTGGGCGCGCTGAACCGGCTGGCCGGCGGCGACCTCAAGGCCCGGGCCGGGCTGCAGCGCAAGGACGAGCTGGGGGAGCTGGGCGAGGCCCTCGACCGCACCGCCGCCTCGCTGGGTGGCACCGTGTCGGCGATCAACGGGCACGCCGTGACGCTGGCCGAGGCCGCTCAGGAGCTGGCGGCCGTGTCGAGCCAGATCGACGCGTCCAGCACCGAGACCGACGCGCAGGCCGAGGTGGTCGCTCAGGCCGCCGGTCACGTGTCCGGCAATGTACGGGTCCTGGAAGCCGGCAGCGCCGAGATGGCGCTGGCCATCGAGGAGATCGCCAAGGGCGCCGGTGAGGCGGCCCGGGTGGCGGCCGAGGCGGTCAGCGCGGTCGAGCGTACGACTGTGACCGTCGGCCAGCTGGGCGTCTCGTCGGCCGAGATCAGCAAGGTGATCGCGCTGATCACCTCAATCGCCGAGCAGACCAACCTGCTGGCGCTCAACGCGACGATCGAGGCGGCCCGGGCCGGTGAGTCGGGCAAGGGGTTCGCGGTGGTCGCGGGCGAGGTCAAGGAGCTCGCCCAGGAGACCGCGAAGGCGACGACGGAGATCTCCCGGCTGGTCGATCAGATCCAGGGCGACACCGGCGCGGCCGTCGGCGCCATCGACGGGATCGGCGACGTGGTCCGGCGGATCAGCGACCTGCAGACGGTGATCGCTGCCGCGGTCGAGGAGCAGACCGCGACGGCCAGCGAGATGGGGCGCAACGTGGCCGAGGTGGCCGGCAGCAGCTCCGAGATCGCGACGAACATCGCCGGGGTGGCGACGGCGGCCGCTTCCACGGCGACGGCCGTCACCCACTCCCGCCGCAGCACCGACGATCTGGCCCGGACCAGCGAGGAGCTGCGGGTGCTGGTGGCCGGCTTCCAGATCTAGTAGTTGCCGTTGTTCTGGAAGTTGTTCCAGGCGCCGCAGGGGGTCTTGTAACGCCCCTTGACGTAGCCCAGGCCCCACTTGATCTGGGTGGCGGGGTTGGTCTTCCAGTCGGCGCCGGCCGAGGCCATCTTGCTGCCGGGCAGCGACTGCGGGATGCCGTACGCTCCGGAGCCCTTGTTCTCGGCCTTGTAGTTCCAGCCGCTCTCTCTGGTCCACAGGTTGTTCAGGCAGGGGAACTGATCGATGCCGAAGCCGTAGTCGATCATCAGGGCACAGCCGATCTTGCGGCTCCCGCTGAACTCGTTGCAGGAGCCGGGGATCGGGCCGTCGTAGGGGACCGGACCGCCGTTCTCCAGGGCTTTCTTCTTCTCCTCGGCCTTCTTCTTGTCGGCCACGACCTGCTCCTCGAGGTCGTGGGCGCGGGCCGCGGTCAGCTTGGCGGCGGCGGCCGCCTTGGCCGCGGCCGCGCCCTCGGCCTCGCGCTGCCAGGCGCGGGCGGCGGCGTGCTCGCCCTGGCGCTGCTTGAGCAGGCTCAGATCCTGCGACTCGACCTGCAGGTCGACGACGGTGGAGGCCGACACCGGGGAGGGGATCACGCGATCCTTGCTCAGGTAGACGCCGCCGGCCAGCCCGGCCAGGAGCAGGCCGACCGATGCCGCGCGGACGCCGAGGCGGCCCAGACGCCGTTCCACGAGAGGTCCCTTCGCCGAGGATCAACGGCGAATACCATCACGCATCGGACCCTGTCCGCGAAACAGCTGAACCCGTATGTGACGTGAGTCACAGCTGAGGCAAGATCCACGTGGAGATGTGGGAGTTGCTCTCGTTGCCGAACGGGGTGCGCGCCCACGACTCCCAGCGGTGCTCCGGGGTCATGCCGGCCAACTGGGCCATGAGGTCGAGCTCGGCCGGCCAGACATACCGGAAAGGAATGGAGCTGACCCTGCCGTCGACCACGTGGACCGAGCTCATCGCCTGCGTCGCGGGCTCATAGGTGTCGAAGCCGAGCCGGGCCGGCGTCACCGTGAACGGGACGGCGGTCTGGCCCGGCGGCAGCTTGCGCAGCTCCGGGACCATCACCTCGACCAGGAAGCGGCCGCCGGGGCGCAGATGCGCGGCTGCGTTGCGGAAGGCCGCCACCTGACCCTGCTGCGTGGTCACATTCATGATCGTGTTGAACACGAGGTAGACCAGGTCGAACTCGCCCTCGACCCGGGTGGTGGTGAAATCGCCGACGGTGACGCCGATCTTCTCGGCCCCCGGTTTGGGGCCCAGCCGGGCCAGCATCGCGCGGGACATGTCGATGCCGTGCACCTCGACGCCGCGCCGGGCCAGCGGCACCGCGACCCGGCCGGTGCCGATCGCGAACTCGAGCGCCCGGCCCCCACCGGCCAGATCGGCCAGCACGTCCACCGTCTCGGCGATGACCTCGGGCTGGAACTGCGCGTCGTTCGGGATGTCGTACGTCTCGGCGACGTCCTCCCCGAAGAAGCCATCGGCGTCGGTCATTGCCGGACCATAGCCCGGGCGCCCGGCCGGCCGCCGCCGAATTACCTACGGCAGCTCGATCGGCAACTTCAGGCCCTCCAGGGCCGACGCGCACGGGCAGGTCCGTTCCGCCGGGAGCTTGGTCACGGCCTCCAGCAGTACGGATCGCAGGCGCGCCGTGTTGTCGGCGAACACCCGGAACACCTCCTCCTGGGTGACCCCGTGCTCGCCCTCCACCCCGGCGTCCAGATCGGTGACCAGCGCGATCGACGTGTAACAAAGACCCAGCTCGCGGGCCAGGACCGCCTCCGGATGGCCGGTCATGTTGACGATCGTGCCGCCGATCGAGGTGAACCAGCGCGACTCGGCCCGGGTGGAGAACCGAGGCCCCTCGACCACCACCATCGTGCCGCCGTCGACCGGATGGACCGGCCGGGCCGCCGCCAGCACCGCGGCCCGGCCGTCCGGGCAGTACGGATCGGCGAAGTTCACGTGGATCGCGCCGGAGTCGTAGAACGTCTGCGCCCGCCCGCTCGTCCGGTCGATGAGCTGGTCGGGAACCACGAAGGTGCCCGGCCCCAGCTCGGGCCGCAGCCCACCGACGGCACAGGGCGCGACGATCTGGCGTACCCCCAAGGCGCGAAGCGCCCAGAGGTTGGCCTGGTAAGGGATCTTGTGCGGTGGGTAGCGGTGATCGCGCCCGTGCCGCGGCAGGAACGCCACCCGGCGGTCACCCACCCGGGCGACAGTGATCGGATCGGAGGGTGCACCGTAGGGCGTGGACACGACGTGCTCCGACGCTCCGTCCAGGAGGGCGTAGAGCCCCGAGCCACCGATGACGCCGATCTCCGCCGCTGGGTTCATGGCCAGACCTTATCGGGGGCCGGAATCTCGGGCTAATGTGCGATGCATGGCGTTGGTGGAAGCGTTGTGCGTGACGCTGCGGACTGCCCGTGTATAGCGAGGGTCAGCGGATCGGAGGCCGGTCGATGGAGTCGATGACCGGCCGGCTCCTGGTGGCCACACCCACCCTCAAAGACCCCAACTTCGACCGTACGGTCGTGCTGCTCGTCGCCCACGAGACGGGCGGCGCCCTGGGCGTGGTGCTCAACCGCGCCACCGAGGTCCCCGTCGCGGACGTCCTCGGCACCTGGGGCGAGCTCGCGGGCGACCCGGCGGTCCTGTTCGAGGGCGGCCCGGTCCAGCCCGAATCGGCGATCTGCCTGGCCCGCACCCGCCCCGAGGTGAAAAGACGGGTCTCCGGCTTCCACCAGGTGTCGGGCTCGCTGGGCACGGTCGACCTCTCCACCGACCCCGAACGTCTCCGCGACAGCGTGGCCGGCGTCCG
Organism: Actinoplanes sp. NPDC049598; assembly: GCF_040675435.1. NCBI lineage: Bacteria > Bacillati > Actinomycetota > Actinomycetes > Micromonosporales > Micromonosporaceae > Actinoplanes > Actinoplanes sp. NPDC049598. The sequence goes on along the minus strand of NZ_JBFAOX010000036.1, from coordinate 56,993 downwards.
CGTCTTCGCCGGCTACTCGGGCTGGTCGGCCGGCCAGCTCGAGGAGGAGATCGCCTCCGGCTCCTGGTTCCTGCTGGACGCCCTCCCCGGCGACCCCTTCATCAACCGCCCCGACGACCTGTGGGCCATGGTCCTACGCCGCCAGGGCGACATCCTGGCGGCGGTGGCCCACTTCCCACCCGACCCGGCGATGAACTGAGGCTTCCCCGGAGGGGAGGGGGTCCCGGCAGACCCCCGCGGAAGGTGTGTAGTATTTCCTCCGTGCCCGGGTGAACCGGGGACGGCAAGGGGCTGTGGCGCAGCTGGTAGCGCACCACACTGGCAGTGTGGGGGTCAGGGGTTCGAGTCCCCTCAGCTCCACCCTTGAGGAGACGCCCGGACATTGGTCCGGGCGTTTTTGTGTTCGGGGCGAGGAGCCGTTCAGTTTTAGGCGTCGTTCAAATAAACTGAACGGTGTGCAAAACCGAACGGCGACCGGCTCGGGCAGTACGGAGCGGTTCCTGGCGATGGCCCGTGAGCGCCTGGGCGGATTCGGCATAGCCCTTGAGCAAGAGCCGCCGGCCGCAGACGGGGGGGCGGATGCGGTCGTCGTTTTGTCGCGTGGCAGCGCCAGAGCCGGATATCTGGTGCAGGCGAAAGCGACCACCCTGACCGCCGTCGCCCATCGGGAAAGCCGCACCCGAACGTATCCACTGCTGGTGATCGGCGATCGGATCAGCCGCCGGAGCGCCGACGCATTCCGGGCGGCTAACATCCAGTTCATCGATGCCCTGGGTAACGCGTTCATCTCCTTCGGCGACGTCTTCATCGACATACGAGGACGCGCCGAGCGAAACGATCAGGCCTCGTCCCTTCCGTCCGGCCGCAGCGCCGGGCAACCGGTGAACCTGTTCAGCCGAGGCCGGGCGCAGGTCATTGTGGCGCTGCTCGCCTGGCCGGAGCTGGTCGGGGCGGGACGGCGGAAGATCGCGAACGCCTCGGGAGCCTCGCTGGGGCAGACGCAAGATGCCATGAGCCAGTTGGAGAAGGCCGGCTTTCTGCTGCCTTCCTCACTGGGTCTCACTCGAATCGACGAACTTGTCGACTACTGGACCGCCGCCTACCCGACCGGTCTCGGCCCGCGTCTGGAGGTCGCGGAATTCCACGGCGATCCGAGCCTGCAGCTGAAGAGTGAGCATCCCGTCTATCTCAGCGGCGAGACGGCCGCCGGAGTCGACATCGCGCGTCCGGCGGCGATGACCGTCTACGTAAGCTCGCTGGAGCCGAAACTCGCCATCGTGAATCGATGGAGCACCAACCCTGATCGGGTTCGCAACATCTTCGTCCGGCGGAAGTTCTGGACCTCGCCGCGCCCAGCCGAGGAGGATCCCGCCATCAAGACTCAGAATGCTCCCTGGCCCCTGGTGTACGCGGACCTGATGGTCACCGGTGACCCCCGATTGGCCGAGGTGGCCCGAACGTGGCGGGCTGATCATGCTCGACCCGCATAGAGCCGATCCGTCGCTGCTCCACCTGGTCGACCGGGTAGCGGGCGAGATCATGGCGAAGTCGACCCTCCTGGTTCCCGCCGAAGTGATGCTCGTGGGCGCGCGCTGCCGTGACATCCTGCAGAGCGCTCTCGGGCATGAGTTTGCTCTGCGCGTCACGTCCGACATCGACCTCGGGCTGGCGGTGGCCAACTGGGCAGCCTACGACGAATTGGTCACCCGGTTTCCCTCGGCGGGCAAAACCGGGATTCGCTTCCGGATCGCGGAGACGACCGCCGACCTCATGCCGTTCGGGCCGGTGGAGAACCCACCGGGAACCGTCACCCCGGCGACGCGCCGCGAACCGATCAACGTCTGGGGTTTCGCGGAGGTCTACGCGGCGGCCCACCCGCTTGAGCTGCCCACCGTGGGAAGTATCCGGATCCCTGGGGCAGCCGGTTACGCCGCGCTGAAGGTCGCCGCGTGGCTGGACCGGAGTGACTACGGCGAATACAAGGACGCCGTCGACATCGCCACGGTCATCTACTGGTACACGAAATCTGCAGCTGTCGAAATATTCGTCTACGAGACCGAGCGTGGCCAAGCCCTGCTGATCGAGGAGGACCTGGATGATGCGGCTGCGGCCGCCCGCGTGCTCGGAGAGGACATCTCCGGCATCGTCGGTCCCGAGCGCCTGTCCGAGATCGCCAGACGCTGGCCCGGTTCCGCCCGAGACCTACTCGTTCACCACATGACGGTGACGAACGCGCCCGACTGGCCGGCCTCCCCGAATCGGCGGCATACGTTACTCCGGGCCCTGGAGCGAGGACTGGGGCTCGGCTGACCGCAGCAAGGACGGTGACAGAGGGCGCGGCGTTCAGTTTTGGCGACCGTTCAGAAAAACTGAACAGCGCCCGAAACCGAACGCTCAGGTGCGGAGGCCGTGCAGTAAGAAGGTCAGGCGGCGGGTGTAGTCGGGGCGGGACTGTTCGGGGCAGGCGCGTAGGGCGGCGCCGCGTTCCAGGAGCAGATAGGTCAGGTCGGTCGGGGTCAGGTCGGGGCGGATGGCGCCGGCGGACTGGGCGGCCTCCAGGAGCTGGCGGCCGAAGCGGTTGGCCTTGTCGCACAGGGTGGTCAGCTGGACCGAGTCGGGGAGGGCGCGGACCAGGACGTCGTTGGCGGCGGGCTCGTCGTACTGCAGGAGCCAGATCCGCATCAGGTATTCCTCGAAGCGGGTCCGCGGGTCGTCGAAGGACGAGACGGCCTCGATGATGGCGCGGAGGCGTTCGGCCACGAGGTCGTCGACGACGGCGTCGATGAGGGCCTGGCGGCTGCCGAAGCGGTGGTAGATGGTGCCCTTGCTGACGCCGGCGGCCTTGGCGACCTCGTCCAGGGGGGTGGTCAGGCCGGAGGCGCGGAAGACGTCGAGGGCAGCGCGGCGGATGCCCTCGACGTTGCGGGCCGCGTCGGCGCGGAGCCGGGTCATGCCGGCTGGGTCTCCCGGTCCTGCCAGGAGAGGTCGAGGGCGCGGCGGAACAGCTCGACCGGCTGGGCGCCGGAGACGGCGCGCTTGTTGTCGAAGACGAAGAACGGGACGCCGCTGATGCCGAGCTGGCTCGCCTGGGTCAGATCGGTGCGGATGTCCTCCTCGTACCCCTGGGTCTGCAAGGTCTTGACCGCCTCGTCGCGGTCGAGGCCCAGCTCGGCCGCGAGGTCGGCCAGGACCTCGTGGTCGGCCAGGTTGAGGCCGTCGGTGAACTCCGCCTTGAACAGGCGCTCGACCATCTCGGTCTCGCGGCCGTGGGCCCGGGCCAGGTGGATCATGCGGTGGGCGTCCAGGGTGTTGACCATGTGCGCGGTCTCGAACTTGTAGTGCAGGCCGGCGGCGGCGCCGCGCGCGGCCAGCTGGGCGTGCGAGGCCTCCAGCTGGGCCTTGGGCAGGTGGTGGTGGGCGGCCAGGTACTCGTCGGCCAGCATCGCCTCGCCCGGCTTGAAGCCCGGGTTGAGCTGGAAGCTGTGGTAGCGGACCTGCACCGTGGAGCCGTGCGGGAACTGCTCGATGGCCTCCGCGAGAACGGCGTGGCCGAGGTAGCAGAACGGGCAGACGACGTCGCTCCAGACATCGATCACGATCGGCTCGGCCGTCCGGCCGAACACGCTGCTGCTCATCAGTCGCACCATCCATCCACGGAACAGGCGCCGGCGTCCTCCACCGGCTCCAACATGACCAAGCCGGCGGGGGCCGGCGTGGGGAGAGACGCGCCGGCGGGGGCCGGCGTGGGGGGAGGAGGGTCTGAGGCGACCGGCTCGGCGTTACTTGACTCCATGGTCAAGAACGTAACGCAAGTTGACGCCGCCGCCAAGATAGTGTGGCGCGGCGCTCGTAAGCTGACGGTATGGGCGAATTGCGGGTGACGGCCGCGGACGGTGAAGACCTCCTCGCGCTGCGGAAATGGATCACCGAGTCGGGTCAGCTGCGGGGCGTGCCCGTGACGGTCGAGCGGGCGCAGCCCGAGCCGGGCACCATGCCGGGCAGCGGCGCCGTCGAGGCCCTGGTCGCGGTGGCCACCGACAAGGCGACGCTGACGGCGATCGTCTCGCTGATCGGCGGCTGGGCCACCGCGCGCCTGTCCATGCGCCGGACCCGCCTGAAGATCAAGTACGGCGACCGGGAGGCCGAGGTGGACACCGCCCGCTTCCGCGACCCGGACGAGCTCGCGGTCTGGCTGCGCCGGCAGTTGGAGCCGGACGGTCAGTCGGACGAGTCGTGACGGCGCGGGTGGGGCTTACCCTGACGGGATGGTGGGCACTCCCGTGACGGCCCCGTCCATGCCGGACCCCGGTGAGTCGTACGCCGTACTGATCGGCTCGGCCGTCTACGACAACGATCAGCTGGCCGATCTGCCCTCCGTCGAGCGTAATCTGCGTGAGCTCCGCAAGCTGCTGACCGACGAGATCTACTGGGGACTGCCCGAGGAGCGCTGCCAGGTGCTGCTCAACCCGGGGCAGCCCAGCGACGTGGACATCGCCCTGCGCGACGCGGCCGGCGCGGTCGGGCCGGACGGCCAGCTGCTGATCTATTTCGCCGGGCACGGGATCGTCCACGACGACGGCACGCTCCAGCTCGCGTTGCGGGCCACCGACGAGTCGCTGCTCAGCACGACCTCTTTTCCGTACTCCCTGGTCCGCCGCCGGCTGGCCGAGAGCTCGGCCCCGCGCCGGATGGTGATCCTCGACTGCTGCTACGCCGCCCGCGCGCTGGAGGTCATGGCCGGCGGCGACGGCGTGCTGCTCCGCATCGACCAGGCGGCCGTGGTCGCCGCGACCTCGCGCACCAGCACCGCCTTCGCCCCGGCCGACGAGGAGTACACGGCCTTCACCGGCGAGCTGATCCGTACCATCCGGGCCGGTCTGCCGGACGGGCCCAACCCGCTCGACCTGCGGACCGTCATGCTCGCCCTGCGGGAGGCGCTCGCCGCCCGCAACCGGCCGGCCCCGGAGTTCCGTGAGCACAACGCCGGCTTGTACCTGGTGCGCAACGCGGCCCATCGGACCAGTCACGGGCTGGTCGGTCACCTCCTGCACAGCACGGACGGCTCGATCGACTCCGACGCCGAGGCCCCGGCGGTACTGCTGGTGCTCGAGCACCAGATCGACGTCGGGGCGGTGGCCGTACGCATCAACGCCCCCACCGACCGCCCGGTGCACCGCTTCCTCGAGGAGTGGGCGGACACCACGACCGAACCCCGGGTGCTGTACGACGGCGGCCCGCTCAGCAAACTCGAGGCGATCGGGGTCGCCGTCGTGCCCGAGGACAGTGGCAGCGCCCCACCCGAGTTCCGCCCGGTGGCCGGCCGGGTCGGGGTGCTCAACCTGGTGGCGAACCCGCGGCACGCCCGGACCGGCGGGGTCCGGCTGCGGCTGTTCGTCGGGTACTTCGGGTGGGGGCCGGGTCAGTTGGAGGCCGAGCTGTCGGATGGCCGACTCGTCGATCGTGGACCCGTGACGCCCGGCGCGCTCGGGTATGAACAAATGGTGTAAGCATGCTTACCGGGAGTTCTGTCGAGAGTAGGGAGTAGCGGTGGCCCGGTTCGCCGGCGAGAGCGAACTGCTCGAACGGCTGAGTCGCGAACTGCGCGAGCCTGCCCGCCCACTCCGGCTGATCATCGGTCCCGATCTCCCGCGGGCGTCGCCGCCCTGGCTGACCCGGGTCCTGCGGGCGGCCGAGGAGCATGTCCGGCGCCTGCGCAACGACGAGCTGCAGGACGAGATCACCCGCGTCCGGCGCACCATCACCGACCCGGCCGACCGCTACGTGGCGTACCGCGCGGCCTTCGACGATTTTCTCGGCCCGCGCGAGTTCGACGTCGTCTTCCAGCGGGCGGTGCTGGAGTCGTACCACTCGCCCGGCGACGGGCAGCCGGCCGACGCCGAGCCGAGCGGCGCGATCAATGTGGAGTCGGGCCGGATCCTGGAGCTGGACCGGGAGTCCTGGCGGATCGACGCGGGCCTTCAGGCCCTGGGGCGGCTCGTCGCCCACTTTCCCGAGCGCTTCGGCGACGGCCTGCTGACCACGCGGCTCGACCCGGCGGTCGAGGTGGCGCTGGGACAGCTCGGCAAGGACGCCGAACCGGCCCTTCTCGGCCCGGGAGGGCCGACACGCAACGGAGGCGTACGGGTCCTGCACGTGCTCGGCTTCTGGCGGCCGCTCGACCGGGCGCAGCGACGGCCGCAGATCGTGGACTACCGCGACGCGCGCCTGCCCGCCGTGGCGGCCGAGCGGCTCCGGCAGCTGCTCGCCGAGAGCACCGTCTGCGTGCTCGGGGTGCGCGACGGCGATCCGATCATCGTGCGGGCCCTGCAGGCGGCCGTGCTGGACGGGGCCCGGGTCCTGTGGGCCGTGCCCGACGAGCACGGCAACCGCGAACCGCGGATCCGCAACCTCGGCGAGCGGATCGGCGGCGGCGACTCGGTCACCGTCTACTCCGGAGTGGACAGTGATCTGCTGCTGCAGAAGCTGGCCGTCCAGCTCGCGCTCGTGCCGGGCGAGCCCGGGGCGCCGCCGCCGGTGCCCCAGCCCCGGTTCCACGAGCAGCCCGCCCTGCTGCGCGTGCTGGGCGCGGTGCCGCTGCGGGCCCCCGCCGAGAGCACCGTCGATCTGCTCCGCCAGCTCGACAAGCGGTTCCAGTGGCGGCTCGAGCGGCCGGCCTCGCCGCCGCCGACACTGCTGTTCTGGCCGGTCCGGCTGCGCGAGCCCTCGGTCATCCACATGGTGCAGGCCCTGGCCGCGGCCGCCCTGTCCGCCCACGGCGTGCACGTGGTGCTGGCGCTGGACGACTTCGGCGACTACCAGCCGGCGATTCAGGACCTGTTCGAGGAGCGGGTGAACGCCTGGTTCGGCCTCATCCCGCAGGCGCAGCGCCCGGAGATCGTGCCGCTGCGATCCTGGATCGAGGAGGAGGAGACCCGCCAGCGGCCGCTGCGCGAACGGCCGACCCGGCCCTGGCCGGTGCTGCAGGAGTACTACGGCCAGCGCAAGCCCAGCGTCTACGACACCCTGCGGGCGGCCAAGATCCTGCCCGACGAGGAGCTGGAGAACCGCCCCCAGGACGCCACGCAGATCCTCGACCTGCTGCGCACCCGCAGCGCCCGGCGGCTGCTCACCGCGCCCGCCATCTGGTCCCTCTACCACGCGAAACTGCTCGACCGGCGGATCGGCGAGGTGATGACGCTGGCCGGCGTGGACGAGCTGTTCTTCTGGCAGCACCGGCAGAAGGTGAGCGGGGAGCAGACCCGGCACCTCTACCACCCCCGGATCGACAATCTGACACAGGACTCCGGGCTGATCCGCTGGGACCACCACCAGGACCTGCACCGGGCCATCGAGCGGGTCATGACCCGCGAACACTGGCGCCGGCGCGGCCGCTACCTGCCGTGGCTGGTCGAGAACGCCTTCCTGCTCCCCGCCTACCTGCGCTTCGGCGGCGGGGCCGAGCTCGCCGGGCGCAACTTCACCGTGTGGCCGGACGTGGTGGCCGCCCTGGCCGACGACCCCGCGCTGGCCGATCCGCTGGCCCAGCGGATCTCGGCCTGGTTCCTGGCCGAGCACGACTGACCTGTCGGCCGGTCGCCGTCCTGGTCGCGGCGGGTTAGATTGAAGGCATGCCGCACGGGACAACCGAGGCCAAGAAGTGGGCTGAGGAGATCGGCCTGCTCGTGTTCGAGTGCGCCACGTCGATCGGGCGCGAGCTCACCGCGTATGTCGGTGGGGCCCAGCGCGTCCACGACCTGGAGCGATGGGCTGCCGAGTGGGACGGGTCGAGCCTGCTGGCCCGGGAGCGGCTGCAGGCCGCCTGCCACATCATCGCTCTGCTCAAGCCCGCCCTGGCCCGCGAGCAGATGGCCGCGTGGTTCCGCGACCCCCGCCCCGAGCTGGGCGACATTTCGCCCGCGACCGCCCTGCACTTGTCCACCACGACCGCGATCCGCCCGCGGCTCAACCAGTTGGCCCTGCGCCACGCCTCAGCCGGCCGGGCGCCCGCCGTCGCCTGAGCCGCCTCGATGAGGGCCGCTCAGATGGGTGCGGTGCCGCCCAAGTAGCGGTCGGCGTGTGCCTGCAGGTCGACGTTGGTGCGGAAGAGGCGCCGCACCTCGTCGGTGTCGTGGGCCGCGGACGCCAGCTGGACCTTGCCGGTGGGGCCTCGCTCGACGTAGAGCTCGCCCTGGCTGCCGACCAGCAGGACCGCGTTCGGTCTCGCGTTGGTGGCCGTCACCCGGACCCGTAGCGGGCGGAACTCGTCCTCGGTCTCGAGCCGGGCGACCAGCCGGTCGACCACCGCGCGGGCGTCGTCGGTGGGCAGCAGCTGACGGCCGGGGCCCTGCGCCGCTTTTCCGGCGGCCACGGCCAGGTGCAACACCCAGTTCCGGACGCCGGCGCCGACGAGTTTCCGGGCCAGTGCGATCAGCTCGTCCTCCCGCTGGTTGGCCCGCGACACGACCGTTTGCACGGTGGTGCCGATGTCGGCCGTGACGGCGTGCTGGATCGTGGCCCAGGCCTGCTCGTGGGAGCTGGTCCCGCGGGGGAGCAGGCGCGGATTGATCGGGCGCAGCCGGTCGTGCAGGGCGGCCCCGGCGCTGTCGAGCGACACCCGAAGGTGGCCCTGAACCTGCTTGAGCAGCGGGATCAGGGGCGTGATGTCACCCGCGCCGGACGTGTCGACGACGATCGCCTTCGTCTCGGCCAGCCGGGCGATCAGCCGCTGGGTGCGCGCCGGGTCGAGGATCGGGTCGCCGCCGGTCACCACCGCGACCATGGCCGGCACGGCGGCGGCTGTCGCCGCCACCCGCTCGATGTCACCGGGGTCGGCGCGGAAGGGCTGCATGAGGTCGTCGGCGTGGCAGTAGCGGCAGCGCAGCGGGCACCAGGCCGTGGCGAAGACGTTCACCACCAGGGGGTCCCCGAGCGGGGGCATCTCGGTGAAGTCGCCGATCAAGGAGCGGCCGGCCAGCGGGCGGTCGGCCACCGGCTCGATCAGGCCGGCGGCGGCGAGCCGGGCCGCCATCGGCTCCCGAGCGTGATCCACCGCCGTTCCGCGCGGGCCGAGCCCGGCCACGAAGGCCGCGGCCGCGTGATCGAGGGCGACGAAGCGGTCGATTGCGGCGACATATGCGACGGCGCCGAAGTCCTCCGGCCGGAGCCGGACGCCGTCCCGGCGCCGCACGCGGCGTAGCCACGTCCCTACTGCGGGCATGACGAGCCCCTCCTGCTCTCCAGGGGGGTCGTCGGCCTCTGCGGTGCGCAGTTCCGGGGGCACGAGCGGAAACTATAGGGCTGGTCCTGCGCCTACCCCCGGAGAACACCCGCAAACGTGGACCGAAAGTTATGAAGACAAAAGCAGCCAGTTGACGCGGCGCATCATCTCGCGGGAGCTGAACGGCTTGGGCAGGAAGTCGTCGGCGCCGGCGGCGAGCAGGCGGGCCTGGTCGGCGTGGCCGCTGATCATGAGGACCGGGATCTCGGCCGTGGCGGCCGTGGCGTGCAGCTCGGAGCAGACCGTCAGACCGTCGAGCTGGGGCATCGTCACGTCGAGGATGATCACCTGGGGGCGGCGCTCGACGGCCAGGGTCAGGGCCGTAAGGCCGTTGTCGGCGGTGAGCGTGCGGAAGCCGGCCACCTGCAGGCGGTACTCGATGACGTCGCGGACCTCGTCGTCGTCGTCCGCGATGAGGATGCTGGGGGCGGCCGGCATGGTGATCGGCCGGGAGGTCATCGCCAGGGTGAACGCGTCGAGGTCCGTGGGGCGGTCGAGAAGCGCGGTCATGGTCAATTCCTCCTAGAAGCGGGACGCGATCAGGTCGCGCAGTTCGGCGACGACCCGGAGCGGCTGGAGCGGTTTGGGCAGGTAGCGGTCGGCGCCGGCGCCGAGGCCGGCATCGATGTCGTGCGGGTGGGTGCTGGCCGAGATCATGAGGATCGCGGTGTGGCGGCTCGCCGGGTCGAGCCGGGCGATCTGTGCGAGCTCCATTCCGTTGAGGGCGGGCATCCGTACGTCCGTGATCAGGCCGATCGGCCGGGCCACCTTGAGGATCCGGGCCGCCGTGTTGCCGTCCTTGGCGGCCACGGACCGGAATCCGGCCGCTTCCAACGTGACCGTGAGCAGGTCGCGGGTGTCGGGGTCGTCCTCGGCGATGAGGATGAGGTCTTGACGCTGGGCCATGGGGGGAGGCCTTTCTCTCCGGACACCCGCCTCATCGGCCGGGCCGGGGTGACCTCCAGGGAGAACCGGGTTGCAGACCGGTAGCGCCTTCGCCGATCGCGAAAAAGCCTTCCCAGCACCCAAGATCAACCAGCAGGGTCGGAGCCATGGCGACCTTTTCCCTTCAGGCCCAGCCCACCTCCGCGACCCAATGGCCGGAGCTGGCCCGCGAGGCCGAGCGACTCGGCTTCGAATCCCTCTATGTCGCCGACCATCCGGGCGTCTGCGCGGCGCCGTTCGTCGCGCTGGCCGCGGCCGCCGCGGTCACCTCGCGGTTGCGGCTGGGCTCCTACGTCTCCAACGCCGGCGTCCGCGAGCCGATCCTGCTCGCCACGGATGTCGCGACCCTCGACGTCGTCTCGGGCGGCCGGGCCGTCCTCGGTCTCGGCGCCGGGCACACGCCGGCCGAGTGGGAGGCGGTCGGGAAGGTGCGTCCCGGCGTGCGGGAGCGGGTCGACCACTGCATCGCCGTGGCCGAGGCGACTCGACGCATCCTGGCCGGGGACGGTCTGACCAAGCCGCGACCGGTGCAGGAGGAGGTGCCGCTGCTGATCGGCGGCGGCAACAGCCGATTGCTGAAGTGGGCCGCCGGGCACGCCGACCTGATCGGCCTCTCCGGCCTGGGCCGCACGCTGGCCGACGGTCACTCGCACGAGACCCGGTGGACCGGCCCGGAGATCGACGCGCAGATCGAGCTCTGCGGTGACACGCCGACCGAGGCCCTGGTCCAGCGCTTCGAGATCACCGACGACGCCGGGGCAGGCTATGCCGCGTACGCCAAAGAGGTGGAGATGGACGAGGCGGAACTGATCGCGGCGCCGTACGCCCTGATCGGCACCAAGAGTGAGATCGTCGCCAAGCTGGCGGAGATCGAGCGGCGGTGGGGGATCAAGCGATTTGCCGTACGCACGACGGCGGCGGCCCAGGTCTTCGGCGGTTAGTCGAAGAGCTCGCGCTCGACCCGGGCCCGGTACTCGACGTAGATCTCGCGGTACCGGGTCAGGGCGCCCTTGCGGTCGCCGGCCTCGAGCCGGCCCAGGATCGCGTCGTGGCCCTCGATCCAGGTGCCCCAGATGTTGCTCTCGGCGGTCATGGCGAGGATCCGCATCGTGCGGGCCACGACCAGATCCACCATGGACTGCAGCTCGCGGTTGCCGCTGGCCAGGATCACGATGCTGCTGAAGTCGCCACCGGCCGCGCTGGCCGCGAGCACGTTGCCGGCCCGCAGCGCCTCCACGAACTCGCGCTGCCGCTGGCGCATCAGCTCGATGTGGGTGGTGGTCAGGTTGTCGACGCCCCACTCGAAGCCCGCGCAGGCGAGGACGCTCATCACGTCGATCAGCTCGAGGGCGTTCTTCTGGGTGACCCGGGTGACGTGCCGGGTCCGGTTGGGGGCGATGTCGATCAGGCCCTCGACCGAGAGCTGGGCGATCGCCTCGCGCACCGGCGTGATGCTCACGCCCAGGCGCTGGGCCAGCTCAGCATCCTTGATCAGGGTGCCCGGGGACAGCTCTCCGGTGACTATCTCGTTGCGCAGCTGGCGGGCGACTGCGGCGGTGCGGGTCGGCGGGACCGCGTAAGACATACGGGCAGGGTACTCAGGGTGACAACAGGGTGGCGGGCCTACCCACCGGGTTCACCCGTTGTACCCACTGTGAACGTCAGTTGCCGGTCTTGCACATGTCGTTGCGGCCCTTCGCCTTGTCCGGCTTGTCGGTGATAGTGGACGTCGTGCAGAACGCGTTCATGGTCAGGTTGGCGGTGGCTTTGTCCGACCCCGCCTCGCCGGAAAGACTCACCGACTGGACCAGCACGGCGCGGTCCTGCACGTTCTGGAGCGCGGTGATGAACAGGTAGATGTTGGTCGCGGTGCCGGTGGCGACCAGCGAGATCGGCAGCTCGGCGGCGGTCGTCACAGTGCCCGACGCGGCCGGGCTGCCCATGGTGAAGCCACTCACCGCGACGTTCGTGACGGCGCCGACGGAGTGCAGCATGCGCAGGAAGTCGGGCTCGCCGTAGGTCTCCGGCAGGTTGTCGGCGAGGTCGTTGACCTCGGCCTGGGTGGTGCTCTTCTTGGCCTCCTCGGCCTTGAGCGTGGCCACGTCCTTGCGCAGTCGCAGCAGCTGGATGTTGACGTCGTCGGCCTGTGACTGCAGCGAGTCGGCGTCGGAAAGCTTGGGGGAGATCAGCAGCAGCCAGGTGCCCGCGACGAGCAGGATGATGGCCGCGATCCCGCCGGCGATCCAGATCTGATTCAAGCGGCGCGCGTCCATCAGTCTCCCGTCCCGCAGGTGGTGGTGTAACGACCGCACAGGGCCTTGCTGGTGAGTCCGACGGTCAGGCTGAAGGCGTAGTTCTTGTCGCCCTCGCTGTAGGTCACGGTGGTGGCATACGGCTGCGTCAGCTGCTCCCGGGCCGCGAGCTTGTCGATGAACGCGGCGATCGTCCGGCGGTCCGGCCCGGTGCCGCTGACCGCGATCGTGGCGACGACGTCGCTCTTGGCCCCGGTGTCCTGTTTGGTGAGCGTGCCCACCAGTTGCAGGAGGGTGACGCCGGAGGTCAAGGCGTCGGTGCTGACGTAGCCGAAGTCGGCCGTCCAGGACGTGTCGGTCGCCAGCAGCGACTTGAGTTCGCCTTTGACCCGGTCCCGGTCGTTGAGCAACTGGGTCACCTCGGCGTAAGTCTTGTTCTTGGTCCGGGTGAGATCGCTGACCTGCTCGTTGGCCGTGGTCAAATTGAAGTCGGCGTCGTTCCAGGTCTGGCGGGCGTAGACATACCAGGCGGCCATCACGCCGACGACCAGGACGACGGCGGCGATCAGCAGGAAGCGGGTGCGGCGGGCGTTGCGGCCGGCGGTCAGCTCGCCCGGCAGCAGGTTGGCCCGGATCGGCAGGATCCGCGCCGCCTGCTCGGGGGAGACCGCGGTGTCGATCGGCATCAGGGTCGTCGTCGAGGTCGCCATCAGGCTGCCGCTCCCAACGTCAGGCCGATCGACACGGCGGCCGACGGCACGAAACTGTCGAAGCCGCGCTCGCGGCCCTTGCGGGTGTCGCGGAGGCGGCTGGCGCTGTCCGCGTACATCACGGTGATCCGCAGCTGGTCCTGCAGGTGCTCGGCCAGGCCCGGCATGAGGGCGCTGCCACCGCACAGGGCGAGGCGGGTGACCTGCTTCTGCCGCTCGCCCGAGGCCAGGTACGTGAACGAGCTGCGCAGCTCGTTGACCAGCGGACGGACCGCCTCGATGGCGGCCTCGACCGACTCCGGGCTGCCGTCGCCGTGCAGGCCGTAGCGGCACTTGATCATCTCGGCCTCGCCGGGCGGGACGCCGAGCCGGGTGGCCATGGCATCGGTGATCTCCTGGCCGCCCCGGGGCACGGTCCGCACGATCAGCGGCTCGCCGTCGGCGTGCACGATCACGCTGGTCACGTCGTAGCCGACGTCGACGATCGCCTCGACCTGGGTGTCCAGCCGGGAGGCGGCCCGCAGCATCGCGAACGAGGCCAGGTCGACCGCCTTGACGTGCAGGCCGGCCTTCTCGACGGCGGCCACCGAGCTCAGCACGGCGTCCTTGGGCATGGCGATGAGCAGGCCGCGCACGTTCGGATTGTCGCCCGGGTCCTCGAGCGGGTAGAAGTCGAGCAGCGAGCGCTCGACGGCCAGCGGCAGCGCGTCCTTGACCTGGAACGGCAGGGCCAGCTTCATCTCCTTGGGCGGGAGCTTCTGCAGGCTCATCTCGCGGACCACCAGCTGTGGGCTGGTCACCGCGATGCTGACGTTCTTGGAGCCGAACTTGCAGGCCGTCCAGAGCTGCTTGATGGCCGAGGTGACCATCATCGGGTCCTGCACCACGCCGCCGTTGACCGCGCCCGGGGGCAGCGGCACCTGGCCGAAGTTGTTCAGCGAGTAGTCGTCCTTGCCGCGGCGGACCTCGACGGCCCGGATGGAGGACGAGCCGATGTCCAGCCCGATCGGGGGTGCGCCTGCCATCAGAGTCCTTTCAGGCGGAGGGTACGAGGAGGGACGAGTACCAGTCGGCGATCGGCGCCCCCGCGAAGACCGCGAGGAAGGCGCCCGCCAGCATGTAGGGCCCGAAGGGGATGCGGGACTTGCGGCCGGCCCGGCGCAACGCCATCAGCGCCGCGCCGACCACGCCGCCGAGCAGGAACGCGGCAAACGCGCCGATCAGCACCGAGCTCCAGCCGAGCCAGCCCAGGTAGAAGCCGAGCAGCGGGGCCAGTTTGACGTCGCCGCCGCCCATCCCGCTGGGCAGCAGGGCGAAGACGAAGTAGATCGCGTAGAGCACGGCCGCCGCGATCAGGCCGCGACCGGCCTGGCCCCAGCCGTGGTCGGCGATCACGGCCGGCGCGATCAGGACCAGGGCCACCGCGTACGAGGGGAGGACGATCTTGTCGGGCAGCCGCATGACGTCGAGGTCGATGACGGCCAGGGCGATCGCGATCGCCGCCAGGTAGAGATACGCCGGCAGTTCCCAGCTGAGCCCGAACTTCGCGGTCACGGCCACGAACAGGAGGGCGGTCAGCGTCTCCACGAACGGGTAGCGCGGGCTGATCGGCGTGTCGCAGTCGGCGCACCGGCCCCGCAGCATCAGCCAGCCCAGCACCGGCACGTTGTGCCGGTTACGGACCTCGTTGCCGCAGGCCGGGCAGTGTGAGCGCGGGTGGATCAGCGACTCGTCCCGCGGCACCCGGTAGATGACCACGTTGAGGAACGAGCCGACGGCCAGGCCGAGGAGGGCCACCACGATCAGCAGCATCGTCGTCGCCCTCCTCTCACAGCCGGTGGAACAGGTGCGGATCAGGCGCAGTCGGCCAGGACCGCGCTGCTGCCCAGGGCCTTGACCGAGCCGCCGACCGAGCTGTCGTAGGCGTAGATCTTCTGGGTGCCGTTGTTGTTGCGGGCACAGACCTTGTACGACGCGGCCGTCTGGGAGCCGGCGGCGCCGGTCACGGCCGGCTTGTAGGCCATCTCGGTACCGTCGGAGAGCGTGATCCAGCCGGCCGTGCCGGCGCTGCCGGTGGTGGTGCCGTCCTTGACGCTGAAGCTCGCCTTGACGCTGGCGATCACGGTGGTCGGGTACGAGTTGTTGTTGTCGGTGTAGTACTGCTCGATCGTGCTCACCGCACCCCGGACGTCGGACTGAGCCGACTTGTCGGCCGCGCCCTTGCGGTAGTTCAAGTACACCGGCACGGCGATGGCCACCAGGATGCCGATGATGACCACGACGACGAGCAGCTCGATGAGGGTGAAGCCCTCGTCCGCCTTCTTGGAGCGGAGCCGGGTGATGACCTCGTGCATAGGGGGTGCCTCCATGGCGATGGGGTGGGTAGTGACGGCGGGGTCCGTCAATTCGTCTGGATCTGCTGGCCGATGGTGAACATGGGGAGGTAGAGACAGACCACCATCGAGCCCACGACCGTGCCCATGACCAGGACCATGATCGGTTCGATCGAGGCGGTCAGGGACTCGGCGGCGCTGTCGACCTCTCTGTCGTAGAAATCGGCAACCTTGTCGAGCATCTGACTGATTTGACCGCTTTCTTCGCCGACCTCGATCATCTGGGTGACCATGGGCGGGAAGATCGGGTGGTTGCGCAGGGCCGAGGACATGGTGTTGCCGTCCCGGACGGCGTCCTGCACGTCCTTCATGGCGGCGTTGATGACCTCGTTGCCGGTGGTCTCGCCGACCACGGTCAGCGCCTGCATCACCGGCACGCCGACGTTGAGCAGCAGACCCAGGTTGCGGGAGAAGCGGCTCATCGCGAGCTTGCGCAGCAGGGGCCCGAAGACCGGCATCCGCACCTTGAGCTTGTCGACCTTCAGGCGGAAGTCCACGCTGGTACGCATCTGCTGCTTGTAGGTGATGCTGCCGGCGACGCCCAGGATGATCACGAGCGGCCCGATCCACACCATGTTGTGGCTGGCCGTGACCAGGAACTGCGTGGGCGCCGGCAGTTCGCCGCCGAGGCTGGCGAACATGTTCTCGAAGATCGGCACGATGAAGATCAGCACCGCGGCGATCATGATGAAGGTGAACGACAGCACGATGGCCGGATAGGTCATCGCGCCTTTGATCTTGCCGCGGAGCGCGGTGTCCTTCTCCAGGCTCTCCGCGATCTGCTCGAGAGCCTGGTCGATCATGCCGCCGGTCTCACCGGCCCGGACCATGGCGATCATCAGGCGCGGGAAGACCCGGTCGTGCTTGGCCATCGAGCCGGACAGGGATGCGCCGGCCGAGACCTCGGAGCGCAGGTCGCCCAGCGCCTTCTTGAGCGGCGCGGACGAGGTCTGCTCCTCGAGGATGGCCAGCGACCGCAGCAGCGACATGCCGGACGCGGTCATCGTGGCGAACTGCCGTGCGAAGACCGCCAGGTCCTTGAGCTTGACCCGGCCGCCCAGGCCCGGGATCTTGAGCTCCCGGTCGAGGCCCTTGCCGGCCTCGCTCAGCTCGAGCGGCGTCTCGCCGCGCTGGCGGAGCAGGTGCCCGGCGGCGGCCTCGTCCGGCGCCTCGACGGTGCCCTTCCCCCGATGGCCGGCAGCGTCGATGCTGCTGTACCGGAAGACCTTGGTGACCGGCATGTGATCACATCCGTCCCACGAGCCGCTTGAGCTCTTCCTGGGAGTGGCAGAGCTCGAGGGCCGTCGCCATGGTCACGGTCTGCTCGCGCACCTTCTCGGCCAGGTGCTGGTCGAAGGCGAGCATGCCGTCACCGGCGCCGGCCTGCATGAAGGAGGGGATCTGGTGCGACTTGCCCTCGCGGATCAGGCTGCGGATGGCCGGGGTGGCGGTCAGGATCTCGGCCACCACCACGCGGCCCTTGTTGTCGGCCTTGGGCGCCAGGGCCTGGGTCACCACACCCTGCAGCGAGGCGGCCAGCTGGGCCCGGATCTGCAGCTGCTGGTGCGGCGGGAAGATGTCGATGACGCGGTCGATGGTCTGGGTCGCGCTCTGCGTGTGCAGGGTGGCCAGCACCAGGTGGCCGGTCTCGGCCGCGGTCAGCGCGGTGGCCGTGGTCTCCAGGTCGCGCAGCTCGCCGACGAGGATGACGTCCGGGTCCTGCCGCAGGGCGTGCTTGAGCGCGCTCGAGAAGTCCTCGGTGTCCGAGCCGACCTCACGCTGGTTGACCACGCTGCGCTTGTGCGGGTGCAGGAACTCGATCGGGTCCTCGATGGTGATGATGTGCGCGGCCCGGGTGCGGTTGATCAGGTCGAGAATCGAGGCCAGGGTGGTGGTCTTGCCGGAGCCGGTCGGGCCGGTGACCAGCACCAGGCCGCGGGGCAGGTGGGCGAAGCGGGCGACCGAGTCCGGCATGCCGAGCTCGTCGAGCGGCTTGATCTCGTGCGGGATGGCCCGGAAGACCGCCCCGCACGAGTTGCGCTGCACGTAGAGGTTGCCGCGGAAGCGGGAGACGCCGGCGATGCTGTGCGCGAAGTCCAGCTCCTGCTTGTCCTGGAACTCCCGCCACTGATCGCCCGTGATCGAGGCGCGGGCCAGCAGGGCGGTGTCGGCGGAGTTCAGGTTGCCGTAGCCCTGCAGCGGCCGCAGCGAGCCGTTGACCCGGATCATCGGCGGGCTGCCGACGGTCAGGTGCAGATCGGAGCCGCGGGACTCGACCAGGGTGACGAGCATCTGGTTGAGCACGGCCAGGTCGCCCGGCGCGGGAGCGTCCGGCTCGATGGGCGCCGCCTGCTGCGGCACCTGCTGGGTCGTGTACATCTGCTGCGGCATCCTTTTCGTTGGGTGGCGCCATCTGTATTCGGCACTCGGCGGGGCCGGTTGAGGGGCTCTTTCCGGCTATTCGGGTGAAGTGCTCAAAAACCGGTTAAGCTAGACGGCCACCCGGGAGACCTCGCGGATCGAGGTCAACCCGCCCGACGCCTTGGCCAGGCCGTCCGCCCGCAGGTCGTACATCCCCTGGTAGAGCGCGACCTCGCGGATCTCGTTGGCCGAGGCGCGGCGGATCGTCAGCGACTCGATCTCCGGGCTGATCGGCATGACCTCGTGCACGGCGATCCGGCCCCGGTAGCCCGTGTTGGCGCAGTTGCGGCAGCCCTTGGGCGCGTACAGCACCTCGGGCATGGCCAGGTCCTCGAACGGCCAGCGGGCGCCGATCAGCTCGGCCTCGGTCGGCTTGTAGGCCTCCTTGCACCAGTCGCAGAGCCGCCGCGCGAGCCGCTGGGCCAGCACGCAGTCCAGCGACGAGCCGACCAGGAAGGGCTCGATGCCCATCTCGGTCAGGCGGGTGACCGCGCCCGGCGCGTCGTTGGTGTGCAGGGTCGAGAGCACGAGGTGACCGGTGAGCGACGCCTCGACCGCGATCTGCGCGGTGTCCGCGTCCCGGATCTCGCCGATCAGCACCACGTCCGGGTCGGAGCGCAGAATGGCCGGCAGCACCGCGGCGAAGGTCAGACCGGCCTTGGCGTTGACCTGGACCTGGTTGACCCCGCGGAGGCGGTACTCGACCGGGTCCTCGACCGTGATCACGTTGACCTCGGGCTTGCTGATCCGGCCCAGGGTGGCGTAAAGCGTGGTCGACTTGCCGGAACCGGTCGGGCCGGTCACCAGCACCATGCCGTGCGGCTTGGTGAACGAGCCGGCGAAGCGGTCGAGGTTGTGCTTGGTGAAGCCCAGCTTGTCCATGTCGAGGTCGATGCCGCCGGTGTCGAGCACCCGCAGGACGATCTTCTCGCCCCAGACCGTGGGCAGCGTGGCGACGCGGAGATCGACCGTGCGGTCGCGGATCAGCGCCGTGATGCGGCCGTTCTGCGGCACCCGCCGCTCGGTGATGTCGACGCCCGACATGATCTTGATGCGTGAGGTCAGGGCGGCCATCACGCCGCGCGGCACCAGGTCGACCTCGTGCAGGACGCCGTCGATGCGATAGCGCACCCGCATGTCGTCCTCGGTCGGCTCCAGGTGCAGGTCGGAGGCGCGGTTCATGACGGCCTGCTCGATCAGGCTGTTCACGTAGCGCACGATCGGGGCGTCGTCGGCGCTGGTCGCCTGGGCCGCCATGGCCGACTGGTCGTCCTGCTCGCCGACCATGTCGCCCAGGTCGCTGTTCTCGCGCTGGAGCCGCTCGATGATCCGGCGGACCTCGCTGCGGGCGACCACGGCCGGGCGTACGGTCATGCCGGTGGCGGCCCGGACGTCGTCCAGGGCGACCACGTCACCCGGGTCGGTCACGCCGACCACGAGCTCGCCGTTGGCCATCGACAGGCCGATCACGCGGTGCCGGAGCACGACCGGCAGCGGGATGCGCTTGAGGGCGGCCGGGTCGGGGGTGAAGCTGACCAGGTCGACCGTGTTGATGCCGAAGGCCGCGGCGGCCGCGGCGGTGAGCTGCTCCTCGGTGACGACGTTGTCGTTGATCAGGACGGCCCGGACGGACCGGCCGCTGCTCTGGGCGACCTCGGCGGCCGCGTCGACGGCGCGCGGATCGATCCCGATCTGCTTGAGCGCGTCCAGCAGCGGGCGGAAGGTCTGGTCCATGAGGTCCTTTGCATCGGCTTACAAGTGCTTGCCTCTGCAAAATCGGACGTACGCGGACCTAGCTGAGCGCCACCTGGTTAGGCGCCGGTTGCCGGAAGGTTCGCCGGTACGCGGTCGGCGCCACCCCGATCGTCTGCTGGAAGTGCTGCCGCAGGGCGGTGGCGCTGCCCAGGCCGGCCCGGCGGGCGACCGTCTCGACGCCCAGATCGGTCGATTCAAGCAGCACCTGAGCGTGGGCGACCCGCTGCTGCAGCAGCCACTGCCGCGGGCTCGTGCCGGTCTCCTCGCGGAAGCGGCGGGTGAAGGTGCGCACGCTCATGCTGGCGTGGGCGGCCATCTCCTCCAGGCTGACCGGCTCGGCCAGGCGGTCGAGGGTCCAGGCCCGGGTCGGGGCGGTGCCGGTGTCGGTGGCGGCCGGGACCGGCCGCTCGATGTACTGGGCCTGGCCGCCCTCGCGCCAGGGTGGGAGCACGCAGCGGCGGGCGGCCCGGTTGGCCACCTCGGCGCCGTGGTCGCTGCGCACGATGTGCAGGCACAGGTCGACCCCGGCCCCGACGCCGGCCGAGGTGAGGACGTCGCCGTCGTCGACGAAAAGGACGTCGAGGTTCCAGCGCACCTGGGGGTAGAGCCGGGCCACGGTCTCGCCCCAGGCCCAGTGGGTGGCCGCCGGGCGGCCGTCGAGCAGGCCGGCCGCCGCCAGCACCGACGCCCCCGTGCAGATCGAGACGATCCGGGCACCACGCTCGGCGGCGGCTCTCAACGCCGTCCGCACATCTTCCCGCAGCGTCCCGTCGGTCACGGTGGTGCCCGCGTCGACGCCCGGGACGACGATCGTGTCGGCCGTTTCCAGCACGGACAGATCGTGATCAGGCGTGATGGTGAAGCCGGCCGCGCTGCGCACCGGGCCGGGCCCGCAGACCAGCACTTTGTAGAACCGCCGGAGGTCCGCGTCGCGGGCGGCGCGGAAAACCTGGACGGCGGTGCCTAGATCGAAGGGGACCAGTCCGTCGAGGACGAGAACGGCGACTCGGTGGCGGTCGGGAAGGCCTTCAGTCGAGTCAAGGGCGGCTGGCGGGGTGGTCGGACGGGGCATGGCTCGATTCTTGCGCATGATGGCCTCTCGGCCACTCGTTGCTTCGGTCACGGATTCGCAGAATGTGTACGTGTCCAAGTACCGCATTCATCCGGCCTGGTTCGTCGCCGTCGTCGCCTTCGTGGCCCTGGTCGGCGCGGCCGGCTTCCGGGCCACGCCCTCCGTCATGCTCCGCCCGCTGCACGACGAGTTCGGCTGGTCGCTCGGCACGATCTCGGCCGCGGTCTCGGTCAACCTGCTGCTCTACGGGCTCACGGCGCCGTTCGCGGCCGCTCTCATGGAGCGCTTCGGCATCCGGCGCGTGATCATGGCGGCTCTCGTGCTGGTCGCCACGGGGTCCGGGCTGACGGTCTTCATGCGTACGTCCTGGCAATTGATCCTGCTCTGGGGTGTGCTCGTCGGCCTGGGCACCGGCGCCATGGCGCTCGGCTTCGTGGCCACCATCACCGGCCGCTGGTTCGTCAAGCACCGGGGCCTGGTCACCGGCATCCTCACCGCCGGCGGGGCGGCCGGCAACCTGGTCTTCCTGCCGGTGCTGGCCACCCTGACCGAGAACCACGGCTGGCGGACCGCCGCGCTGACCGTGACCGGCGCCGCGCTGCTGGTGGTGCCGCTGGTCTGGTGGCGGCTGCGCGACCATCCGGCCGCCCTCGGCATCGGGCCGCTGGGCGGCTCGTACGAACAGCCCAAGCCGATCGCGCCTCAGGGCGCGGCCCGGATCGCCCTCCGGGCGCTGCGGGACGCGGCCAAGACCCGGCCGTTCTGGCTGCTCGCGGGCGGTTTCGCGATCTGCGGGGCGACCACCAACGGGCTCGTCGGCACCCACTTCATCCCGGCCGCGCACGACCACGGGATGGCCGAGACCACCGCCGCGAGCCTGCTGGCGCTGGTCGGCCTGTTCGACATCGTCGGCACGATCGCGTCCGGCTGGCTGACCGACCGGGTCGACAGCCGGATCCTGCTCGGTGGGTACTACTTCCTGCGGGGGATGTCGCTGCTGGTGCTGCCGTCGCTGTTCGCGGCGACTGCACACCCGAGCATGGTGCTGTTCATCCTCTTCTACGGCCTCGACTGGGTGGCCACCGTGCCGCCCACGGTGACGCTGTGCCGGGAGTACTTCGGCGATCGGGGCGCGGTGGTCTTCGGCTGGGTCTTCGCCTCGCACCAGTTCGGCGCGGCGGCCGCCGCCACCGCCGCCGGTCTGGTCCGTGACCAGCTCGGGGCCTACACCTGGGCCTGGTACGGGGCCGGGGCGCTGGCCGTGCTGGCCAGCCTGCTCAGCCTCATGCTGTTCGCCGGGAAGCGGCTCAAGCCGATCGCCCCGGGGATCGGCCTGGCCGCGGCGCCGGTCAAAGCCTGAGCTTGGTCAAGGCCTGAGCTTTGGTCAAGGCCTGAGCTTGGTCAAGGCCTGAGCTTTGGTCAAGGCCTGAGCTTGGTCAAGGCCTGAGCTTGGTCAAGGCCTGAGCTTGGTCACGGCCGGGCCGCGGCCGACTGCTTGGACAGCAGGCCGGTCAGCTCGCCGGCCGGCATCGGGCGGGCGAAGTGGTAGCCCTGCGCGTGCACGCAGTCCAGCTCGCGCAGGCGGTCGGCCTGCTCCCGGTCCTCGACGCCCTCGGCCACCGGGGACAGGTTGAAGGTGCGGGCGATCTGCAGCACCGCCTCGGCCACCGAAGCGCCGGTCGAAGTGTCGTGCATCGCCTGCACGAACGACTTGTCGATCTTCACCACGTCCACCGGCAGGGCGCCCAGGTGGCTCAGCGAGGAGAAGCCGGTGCCGAAGTCGTCCAGCGCGATCCGCACGCCCAGCGTCTTGAGCGAGGCCAGCACGCGGGCCGACTCCTTGAGGTCGGTCAGCGCCACCGTCTCGGTCAGCTCCAGCACGAGCAGCCCGGACGGGATGCCGGTGTCCTCGATGACCGCCCGGATCTCGTCGGTCAGCTCCGGGTTGGCCAGCTGCGAGGCCGACAGGTTGACGTTCAGCTCGAAGCCGGGGTTCTCGCGCTGCCACTCGACCGCGCGCAGGCAGGCCTCGCGCAGGATCCACAGGCCCAGCTTGGGCATCATGCCGATCGTCTCGGCCAGCTCGAGGAAGGCGGCCGGCGGCAGCAGGCCGCGGTTCGGGTGCTGCCAGCGGATGAGCGCCTCGACGCCGACCGTGTGCTCGCCGTCCAGGTCGACGATGGGCTGGTAGAAGACCTCGAACTGGCCCTCCAGGAACGCCCGGCGCAGGTCGGCCTCGTCCCGGCGGCGCTGCTCCATCTCGGCGAACCGGGCCGGGTCGAAGCGGCGTACGACGCCCTTGCCATCCTCCTTCGCCTGATAGAGGGCCTCGTCGGCCTCGCGCAGCAGGGTGTCGACGTCGTGCTCGCCGCCCTTGGTGATGGCGATGCCGGCGCTGGCCCGGATGGTCAGCACCACCTCGCCGATGGCCAGCGGCTGCTCCAGGTCGCGCAGGATGCGCCCGGCCACCGTGTCGGCGATGCCGTCGTCGATCAGCCGGGGGAGCAGCACCACGAACTCGTCGCCGCCGAGGCGGGACACGGTGTCGTTGGCGCGCACGTTCGCGTTCAGCCGTTCGGCCGTCACCTTGAGCAGCTCGTCGCCGGCCGCGTGGCCGTACGTGTCGTTGACGCCCTTGAAACCGTCGAGGTCGAAGAGCACGACCGCCGTCGTCGTCTGGTCGTCGTCGGCCAGCGCGTCCTGGGCGTGGTCCATGAACATGGCCCGGTTGCCGAGCTGGGTCAGCGGATCGCGGAAGGCCTGCCGGGCCAGGATGGCGCGCTGCCGGGTGAGGTCGCGCATCAGGCCCTCGTTCGTGTGCGAACCGAGGAACTGCCGGATCAGGATGATCCCGGCCACGAGGATGATCAACCAGGTCAGCTCGTGGTCGGCCCCGCCGAGCGCGCCGTGCTGCACCCCGGCCGTGACGACGGCGGCCGCGACCGGCGCGTACTGCACCAGCGGCCAGGCGTCGGCCAACCGCGCGATGGCGGCGCCGACCAGGACCACTCCCACGATCGGGAGGATCCAGCCGGCCACGCTCGCGTCGTCCTCGGTCAGCCGTTCGAAGACGAACGGCCAGGCGAGCGCCAGGAGCGAAGCGAAGATCAGGGCGTCGTCGACACCGCGGCGCACCCTGTCCATAGCCTTGCTGGAACGAACCATGGCTGTTCCATCGGCGGGCCGCCGGAGGAGTTGAGCAGAGTCACGTAACCCTTCGGTGCGACCAATGGCGGTCGATATGTTGCGTGCACGTTACGGTGGTCGTCAGGTCGAGTGACCGCAGGACAGGCGGGGTAGGGGTGTGCGGCGCGACGTTGCGTCACCGTGATCTCATAGAACGCCAACAGCACGAATGTCGGCAACGGAGGACAAACTGTGCCGAGTGGAAATCTCGCGGAGCGGCTCGCCACGCTCAGCGCGACCGCGACGGACGACGACGGTGTCGTCACGGTGACGGTCGCCGGTCCCGGCGTCCTGACCGGTCTGCGGCTCGACGACCGGGTGCGGCAGCTCAGTGGCGCGGCGCTCTCGACGGAGATCCTGCGGACCATGCGCCAGGCGCAGGCCGCGCTCGCGGAACGGGTGACCGCCACGGTCGAGGAGACGGTTGGCGTGGAGACCGAGGACGGTAAGGCACTGTTGGACAGCTACACGCAGGACTTCTCGACCGAAGAGCAAGAGCCGCCGGCGCCGGTGATGCCCGCGGCGCCGCCCTTCCCCACGTTCGCGAACAAGCCGTCACTGCCGCACCAGGCGCCCGGCAACGGGTTCGAGAGCGGGCGTGACAGCCGTGCCCGCTGACAAGCCCCGGCTCCCGCAGCGCGGCCCGGCGCCGGCCGTCGACCGGATGACCAACGCCGAGCTGGCCCGGATGGTCGAGTCCGAACATCCGTACCGCGGCAAGGCGCTGTTCGAGCTCTGCGACCGGATCGCGCTCGACGACGACGCGGCGACCAAGGTCGCGATGCTCAGCCGGCTCACCTCGCTGCGGCGGGCCCGGCTCTTCGACCGGGTCTCGCTGGCCTGGTCGGGGATCATCGCGCTGCTCGCGGGCGAGACCGAGCACTCGCGGGACGAGGCCTACCAGGCCTTCGGCGCGCTCGACCCGGCCGAGCAGCGGGACATGCTGGATTATCTCGAGGTGGCCACGATCGAGGAGGCCCACCCGCGCATAGCGTGAGCGGGCCCCCGGTGAAAGATCAGGCCTCGACCCGGACGTCCTTCCAGAAGGCGACGCGGTCGCGCACGGCCTTGGCGTCGGGCTTGGGCTCCGGGTAGAAGAAGACCGCGTCGGGGGTGGTGTGCCCGTTGGCGCTCAGCGTGTAATAGGACGCCTTGCCCTTCCAAGGGCAGACGGTGTGGGTGTCGGAGGGCGTCAGCACGTCCTCGCGCAGCGAGGTGCGCGGGAAGTAGTGATGTCCCTCGACAACCACGGTGTCGTCGCTCTCGGCGATAACTTCGTCGTTCCAGATGGCCTTAGGCATAGTCCGAACGTAGCGCGGACCAGGCCGGTCGTCCGATACGCAGATGTTTATCGCTACTGGGAGTGAAAGTGGGCGATCTGTCGGCAGATCGCCCACGTGGTGTACGAAGATCTGCCCCTGGCGAGAGGACACTAGTGAGCCGGGTTGACGAGCTGCGTGGCTCCGGGCCGCGGAAGAGGCACAACGCCCGTACGATCGCCGCCCTGACCGGCAACCCCGGGTGCACCCGGCGGGCCGTGCTCGACGCGGCCGGGGTCGACAAGCCCCGGCTGGCCGAGACGATCGGCTTCCCCGGCCGCTTCGGGCAGTCGCGGTTCGCGCTGGCCCGGGGCAACGCGTTCGAGGCGATGCTCAAGGCCGACGACTGCGCGCTGCTGCGGGAGGTCCTCTCCCTCGGCGCGGGCGCTTACGAGGATCTCGGCGAGGACAGCGACGACACGCTGACCGCGCGGCACACCCGGACGAGGGACGTGCTGGCGACCGGCGAGGCCGGGCTGCTCGACCATCCGCTGCTCACTCTTTCGGTGGCCGGGCAGACCGTCTTCCTGGAGCCCGACCTGATCGCGGCCCAGCGCGGCGACGTCCTGCAGGTCGTCGAGATCAAGTCCTTCGCGATCGTGGACGGGCAGGCCGACAGCGCGGCCGTCTCCTCGGCCGCCGTCCAGGCCGCGGTCTACGTGCTCGCGCTGCGCCGGCTGCTCGGCGACGACCGGGTCAGCCACGAGGTGGTCCTGGTCTGCCCCGAGAACTTCTCGCTCCAGCCGGTGGCTGTCGTGCTGGACGTACGCAAGCAGCTGTCGACGCTCAAGCGGCAGCTCTCCCGGCTGTCGTCGGTGTCGTCGCTGATCGACGCGCTGCCCGCGGGAGTGACCTTCGACGTGGCCCAGCCCGTGCCGGCCCTGCTCCAGTCGCTGGCCGCGGTGGACGCCCGGTACGCGCCGGAATGCTTGTCGACCTGCGAGCTGTCGGTCTACTGCCGGCACGAGGCGACCGGGTCGACGGCCGCGCTGGGCCGGCCGGTGCGCGACGCCCTCGGCGGGGTGGCCACGGTCGACGAGGCCCTCGGGCTGGCCGCCGGGACGGTCGTGCCCGCTGTCGAGCAGACCGAGGCGGCGGCCCTGCTGGCCGCGGCGGCACGACTGCGGAACGAAGCCCTTTCGTGAGCACACTTGTCGCGCTGGCCCGGGCGCAGGCCTACGCGGCCGGCAAGGCGCAACCCATCGCCACCGTGCGCCACCTGCATGTGCACGACGATCCGCTGGTGCTGATCCCGCTCGCGATGGCGGGTGAGGCCAACGCCCCGCTGGCGGCGATGATCGGCACCTCGGCGGCCGCGCCGCGCCTGCTGTTCGTGGCGCAGCCGCGCAACCGGGACGAGCGGTTCGCGTTCACGGCCGCCCTGGCCGAGCAGCTCCTGCCGTACCTCGAGTCCTTCGCCACCGAGACCGAGGCGGTGGCGGTCGATCGGGGCCGCGACGTGCGGTACCGCTACGTCGACGCGCCCCAGGTCTGGGTGCCCAACCCCGGGGGCGTGGACTTTCTGCGCCTGCTCGGGCGGTCGACCCGCTTCCGCCGTACGGACGGCGAGCACCCGGTGCCGCCGGCGGTCCCGCTGCTCGGGCAGTGGCTGACCTTCCTCGCCGCCTCGGCCGAGATGCCCGGGTCGGCGCTGCTGGCCAACGCGGTGCAGGCGCTCGGCATGCACTGGGCGACCGGGCAGAGCGCGGCCGAGGACGCCCAGCTCGGCTCGCTGTACGCCTGGATCACGGCGGGCGCGGCGGCGGCCCGCGAAGCCGAGAACGGGCCGGTGGCCGGGCCCGCGACCGACCCCGAGTTCGACAACAAGATCCTGGCTCCGCTGATCGCCGACTCCTCGCCGGATCTGCCGGGGGTGCTCGAGGAACTGCTGCGGCCGACGTGGGAGCGGATGTGGGGCTCGCTGCGACTGTTGCAGGCGCTGCCGGCCGGCAGCCGGGTCGCCTCCCGGTGGGACAGCGACCGGGACACCTACTCGGCGTTCGTCGAGCACCTGGCC
The DNA here is from genome assembly GCF_040675435.1 of Actinoplanes sp. NPDC049598. NCBI lineage: Bacteria > Bacillati > Actinomycetota > Actinomycetes > Micromonosporales > Micromonosporaceae > Actinoplanes > Actinoplanes sp. NPDC049598. The sequence continues at coordinate 29,646 of NZ_JBFAOX010000036.1, read as the reverse complement.
GAGGACGGCGCCCCGCAGCCGCGCCGCGACGGGGCGGTGTCGGCCGCGGCCCGGCTGCAGCGGCTGGAGAACGCGGCGGCCCGGTACGCGGTGCAGAAGGCGTTCGACGATCCGCTCGTCATGGCCGAGTACCGGCTCAACGGGGCCGCCTTCGGCGGGGTGGTCACGCTGGCCAAGGCCGACCGGATCGACGACAGCGGCAAGCGGCCGGTCCTGCGCCCGCGCATCATGGTGGCCACCACGGAGCCGGTACGCGTCGAAGCGGGGGCCACTCTCACGTCGCCGGCCCGGCCGTCGCAGAAGGCGAAAGTCATCTCGGTGACGCCGACCGCCGACGGGTGCGAGGTGCTGCTCGAGCTCTCCGGCGGGATGGGGCGCAAGCTCGTGGCCGAGCCCGGCAGCGTCCCCGCGGTCGGCGAACGGTTGTTGCTGACCACCTTGAGCGAGGCCTACCGGCCGGGGGCGGCTTTCCCCGACCCGGCCGACACCCCATGGACACATGGCGGGCCGCCGGCCGCCGCGCTGCCATCGGAGGTCGTGCCGCCGGAGGCAGCCGTAACATCCGCGTAACACGCACCCGTCAGGCGGTGTCGATCATGGAGTGGCGTCGATAAGGTGACGCCGTGTGGTCCACAACGGTGTCGGGCTCGGTGGATTTATGACGGTCTACTATCGCGGACCGGCGGGCACGGTGACGGAAAGTCACTTCGTGACGCACTCTCCGGATGGCTCGGCGTACGACCTGAACGACCTTCGTAACATCATGCGGGTGCGCCGCCGCGGCCCCTGGTTCGTGGCGATGCTGGCGGCCGCGGTCGCGGTGGTGCTGGCCGGGATCGCGCTGGCGCTCGCCCTCGGCAACATCTGGGGATTGCCGGTGGCGTTCGCGGTCCTCGTCGCGAGCGTGTTCGTGCTGCGGATGGCCAACCCGGTCTACACGCTCCGAGCCGATTTTCACGACCGGCCGGTCGAGCTCTACTCGACAACCGACAAGGGCGACTTCGAACGCGTCTGCCGCAATCTGGAAAGAGCCCTGGAAGACCTACGCCCGGAGTGACTCCAGGTGCTCCTCGATGCCGTCGGTCATCCGGCCGAACTCGGTGACCAGGTCGATGTCGTAGTGCTTGGCCAGCACCAGCACGGACCACAAGCAGTCGGCCAGCTCGTGGCCCAGCTTGTCGCGGACGTCGCCCCGGTCCAGCCGGCCCTCGGCGGCCAGCACCAGCTTGGACAGGTCGCCCACGTCACCGACGAAGCCGGCCATGAACTGCTCGGGGCCCCACGGCGGCCGCCCGGACGCGCGGTGGTTCTCGTCGTAGAGGTCGGCGACGGCCAGGGCCCGCTCCTGCAACTTGTGAAGGTCCATGAAGGCCACCGTATGTGCTTTTGTCACGCTTCGGTGGGCCGGGGGCTTTCGTTGGGACGTTGCAGGACAACCCGGCAGCCGCGGCAGGGAGGGTGACCACGACGGCGCCGGGCCTTCGAAGCGGGTGCGGGCCGAGGATCCGTACCTCCGGGTCTTGGGTCTTAGCGAAGTCGGGCCAGTAGGAGCGCGATGTCGTCGTCGCGGCGCGAGGCGGTCTTGATGAGGTTGGTGCAGAGCTCGTCGGCGGGGGCCGTGGGGGCGCCCTGCAGGACCGCGCGGAGGCGGGCGATGCCCTCGTCGATGAGATGAGCGGGATCCTCGACCAGGCCGTCGGTGTAAAGCAGCAGCGTGGAGCCGGCCGGGACGCGGCGGCGATGGGTGGTCCGCTGGTCGCGGGGGAGCAGGCCCAGTAGAGGCTCGGGCGTCTCCCACCAGATCTCCACCTCGCCGTCGGGCCGCAGCAGGATCGGCGGGGGGTGGCCGGCGTTGGCGAACGACACCACGTAGTCGCCGCCGTCGCGGCGCAGGCGGGCCAGGACGGCGGTCGCGGCGGCCGGGACGTGCAGGCCGTGCAGCGCGCGGTCCAGTTGGGCCAGTAAAGGACCAGGAGCATCTTCCCGGCCGTACGCGTCGCCGCGCACCAGATTGCGGACCTGCCCCATGGTCGCGGCGGCCTCGATGTCGTGGCCCGAGACGTCACCGACCGCCAGCATCAGACTGCCGTCGGGCTGAGAGAAAGCGTCATACCAGTCGCCGCCGACCGCGGCCCCGGCCTGAGCCGGGAGATAACGGCCATGTAGCTCTACACCCTCCACATGGGGCAGATCGGTCAGCATGCTCTGCTGGAGAACCTCGGCCATGTGCCGCTGACGACCGTAGAGACGGCTGTTGTCGACGGCCATGCCGGCCCGGCGGCCCACCTCGGCCGCGGTCTGCTCCTCGGGCGCGGTGAAGGCGACCCGGCCGTTGCCCAGCAGGACCAGGCCGAGGACTCGGTTGGTGACCGGCGCGGTGATCGGCACGACCAGCACGAACGCGGCACCCAGCGCGGCGGCGGCCTCGGCCAGCTCCGGGACGTGCCGGCTCAGCAGCCCGGCCCCGGTGTCGTGGCGCCGGCCCTTCACGTGCGCCGAACGGAGCAGCGACCTCAGGTCGGTCCGGCGGGCCAGGCCGGTCAGACGGGCGGCCTGCTCGGCGCGGGGCGGATCGTGGTGGGCCGCGGAAACGTGCCGGACGGCGCCGGCCGGGTCGGTGAGCGTGATGAAACACCAGTCGGCCAGGCGCCCGGCGACCAGATGGCCGAGCTCCGTCAGCGCGGCGTCGATGTCCATCGTCGCGGCCAGCGCCGCGGTCAGCTCGCCGAGCAGAATGAGCTGGTCGTGGGCCGACTCGGCGTGCCGGCGGGCCTCGTCGGCGATCTCCCGCTCGATCCGCAGGCGCAGCTCCGACGAGCAGACCTCGCCCAGCTCGGTCAGCAGGGCGACCTCGCTGGCCGTCCACTGGCGCGGCTCCCGGTCCATCACGGCGAGCGTGCCCAGCACCAGCCCGCCCGAATCGGTGAGCGGCACCCCCGCGTAGGCGATCGCCCCCAGGTCGCGAATGGACAGATTGCCCCGCATGCGGTCATCGCGCCGAACATCCGGCACGATGATCGGCTCCCCGGCCTCGACCACATGCCGGCTGAACGAATGCCCGAGCCCCATCTCCCGCCGCGCGGCGAACGGCTCCGGCAGCCCGACCTGCCCCGGCAGCCGCTGCCGATCCCCGGTCAGCACCGTCACCAGCGCCACCGGCGCGTCGATCAGCCGCTCGACGATGGCCGCGATCCGATCGAACGCCGGATCGGCCCCCGAGCCCAGCCCCAGCCGCGAAACCGCCCGCAGCCGCGCGGGATCACCGATCACACCGTTCGGCGCGCCCGCGGCCAATTCTTCGCGCAGCACCATCGCTCCCGAACCAGGACCGCCTTGCTAGCAGGTCGGACCTGTCAGGCTACCGGCCCCAGGCCCGCCCAACGACCTCCGAGCCCGTCGTCACACATCCCGCACCATCCGCCATCCCGGCTTTACCAACCCGCCCACCCGAACCGACTCCGCGCGGGAACCCGCAGCGCCGCCGGGTTGGCCTGTGTCTCGCCGGCGCCGCCGCTCGGCCGGGCCTGCCCGCTCGCCCGAGCTGCCGCCCGCCTGCCCGGCCCTCCGCCCGCCTGCCCGGTCGACCCGCCTGCCCGGTCGACCCGCCTGCCCGGTCGATCCGCCTGCGCGGCGCACCTACCGGCCCGGCGCACCCACTCGGTTCGGGTGAGCTGGCCGGGCTGGCTCGGCGGGCCGGTATGGCCGGCGGGAAGGGGTCAGCCGGTCGGGGCGGGGTTCTCGGCGGTGGTCAGGTTGGCGTCGGCGGCCAGGGGAGCCCAGCGTTTGGCCCAGGTTTCGCGGACGGTCTCGAAGGCGGGGTCGTCCAGGCCGAACGTGGAGACGGTGACTTCGAGGCGGGACGCGTCGGGGCTGTCCAGCGGCAGATGGCCGGCGACCACGACGAGATGACCGTCGGGGTCGACGGTGGACGCCACCCGCGGGCCGAAGCGCTCCCAGTCGCCGGGAGCCAGGGTCAGCGCCTGACGGCCGGTGGTCTCGCCGGTCAGGTAGACCGTGCGCCGCCGGCCCGTGGGGCGCTCGCGCAGCAGGAACGAAAGCTGGGTCAGGAAAGCACGCCACCCCTCCTCGATCGCGTCGTACACCTCCGGCCCGCCCGGACCGGAACCCTCCCGGGCCACCCGCACGCGCGCCCGATCGTCATCGCCGTCGACCTCCAAAGAGGACCCGTCGGCCCATCCCATCCGCTCCGGCGCCCAGAGCGTCGCCTCGTCGACGAAGATCTGGCGGATCTCCGCGGCCAGCCCGTCGTAGTCCCACCCGAACCACTGATGGAGCACCTCCGGCTGAGTGATGGCCTCCCATACCTGGTCGCGCCCCACCGGCACGGCGATCTCCACGTCATAGGGCTTGAGCGGGCGCCGGTCGGTCATGCCGGGCCCCCGGCTGCAGTCACGTCGGTCATCACCCCATCTTTCGCGTTATGCCGCGATCACGCCACGCTGCACCGGGTCGGCGGTGAACGGGCTGCGCCGGGCGGCGGTCACGCCACGTGGCGGGCCGGGTCGGAGGTGAGTGGGGTGCGCCGGCCGGCGGTCATGCCCGAGCGGATCGTGCCGCGGATCTCGGCTCGGCCCAGGCCGGCGAAGCGGGCGGCCGCCTCGAGCTCGCGTGTCGCCTCGGCCGTGCCGAGCAGGCCGGCGCCGACGAGCCGGCCCAGCGCGAAGGCCGCGCGGTTGAGAGTGTCGTTGCGGGTGCCGACCGGGGCGCGCGCCACCCGGTCGGTCTCGGCTCTCAGGGCAGCCTGCGCGTATCGGTCGGGATGGGCTATCGGGCGCGGCGGGCCGGCGCGGCGATCGGAGCTCCCCGCGCCGGGGACCGGGCCGTCGATGAGCTCGCGCAGGGCTGGTGGGCCGGCCGGCAGGGTGTCGCCGGGGCGGCGGACCCAGCGGTAGTCGCCGCCGCTCGCGTGGCGGGAGGGTGGGGCCACCACATAGCCGCCGGAGCCACGCCAGTCGAGGCCGGGGAGCAGGCGCACCCGGTTGCCGAAGCCGGTCGGGCGGAACCAGAAATGCCAGCCGCCGCTGCCCGTGCGGACCACCGGGCCGTCGGGCCAGGAGCCGCCGAGCACATGACACAAGCCGTGCCAGCCCTCCTCGGAGTCGACGTCGGCCACATCCATCACGACTCCGGTGCGCAAGCCGACGTTGGCCGCCGGCCAGTGATGCCACCAGAGATCGATCTGGTGCGGGTCGGTGGTGGCGTCGGTCAGGCCGTGCCGCAGGTGGGGGTGCTTGCCGGGGCGCTCGCATCGGACTCCTCTGTCGCAGGAACAGCCGTCGGGACCAGCCGTATGCACCGGCAGGACGGGAATCCCGTGCCGGGCGTAGGCCAACGCGGCTGTCAGCAACATTAGAACAAGCGTACGACAATATTTCGGCCCGGCGAGGCCGGATGGGCGGCGGGGCGCAGGGCAGCGCGGCTGGCAGGACAACCCGGTAGCGGCGGCAGGGAGGGTGACCACGCCGGAGCCGGGCGGAGGAGCGGGTGCCGATCGTGCATCCGTACTTCCACCAGGCGTAAGCCAGGACGGCCTGGAGGGAGCCGCGGGTCTAGTGGACGAGGGTCTGCAGGACGTGGGCGATGTGGTGGGACGTGCTCCAGGAGATCCAGCTGGCGGGGCTGCCGGCGCCGCGGGCGGTGCGGGCGCGGCGGGCCAGTTCGGCGTCGCCCCAGGAGAAGCGGGCGCCGGTGACCGGCCAGTGGGGGGAGGTGACCACGGTGCGGCAGAGGTCGTGGCAGCGGTCGTCGCTGCGGGTGCCGCGGCGGGACCAGCGGTAGATCCACCAGTGGTTCTCGTCGGTGTAGCGCAGGGTGGGCAGTTGGCGGTGTCGTTGGACGCCGTGACGGCGGACCGGGGAGGTGACGCCGTAGTCGGCGTAGCCCACGCCGGGCTCGGCGAGGCGCAGGCGCTGCCAGACCCGGGCGTCGAGCCGGCCCACGGTGACCGGCTGGTCGGTGGGCAGGTCGTCGAGGTTGGGCGGCATGGCGCCGGCGGCCACGCTGACCGAGCGCCACGGCGTCGCGCGGGACCAGCGCAGCACCCGGCGGCACTGCTCCTCGACCCGGTCGGCGTGGGCGGCGCAGGCGGTCTCGGCGAGGTCGATCAGCAGGTCGACGTCCTCGGCCTGGAGGCCGGCGCCGCGCAGCATCCAGGTGGTGACCTCGTCGGCCTGGGCCGGGTTGGCCGCGTCGACGTGCGGCTGGAGGCGGAGCACGGCCCGGCCCAGGTGCAGGCGGGCGGCCCGGCCGTGGGCGGCCAGCCGGTGGCGGCTCTCGTGGGCGCGCAGCACCGGCAACATGGCCACGCCCAGTTCGGCCAGCCGTTCGGCGAGGTCAGAAGTCGGGCCGTCGACGGCGATGGCCCCGGTGCGTGGTGGCAGCTCGCGGAGCAGCGGCAGGAGGGCGGGGCTGTCGTCGAGCTCGAGGATCGGCAGAACCCGGGTGGCGTCGCCCGGGGCCAGGTGGGCGAGCGCGGCCAGTTCGCCGCGGCGTGGGCGCAGGATGGGCCGGTACACGGCCGCCGGGGTGAGGACCGCCATTCACTTAAAGTAAGACATTTCTCGATGGAGATGGGCGAGAATCGCCTGATTCGCTTCCCATCCATCGGGAAATTTCACGGGCACGTTGAGGTGCACCGGCTCGGTCGAGGGGTGCGCGTCGAGCAGCTCGTCGATGCCGGCCCGGGCCACCACTACGCAGGCGTGCCGATGGCGTGACGTGAGCACGCACAGCCGGCCCGACTCCAGGTGGAACGCGGTCGCGTCCTGCCGGCCGGAGAGCGGGTGCAGCACGATGGTCAGGTCGTACTCGCGGCCCTGGAGGCGGTTGGCCGTGTCGACGGTGACGCCGGTGGCCGCGGGCGGCAGCAGCGAGCGGATGACCGCGACCTGGTCGCGGTGGGCGGCGCCGATGGCGATCCGGTCGGCGGTCAGCGGGCCGGTGCCCGACTCGGAGGAGGCCACGGCGTGCCGCTCCAGGGCCCGTACGGCCAGCGCGGCGCAGGCCGAGGCGGCCTCGGCGTCGGTACGGACCGTGAAGCGGGCCGGCAGCTCGTGCAGGCCCCAGCCGGTCTCGGCGGCCACGTCGAGCACCTCGTCCAGCGGCGCGCTCGCGGCCCGGGTGAAGCTCAGCGCGCGGTCGCCCGGCCCGGTGCCCGAGCGGAAGCCGGTGAACGGGTAGAAGGCCTCGGCGATGATCGGGGCGGCCGTCGACGGCAGGCGCCAGGAGACCGGAAGCCGGTGCACGGGGAGGCCGGGGTTGTGGTCGAGCAGCACGGCGACGGCGCTCTTCATCGGATCCCAGGACAGCCCGGTCCAGCGCTCGGTCTCCACGGTGGAGAACGGGTCGAGCTGTCCCGGATCGCCCACAAACAAGGCCCTGACGAAGCGGGGGGCCACCCGCAGCAACGCGTCGGAGCGCATTTGGTAGGCCTCGTCGACGATGGCCCACGGCCAGGAGCCCTCGGTCACGGTGGCCCACTTGGCGGCGGTGCCGATGGTCACGGCGGGGGAGTTGAGCTCGGCCACCTTGGCCCCGACCCGGCACTGCGGGTGGTCGCGGACCCGTTCGCTCGGCTCGTAGTCGACGGCGGAGAGCCGGCCCACCGTGACCTCGGGCGAGCGGGCCCCGAGCCGTTCGATGAGGTCGTCGACCTGCTCGTTGGTCTGCGCCACGATCATCAGCGGCTCGCCCGTCGCGGCCAGCTCGCCGGCCGCGCGCACCACGAGCGTCGACTTGCCGGCGCCCGGGGGCGAGTCCACCACGACGCCGCGGTGGTCGCCCTCGCGCAGGTCACGCAGGACGGCGTCGATGACACGGGCGGCCTCGGCGGCCGGGCTGAGCAAAGTCACCCGGGCACCGTATCGCGGCCGCGGCATACCACTATGTGGACAGTGCAGGGCCGGATCCGCGATCGGTCTTAGGTTTTGGGCTCGGCGGCGAAGGTGGCACTGACGGAAATCTGACAGCGCGGCAGTCGCCGATGGTCTAGTAATCGGCCGGCCGTCGAGAGTTGCGCCGGACTTGATCATGAGGGCCGGCGGCCGGATGATATTGGGAGCGTTCACAAATTTCGGCGCGGTGATCGGCGCCCCTTACGGCGGCTCAGTAGTAGTGCAGGTGACGGCATTGTTGATCGTCACTGTGAGTGGATGTTTGCCTGCTGGTCATGGCTTTGAAATATCCGGGTGATTGACTGTCCGCACGGGTCGAATTGCGAAGCCGGCATGCAACTTGCATGAGCGGTTCGCCGTGCAAGTTGCATGTTTCGCAGTGTTCCGACCTGCTGCTCCGTCGTCGTGGCACCCTTTTGATCGTCGCTCCCGATTTCATTCACGGGCGTTTCTGGGATCTAGCAAAGCGGACTCTTCCAGTCGATCACCGGAAGTGGAACTCTTCTAGCCAGCAGTAACGCCAGCGACACGGACGGTGGTGGTAACGAATGCGCCCAGACGTTCTGGTCGGTCCGAGCGAGTGGGTGGTCGAACAGTTCGGCGACAAGGTTGCCGGCGAGCTGTGGACCCGGGTGCCCGAGGCGTTGAGCACCGCGATCGATCGCGAGGTTCACGCACACCCCGCCATGACGCAGACTACGGAACGAGTGCTCGCCAACCCGCGGTGGCCGCTCCCCTACGAGGAATTGGTGCTCTTCCTGGGCACGCTGCCCGGTGCCGAGATCATCAGCGTGCCGAAGTCGGTCTATCAGCTCGTCGTGCTCAACGGTCACGTCGTCGTGCCGTGGTGCTACGGCCAGTCGGCCCGCGACTCGATGCGCGACGCGGCGGTCGGGCGCTCCTTCGGCCGGCTCGCCCGTGAGCTTCTGCGCCGGTTCGGCCCGCCCTGGCGGCGCTCGCAGGCCGAGGCCCCGCTCCCGCTCGACGCGGTCGACGAGCGTGAGGTGGCCAAGATCTGCGCGGCCATCGCGACGATCGAGCCCAAGCCCGAGGTGATCATCGCGGGCTTCGCGGGCGCGCCCAACCTGGGCCTGTTGCGGGCCTGCCTGGGCGAGGTCAAGTCGACCGACAACGGCTCGCTCAACTGGAGCCACCTCGACGATCTGCCCCTGCCGCCCCCGGTCATCCCCCGCCCACGTCGCATGCAGTTCCCCTGACGCGAACGCCCCGGTCACCACCGGGGCGTTCTTTCTGGCAGCGTGGGGCCATGAGCTATGTGGTCACCGGTGGCGGCCGCGGCATCGGCCGCGCGATCGTCGAGCGCCTGCGGGCGACGGGCGCGACCGTGGCGGTCGTCGAGTTCGAGGCCGACACGCTGAGCTGGGCCGCCGCCGACGAGCAGGTCGTGCCGATCATCGGCGACGCCCGGGACGAGAAGGTGGCCCAGGAGGCGGCCGAGGCGGCCGGACCGTTGCGGGGCTGGGTGAACAACGCCGCGATCTTCGCCGACGCCTGGCTCCACGAGACACCGGCGGCCGAGATGAGCGCCCGGATCGCCCGCAACCTCGATCCGGTCCTGACGGGGTGCGCGGCGGCGATCCGCGGCTTCCGCAACGGTGGCGCCATCGTCAACATCTCGTCCCACCAGGCCCAGCGCCCGGTTCGGGGCGCCCTCGCTTACGCGACGGCCAAGGCCGCCGTCGAAGGACTGACGCGTGCGCTCGCGGTCGACTACGGGCCTTCGGGGGTACGTGTGAACGCGCTGGCCCTGGGCTCGATAGCCACCGAGCGCTCGGCGTCCTACCTGGCCGCCCGGTCGCCGGAGGAGCGCGACGCCTTCGACCACGAGATCCGGCTGCTCCAGCCGCTCGGCCGGATGGGCCGGGCCGAGGAGGTGGCCGAGGCCGCGGCCTTCCTCCTCTCCGATCAGGCCGCCTTCATCAACGGCGCCGTCATCCCGGTCGACGGCGGCCGGTCCGCGGTGGGACGCGACCCCGAAGAGGCTTAACGGGCCAGGTCGGCGGTCGAGAACGGCTCTACGCGGGCCCGCATGTCGGCGTAGGTGGTGAGCAGGAACGGCGTCACGAGGACGCCGGTGGCGATGGAGAAGACGACGGACAGCAGCCCGGCGCTGACCCCGGTCGGGTCGATGAAGACCAGGATGCTGCCGAGATTCGCGGCGACGCCGACCACGGTCTGCAGGGCGGCCAGGGTGGCGACCCGGGCCACCGAGGAGCCGAGGTCGCCGTGGAACAGGGCGAAGGCGCGCTTGAGGACGCCCCCGCGTTCCACCAGGACGATCACCGGCAGGATCGTCATCACCGCGCCGACATAGAAGGCGGGCAGGATGCAGCAGATGACGCCGACCAGGAAGAGCAGACCGGCCGGGATGCCCCAGCCGATGTAGGCCGGCGAGCGGCGCAGGCCGGCCCGGAACGCGGCGGCGGCCGAGACCGGGCGGCCGGTCGCTCGCTGAACCGCGGTCTCCAGCGTGGCGAGCTGGGTGATCAGCGTGAGCAGGACCGCGATCAGCCCGATGGGGAGGATGACCGGCACGGCGACGGCGGGCTCGTCGAGCCGGTCGGCGAGGTCGGTCGTGAGGAGCAGCACCGCGGTCACGATGCCGAAGACCACCAGCGGGGCGCTGCCGATCAGCTGGACCACCGCCATCGGGCGCCAGGCGGCCCGGAGCAGGGCGATGCTGCGCTGCCACCAGCCGCTGTAGTCGGCGCTGACCAGCGGGTCGTAGGGGCCGGCGTGAGCGGCGGCGCGGGCGCCGGGGGTCCAGGGTGGCGGGAGATAGCCGGGCGGCGGCGGGTAGCCGGGCGGCGGCTGCGAGCCCGCCGGGATCGGGGGCCGGACATTCCCCGCCGAACGGTAAGCGGATGGCCCGTCTTGAGGCGTCCTCTGAGTAGAGGGGTCAGAAGACGGAGGTAGATCATCATGAGGTTCGGGTCGGTTGTCGCCCGGGGGAATGTCGGTCACGCTGCCACGCTCCGCTCCAAGATCGGCGGCGGTCACCCTAGCGGTTCCGGCGCGCGGGCGTGGCCCGGCCGCGACGGGACGCGGCGTCCTAGACTTCGGAAGATGTCCGAGCAGCTCGAGTCGCCCACGACGATCCGGGACAGGGCCGTCGCGGTCGCCGACTATCTGCTCGCCGTCCGGGCCCAGATGGATCGGCCGGCGCGGGTCCTGCCCGCCGACGCGTACCGCCTGGACGCCCTGCCCGATCACCCCGACTGCCAGGCCGGGCCGGCCGCCGACGGCACCTCGTGGCTGCGGGTGGGGCTGCCCGCCCTGCCGCCTCCCGTGACGGTGCCCGCGGCCCTGCGCCGGCGCCTGCGGGGCGACGTGACGGCGGATGAGGAGCCGTCGTCCGAGGAGGCCGGGGACGATTTCGAGATCTGGCGCGACCAGGTCTGGCGCCCGTGGGCGCACGCGACGGCCGAGGCCGAGAAGACCCGCGCGCTGCACCGGCAGCTGTTCGACCTCATGCACCAGATCGACATGACCGCCGCCACCACCGAGCTCGTCTGGGGCCACGGCCTGCTCGAGACCGTCGTGAACGGCGAACGGGTCCGCTATCCGCTGGTCGCCACGCCCGTGCTGATCGAGTACGAGCCGGACCGATCGCTGATCACCGTCTCGCCCGCCGGCCCGCCCCGGCTGCAGACCGACGCCCTGGCCGGGCTCGACGAGCGCTACCTGAGTCAGCTCCTGGGCCTGGCCGGCCCGGCCGGCACGCTCGAGGTCGACCTCTGGAACGACCTGGAGCGGCGCGAGCTGTTCGAGCGGGCGCTGGGCCGGCTCGGCTACGACCGGCTGATCACCGCCGAGCAGACCTCGCAACCGCACGTCAACGACCTCGGCGTGCTCTTCGCGCGGCCCAAGCAGCGGCTGCTGCGGGGCTTCCTAGAAAATCTGCGCAACCGGCTGCTGGCCGGCGACACCGCCAGCGTCGGCGCGCTGGCCGCGATCGTCGCCCACGAGCCCAGCAAGCTGCGGATGCCCGACGACCGGCCGGAAAGCTGGCAGCGGGTCGGCGAGCGCCTGCTCATGCCGCTGCCGACCAACGAGGCGCAGGAGTCGATCGCCCGCCGCCTGGCCCAGCACCGCAACGTCGCCGTGCAGGGCCCGCCCGGCACCGGCAAGACCCACACCATCCGCAACCTGATCTGCCATCTCATGGCCAACGGCAAGCGGGTGCTCGTCGTCGCCCAGAAGGAGGACCCGCTGCGCGTCCTCCGGGACGGTCTGCCCGCGGAGATCCAGGCGCTCTGCCTGGCCGTGCTCGGCCGCACCACCGACCAGCTCGTCCAGCTCCAGCTGGCCGCCCGCGAGCTGGCCGACCGGGCCGCCACGCTGGACCGCGAGGCCGAGGCCCGCCGGGTCGAGCGGCTGACCGGGCTGCTCGAGGAGGCCGAGCGTGAACTGGCGGCGGCCCTGGGCGGCCTGCGCGCGATCGCCGAGAACGAGGCCGTCACCTACCCGGTCGACGGCGCTCCGCTGACTCCGGTCGAGGTCGGCGCCTGGTTGCGGGAGCGGGCGGCCACCCGCAGCGGCATTCCCGATCCCATCGACACGCCGCCGCCCCTCGACGGCGCCGAGTTCCAGACCCTGCTGGCGACCGCCGCGCGCCTCTCACCGGCCGACCGGGACGCCGCCCTCCGGCCGCTTCCGGCGACCGGTGATCTTCCGGCGGCGGCCGAGGCGGCCTCGGCGCGAGCTTCGCGCGACTCCCTCGCCGAGCGCGTGTCCGGCCTGGCCTCGGCCGGTCTCGACCTCCAGGCCGTACGGGGTGAGGACCTCACGGCCGTACGGACCGGCCTGCACGACGCGCTGACCTGGCTGCGCCGCCGCGAGGGGGCCTGGACCGACCGGCTCGGCCGGCTGCTCAACGACCCGCACTGGCGGACGGTCTGGGCCGATCACGTCGGCGCCACCGAGGCGCTGCTGGCCGAGCTGGCCGCCCTGACCCGGACGCTGGCCGGCCAGGCGGTGACCGTGCCCGCGTCCTGGGCGGCGGAGCCGAAGAAGCTGCTCGCCCAGCTCGACGAGATCCGCCAGCGGTTCGCGAGCGGCCGCGGGCTGAGCCGGTTGCTCCAGGCCGGGCTGTTCCGGCTGGCCGACGAGGTGCGAGTGGACGGTGAGCCGCTGCGCACCGTCGAGGACGTCGACGTCGCCGCCGCATGGGTGCGCCGGGCCCGGGCCCGGCAGCGGCTCGGCGCCCACTGGTCGGAGTGGATCACCCGGCTGGCCGTCCCGGCCCCGGCCGGCGACCCGGAGATCTGGGCCGGCTCGCTGCTGGCCGAGGCCGGGCAGTCCCTCGACTGGGACGTGCGCCACTGGCCGGTGCTGGCCGAGCGGCTGGCCCGGCTCGTTCCGCAGCACGACCTCGAGCTCGACTCGGCCCGGCTGGCCGAGGTCGCGGAGTTGCTCGACGCGGCCGGCGCGGTGGCCGAGCTCGACGCGCTCGACCGGCGGCGCAACGAGATCGCCGGGCGGGTGGCGGCCTGGCCGCGCCTGGCCGCGGCGTGGGCCGCCCTGGACGGCTGGGACGAGGAGCTGGCCGAGGTCCGCCGGCTCGAGGGGCTGCGACCGGAGGTCCAGCGGTACGCGGCGTTGCGGGACCGGCTGGCCCCGGTGACTCCCGAGTGGATGGCGTCCATCGAGGCCGGCCGGGTGCCGGCGGTCTCCGGGAAGGCCTGCCTGGACGCGTGGCAGTGGCGGCGCGCGCAGACCTGGTTCGACGAGGTGATCGGCAGCGTCGACCCGGCCGTGCTGGCCAAACGGGTCGAGAACGCCCGCGAGAAGATCCGGCGGCGGACGGCGGAGCTGGTCGTGGCGTCGGCCTGGCTCGAGGTGTCACGCGGCCTGGACGACCGGCGGCGGGCCGCGCTGGCCGACTGGACCACGGCCCTCCGCAAGATCGGCAAGGGCACCGGCCGGACGGCGGCCGCGTGGCAGGCGCACGCCCAGCGGGCCATGGAGCAGGCGGTCGACGCCGTCCCGGTCTGGGTCATGTCGGTCGACCGGGCGATCGAGCAGTTCGCCGGCGGGGCCCGGTTCGACGTGGTGATCGTCGACGAGGCCTCGCAGGCCGACCTGTTCGCGCTGCCGGTGCTGTCGCTGGCCGAGCGGGCCGTGGTGGTCGGCGACGACCAGCAGATCGGTCCCCAGCTCGGCTTTGTCGGGGCGGTCAGCGGGCTGATCCACAGTCACCTGGACGACGTGCCGTCGGCCGAGCACTTCGACCCGGAGTCGTCGCTCTACGACCACGCGGTGCGGCGGTCACCCGAGCGGATCCTGCTCACCGAGCACTTCCGGTGCGTGCCCCAGATCATCGAGTTCTCGTCGCGTCACTACTACGACGGCAAGATCATGCCGCTGCGGGCGGACCGGCCGTCGCTGGCCCCGATCCGCACGGTCTTCCTGCCCGACGGGGTACGCCAGCCGGTCGCCGGCTTCGGCGACGTGAACACGGCCGAGGCGCACGCGCTGGTCGACCAGGTGGCGGCGATAGTCCGCGACCCGGCCTACGCGGGCCGGACCCTCGGGGTGATCTCGCTGCTCAGCACCAGCGGGCAGGCCTCCTATCTGCTGAGTCTGCTGCGGGACACGATCGGGGAGGACGAGATCCAGGCCCGGCGGCTGCGGGTCGGCGACGCGTACACCTTCCAGGGCGACGAGCGTGACGTCGTGCTCGTGACCATGGTGGTCTCCGACAACGACCCGCGGATCGCGGCCTTCACCAAGCGGGAGTACCACCGCCGGATCAACGTGGCCGCGTCCCGGGCGCGCGACCAGCTCTGGATCTTCCACTCGGTGCGGCCGGGCTCGCTGCTGGCCGACGACGCGCGGGGGCTGCTGCTGACGTACGCCCTGAATCTGACCCCGGCCGAGGAGGCGGCCGACCTGGCCGGGCGCTGCGAGAGCGACTTCGAACGCGAGGTGCTCAAGCGCCTGCTGGCCCGCGGGTACCGGCCGATCCCGCAGTTCCGCATCGGCGCCTACCGCATCGACTTCGTGCTGAACGCGCCGGACGGGCGCCGGCTGGCCATCGAGTGCGACGGCGACGCCTATCACGGGCCGGAGCAGTGGGAGAGCGACATGCGCCGGCAGGCCGTGCTGGAGCGGGTCGGCAACTGCGTCTTCGTGCGGATCCGGGGCAGCATCTTCGCCCGCGAGCCGGAGGCGGCGATGAGCCCGGTCTGGCAGCGGGTCGACGAGCTCGGCATCGTGCCGCCCCCGCGCCGCACGGTCCTCGAGGTGGGGCAGTGGCAGGGTTCGGGCTCGGCGACGGCGGCCCGGCTGGCCGAGGGGGCGGCGGCGCTGGCCCGGATGATCCCGGGCGATCGGCGCGTCCGGGTGCCGGTGACCGAGTCGCTCGCGGACAACCTGGCCGCGGTCCGGGCCGCGATCACCGACCCGCCGACGGTCACCGCCGGCGGCGACTGCGGGGTCGAGCTGGCGCCGATCGAGGCGGCGCTGGAGCGGTACGGCGACGGGCTCGTGGTGGTGTGGTTCGACGCGCACGGCGACCTCAACACGCCGGAGTCGTCGCCGTCGGGCGCGTTCCACGGGATGGTGCTGCGGGCCCTGCTCGGCGAAGGGCCGGCCGAGCTCAAGCCGCGGCGGACCCTGAAGCCGAGCCAGGTGGTCCTGGCCGGCGTGCGGGCGCTGGATCCGGCCGAGGTCGAGTACATTGCCGACAATTCCGTAATGTCGGCGGAGCTCGACGATCTGCCGTCCGCCGTGGCCGGGGCGCGGGCCCTGTACCTCCACATCGACCTCGACGTGCTCGATCCGTCCACCTTCTCGTCGGTCGGCAGCCCGGCGCCCGGTGGCGTCACGCCGCGGCAGCTCGGGTCGGCGGTCCGGGGCTTGATCGAGCGCTTCCCCCTGGCCGGCCTGGGCATCACCGAGTACGAGCCGAACGACCCGGCCGACCAGGAGGTCCTCGCCGACCTGATCCGCACCATCCTCTGACCCCGCCCGCCGCCCGCCGAGGGGCGCGGCGGGCGAGTTGGTCAGTGGGAGCGCAAGTACGCCGCGATGGCGGTGGCGGAGCGGCGGGGTGAGGTGGTGAGCACGTTGTGGGCGGCGCCGGGGATGGTGACGGAGGTGCCGCCGGTCATCTCGGCTACGGCGGTGCGCCAGCTCAGTGGGGCGACGGTGTCGAGTTCGCCGCCGAGGACCAGGGGCGGCGCGGGCAGGCGGAGCAGGTCCTTCTCGACCTCGTTGTGGACGGAGTGGCCGACGGTGGCCAGCACGCGCCACGGTTTGGCGTCGACGATGTCGCGGGCCAGGATCGGGGCCTGCCAGGGGGCCTCGACCAGCGTGTCGGCCAGCCAGCGGCCGATCAGCCCGCGCCGGCTGCGGGCCCGCGGGTCGGTGGTGGGGCCGGCCAGCACCAGAGCCGCCACCGCGGCCGGGTGGCGGGCGGCGAGCCGGGCGGCGACCTCGACGCCGAACGAGTGGCCGACCAGGCAGCACGGGCCCACGCCGCGTTCGCCGAGCCAGACGGCCAGCGTCTCGGCGTGCTCGCCCACGTCGTACGCCCGGGGTGGTTTGCCGCTGAGACCGAAGCCGGGCAGGTCGGGAACGAAGACGGGGTGCCGGGCGGCCAGCGCCCGCCCCGCCGGCAGCAGGTAACGGTGCGAGACGGCCAGGCCGTGCACGAAGACGACCGGCAGGCCCGTCGCCTCCGCCGCGGTCATGTCGTGGATCCGTAGCCCTCGCACGAGGGTCCAGTGGCGGCGGAAGACCATTCCCGGTCCGTTACCCGCCGCGGCGCGGGACATGCCGGGAATGAAGTCGGCCGGTGCGGGCATGCGGCGGGTCCACGGGCCGGAGGCCACCATGATCGACGACACCGTTCGGCTGCTCGGTGAGCTGCGAGCCGACCCGAGCCTGGCCATGCTCGGGCCCTCGCTCGACTACTACTACGGCGACGCGGACCGGGCCGCCGCCATGGACCGGTTCTACCGCCGCTTCGTGCGCCCCGGCAACCTCGTCTTCGACGTCGGCGCGCACGTCGGCGACCGGATTGCCAGCTTCCTCCGGCTGGGGGCCCGCGTGGTCGCCGTGGAACCTCAGCCGCCCTGCGTGCGCGCGTTGCGGGCCCTCTACGGCCACGATCAGGTCGAGATCGTCGAGGCGGCGTGCTCGGACCGGACGGGTCATGCCGCCCTGCACGTCAACTCCGGCAATCCGACCGTCTCCACCATCTCCGAGCGCTTCGTGCGGGCCGCGGACGGCGCCGGCGGCTGGGAGCGGCAGACGTGGGACGCCGAGGTCTCGGTGCGCACGGTGACCCTCGACGCCCTCATCGGCCAGTTCGGCGAGCCGTCCTTCATCAAGATCGACGTCGAGGGGTTCGAGGACGCCGTGCTGGCGGGGCTCGGCCGGGCCGTGCCCGCGGTGTCGTTCGAGTTCACCACGATCGCCCGGGGCGTGGCCGCGCGCTGCCTCGACCGGCTGGCCGAGCTCGGCTTCACCGGTTTCGACCTCTCACTGGCCGAGACCATGGCGCTCGGCCTCGGCCGGTGGGTCACCGCCGGGCAGATGCGCGACCATCTGGCCGGGCTCCCGCACGAGGCGAACGCCGGCGACGTCTACGCGGTGACCGTCTCGGTCAACTCGATGCGGGCCTTCACCCGGCAGTAGTTGGCCAGCAGGGTGACCAGGGCCGGGCCGTCGATCAGCTCGAGCGGGCGGCCGGCCAGGGCGTCGTACGCCTCCGGCTCGATGCCGCCGAGCGAGACCAGGATGCCCTTGGTGGCGCCGGCCGCGCTGACCGCGCCGGCCAGGGCGTGCACCGCGGCGGCGCCCACGGCGGGGCCGCGCGTGGCGAAGACGACCACCGGGCCGCCGAAGATCGGGCGGGGGTCGGTGGCCAGCCAGCGGGTGCCGGCGCCGGTGCGGGCCGGGGTGCCCATCTGCAGGCCCATCACCCCGAAGAGGTCCGTCAGCTGGTGCTCCCAGGCCGCGTCGGGCAGGGTGACCAGGTTGGGCCGCTCGTCGATCTCGGCCAGGACGTTGAACTCCTCGGTGTAGTCCCGGTCGGCGTCCCGATCGAAATCGATCTTGGGGGAGATGCCGGCGAGCTCGTCCGGGCTCGGGGAGAGCACCCCTTCTAGGTGCTTCACGCAGGCCACCGGGTCGACCCGGCGCAGCTTGATGGCGGCGAACTTGTCCCGCTCGGTCTTGACCGAGACCAGGCACGGCCGGACGAACTGGCCGGTGCGCCGGTCGATGCTGTCCACGATGCCGTTGAACGACACCTGGCGGATCAGCCCGCCGCGGTCGGCCTCGATGATCTCGTGGATGGTGCGCAGGGTCACCCGGGCGATCACCTCCACGTACCGGCGGCGGATCTCGCCCTCGTCGCGCGGCACCGCGGTCAGGTCGTCGCGGGTGCGGTCGTAGCGGTACTCCTTCACGATCGGCACCACTTCGATCGGCGGCAGGTGGTACTCGACCAGCAGGTGCTTCTGCTTGGGCAGGAACGCGAGCCGGAAGTGCTGCGGGAAGTCGTCCGGGTAGACGGAGTTGCCGAGCACCATCGCGAAGTACTCGACCACCGACGCCGGGTCCGCCTCGGCCACCGCGCTGGCGAAACGGTCCACCTCGGCGTTGTAGGCGGCCATCTGCTCCTCGTACTTGCGGATGCTCTCCTCGTACTGGCGCCGGCGGGCCTGCAGTTGGCGGTGGCGCCGCTGCTCGGCCTCCTGCCACCGGGCGCGCGCGTCCTCGTACGCCCGCCGGGCGCTGGCCGTCTGCTGCTGCCGCAGCCGGTCCCCACCGATGATCTTGCCGACGCCGCGCGGCTGCGGCGGCACGTAGCTGTCCCAGCGCGGCTCCGGCACCGGGCGGCCCAGCGGCCCCGGGTCGAACGGCGGCACGACCACCGGCTTCTTGAAGATCTGAAGGTCGATGTGGTCGTCGACGTCCAGCGTGGAGAGCAGCAGCGCGTCGAGGTCACTGAGCCGCGCCCGGATCTCGGCGTTGGCCGCGGCCGCGTCGGCGTTGCGGGCCTCGATGTAGAGCCGGCGGCGTTCGCGCTGCCGGTCGGTGTCGGCGGCGGCCTGCTGCGCGGCCGCTATGGCCAGGTCGGCATTGCGCCGGATCAGATCGCGCTGCTGCGCCGCGGCGGTGTTCGACCGGTACTCGGCCGCCGCCTGGGTGGCGTGCACCCGCTGCATGTTCCGAATGATGCCCATGCCCTGCCCTTTGCCTCTTCCCTCACTCGTCAGGTCCGTTCGCCACCATATCCATCCTTTCCGGATCTGGTTACGTGGCGTTCCCCTCAGAGTGCTCAGCGTGCATGCCGATCCATCTAGACGGGTAGCAATAGCGGTAGGTTCCACGATCGGCACGCGTAGTGACTGTCTGTCATGGAACTGACGGTATTGCCCGGCAACAATTACGCAGCGCAGTGGTCAACCGATCGGCTAATTCCCTACTCTGATCGGGCGAGAAACGGCAGCTCGTGGTTTTGTTGGCAAGCCGCGGAAAACATTGGGGCGGCCGTCCACTGTTATATCGACCCCGTGACGGGTCGTAATAGTTCAGGGGGCTGGGGAGAGTCCGGGGGAGGTGGCGTGCGCGATGGTGGCACCGGACGAGCACCGGCATGTCCCGCCGAGGCTTCCGGAGCAGCGCACACCCGCCGACGACGACCTGGGTGAGCGCTCGGCCTGGTTCTCCTACACGGCCAGCGGCGACCGCATCGTCTGGTCGGCCGCGCTGCGCGCGATGCTCGGGCATCCGCCGGCCCAGGACGAGGTGAGCCGCAAGGTCCTTGTGCGCTATGTGCACCGGGACGACCACGCGGCCGCGCTCGGCGCCATCACTCAGGCGTGGACGAGCGGCGCCACGGTGCGTACCACCCTGCGCCTCATGCGGGCCGACGGCGGCTGGTTCGACGTGGACTGCCGGATCGAGCCGGTCAAGAGCCCGGACGGGACGGTCCGGGGCATCCGCGGCACGGTGACCGATGTCTCGGCCCGCGAGCGCGCCCGGCGTGAGCTCGACCGGCTGGCCCGCCGGGGCGAGACGGTGCAGGATTCGCTGATCGAGCCCGACCCGGCAACCGGCCTGCTGACCCGGGCCCGGTTCGCCGACGAGATCGACCGGGCGTTGCGCCGGGGTGGCGGAGCGGTGCTGGTCATCCGCGTACAGCCGGAAAGCGGCAGCCGCCCGGAGCGCAACGCCGACCTGTTGCACCGCGCCGCCCGCGTCCTCGAAGGAGTCGTGGAGACGGGCGCGCTGCTCGGCCGGGTCGGTCCCAACGAGATCGCCCTGTTGCTGGCCGGCACCTCCTGGCCGATGGCCCGCCGCGAGGCCGAGCTGCTGGTCCAGGCGCTGCGGTCGCAGACCTTCGTGCTGACCGACACCTGGCTGCGGGCCGAGGCGTGGGGCGGGCTCGTGCGGTTCACCCCGGACGGTGACGCCGGCAGCCACGAGTTGCTGATCGACGCCGAGCAGGCGTGGCGGCAGTCGCGCGACAACGACCGGCCGCTCACTCATGTCGCCCATCCGGTGCCGGCCCGTGATCGCCAGGGCTCGTACCGCATCCGGGTCGCCGACGCCCTCGACACCGACCGGTTCACCCTTTACGCCCAGCCGATCCTGGAGCTGCAGACCAACACGGTGACCCGGCACGAGCTGCTGCTGCGGGTCCTGGACGACGCGGACGGCCCGCAGTCGCCGATCCAGGTGCTCGACACGGCCGAGCGCCTGGACGCGGTCTTCGACATCGACCTGTGGGTGGTCGAGAAGGCCATGCAGCTCGCCGCCGAGCAGCCCTCGACCTGTCTGCAGATCAACCTGTCGGGCCGCTCGGTCGGCGATCCGCGCCTGACCGACGAGGTCGAGCGGCTCATCGGGCAGTACAGGGTGAAACCCGAGCAGCTCACCTTCGAGATCACCGAGACCGCCCTGATCGGCAACCTGAGCGAGGCCCGCCGGTTCGCCGACCGGATCCGCGACCTCGGCTGCGGGCTCGCCCTCGACGACTTCGGCTCCGGCTACGCCTCGTTCCGCTACCTGCGGATCTTCCCGATCGACCTCGTCAAGATCGACGGCGAGTACGTGGTCGATCTGGTCGACAACCCCCAGGACCAGGTCCTGGTGAGGGCGCTGGTCCAGGTCTGCCAGGCGTACGGGATCCACACCGTGGCCGAGTTCGTCCAGGACGAGGCCACCCTGCGGCTGCTGCGCGAGCTCGGCGTCGACTACGTGCAGGGCTACCTGATCGGCCGCCCGGCCCCGGTCGTCGGCGGCCGATTGCACACGCCGTGACCGGGGTATAGATCGGTGCATGGAGCACTTCACCATCGCCACTGTCGCCGAGAAGAGCCCGGACTTCCGCCGCGTGCTCTGGACCGGGAAGCACACCCAGCTCGTGATCATGACGATCCCGCCGGACGGGGAGATCGGCGAGGAGGTCCACGAGGTGGACCAGATCCTCACCTTCGTCAGCGGCACCGGCAAGGCCATCGTGTCGGGCCAGACCCGCAACGTCGCCCAGGGTGATCTCGTCGTGGTCCCGGCCGGGCACAAGCACAACTTCCTCAACACCGGCCCGAACCCAATGGTCCTCTACACCGTCTACGGCCCGCCGGAGCACGCCGACGGCGCCGTGCACAAGACGAAGGAAGAGGCCGACCGCCTCGAGGAGCAGGGCAAGGACGAGCCGCCGCAGTCGTAGCGGAGGGCGCGGCACCGGGACCGGCCGTGGCCCCCCAGCCAGCCGGCCCCGGCGCCGAGCCGATCAGGGCAAAGTATCCGCGCAGCGTACCCAAGGCAGAGCCGAGCGTCGATCTCCTGACCCGGATCGTGACCTTTGCCGGGCACGCTACTAACCTTCCTGCATGACAGAGCCCGCGCCGCGGTGGTTGAGCGACGAGCAGCAGCAGACGTGGCGCCGCTTCGTCGAAGTGCTGATCCGGGTCCCCGCCGCGCTCGAGGCCCAGCTCCAGCGCGATGCCGGCCTGACCCACATGGGGTACATCGTCCTGGTCTACCTGTCCGAGCAGCCCGGCCACCGGCTGGCCATGAGCCGCCTGGCCAAGTCGGTCAGCGCCTCCCTCTCCCGCCTCTCGCACGTCGTGGCCCGCCTCGAGGGTCAGGGCTGGGTCCGCCGCGAGCGGGATTCCGACGACGGCCGGGTGCAGATCGCCGTGCTCACCGATCAGGGGTTCGCGAAGGTGGCCGAGACCGCCCCCGGACACGCCGAGGCCGTCCAGCAGCTCGTCTTCGACCGCCTCAGCCCGTCCCAGGTGCGCCAGCTGGCCAAGGTCGCCGCCGCGCTGCTCGAGGCGCCGCTCGAGGTGCGGGTTCCCGCCGACCGCTGACTGGCGGCCCGATGGGTCCTACGCTGGGCCGATGAGTCAGCGAGTGCAGGGCGTCATCGCCCGCAGCAAGGGTGCTCCGGTCGAATTGACCACCATCGTCGTTCCCGACCCCGGTCCGGGCGAGGCCGTGGTGAAGATCCAGGCGTGCGGTGTCTGCCATACCGATCTGCACTATCGCGAGGGCGGCATCAACGACGACTTCCCGTTCCTGCTCGGCCACGAGGCCGCGGGCGTGGTCGAGTCGGTCGGGGCCGGCGTCACCGAGGTCGCGCCGGGCGACTTCGTGGTGCTCAACTGGCGGGCCGTCTGCGGCGAGTGCCGGGCCTGCCGCAAGGGCAAGCCGTGGTACTGCTTCGCCACCCACAACGCCACCCAGAAGATGACCCTGGAGGACGGCACCGAGCTCTCCCCGGCGCTGGGCATCGGCGCCTTCGTGGAGAAGACCCTGGTCGCGGCCGGACAGTGCACAAAGGTCGATCCGCGGGCCCGCCCGGCCGCGGTCGGCCTGCTCGGCTGTGGCGTGATGGCCGGCATCGGCGCGGCCGTGAACACCGGCGGGGTGACCCGCGGCGACTCGGTCGCGGTGATCGGCTGCGGCGGGGTCGGCGACGGCGCGGTGGCCGGGGCGGCCCTGGCCGGCGCCACCACGATCATCGCGATCGACACCGACGAGCAGAAGCTCGAGTGGGCCAAGGGCTTCGGGGCCACCCACACGATCAACGCCCGCGGCGCCGACGTCGTCGAAAAAGTGAAGGAGCTGACCGGCGGGTTCGGGGCCGACGTGGTCATCGAGGCGGTCGGCCGCCCCGAGACGTACGAGACGGCCTTCTATGCCCGTGACCTGGCCGGCACGGTGGTCCTGGTCGGCGTGCCGACCCCGGAGATGAAGATCGAGCTGCCGCTGCTCGAGGTGTTCGGGCGCGGGGGCGCGCTCAAGTCCAGCTGGTACGGCGACTGCCTGCCCAGCCGCGACTTCCCCATGCTGACCGAGCTGTACCTGCAGGGCCGGCTCGACCTCGACGCCTTCGTGACCGAGGAGATCGGCCTGGGCGACGTCGAGGCCGCCTTCGAGAAGATGCACACCGGTGGCGTGCTGCGCTCGGTGGTTCTGTTCTAGGCCGCTTTGGCGTAGGCCGGCACGGAGCGGTCGGCGAGCAGGTCGAGGGCCAGGGCGGCGGTCCAGCTGAAGGTGGGCGCGCCCAGGCCCTCGCCGGTCTCCGGGTGGAAGTACTCGTAGTGCCCGTTGCGGTGCACCAGCCGGACCATGGCCGCCCGCAGGTCCTCGGCCTCGTCGCGGCGGCCGTGCACGAGCAGGCCCCGGCGCAGCAGCCAGTTCACGTTGATCCAGACCGGGCCGCGCCAGTACCGCATGGTGTCGAAGTCGGCCGCCGTCCGGTCGTAGCTCGGCACCGGTGTGCCGAACCGGTCCGAGCGCCGCGCGGCCAGGACCCCCTCGACCTGCTCAGCGGGCAGGTCGGGCAGCATCAGCGGGATCAGGCCGCTGACGCACCGGGCCGGGGTGAGCTTGCCGGTGCGTACGTCCCGCGCGTGGAACATGCCCGTCGCGGGGTTCCACAGCCGGGCCGCGATGGCCGAGGTGATCCGCTGCGCGCGCTCACGGTGCGCGCCGGCCGCGGCGGCATGCCCCAGTTCCCCGGCGATCTGGGCCAGGGCCAGCTCGGCCGCGCCCAGGATCGCGTTGAACGACGGGCACTCGACCGCGAACGCGTGCCGCTCCAGCAGCCCGGTGTCCGAGTAGTCGGCGGCGCGGTAGCTGAGCACCAGGCCCACGTACCGCGCGTAGTCGGTGTCGGTGGGGCGGTGCGCGGCCTCCGAGACGGCCAGGTCCCGGCGCCGGTAGATGTTGAGCAGTGAGAGGTCGGCCGGGACGTTGGCCATCGCCTCGTCCCAGGCCGGGCTGTTGTCCAGACCCGACTCCCAGGGGTGCACGATGCTGGCCAGCCCGCCGCCACCCAGGTCGCGCCGGTCGGCCAGGTACTCCTGCTGCGCGACCAGCCGCGGGTAGAGCCACTCCAGCTCGGTCCGGGCCCGCAGCGCCTCGTGGGCCCCGTGCCCGGCCGCCCGCCGGTAGACCTCCCAGGCCGCGACCGCGTGCAGCGGCGGCTGGACGATGCCGGTGCTGCCGTGGGCGGGCCGGCTCCCGTACGCCGGAACGCCCCAGAACGCGGGCCCCGGGAAGTAGTCGGCCTCGGCCATGGCCGGGTCGAAGACGATGTGCGGCACCCGGCCGTCCGGCCACTGCGCCTCGAACAGGCTGCGCAGGTCACGCCAGGCCCGGGTCGGGTTGACGTAGGCCAGACCCACCGCGATGAAGGCGGCGTCCCAGCTCCACTGGTGAGGGTAGAGGCGGCGGGAGGGCACCATGTGATCGCCGGCCCAGTTCGTCTCGAGGACGCCGGCGGCGGAGTTCCAGAGTTCGGCAGACATCTCAGTCACAGGTGGGATCAGGGGTGGGTCGGGGTGCATCTAACCAGAAGACCTTTCCGCTTCAGACGCCGGTAAACCCCTGAAGGGAACCCCCTGTTCGCCCGTGGTTCACGGACCCGCGGTGCGAGACCTCACTTCAGGTAGCCGAAGTTGTCGCAGGTGCGGCGCTGCTGGATGCAGTCCTTGGTGCGCTTGTTCATCGCGTCCTGGTCCCACATGACGAAGGCGTCGCCGTGCATCGAGGAGGCGCTCTTCAGGTCCTTGTCGGAGCTGAGGTAGTAGCCGGCGGGGGTGCCTTTCACGCCGTACTGGATGTCGAAGGTGATGGCCGGGATGCGGACCGGATGGCCGGCCGGGCAACCCTGCCCGGTGCCGAAGGCGACGTGGTCCTTGTGGTTGGGGCTGTCCAGGTGCCGGCCGTCCCAGCAGTCGGGGAACTGCAGCATGAAGTGCAGGGTGGCGTCGCCGCCGCAGATGGGCCAGTTGCCGTTGGTGCTGCGGGCGACGCCGTCGAGGTCGCCCGGGCCGTAGAAGGCGCAATAGAACTGTCCCTGCGCGCCGCGCGGGGTGGGCACCTTCTTCTTGGCGTCGCCGGCCACCATGCGCAGGCCGTTGGGGAGCGGCATCACGTCCTGCGAGCCGGCGCGCAGCGAGCGGTAGTACACGCGGAAGCCGGTGGTCTCGACGGGTTTCCCGGTCGCGTTGTCATAGAGCGTCGGGACCCAGTACGCGGAGTGGTCCTGCACCGGCTTGCAGGTGGTGGCGGTGAACTTCGTCAGGTCGCCGGCGGTGGTGTCCGCGTCGACGGCCTTGTTGCCGACGAACGAGTGCATGTGCGAGGCCCCCGGCAGCCCGGGCAGGACGATCGGGTCGTCGGCCAGCCGGTGACTGTACTGGCAGTCGGCGCGGAACTCGGGGAGGTTCCCCACGCCGGCCGGGACGGGATCGATCTTGCGGGCCTCGTACGCGGTGACCTGCGCCTGCCACGTAGCGGCGTCGACCGGGATCCAGCCCGCCTTCGCCGGTTCCTGCTGTGGGGCGGGTGCTTTCGTGGTGACCCGGGGCTTCGCCGAGGCCGCGGCCGTGGGGGAGGCGGATGGGGACGGCCGCGCCGGGGTCGTCGCCGCGGTCGACGGGGTCGCCGGGGCGGGCGCCGAAGCCGTCGCCGCGACCGCCTGTGAGGGAGCGGGATCGCCGCCGCGCAGAGAGACGATAGTCACCGTGACGGCGACAGCGGCCACCGCGATGCCGGCGCCGAGGGCGGTCACCGCCCGGGAGGAACGGCGGCGGTGCTGGGGGATCGTCGTGTTCGCCACGACAGGGAGACGGCCGGCTCAGCGGGCGATAACAGAAAGCCAGAGCCGGCTGCGCCGCCCCGGGAGGTACGGCGAGTCGAGCCGCTTGGCCACCACGCCGGGCAGCCCTTGCGCGAGGGCCGTCTCCAGCGCGAACTCGCCCCCGCCGGGGAAGTAGGGCGGCGTCTGCCAGTGGTCACCGGCGATCGACAGCCCCTCGAGCAGCTCCCGGCGCTCCGCGTAGCGGACGAGCTCGAGCGTGCTGTGCCCGTCGAGCCACAAGAGGTCGTACGCCAGGAAGTGAACCGGCGTCCGCTCCGCCGCCCGCTTGGCCGCCGCGCTGTCCTTCGGCGCCTTGCGGCGGGCCAGCAGCTCGGGCGAGGGGTGCGGCCCGTCGAAGGCGACGATCTCGCCGTCCAGCACCGCCTCGACCGGCGCCAGCGCCGGCCCGAGGCCTCGGACCTCCGGATACCAGCTGGTCACATCGGTCTCGGCCATCAGCCGTACGCGCCCTCCGGAGACGTACGCCTGGACGCGCCGGCCGCCCCACGCGAGCTCGTAGCCCCAGTCGGCGTCGTCGCTGGGCAGCTGGGCCGCCGGGACGGGCAGCATCGGCGCGACCTCGTCCGGCATGGACTCCCAGCCCGGCTCGGGCGGGTCCATCCGGCGGACCATCCAGTCGTTGCCGTCGGTCTGGAAGAACACGTACCGCCCGTTCGTGCGGTCGCCGTGAAACGTCACACCTATCTCGTCGTCGTGCCACTTGTCGGCCTCGTACGTGCCGTGGTCGAAGATGGTCATCCGGCCGCCGCCGTACTCACCGGCCGGGATCTCGCCGTGGAAGTCGAGGTATTCCAGCGGGTGGTCCTCGGTGTGTTTGGCCAGGTTGTTGCGGGCCTGCTCCTTGGGCAGGCCACGGGGGACGGCGAACGAGACGAGCACGCCGTCGCGCTCGAGCCGGACGTCCCAGTGCAGACTGCGGGCGTGGTGCTGCTGGATGACGAAGCGGTTGCCGTCCCTGCCCCCGCGCTTGACCTGGCGCGGGACGGGCTCCGGCGTGCGCCGGGCGTCCCGCTTGCTGCGGTACTGCGCCAGACGATCCGTCATGCCCCTGATTTTTCCCGCGGTGACCGGAAATACACGGATGTAATTTGTCATACGCCCGTGCGAGGGTGAACCGCATGGCCGGGCTCACCACCAATTCGGGCGCGTCGATGATCGCGGGTTTCCCCGATCGGTGGCGCGGGGTAGTGTCTTGGCTCCAACGCGTGTCCGACCGGTGGGAGGCAGTGCTGCGATGACGTTGCGCATCCTCGTGGTGGGCGCCGGAATCGCCGGGCTCGCCGCCGCTCGAGCCCTGCGCCTGGCCGGCTTCCGGCCCGACGTGGTGGAGGAGCTGCCCGCGACCATGCTGCCCGGCGCCGGCATCTATCTGCCCGGCAACGCCTCCCGCGCGCTGCGCCAGCTGGGGCTGGACGCGCCGCTGAGGCCGCTGGGCGATCTGATCTTCCGGCAGGTCTTCCTGGACGCCCGCGGCCGCGAGCTGTTCGAGATGGACGTCGCCGGGCTCTGGGCCGGGGTGGGCGAGTCGCGGGCGCTGTCCCGGGCCGACCTGCAGCAGGTGCTGCTCACCGGTGTCGGCGGCGAGGTGCGCTACGACACGGCCGTGCGCGACCTGGAGATCTTCGAGGGCGCGGCCAAGGTCGAGTTCGGCGACGGCCGCGTCGCGGAGTACGACCTGGTCGTCGGGGCCGACGGCCGCCGCTCGACGATCCGGGCCAAGGCCGGGCTCGGCGCCGCGGCCGACCCCACCGGCCAGATCGTCTACCGCTCGGTGGTCACCGGCGGCCCGCCCCTGAGCGACTGGACCGCCCTGCTCGGCCGCCGGTCCTCGTTCGTCGCCATGCCCATGGGCGGCCGCAAGATCTACTGCTACGCCGACGAGACCGCGCCCGACGCCCCGAACCCCGAGGACCCCAAGGCCCACCTGCGGGAGCTGTTCGGCACCTTCGGCGGCCCGGTGCCGGCCATTCTCGACGCCATCGAAAAGGTCCAGGTCGCCCGCACCGACGAGGTTGTTCTGCCAAGCTGGTCACGTGGCCCCGTCCTGCTCGTCGGCGACGCGGCGCACGCCACCGCCCCGACGCTCGCCCAGGGCGCGGCCATGTCGTTCGAGGACGCGGTCGTGCTCGGCGAGGAGCTGCGCGCGTCCTCCGGTGACGTGGCGACCGCGCTCTCGGCGTACGAAACCCGCCGCCGGCCCCGCTGCGAGGCCGTCCGCGACCGTACGCGTGAGCGCGACCGCACCCGTGACGTGCCGCCCGCACTGCGTGACCCGATGCTGCGTCGGCGCGGCCTGCGGATCTTCACCGATCACTACCGCCCGCTGGTGTCGCCCGCGTGATCTAGGTGGCCTCTTTGGTCACCCCGCGCCCGTGAGGGGTCGGCGGGGGACTATTCTGCCTGCGAGGTACGCCTTTGACTATGGGCGCACTGAGCGGTACGTACGAGACAACGGAGGCTATTCGTGACGACCGTTGCGCCCAAGCCGATCGTGACCCGGCCCTACCCGGTCCGGCGGCAGGTGAAGGGTTCGGCACTCGCCAGAATCCTGCGCACGACGGACGCGAAGCAGATCGGGATCATGTACATGATCACGGCCTTCGTGTTCTACATGCTCGGCGGCCTGATGGCCCTGCTGATGCGCACCGAGCTGGCGCGCCCGGGCATGCAGCTGCTCTCGCCCGAGCAGTACAACCAGCTGTTCACCATGCACGGCACGATCATGCTGCTGTTCTTCGCGACGCCGATCGTCTTCGCCTTCGCCAACTTCGTGGTCCCGATCCAGATCGGCGCCCCCGACGTGGCGTTCCCGCGACTGAACGCGTTCGCCTACTGGCTGTACCTGTTCGGCGGCACGATCACGATCAGCGGCTTCATCACGCCGGGCGGCGCGGCCGACTTCGGCTGGTTCGCCTACACCCCGCTGAGCGACTCGCTGCACTCGCCGGGCGTCGGCGGCAACATGTGGGTGGTCGGCCTGGCCCTGTCCGGCCTGGGCACCATCCTCGGTGGTGTCAACCTGATCACCACGATCCTGACCCTGCGCGCGCCCGGCATGACCATGTTCCGGATGCCCATCATGACGTGGAACATCCTGGTCACCAGCCTGCTGGTGGTGATGGTGTTCCCGTTCCTGGCCGCCGCGCTGTTCGCGCTCGCCGCCGACCGCGTCCTCGGGGCGCACGTCTTCGACGTGCAGACCGGTGGGCCGATGCTGTGGCAGCACCTGTTCTGGTTCTTCGGCCATCCCGAGGTGTACATCGTGGCGCTGCCGTTCTTCGGCATCATCACCGAGGTCATCCCGGTCTTCAGCCGCAAGCCGGTCTTCGGCTACAAGGGCCTCGTCGCGGCCACCCTGCTCATCGCCGCGCTGTCGATGTCCGTGTGGGCCCACCACATGTTCGTCACCGGCCAGGTCCTGCTGCCGTTCTTCAGCTTCCTGAGCTTCCTCATCGCGGTCCCCACGGGCATGAAGTTCTTCGTGTGGATCGGCACGATGTGGCGCGGCCAGATCAGCTTCGAGACGCCGATGATGTTCGCGATCGGCTTCCTGGTGACGTTCCT
>NZ_JBFAOX010000035.1:0-97957 GCF_040675435.1 Actinoplanes sp. NPDC049598 | reverse complement strand
GCCCACCTCACCACAAGACTGGTGGCCGAAGTGGTCGAGGGTGACGAGTCACCGGTGCTCAGTGGTGCAGACTCGTTGACGGTGGCTCGGCGATGTCGCTCCGGCCCCGGGGCCGGGTCCGCCCGACGAAAGGACAACCCCGTGCCACCGGCCATCGGCGTCGGCATCGTGGGCCTCAGCGCCCGCGGTGGCTGGGCCGCCAACGCTCACGTGCCCGCCCTGCGAGCGGTCGACGGAGTAGAGCTGCGCGGCCTGGCCGCGTCCTCGCGGGAGGCCGCCGATCGGGCCGCCGCGCGGTTCGACGTGCCCTGGGCCACCACCGACGTGGCCGAGCTGGCCGCCCGCCCCGACATCGACCTGGTCGTCGTCGCCGTCCCGACCCCCTTGCACCGCAAGCTCATCGAGCCGGTGCTCGAGGCCGGGAAGATGGTCCACAGCGAATGGCCGCTGGCCGTCGACGCGGCCGAGGCGGCCGACCTGGCCGAGCGGGCCGGCCGCCGGGGTGTGCGCACGGTGGCGGGACTGCAGGCCCGCTCGGTCCCGATGGTGCGCTACCTGCGCGACCTGATCGCCGACGGGTACGTGGGGGAGGTGCTCTCCAGCACCCTGGTGGGGTCCGGAGGCGGCTGGGGCGGTGCCGTCCCCAGCCGCCTCCTCTACACCCTCGACCGGGCGAGCGGAGCCACCATGCTCACCATCCCGTTCGGGCACACGCTGGCCGCCTTCACGATGTGCCTGTCCGGCTTCGCGACGCTCACCGCCACCACGGCCACCCGCCGGCCGGTCGCCCGGAACACCGACACCGGCGAGGACGTGCCGGTGCGCACGGCGGATCAGGTCGCGGTCAGCGGCGTCCTGGAGACCGGCGCCGTCGCGGCGCTGCACTACCGCGGCGGCTCCAGCCGGGCCACGAACCTACGGTGGGAGATCAACGGCACCGACGGGGACCTGGTCGTGACCGGCGGCTCCGGGCACCTGCAGATGGGCCAGGCGGTCCTGCACGGCGCCCGCGGCAAGGACACCGCCCTGGCCGAGCTCGCGGTGCCGTCGCGCTACCACGCCGTTCCGGAAGCGGTGGCGCCCTGGTCCGGCGTGGCGCACTCCTACGCCCAACTGGTGGCCGACATCCGCGAAGGCACCTCGGTCGTACCGGATTTCGCCGCGGCCGCCGAACACACCCAGCAGCTGGAGCGAATCGCCCGCGCGTCCGGATAAAACGTTTCTCACCCCCGCGGAGAGGCCCCACGGCGAAATGCCGTGGGGCCTCTCTATTCGTGTTGGTCCCAGCAATCCTCTTCCTGGCGGTGGTGTCAGTTCTTGTGGTGGCATTCGAGGCTGGGCCGGCACCGATTCGCGGTCGAGAATCGACGGTATGAGAGCAACGGAGAAGCGAATTGCTTTCTTCGACGTGGACGGAACATTGACCACGTCCTCGACCATGTTCCATTTTCTTCGGTTCTATCTGCGGGAGATCGGCCGGCCCGACGGCGAGTACGCCGAACGGCGCCGGGCGGTGCGCACGACGGCCGAGCGCGGCACCGCGCGGGAGGAGGTAAACCGGGCCTTCTTCGCCGGCCTCGCGGGCTTCGAGGTGGCGGCGGTCGAGGAGGCCGCGCAGCGCTGGTACCACGCGGCCCAGCGGGTCGGCGGCTTCTACCACCAGCCGGTGCTCGACCGGCTACGCGGCCACCAGCGGCGCGGCGACCGGGTGGTGCTGGTCTCCGGCGCGGTGCCGGCCTGCCTGCGGGTGCTCGCCGAGGCTTTGGGCGTCGACGAGATCCACAGCACCGAGCTCGAGATCGAGCGCGGGCGCTACACCGGCGCCCTCATCCGGCCGCCGATGATCGGCATCGCCAAGCTCCTGGCCGTCCTCGACGTCATGGCGCGCTGCGGCACGGCCTCGTCGGCCTGCTACGCGTACGGCGATCACATCTCCGATCTCCCCATGCTGCAGGCCGTCGGATCCCCGGCGGTCGTGCGGGGCGACGCCGCCCTGGAAGCCGCCGGCCGAGCCGGCGGCTGGCGCCTGCTGCTTCCCCCGATCGCGACGAAGGAGAACGCATGACCACCTGGTTTTTCGACCGGCTGCACGGCTTCGGCTCGGCCGAGGCGATCGTCCATCAAGGGCACACCGTCACCTACGCCCGTCTGCTCGAGCTGACCAAGCAGTGGCTCGACTACCTCGACCGCGGCGGCGTGCACGCGGGACAGGTGGTGGCCCTGGAGGCGGTCAGCGGCATCGACGCCTGCGCGGGCCTGCTCGCGCTGATCTCCACCGGCGCCGTCGCCGTTCCGCTGACCCCGCTGCCGGCGGCCAAGCGGGCCGAGTTCATCGAAGTGGCCGAGGTCGAGACGGTCATCACGGTGGACCCCGGCTCGGGTGAGCGGTCGCTGACCGGCACGGGGCGCCGCGCCGAGCACCCGCTCTACAGGCGACTGCGCGCCGACCGTACACCCGGCCTGGTGCTTTTCAGCTCGGGCACCACAGGCCGCAGCAAGGCCTCAGTGCTGGACTTCGCCAAGATGCTGGCCAAGTACCGCGCCGTCCGCCGGCCCACCCGGACCGCCGGCTTCCTCAACCTCGACCACATCGGCGGCATCAACACGCTCATGCACACGCTGAGCCAGGGCGGCACGCTGGTCACGATCGCCGAACGCACCCCGGACAGCGTCTGCGCCGCCATCGCCGAACACCGCATCGAGGTCCTGCCGACCACGCCGACCTTCCTCAACATGCTGCTCATCTCGGGGGCGCACACCCGTCACGACCTCAGCTCGCTGCGGTTGATCACCTACGGCACCGAGCCCATGCCGCTCGGCGTGCTGCAACGGCTGGCCGCGGCGCTGCCCGAGGTCAAACTCAAGCAGACGTACGGGTTGTCGGAGCTGGGCATCCTCTCCACGCAGTCGCGCGGCAACGACAGTCTCTGGGTGAAACTGGGCGGCGAGGGGTTCGAGTACCGCATCCGCGACGGCGTCCTGTGGATCCGCTCGGACATGGCGATGCTCGGCTATCTCAACGCCCCGGCGCCCTTCGACGAGGACGGCTTCTTCAACACGCAGGACGCGGTGGAGGTCGACGGCGAGTACGTGCGCATCCTCGGCCGCAAGTCCGAGATCATCAACGTGGCGGGCGAGAAGGTCTACCCCAGCGAGGTGGAGAACGTCCTGCTCGAGCTCCCCTACGTCGCCGACGCCACGGTGTCCGGGCGGCCCAGCCACGTCACCGGCCAGGTCGTCACGGCGACGATCCGGCTGACCGGGCCGGGCGACGCCCGCGAGATCGAGCGCCGGGTGCGGGCGCACTGCCGGGAGCGGCTGGACGCCTTCAAGGTCCCGCAGATGGTCACGATCACCGGCGAGGAGCAGCACTCCGACCGCTTCAAGAAGATCCGGAGCGCCTCGTGACGGCGCCGGCCGACAGCCGGGCCGCGGTGGTCACCGGCGGCAGCCGGGGCCTGGGCCGGGTCGTGACCGAGCGGTTGCTGGCCGAGGGCTGGCGGGTGGCCACGCTGAGCCGCAAGCCCAGCGAGTTCACCGAGGAGGCGACCCGGCAGTACGAGGACCGCTTCCTGTGGGAGCCGGTCGACCTCACCGACCTGGACGCCCTGCGCGGTTTCAGCAAGGTCGTCAGCGGGCGCTTCGGCCGGCTGGACCTGCTCGTCAACAACGGTGGCGCGCTGCACCAGGAGCTGTTCCTGACCACCTCGGCCCAGCGCATGCGCGAGATGGTCACCGTCAACCTGCTCGCCCCCATGGTCCTGGCCCAGCTGTGCGCGCGGCAGATGATGCTCGGCCAGGGCGGAACGATCGTCAACGTCTCGTCGATCAACGCCGTCCGCGGCTACCGCGGCGTGTCCGCCTACGCCGCGGCCAAGGGCGGTCTGGAGGGACTGAGCCGCAGCCTCGCGCGGGAGCTGGGCCCGCTCAACATCCGGGTCAACACGCTGATCCCCGGGTTCTTCGACAGCGACATGACCACCGGCGTCACCCCCGAGAACCGT
The DNA here is from genome assembly GCF_040675435.1 of Actinoplanes sp. NPDC049598. Taxonomy (NCBI): domain Bacteria; kingdom Bacillati; phylum Actinomycetota; class Actinomycetes; order Micromonosporales; family Micromonosporaceae; genus Actinoplanes; species Actinoplanes sp. NPDC049598. The sequence continues at coordinate 93,953 of NZ_JBFAOX010000035.1, read as the reverse complement.
TCCACCATCCGCCGGCGCACCCCGCTGGGCCGGCTCGGCAGCGTCGACGAGATCGCCGACGCTGTGCTGTTCCTCGCCTCACCCCGGGCCGGATTCATCACCGGCCAGACCCTGATCGCCGACGGAGGAATCACATGCTGAACGACACCGGCCTCACCGACCTGGTCCGGCGCGAGATCAACGCCGTGCTGCTCGACGACGAGGGCGACCTCGACTACACGCTCGACGACGAGGTCGTCGCGATCGGCCTGAACTCGCTGATGCTCGCCCAGCTGCTGCTGCGCCTGGAGGCGGCGCTCGGCGCCGACCCGTTCGGCGGTGACCGCTCGATCGCCGACGTGCGCACGGTGCGTGACCTGGTCGAGGCCTGCGCCGCGGTCCGGCCGGGCGCGGTGGAGGTGCGGAGCCTTGGCTGACGACCGGCTGACGCTGAAGTCCATCGACGACTACCTGGGGCCGGGGGAGAACCGCTTCTTCTCCCGCGGGTACCAGCGGGCCGAGTACGACGTCCGCGACATCGTGATCGACAGCGGTGACGGCGACGCGGCCGGGGTGCGGGCGCAGGTCAGCCTGAGCTACCCGCCGGGCTGGTCGAGCAAGGGCGGCGTGGACCAGCGCCCGCACCTGAGCACCGTCGACGCGCTGGTCCTGGGGGTGCAGATGGCCGAGATCCATCTGGCTCGCGTTCGCTCGCTGGGGCCCGCCGAACGGGCGAGCGCCGTGCTGCGCAAGGCCGTGGTGCGGGCCGGTGGCGCCCCGCAGGAGGATCTGACCGGCATCGTGCTCAGCGCCGTGCCGGTCAAGAGCGAGGACGCCGGCCCGGCCGGGCGCGTGCGGTCCACGTACGACTGCGTGGTGGGCAGTCTGCGGGTCCGGTACGAGATCGAGCACCCGGTGGGCACACCCACCACCGCGCAGGAGAAGTTCGGCGGGCCGGACGAGGTGCTGGAGCAGCCGGCGAGCCGCTTCTTCGGCGCCGGCTTCAAGCAACGGCGACACCACATCGGCGACGTCGAGGTCGACATGGGCTCGCTCACCGCGACCGCCGCCGTGCACTTCGAGCCCGAGGACCGCGTGGCGGCCCGGGGCATCGACGGCGACCGGCAGCCGGGCGTCACCGTCGTCGACACGTTCGTGGTGAGCCTGCAGCTCGTTCAGGTGCTGCTCTACGAGCTCGACTCGATACGGCGGGCCGACAGCCGGACGCTGTGGATGATGCGGACGGTGCTGACCGCGCCGGTCGATCCGCCGCCGCTGCCGGTCGGCCCCGGCCAGGCGCAGCCGGCCGAGGCGGCGCTGACCGGCCGGCGGGTGCTCGACATGCGGGGCGGCCGGTGGCGCAGCGTCGACGTCCGCGCCAATTACGCCGGGGTGGAGGTGCGCTGCAGCTTCGCGCACGAGCTGCCGCCCGGGACGGTCCCGGCCGAGGAGCGCCCATGACGCTGCGCGTGCTGCGGGCACCCGAGGACGCCGAGCTCACGCTCGTGCTGCTGCACCACGCCGGTGGGTCCTCGGCCGGCTTCCGGCCGTTCGTGCCGCACCTGCCCGAAAGCTGGCGGCTGGTCGCGGTGGACCTGCCCAACCGGCTGCTCGGGCCGGCCGGCGTGGCCTGCCGGAGCACGGCCACCGCGGTCGAGCATCTGCTGCGGGCGCTCGGGCCCGAGCTGACCGGGCCCTACGCGGTGTTCGGTCACAGCCTGGGCGGGTTGCTGGCCTACGAACTGGTCCGGGAGCTTGAACGACGGGGCAGCGACCCGCACTGGCTCGGTGTGTCGGGCTTCCCGGCACCGGCGGTGCCCCGGGCCACGCGGGACGAGGTCGTCGCCGCGGTGGGTGGCCCGGTCCGGCTCGGTGGACGGGACAAGACGATCAGCGCCGTCGTCGAGGCACGCTACACCCGGCTGCTGCGCGCGGACCTGGAGATCGTGCGCGGCTACACCTACCGGGACGGGCCGCCGTTGCGTACGGCCTTGACCGTCTTTCACGGCGACACCGACCCGATGACGCCGGTGGAGGTCGTGCGGCCGTGGTCGGGCTACGCCGGCACGGTCGACTTCCACGCCTGGCCGGGTGGGCACTTCGGTCTTTTCGACCAGCCGGCCGCGGTCTGCCGCCGCATGGTGGAGGCGTGCGCGAGACTCGCCCCCGTGTGAGGCTCAGTGTGCGGACCGGGCCGTGGCGCCGCCTGATCGGGCGGCGCCACGGCCCGGGCGATCGCGGCCTCGGATCCGGCGACGATCAAGAGCTACCATCGTTTCATGGCGCAAACCCGCAAGTCCGTGCCCGCCGACAGCGAGATGTGCGGGCTGGTCAATGCGCTGTCACAGGCGATAGACCGGCACACCCGCAAGGTGGCGGAGCAGTTCGGTCTCACCGCCGCGCAGACCATCGCGCTGCGCGAGCTTCCCGAGCCGCGCACGCTGGGCGCGCTGGCCGAGCGGATGCACTGCGAGGCCTCCAACGCCACGTTCGTCGCCGACCGGCTCGAGGCCATGGGCATGCTGGAGCGCCGGCCGCATCCCACCGACCGGCGCGCCAAGTTGTTGCATCTGACGCCCGAAGGCGTCGCGTTGCGCAAGCGCGTCGTCAAGCATCTGAATGTCGACGCGCCGCTGAGCCGGCTCAATGACCAGGAGCAGTCGCAGCTGCGCGAGCTGCTGCTGCGGACGGTCGAGTAAGGCGGCGTCGATCAGCCGGCGCTGCTGCCCTCGGCCGCCCACCGTCGCAGGCCCGCAGCGGCCCGGTCCGTGCGCGGCCGCAACAGGACCAGCTGATAGCCCGGCCGCGCGGCGACCTCCAGCGTGAGCCGTTCGAACGACTCCTGACCCAACTCCGGGTGACGCACCGTCTGGACGGTGCTGAGCTCGTCGGTCAGGTGATGCCGGTCCCACAGCCGGGCGAAAGTGGGGCTCATCTCGCGCAGAGCCGCCACCCTGTTCTCCAGGGCCGCGTCGCCCAGCAACTCGACGCTCTGCGAGCGCAGCCGGGCCACCGCGTCGGCCGCGTCCTTCTCCCAGTGCGGGAAGCGCCGCGCGACCTCCGGATCGCCGAACAGCAGCGTCAGGTAGTTGGTGCGGGTGACGTCCAGGCCGAGCAGGCGGGCCGCCGTGGTGTTGGCCGCGACGACGTTCCAGTAGCAATCCATGAAGTACGCCGGATTGGGCAGGAAGCCGTCGACGAAGCACCGGCCGAAGTCGTGGGCCGGCGGTGAGCGGCGCTCGGCCGGCGGCGCGTACCCGGCCAGCCGCATCATGTACCGGCGCTGGGCCGAGCCGAGCCGCAGGACGTCGGCGATCGAGGTGAGAATGCCGGGCGAGACGTTCTTGGCCCGGCCCTGCTCGATCCACGCGTACCAGGAGACGCCTACCCCGGCCAGCATCGCGACCTCCTCGCGGCGCAGGCCGCTGAGCCGCCGCGAGCCGGAGGACGGCAGCCCGACCTCGGCCGGGGTCACCTCGGCCCGGCGGGCGGCCAGGAAGGAGCCCAATTCCGTGAATTTGACTTCGTGGGTGGTTTGCATGATCTTCCGACTCCCCGTAGAACAGCGCGGAATGCTCTTACCGGCCGATGTGGACGTTAGGCAATTACGAATAACGTCGTCAAGGCAATGGCGGCCACCCGCCATTTCGCGCAATGCGGCCCCTTCGAAAAGTTAAGGAAGGGTTTCGTCATATCCCCTCGGTGAAACAATTTCTCAATGTTGGCGTCGCGGTCGCCGTCAGTTCCGGCGCGCGTCACCGGCCAGCCCCGCGCGCGCCGCGGCGACACCGGCTTCGAACCGGCTGCGAGCGTGCAGATGCCGCATGATGCGCGAGACGTGCCGTTGCACCGTCCGCAGCCCGAGGCCGAGGCGGTCCGCCACATGGTCGTCACTGCATCCCTGGGCCAGCAGTCGCACGATGGCCAGCTGAAGGGGAGTCAAGTCGCCCGGCGCGGCGCCGGGGTCGTTGTCGGTCACGTCAACATCCGTTCCGTCAGTGCTGTGGTGCTCCGGGGGCGGGCTTCATCGACCGGCCTCGCGCGGCACCGCCTTCACCGCATCACATCCGTTCACCGTACGTATTTATCACCTCACTGTCCGGGTAGCGCAACCGTCGTCGGAGACCGCACGTGCGCTTGCGCGAGTAGGTGTTCGCGCTGTTCCGGCTCATGGAACACCCAATGCCGGGCGCGAGTGTGATGTTGCAAACACTGCCCGATCGCACGTTGTTGGTGCCGCCAAGCGCATCCGTGACGGTGGTGACAGTGGAGTCTGGGGCACCCGCGGGCCCGCCGCCATGCTTTCGGGGAGTCGCCGGCGTGACGGTCAACAACGTCGTCCACTGTGCCCGGCCGGCCTCTGCCGACCCCAGGAGGAGCAATGAACCTGTCCGTATCGGGAACCTATTCGGTGGGTAAAACCCTGACCAGCATGGCGCTGGCCAACCTGACCGGCATTCCCCGCACGGCGGCGCTGACCATGCGGGAGCTGCTGCCCGTCTCGGTGCCCGGCAAGACGCTGGAGGAGTGCAACGGCGCCGAGATCATCATGCTGATCTCCCGGCGCAACCAGGGCCGGGCCGTGGCCGAGAGCCACCTCACCGACGGATTCGTCTCCGACGGCTCGACCCTGCACGAATGGGCCTACGCGACGGTGCGCGTCACCGTCGGCATCAACCCCAACGACTCGGTGAACCTCGACAACGTCGAGATGACCGACGAGATCCGCTTCTACGCCGAGGTCATGAAGCAGCTCGGCGTGCCCGCCAAGCAGCACGCCAAGAAGGCGTACGACGCCTTCATCCACCTGCCCATCGAGTTCCCCATCGTCGAGGACGGTCACCGGCCGGTGAACGAGCGGTTCCGCGCCCTCGCCGAGGAGCTGCTGCTCAAGACCCTCAACGAGCTGGAGATCCCGGTGCATGTCGTCGGCGGCTCGATTCCCGAGCGGCTGGAGAAGACCCTGGCCATCTTCGATCTGAAGCCGGTGATGACCATCGACCAGGCCATCGCGCTCGCCCAGGAGGAGTACGCCCAGCTCGATACCCGCAACGAACTCGACCGCGCGGCCGACGCCCGCGTCTGAACCCGAGGAGACGGCATGAGAATCGCATTCGTGGGCGCCTACGGCAACGGCAAGACCACGCTGACCACCGAGTTGTCCCGGCGGCTGGGTCTCGAGCGATCGCACGGCAGCGCCATGCGTGACCCGGCCGGCGGTGCTCGCAAGGCGCTGGAGGAGACCAGCGCCCCCGAGCTCATCCAGTTGGCCGTCCGGCGCTTCGCCGAGCGCGCGGCCGAGGAGGCCCGGATGGAGCGCGGGCTGGTGTCCGACGGCTCGGTGCTGCACGAGTGGGTCTACAGCAAGGTGCGCCTGCAGGCCGGCCGGCACCCGGAGCCGTCGGTCACCCTGGCCGACGCGCCCGCGCGCGACGACACCAGCCGGCCGTACGAGGAGGTGGTCGACCAGGCGGGACTGCTGGCCCAGGAGTACGCCCGCAGCCACTACGACCTCATCGTGCACTGCCCGGTGGAATTTCCGTTGCCGGCCGGGCACAGCCCGATCAGCGAGCGCTTCCGCACGCTCTCGGACGAGCTCATGCTGCGGATGACCGGCACCCTCGGCCTGCCCGTGCACATCGTCCGGGGCAGCCTGGAGGAGCGCATCGCCCAGGTGATGGCGCTGCCCGGGGTTCCGTCGCTCGTGCAGGCGTGAGCCCGGGCTGAGTCGGCGGCGAGGATCTCCGGTGCGGCGCCGCGCCGGAGATCTCGCCGTGGGCGGTCCGGTTCGATCCTGAAAATTTCTGATTAAAAACTTCCGAGTCATACATGTATCGCGAAGGAGGCGCCCCGGGTGGCTTAGACTGGCATCGATCGGTTGGCGTGACGGCTACGGGGGCGACGTGTCCAACGTGATAAAGAGCGTTGTCAATATCATCAAGCTGCGGTGGTCGGTCGACATTCTCCGCGCGCTGGCGAAGGAGCCACTCCGCTACACCGATTTGCAGCTGGTCATCACGGTTTCCACCGGCCGCACCGTCTACAACAGATCGTTTACCGAGGCGCTGCGGCGCCTCGAGGACGGGCGCCTGATCGAGCACCACATCGGGCCCGAGGGCACCGCCTTCTACGGCCTGACCCAGGTCGGCGCCGAGCTCATCTCGCTGCTCGACGGACTCGAACGGTGGGGCGCGCGGCACCCCGCGCTCTGCTGACCCTCCTTTGTGTACGCCGGTCGCTGTCACTCTGTGTCGGTGATCACTTCGGTCGATCACCGGCCGGTCGCTCTCGTTGGCATGGCATCACGTTCATTGCCAGGAAGGGCGATCATGATCCTGATCAGTGGTGCGGGCGGACATCTCGGGCGACTCGTGGCCGAGCGCTTGGCGCATCGTGACGACGTGGTGCTGGGCACCCGCGATCCGAACGGGTCCGGCGCGGCGGCCAGGCGCATCGACTTCGACGATCCGGCCACCCTCGGCCCCGGGTTCGACGAAGTGACCACCCTGCTGCTCATCTCCGCCGGCTACGCGGAGGACGACGTGGTGATCAGGCGGCACGGCGCCGCCATCGACGCCGCCGAGCGCGCCGGCGTCCGCACCATCGTCTACACCAGCCTGTCCGCGGCCGGGGACCATCTCACGTACGCGCTGGCCCACCGCTGGACCGAGCGCCGGCTGAGCCGCAGCCCGATCCCCTCGGTGGTGCTGCGCAACGGCCTTTACACCGAGCTCCTGCTCGACCTGACGGCCCCGGGCGACGACGGCGTCATCACCGCGCCGCTGGGCACGGGACGGCTGGCCGCGGTCGCCCGGGAGGACCTGGCCGACGTCGCGGCCCGGGTGACCGCCGACGCGCCGGTCCACGCGGGCCGCACGTACGAGCTGGTGGGCACCGAGGCGATCGGCGCCGAAGAGGTCGCCGCGCAACTCAGCCAGGTTCGTGGCCGGCCGGTGACCTACCGGCCGGCCACGCTGGCCGAGACGCGGACCGCGCTCGAGGCCGACCCGGCGTTCCAGTCGTTCCAGGTGCCCATGGTGTGCAGCACCTACTCGGCCATCGCGGGCGGCTTCCTCGCCGAGACCGGAGGCGACCTGCCCGAGCTTCTCGGCCGGCCCCCGCGGCCACTGAGCGCCGTCCGGCACGCCGCTCTCGCGGCGGGCTGAGCCACCCGACCTGTCAGGCGGTCACCGGCTCCCATCGGAGCCCGGTGTCCGCCGGCACGACACGTCCGAAGACGACGTCGGCGAAGTGGCCGCCGAACCCGATGACGTCGCCGGCGCCGAGATCGGCCAGCAGGCGCCGGCGGCTCGCGGCGGCCTGCTGCGGTGAGCTGTCGAACACCGCGGCCCAGTCCGGCTGCCCCACTTGAACGGGGGAGTGCATCACGTCGCCGAACGCGATTACCTCTTGCTCACCGGTGGCGATGCGGTAGGTCAGGTGCCCGTCCGTGTGCCCGGGTGCGAAGCCGACGGTGACACCGGGGAAGATCTCCTGGTTCTCGGTCGCCGTGACGCGACGGGCCCCGCGCAACTGCGTACCGGCCGAGGACTGCCAGTCCTCGGCGGTGGCGAGCATCGGCGCGTGCGCGAACTCCGTGCGGGCGCCGATCGCCCAGCCGACGTGGTCGTCGTGCAGGTGAGTGAAGGCGACCAGCTCAATGGTGGACGGGGCGCGGCCCACCTGCTCCAGGCTGTCGATCAGGCGCCCGCCCTCGAGCACCCCGAGCGCCGGATGCGAGATGTCGGCGGCCAGCCGCCGCGGCCCGTACCCGCAGTCGATCAGCATGGCCCGGTCGCCGTGCTCCACCAGGAGCCCGCCGACCGAGCCGGCGAGGAAGCCGTCCCGGTCGAGATAATGCCCCAGCCCTTCCCAGTCGCCGGAGGTGGACGCCGGAAACCAGGCCCGCGGATCCATCTGCACCGACCCGTCGGGGATGAACGTCAAACGATGCGAGCCAAGCTCCAGCGAGCGCACCGGCGAGACCCGGCGGTAACGATCGGCATCGGCCGGATTCACGAGATTCGCCTCCGATAGGCAGGACGTCGTGGACATGCGCCATCCAACCTATCGGTTCCGGCCCGCGTCTCGCCGAAGCCATGATCGCCGCCGGCCTCGGCCGGCTCGATGCACCTTCTGACAACGGGCAACTCGGAAAGGCCCCGGAGGTCCAATACTGTCAACGGCATGGCTACCGAGTCGTCGTACACGATCGCGCCTCTCAGTCCTCAGACCTGGCCCGCCTTCGATGCCCTGGTGCAGCGGCACAACGGCATCTTCGGCGGTTGCTGGTGCATCTGGTTCCATCCGGACGGACCCGAGCGTGGCCAGGGCGCGGAGGCCAACCGGGCGCTGAAGAAGGCCTACGTCGAGCAGGGCCGGGCGCACGCCGCGCTGGTGATGGACGGCGACGAGGCCGTCGCTTGGGCGGAGTACGGCACTCCGGTCGAGTTGCCGACCCTGCATCACAGCAAGCAGTACGAGGCCACCAAGACCGCGGACCCGGACTACCGGATCACGTGTGTCTTCGTCGACAAACGCTACCGGCGACGGGGCGTGACGGAGTTGGCCATCACCGGAGCCCTCCAGCTGATCGCGCAGGCCGGCGGCGGCCGGGTCGAGAGCTATCCCCACGATCTGACCAACCAGACCAAGAAGATGTCGTCGTCGTTCCTCTACAACGGCACCCGTCGACTCTACGAGCGGCTCGGCTTCACCTACGACCGCCCTAAAGGACTGAAGAACTGCGTCATGGTGAAGACGGTCAACCCCGCATAGACCCGAAGTATTCTCACGATGATGTGTGTTGTCGGTCGTGCATAGACTGCTGCGCATGGTGACGACACCACCGACCGATGAGAGCAGCCTGTGGCCACCGGACCGGGAGCTGCCGTCCGCGTCGCCGCAGGTGATCGTCCCGCCGTTCGTCTATGTGCCCTGTGCGCCGCCGCAGGCCGGCGACACCGAGTTGAGCGTGGACCTCCGGCAGACCCGGGAGGGGCAGTTGGCGCTGCTGGCGTACACCGCCCTTGATCGGCTGGTGGATTGTTGCGGGCCGGAGCAGCCGTGGACCGTCCTGCCGACGGCCAACCTCGAGCAGGTACGGCTGGCCACCGGTTACGAGCTGATCCTGTTCGACTTGGAGATTCCGCCGGAGCAGCGCCGTCACGCGGAGGTGGAGTGAATGGCCGGCGAGACCAACGCCGACCTGGCGACGTTGCAGTCGCTGGCGGCGCGCCTGCGCCAGGCGGGGGAGTCGCTCGACGAGATCGGTAGCGGCGTCCCCGCGACACCCTCGGCCGGAGATCTGACCCCCGACATCGCCGCGCTGGTGGGGCACCTGACGGATGTCTGCGGCAACCTCGTGATCGGCTTGAAGGAAGCCGGTGACCGGGTCGAGCAGACCCACGCCTCGTACGCCGGTACGGATACGGCAGCCGCGGCCGGCCTGAACGGGCTCTTCTGATGCCGATCGACACCCGCATCGAGGGCGACCCGGACGGCATCCGTGCCTCGTCACAGTGGATGAAAGGCAGCCTGGCCGGCGGCGTCGACGACACCGTCTCGCAAATGAAGTCGGCCCGGGCCGATGCCGCTCGCGGCTGGAACGGTGACGCCGGTCCGGCCTTCCAGGCGCGCATGGACACCGCCAGCCAGAAGGCCGACGCGCTGCGGACGGACATCGAGACCGCGGCCAACTCCCTGGTCACGTACGCCGACGAGCTGGAGGACGCCCAGCGGGGGATGGCCCGCACCCGGCAGATGGCCGCGGACGCCGGGCTGACCGTCGTCGACGACCAGATCCAGCCGCCGGGTGACGGCCCGGTCGTCGCTTCGATCCCCACCGACGGCACAGCGACGGCGGCTCAAGTGCAGGCGTACGACGAGGGTGTCGCCGCCAGCCGCGCCCATCAGGCGAAGGTCGACGCCTTCGTGCTCGCCCAGAAGCAGGCCGACGGCTACTGGTCGGCCAACAACGCCGCCAAGGCCATCGCCCGCAACATGTGGGACGACCTGTACGGCAAAGCGTTCCTGCAAGCGGGTGACGTGGTCAACGGCGCCGTGGTGGGCGGCCTGGTCGCCAAGCATCGCAGCATCCTCAAGGCGCAGTCGGCCGCCCTGCTGGACGACTCGAAACGCCTGGCCGAGCACTACCTGAAAACACCCGGCGGCACACCGCAGTCCAAGTATTTGATTAAGGCGTCCTGGAAGAGCTATCTCGACGCCGATGAACTGGCCCGCCGCGCGCCGAAAGCAGGCGCCCGGGTCGCCGGCAAGATCCCCATCATCGGGCTCGGCATCACCGCGGCCGGCATCGGCTACGACATCCACCAGGGCAAACCGGTCGGCAAGGCGGTCATCTCCGGCGTCGGCGGCGCGGTCGCGGCGATGGCCGCCGGCGCGGCGATCGGTACGATGGTGCCGGTCCCCGTCGTGGGCACGGTGCTCGGCGCGGTCGGTGGCCTCGCCGTCGGGCTGGTCGCCAGCGGCACCCTCGACTTCGTCTACGACGGGCTACCGCAGGGCGTCAAGGACGGCATCGAGAACGGCTTCTCCGCCGCCGGCGATGCCATCGGCGACGCGGGCAGCGCCATCGGCGACGGCGCCAAGAAGGCATGGGACGCGATTTTCTGATGGAGACCTTGCCGTACGCCTCCACCTGGCCGGCCGAGTGGACCGGTCAGCGACGCTCGGGCCTGTTGCTGTTCGGCACCGTGTTCATGGGGCTGCTCACCGTTGGCGTCGCCGTCCTGGCCGTGACCAGCGAGGATCTGGCCGGCGCGCTCATCTTCGCGGCGACCGCCGTGTATTTCGCTCACCTGACCGCCCTGAGCCTGCACTCCTACCGCGGCGGGCGGCATCGCAGCGACACCACAGGCGTACGCCACGAAGCCGCCGGCCTGGTCTTCCGATACGGGGCGGCACCCACGTACTTGCTCGGCGCTTTCGTCGGCATGACGGTCTTGGCGCTGCTGGGTATGAGCGTCCGTGCGGCTGTGCAGGCCACTACTCAGGGCTATGTCATCGCGGTAGTCCTGGCTCTGCTTGCGGTTGTCACCGGCGTGTTCCTGGCAGTGTTCCTCAAGCTGGCGCCGGGCCAGGTCGTCGTCGGGCCGGACGGCATCCACCATCGCGGGCTCACCTTCACCCATTTCGTGCCGTGGGAGGCGGTCGTCGACGTGGCCGCACTCTGGGCCCACTCACCGGTCATCTTCATCCGCACGATCGGCTCGTCGGCCACGGTCACCCGCAACTATCTGGGCCGCTCCACCGCAGGTCCCCAGGCGCTGTCACCCTTCGACACCATCAGCGGCCGCTGGCTGGCCGCCGACCCCGCCCTGCTGCTCCAAGCCGTCGCCCACTACATCGTCCACCCGCAGGACCGGCCGGAACTGGCCAGTGACGCAGCACTCCGGCGCATCGCGGCGAGTTGAGCAGAGCCTCATTCGTTGATTCGAAGCAGGTCACAGGGGTGAACCGGTACTGCCCGGGTAGCTACTCGTTGTGGTAGCTGAGTTGGTCGAGAAAAGTCGGAAGGTCGCTCCCTTGACTGGAACGACGCTCGCCGACTCGGCGGCGCTTTGTGATCGGGCGGCTGTTGCCGTACGGGTGGCTGCCGCTCTCGTCACGCGGTCGGCCGTTGCGCAGCGTTCCCGGCTGCGCGTCGACGGGCCTGCTCACCCGGCTGTCGCGGACGAGGGCGTCGTCCTTCTGTCGCAGTCAGTGACCGCTGTTCGCGTGGGTGCGGTCCGCCAGCTGGTGAAATGCGTGGCCCGCAACAGCGGCTTGGCGGTGAGCGATCAGGCGGACTTCGTGCTCGCCGTGCAGGAGCTGGTGACCAACGCGATCCGTCACGGCGGCGGCCGTGGGCGCCTTGTTCTGCGCCTTGCCGGAGACTGCTTGGTGTGCTCTGTCACCGACACAGGCGCCGGCTTCGCCGGCCTACCGGCCGCCGGAAGCGGACCGCCTCCCGCAGGTCGCGAGGGCGGGCGGGGCCTCTTCCTGATCCGGCAGCTGACGCAAAGCGCGGAGATCATCAACGGGGCTACCGGATGTACCGTCACCATCACGATGCTCCTGCCGTCAGCGGCCTCGTAGAGCGGCGGGGCGGACCCCACGGCAAGGCCGACGTGCCGCGCGGCGCCCGGAATGTTGGTTCCGGGCGCCGTCGCCGCTTACTGGAAGGCGCAGCCCGGGTTGGGGGCGTCGACCGACAGCGGGGATCCGGTCGGCAGGACGTACAGGACCTCCAGGATCACCGGGACCCTGCCGCGGTTGATGCCGATGTGCACGTTGTCGTCGCCGCTGGGCTCCTGGATGAAGCTGCCGCGCTTGTAGACGCCGTCGGAGGCGCAGGTGTGGTCGAAGTGGCTGAGGGTGCCCTGCTTGACCCAGCCGTAGAGCTCGCCCGTGTGGTAGTGCCAGCCGGTGGCCTGGCCGGCCGGGATGGTGATCTCCCGCAGGATGTAGTCGGTGTTGCCGACCGTGCGCTGCGAGAGGATCGTGCCGGCGACGCCGGGACCGGCCGGCGTCGCCTGGGCCGGGGCGGCGAGGGCGAGCGAGGCGACGGCGGCGGCCAGTCCACCGCCGAGGAGCATCCGCTTGTTCAAGACCGTTCCTTTCGGTACAGGGGTGATCGGGTGCTCGACGCTAGGCCGCGGCGCTGACCGGACAGTTGACTTCTACTTGATGGCCGAACCGAGTGGACCCGCCGATGAGAGCTTCACAGATCGTCAACTGCGATCGACGACCGTCATAGGTGACGTCCCGGGGAAGGCCGGCCGCCGGCCGGCGCGGAGGAGGAACCTATGACTGGAACGCGTGCCGCCGAGGAGTCGCCGCCCGGATACGATGCCCTGCTGGCGGCCGATCCGGTTCTGCGCCGCATCGCCCGCACACACGGCCGGCCGGACCCTTTCCACTGGTCTGCCGGTGGGCGGCGTACGGCGACCAACTTCGGCGCGCTGCTGTTGCACATCACGAGTCAGCAGATCTCCACCAGCGTTGCCGTCGTGTTGTTCGATCGGCTGGTAGCCGCTGCCGGGCCGGAACTGACCGCCGCCGCCGTCGCGGACCTGGGTCCCGAACGGATCCATGCGCTGGGTCTCTCTCACGCCAAGTCGGAGTCGATGGTCGACGTCGCCCGGCGCCAGATCAGCGGGGTCATCGACGTCGAGAACCTGGAAGCTCTCGGCGACGACGAGGTGGTCGCCGCGTTGACCTCGGCCCGGGGCGTGGGTCCATGGACGGCGCAGATGTTCCTGCTGCACCAGCTGCGCCGGCCCGATGTCCTGCCGGCAGGAGATCTCGGCATCCGGCACGCGATACAACGAGCATGGCGGCTGCCGGCGGTGCCCAGCGTCGAGGAAGCGCAGGAGTTCGGCACCAGATGGTCACCGCGCCGCTCCTACGCCGCGGCTCTGCTCTGGGCCTCCCTGTCACCCCCGGCAGCCGGACCCGCTGCACCAGCGCCGCCGTAAAGTGGCGACTCACTTCTTCTCCAGAGCTGATCGCTAGTTTCGGCCCGTCCACTTGCCGAAAGATCACCGGTTCGGAGCTTTGAATGAACAAGCGTTTTGCCCTGGGGAGCGCCTTGGGGTCGCTGGTGGCCGTGATGGCCTCGTCGGCGGTGTTGTCGTCACCGGCGCAGGCCGTCCCGTACAAGTGCGGCACCAACGGCGCCGAGGTCTGTTTCTACAGCGGCCCGAACCTGACAGGCACGGCCGCCGTCCCGGCCCGGCTCAGGACCGGGAGCGTGGCCGCTCGCCAGATGGTCGACTTCACCGGGTGGACCTTCTACAACGGGGACGGGATGAACGACGCCGTCTCGTCGGTGTGGAACCGTACGCCTTACACACTGGGCATCTATGAGCACCGCAACTACAACGTGGGCCAGAGCGGCGGCCTGATTCTGGTTGCTCCCGGGGGACGCGTGAACGCCTTCACCGGCGGCAACAGCCTTCGGGACAACGCCGCTTCGTCCGCCGCGATGTTCTACTGATCGGGACCCGGGTCCTTCACCCTGCACAGGTGAAGGACCCCCGGTCAGGCGCGCTGGGTGGGCCGGCGCCTGGTCAGTAGCGGGACCAGGTTGAGGAGCAGGCCGGCCACGGCGACGCCGGTGACGAGGTTGATGCCGGGGTGGAACTCGGTGAGGTCGTCGCCGCCCGCGCCGCCGGCCACCAGGGCGGTGACCACGGCCAGGACCAGGGCGGTGCCGACCTGGCCGGACGATTGGACGAGGCCGGAGGCGAGGCCCTGTTCGGAGTCGGCGATGCCGTCGGTCGCCTGGGCCATGATGGCGCTGAAGCCGAAGCCGAAACCGCCGCCGAGCAGCAGCATCGTGGGCAGCACGGTGACCAGGTAGTGCGGCTGTGTGCCGGCGGTGGCCAGGAACCAGATGTAGCCGAGGCTGAGCGACACCATCGCGGCGACGATGAGCCGGCCGGTGCCGTAGCGGTCGATGAGGCGGCCGACGAAGGGTGACCCGAACGCGACGACCAGGCCGGCCGGGAGCAGCGCGAGCGCCATGCGCAGCGGCGACCAGTGCCGGACGTCCTGCAGGTAGAGGGTCATCATGAACTGGAAGCTGACGTACGAGCCCATCAGGGCGGCCATGCTGGCGTTGGCCCGGACGATCGCGCCGATGCGCAGGATGCCGAGCCGGACGAGCGGGTGCCGGACCCGGTTCTCGATGATCACGAAGGCGGCGAGCAGGGCCAGCGCGAGCAGCAGCGAACCGATGGTCGTCGGGTCCAGCCAGCCCCGGTCCGGGGCCGACACGACGGTGTAGACGGCCAGGAGCATCCCCGCGATCAGCGTCGCCGCTCCGAGCAGGTCGTGGCCGCCGCCGGCCTCCGGGCGGTCGCGCTTGATCAGCATGTAGCCGGCGATCAGGGCGGCCAGGGCCAGCGGTACGGGGACCAGGAAGTTCCACCGCCAGCCGAGGCTCGTCAGCACACCGCCGAGGATGAGACCGGACGAGTATCCGCTCGCGCCGAAGACCGTGAAGATCGACAGCGCCCGGTTGCGGGCCGGCCCCTCCGGGAAGGTCGTGGTCAGGATCGACATGGCGGTGGGTGCGGTGAAGGCGGCCGCGAGTCCCTTGACGAAGCGGGTGGCGATGAGCAGGCCCCCGTCGTCGACGAGCCCGCCGATCAGCGACGCGATCGTGAAGACGCCGAGCGCGATCAGGAAGACGCGGCGCCGGCCGAGCAGGTCGGCGGTGCGGCCGCCGAGCAGCAGCAGGCCGCCGTAGCCCAACACGTAGCCGTTGACGATCCACTGCAGGGAGGTGGTGGACAGGCCCAGTTCGGTGCCGATGGACGGCAGGGCCACGCCGACCATGGAAACGTCGAGGCCGTCCAGGAAGAGGACGGCGCACAGCGTCGCCAGCACGCCCCAGAGTCGCGGGCTCCAGCGCAGCTCGGCCGTCGGCGGGGCGACGGGGACGGCGGTGGGCTTTTGGGTGATGGTCACGGCCGTGACGTTATATGCGTACGCATTCAATGTCCATGCATCAAATGTCTGTGCATCTAATGCAGGTGCATAAGCCCGCTGGGCGGGAGTAGGATGCGCGGCATGGAGGCCGAGTCCGCTCTGATCAGCCGCTGGCAGGAGTTGCTGTCCAGCTACAACACGGTCGCCGCCCACCTGGAACGCGCCCTGCAGGACGGCCACGGCCTCACCCTGAGCGATTTCGAGACCCTCGACCGTCTCGTCACCCGAGACTGTGACAAGCGACGCATGCAGGAGCTGGCCGCGGCCATGTACCTGAGCCAGAGCGCCCTTTCCCGCACCGTGGCCCGCTTGGAGAAGCAGGGTCTGGTGGTTCGCTCCCACTGCGTCGACGATCGCCGGGGCATCTTCGTCGAGCTGACCGAGGCCGGCCGGCTTCGCCACGCCGAGGCCCGGACCACGCACCTGCGCGTCCTGGCCGACCGTCTGACCCCGGCTCAGGCATAGCACGCGCCGCTCGCAGGTCACGGTGCCGCCCAGGCGCAGGGCCAGAATCCTCGCGTCCTCGGAACCGACCCCAGCCGGCCCGGGCAGTCAGCCTGAGCCCGCTACCGCGCCGCTGCGCCGTAGGCCCCGACGGCCTCCGGTTCGCCGGCCGCGGCGGTCACGTGCCGGTTCTTGCCGCCGGCCTTCGCCTGGTACATGTCCAGGTCGGCGCGCCGGACGAGGCCCTCGACGTCGTCGCCGTTGCGGTGAGGCGCTCGAGTCCGGCCCGGTCCAGCAGGTAATTCAGGCCGACGGCACCGGCGGGCGGCTGTCCGAGGTGATGGAACGGATGGAGGCCGAGGCGGCCGCCGGCGCGGTCAGTCCCGAGACTGACAGACGGTTTCACGAGCTGCTCTTCGAGCTACTGGACAACCCGCTCGTCATATCCAGTTACTGGCTGCGTTCTAAGAGGTCTATCACGGGTTGACGTGGCCACGGCGGCGTGGGGAGAGCGGACCGCGCAACCCGTCGTTGACACCTAGGAACGCTATGCCTAGGGTCGCTAGGCATGGACATTCGTGGCCACATCGATCTCCTTCTTCTCTCCGTTCTCCACGACCGGGGCGCGGTGCATGGATACGCCGTTATCACTGCGTTGCGCGACCGCTCGAAGGGCGCGTTCGATCTGCCTGAAGGCACCATCTATCCAGCCCTGCAGCGTCTCGAGCGTGCTGGTCTGGTGGGCAGCCGCTGGGATGACAGCGCGCCGCGCCGCCGCCGCGTCTATGAGCTGACCGAGGACGGCCGGCGGGCCTGTGCCGATAAGAAGACCGAGTGGCGCGGCTTCGTCGTGAGCGTCCAGGCTGTGATCGGGCCGATGGCCGTTGGCGGGCCGGCGTGACCGACGGCGGCCAGCGCGGAGCGGGACCGCTCGAGCTTTATCTTGATCAGATGTTCGATCGGCTGGCCGGCACCGGTGCCGCCGGCCGGCGAATGCTCACCGAAGCCGAGGAGCACCTCCACGAGGCCGCTGCCGAAGGGCGCGCGCGGGGCCTCGACCCGGAGACCGCCGAACAGGAGGCGGTCGACCGCTTCGGGGAGGCGGACACCATCGCGTATCGGCTGCGAATCGACAACAGCGTCACGCGGATTGCCCTTCGCAGGGTGACGCTCGTGGCCTGGGCGGTGGCCGGCGCGGCCATGGCCTGGTTCGGGCTCAGCGGCGGCTTGACGTACCTCCTGAGCGAACCATGGACCAAGCTGCTCATCGCGACCGATCGCTTCGGCGCTCATCCGATGTGTGAGCCTCCGTGGTTCACACCAGACATCGGACCATGTGCTGGCGTCTACCGCATGGACGTCAGCCTCCTGCCCGGGGTCGACAACGGCTTCCCGTACGCGGTCACCGGCGCGATCGGTGCGGTACTGACTATCGCCCTGCTGATTCTCCGGCGCACAACCGTTTTGGGCACACCGTCCTGGACACCATCGCGCCGCGTCGTTCGCCTTGTGCTCGGTCTGTCATTCGGTCTGATCGGTGTGGGTCTGGTTGTCGAGGCGATCGACGGGATCTTCAAAGACGTTCAGTACTACGTGTTGGCCGACTTCGTCGCCGGTCTGCTCGCGATCATCGTCGCCGCCGTGGCGCTGGGGTGGCGAAGCCCTCCAGGGCGTAGACACTTCGACGCCGTGCGCTGAAATCGCGCGTTCGAAACACCGGCGACCGTCTCGCTACTTCGTCAGAGCCGCTTGCACCGCTGTGGCGAGGTTCTTGACGTCGTCCGGGGTGGTGTCGAAGGTGGTCATCCAGCGGGCCTGGGTGGCGGATCCGGACCAGTTGTAGAAGGAGAACTGGTCGTGCAGGGTGGCCAGGGCGGTCTCGGGTGCAGTGACGAAGACGGCGTTGGCCTGGACCGGGTAGCTGATGTCCAGGCCGGGCAGGTCGCGGATCTGGTCGTGCAGCAGCGTTGCCATCGCGTTGGCGTGGGTGGCGTTGCGCAGCCACAGGTCGCCTTCGAGGAGGGCGAGGAACTGCGCGGAGATGAAGCGCATCTTCGAGGCGAGCTGCATCGACGTCTTGCGCAGGTGATCGGCGCCGCGGCCGAGGGCGGGGTCGAGGATCACGACGGCCTCGCCGAGCAGCATGCCGTTCTTGGTGCCGCCGAAGGAGAGGATGTCGACGCCGGCGTCGGTGGTGAGAGCTCGCAGGGGCACGCCGAGGTGGGCGGCGGCGTTGGCCAGCCGGGCGCCGTCGAGGTGGACCAGCATGTTGTGGGCGTGGGCGAAATCGGTGATGGCGCGGATCTCGGCCGGGGAGTAGACGGTGCCCAGTTCGGTCGACTGGGCCAGGGAGATCACCTGCGGCTGGGCGCGGTGCACGTCGTCGAAGCCCCAGGCCTCGCGCCGGATCGCCGCCACGGTCAGCTTGCCGTCGGTGGCGGGGACAGGGAGAAGTTTGAGGCCGCCGACCTTCTCCGGTGCCCCGCACTCGTCGACGTGAATGTGGGCGGTGTCGGCGCAGATGACCGAGGCCCAGCGGTCGCAGGCGGCCTGCAGAGCGATCACGTTGGCGCCGGTGCCGGTGAGCACCGGGTACACCCGGGCTTGGGGGCCGAAGTGGTGACGGAACACCTCGCGCAGCTGCTCGGTGTAGACGTCACCGCCGTAGCTGACCTGGTGGCCGCCGTTGGCGGAGGCGACGGCGGCCAGGATCTCGGGGTGGACGCCGGCGTAGTTGTCGCTGGCGAATCCGCGGAAGCCCGCGTCATGCTTGATCACGCGGTCATTGTCGATGCCGGCGGGACCACTCGGAAAGCTGGTATCCGTATCGTCGAGGCTAAGATTTTCCGATGCTCGCCACACGCCGGTTGCACCTGCTCGTCGCTGTCGCCGAGTCCGGGTCGATCGCGGGCGCGGCCGCCGCGGCCGGGTGCAGCGCGGCCGCCGCGTCGCAGCAGATCAGCATTCTGGAGAGCAACCTCGGCGTGCCCCTGCTCGAACGCGCGGCCCGCAGCGTCCGGCTCACCCATGCCGGCGAGGTGCTGGTGGAACGCGCCCGCGTGATCCTGGCCGATCTCGAGGCGGCCGAGCAGGCCGTGCTCGCCTCGGGCACGGCCGGGCACGGCCGGCTGAGAGTGGCTGCCTTCGCGACGGCGACCACCCGATTCGTGGCGGCGGCGCTGGGCGCGCTGCGGCGGCGGCACCCCGGGCTGCGGCTGACCTTCACCGAACTCGAACCGGAGGTGGCCCTGCCCGCGTTGCGAGCAGGGGAGATCGACGTGGCGGTCACCCATCAGTACGCGCCGCTGCCCGCTCCCGACCTGCGGGGACTGGTCCAAACCCCCCTACTCGCCGACCCGATGGTGCTGGCCGTGCCGCCGCGCCTGCGTCCCGCGGATGAAGGACCGGTCCGGCTGGCCGACTTCGCCGACGCCGAATGGATCGCCTCCCGGGCCGAGTCGGGTTTTCAGGCGGTGACCGAGGCCGTGACGCGATCGGCCGGCTTCGAGGCGCGGATCAGCCACCGCGTCGACAGCGCCCAGGCGGTGCTGGCGATGGTCGCGGCCGATCTCGGCGTCGCCCTGCTGCTGCGCTCGGCGGCGTCCTCGCCGGCCGGGACAGCCCTGCTCGAGATCGCCGGTCCGCCGACGGTCACCCGTCAGATGCACATCACCCATCGCGATGGTGACCCCAATCCCGCGCTGGGAGAGCTGTGCAAGGAACTCACCCGCTCCACCCGCCGCAGTCACTGGTAGGCATGTTCGCCTCGCTCGAGTTACGCCTCTGGTGAACCGTCACGAAGGCCGGCGGGGGCCAGCATGCCCAGCAGGCGTACGGCGTCGGCGTCCGGGCTGTCCGGGGCCGGGCGGTAGACCAGAAGTTGCTGTCCGGAGGAGCCGCGGACGTCGAATGCGCGGTAGGTCAGCGTCAGCGTGCCGACCGCGCTGTGCCGGAAGGTCTTCGCCTCGTACGTCTTGCCGCGCACGTCCTGCCGCGCCCAGAGCCGGCGGAATTCCTCGTCCGTGGCCAGCTCCTCCACCAGCGCGAGGGTGCGCCCGTCACCGGTGTCGGGGCCGAGCGCGAGGCGCAGGTGAGCGACGCAGGACTCGGCCGCCCGGGGCCACTCGGCGAAAAAGCCGCGCCCGGCCGGGTCGAGGAAGGTCATGCGGGCCAAGTTGGCCGTCTCGGCGAAGTCGGAGTAGAGGGCGTCGGCGATCGCGTTGGTGGCGAGCACGTCGAGCCGCCGGTTGACGACCAGGGCGGGCAGGTGCGGCCACTCGGCGAGCAGCTCCCGCAGATCGTCGTCGACCCGGTCGGTGGCCGGGCCGCGGCCGTCCACCGGCACGCCGGCCAGGTGGAACAGGTGCTCGCGGGCGTCCGGGCCGAGATCCAGGGCGCGGGCGACGGCGTCGAGCACCGAAGCCGACGGGGAGCGTTCGCGTCCCTGCTCCAGCCTGGTGTAGTAGTCCGCGCTCACCCCGGCCAGGACGGCGACCTCCTCCCGGCGCAGCCCGGCCACCCGGCGACGGCCGTGCGAGACCAGGCCCACGTCGTCGGGACGGAGCCGGGCGCGCCGGGCGACGAGGAAGGCACCGAGACCGGTAGTGGGCATGTGGCCAGGCTAAACGCTGCTCCCGGCGGTATCCAGGGTGCGTCGCACCCCGGGTAGGCCCGCACTGGTTGCTTCTCGCAGCAGCGTCGACGGTTGGTGCATGAACGCACCGAAAGTCTTCGTCAACGCGAGGATCCACACCCTGGATCCGCGCCTCGGCGACCTCGAGAACGCCGGCCTGCTGGTCGACGGCGATCGGATCGCCGCCGTCGGGCCGGACGTCCACCCCACGCCCGGCGCCACCGTGGTCGACGGCACCGGGCTCGCCATCGTCCCCGTCGCCGGGCACAGCACCCTCGCCCCGGGCAGCCCGGCCACCTTCGCGGTGATCGCCGCCGGCAGTCAGGCCTGGGAGTACGTCATCTGGCGCCCCGAGAACGCGGTCGAGGTGCTCATCGACGGAGCACCGGCGGCGCCGGACGGACGGCCGGCGGCGACCGGCAGCCCGTACGTCGGGATGTGGGTCGACGAGTCGCGTCACCTGCGCCAGGAGCTGACCGCCGAGGGCCGCTACGACGAGACCCGCGACGGCCGCCGGCACGCCTACGAGGGCAATTTCTGGATCGCCGGCGATCGCATCGTCTACCTCGACGACCAAGGCTTCTGGGCCTACGGCGAATTCCGCGACGGGGTGCTGCACCACGCCGGCTACATCCTTCACCGGGCCGTCGGCCAGGAGCGGTCATGACCATGCTTTTTTCCGGTGGCGCCGTCGTCACGATGGACCCCGGCCTGGGCGATCTGGAGCAGGGTGACGTGCTGGTCAGCGGCGAGCACATCGTGGCGGTCGGGCCGGATCTGCGCGACCATCCGCAGGCCCACGGCGCGGAGCTCGTCGACACCACCGGCCGGATCGTCAGCCCCGGTTTCGTCGACACCCACCGGCACGCCTGGCAGGCTCAGCTGCGCCGCAGCATTCCCGACGTGACCGACCTCGGCGCGTACGTGATGAGCACGCTGGCCGGCCTCGCGCCCGCCTACCGGCCCCACGACATGTACGTCGGCACCCGGCTGGCCGCCCTGTCCGCGCTCGACGCCGGCATCACCACGATGCTCGACTTCTCCCACAACTCGCGCAGCGCCGCCCATTCCGACGCGGCGATCCAGGCGCTGGCCGACTCCGGCCTCCGGGGCGTACACGCGTCGATGGCTCCGCACTTCGGCGAATGGGACGGACAGTGGCCGCAGGACGTGGAACGGCTGCACGCGGCCTACCCGAGGGGACCGGTCACGGTCCGGTTGGCGACGCTGGCCACCGGGGAAGTCGCCGGACCGCGCCTGGCGTACGGGAAGGAACTCGCCGCCCTCGCCCGTGATCAGGGGATCGGTGTGAGCATCGACGCGGTGTTCGGTGCCGCCTCCTCCGCGGCGATCCTGGGATGGGCCCGTGACGGGCTCCTCGGCCCGCAGGTCACGCTGATTCACGCGACGGGGCTGACCACCGACGCGTGGCGGGCGATCGGAGACACCGGCGCCACCGTTTCGCTGGCGCCGACGTCGGACGCGCAGATCGGCCTGGAGACGGCGGTCCCGGCCGTCGACGAGGCGCTGGCGGCCGGTGTCCGCCCGGGATTGAGCATCGACGTGGAGGTCGCGCTGGCCGGCGACATGTTCTCGCAGATGCGGGCGCTGCACACCATCCAGCGGATGCGGGCGGTCAACGCCGCGTACGGCACGGAGGCCGAGATCCACCGGATCACCACCCGCGACGTGCTCGACTTCGCCACGGTGCAGGGCGCCCGCACCATCGGACTGGGCGCGGTGACCGGCTCGCTGACCCCCGGCAAGCAGGCCGACCTGCTGGTGGTCAACGCCTCCGACATCAACACCATGCCGCTCAACGATGCCGTGGGCACCCTGGTGCTGGGCGCTGATCCCCGCAACATCGAGACCGTGCTGGTGGCCGGCGTGCTCCGCAAGGCCGAGGGCCGCCTCGTCGGCGTCGAGGTGTCCACTCTGCACGAGGAGGTGCTCGCCTCCCGCGACGCGATCCTGTCCGCCGCCAAGAAGTAAGGGCGCCGTCGCCCGTGTCTCGCTCCGGCGGGGTCCGGACGATCCTGGGCTCCGTTGCCGCTCCAGACCCGGGGCTTGTCGTCTGGTTGATCAGGTCCTGGGCCGGGACCCACTGGCCGGCGAAGACCCGTCGCCGGATCTCCGCGAGGTTGGCCGCGCCCTGCGTGTTGGCCGAGTCGTACGGACCGCCCGCCCACACCGTGTCCTCGTTGAGCTGCAGCCGATCGGTGTCAAGGTTGCCGAACACCATGGCCCCGAGGCGCCCGTTGCCGATCGGCAACGGGCGCAGCCAGTCCGTCCCCGCGGGCTCGTCGTAGCGCAGCGCCAGGTCGCCCGCGGCCGGCACGGCCGCCGACGGTGCGGCGCCGGCCGGGGCGGCCGCGGTCCATCCGGCCGGCAGCAGGGTGGCCCCGGCTCCGGCCGCGCCGGCGGCGAGGAGCTTCCGGCGAGTCAGGTCAGTCATGTGAGGTCTCTCAGGATCGCGTCACGGAAGGGTCCAGCGCTGGTTGGTGCCGCCGTGGCAGGTCCAGATGATCAGCTGGGTCCCGTCGGCCGAGCTGGCGCCGTTGGCGTCGAGACATTTGCCCGACGCCGGATTGACCAGGGCGCCGTTGGCGCCCGGGGTCCAGTTCTGGCCGCCGCTGCCGGTGCAGGTCGACAGCTGGACCAGGGCGCCGTTGGCGGTGCTGTTCCCGGCGACGCCCATGCATTTGTTCAGCGACCGCAGCGTGTTCCCGTTGACCGTCCACTGCTGGTTGGCGCCACCGGTGCAGCTCCACAGCTGGATCTTGGTGCCGTCGGCGGAGCTGCCCCCGCTGACGTCGACACACTTGCCCGTGGCGCTGGTGATCCGGCCGGCCCGGGGTGTCGTGCCGCCCAGCTCCTTGATCCGCACGTTGCGGAACGAGACGTCGTCGCCGGCGCCGTTGTTCTGCAGGCCGATGGAGCCGGAGGTCAGCGAGCGGGCGGGGTCGGTGTTGGTGAAGTCGTTGACCCGTACGCCGTTCAGGAAGACCTGCAACCGCTCGCCCTCGACCAGCAGCTCGTAGGTGTTCCATTCGCCCGGCGGGTTGAGCGCCGCGTCGCGGGCGGCGATGTCGGCCGACTTGGCCCCGTACACCGCGCCGGTGGTCCGGTCCGAGGTGTCGCTGGCGTCGATCTGCACCTCGTACCCGGCGGTCAGCGCGGCGGCCGGGTCGCTCCCGGCCGGGAATCCGATCAGCACGCCGGAGTTGTCGTCGCCCGGCATCATCCAGTCGAGCTTCAGCGAGTAGGAGCCGAACTCCTTGGCGCTGTACCAGAGCATGCCGGGTCCACCGGACGAGGTCAGGGTGGCGTTGCTGTTGCCGAAGGAGCCCGGGCCCGCCTGCGACCAGCCGGTGGTGGAGCCGTTGTAGAGGGTGGTGTAGCCGGTCTCCGGCCGGCAGTCGGCCTTGGTGCGGTTGGCCGCGTACCGGATGCCCCCGAGGATCAGCGACCGGAAGCCGGCTTCGGTGTAACCGGCCTGGGTGTGCCCGGCGCCGGTGTAGAACGAGCGCCCGCCCTGGTAGCTCTTGCACCAGGTGTGCGGGTGGTCGCCGCCCATCGTGCCGCCGGAGTAGGTCGACTCGTCCAGCGTCGACAGCACCCGGGCGGTCGAGCGGGGGTTGGTCCGGAAGTTGTACCACTCATCCGTCCGGGTGGCCGCCGGGGCGAGCCCGGCGGTGGCCGCGTGCGCCCGGTTCTCCGTCCGCACCGTCGCCGGCTGGATCGCCGGGTGCGAGGCGAAGTAGGCCCCGACCAGCTCGCCGTAGAACGGCCAGTCGTACTCGGTGTCCGAGGCCGCGTGCACGCCCACGTATCCGCCACCGGCCCGGATGTAGTTCTCGAACGCGGTCTGCTGGGTGGAGTTGAGCACGTCGCCGGTGGTGTTGAGGAAGACGACGGCCTCGAACTGGGCCAGGTTGGCCGCGGTGAACTGCCCGGCGTCCTCGGTCGCGGTCACGGTGAAGCTGTTGGCCGCCCCCAGATCCCGGATCAATTGGATGCCGGCCGGGATGGCGTCGTGCCGGAAGGCGGCGGTCTTGGAGAACACCAGTACGTCGTACGGCGCGTCGGCCGCGTGGGCCGGGGTGCCGCCGGTGCCGGCCAGGGCGAGCAGCGCTGCTGCGGCCGTGGCGAGGACGCGGGTGAGTGGTCGCATGACCGGGGTTCCTCTCATGGCAGGGTCCAGCGCTGGTTGGTGCCGCCGTGGCAGGTCCAGATGATCAGCTGGGTGCCGTTGGCCGTGCTGCCGCCGTTGGCGTCGAGGCACTTGCCCGAGGCCGCGTTGACCAGCGAGCCGTTGGTGCCCGCGGTCCAGTTCTGCGCGGCCGCACCGGTGCAGGTCGACAGCTGCACCAGGCTGCCGTCGGCCGTGGCGCCGCCGGCCACGCCCATGCACTTGCCCAGGGCCCGCCACGTGCTGCCGTTACGGGTCCACTGCTGGTTGGTCCCGCTGTTGCAGGTCCACAGCTGGATCTTGGTGCCGTCGGTGGAGCTTCCGCCGTTGACGTCGACGCACGACCCGTTCGCGGCGACGATCCGGCCCGTGCCGCTCCCGGTCGGGGTGCCGCCGAAGGTGAAGGCGTCGACGTCGAACAGCGTCCCCGAGCCGCCCTGGAAGGTCAGATACAGGGTGGTCGTGCCGGCCGGGACCCCGGACAGGGTCGTCGACACCTCGGTGAAGGTCTCATAGCTGCCGGTCACGGGCACGGTGACCGAGCCGAGCACGGTGCCGGTGGCCGAGCCGGCGCGCACCGAGATCGTGCCGCCGGCGCCGCCGGACGAGACCCGGGCCGTGAACCGGCTCTCCCCGGCGAGGGAGTACCGCGAGAACGCGATCCAGTCACCGTTCTGGATGTCGCCGACGGTCTGCCCGCCCTCGGCGGTCGTCTTGCTGTACAGCGCGGTGCCGGACTGCGAGCTGCGGTGCTCGGCCTGCCGGTGCCGGGGCTGGAGGATCTTCTGCGCGCGGGTGGTCAGCGCGGGCTGGCCGTTGGCGCCCAGGTCGGTGTATTCCGCGTCGAGCACCGCGAACAGGTTGGCCGCCGTGTCGTGCTCGCCGTCGACCGGGATCTGCAGCGTTCCCGAGCATCCGGTGCTCGAGCTGATCGGGTGCGCGTGGTCGTCGTGGCCGAGCAGATAGCTCAACTTGACCCGGCTGCAGTCGACGGTGCCGTCCTCGGGATCCGACACGGTGATCGTGTACGGCACGCTGTCACCGAAGCTGAACAGTGCCCCGTCGGCCGGCGTGTTCAGCACGACCGTGGGTGCGGTGTTGCCCACCGTGACCGTCATCGAGGCGGTGGCGGTCAGGCCGGCCGGATCTCGTACGGTGAGGGTCACGGTGCGCTCGCCGGCCGCGGTGTAGGTGTGGCTGGGGTTGGCCGCTGACGAGGTGCCGCCGTCCCCGAAGTCCCAGGCGTAGGTCAGCGCCCCGCCTTCGGGGTCCGCCGAGCCGCTCGACGAGAAGTTGACGGTCAGGGGCGCTGCCCCGGACGAGGGGTTGGCCGCGACGCGGGCGATCGGCGCCTGGTTGTTGCCGGCCCCGTTGTACTCGATGCGGTACAGGGCGGAACTGGCGTCTCCGTTGCCCCAGCCGGTGCCGTAGTCCAGCACGTACAGGGCTCCGTCGGGGCCGAAGGCGCTGTCCATGACCTGCGTGCCGCGCCACGGGAAGTCGTTGATCTGCCCGGCCGACCCGTCGGTGTTGACGTCGATGGTCTTGATCCA
The DNA here is from genome assembly GCF_040675435.1 of Actinoplanes sp. NPDC049598. NCBI lineage: Bacteria > Bacillati > Actinomycetota > Actinomycetes > Micromonosporales > Micromonosporaceae > Actinoplanes > Actinoplanes sp. NPDC049598. Next base: position 67,651 of record NZ_JBFAOX010000035.1, on the reverse strand, counting down.
GCGCCGGCCGAACTCCATGGCGAAGAAGTGCCCGTCCAGCGCCGCCGGGAACTTGACCGTGGACGGGTTGGCCGCGTCGTACCGGTAGACCGCGCCGCCCATCGGCGACTCCGACCCGCAGCCGAAGGCGGCCAGCGAGCAGTTGTCGTACTTGATCCATGCGGGCCGAGCCGCGGGCAGGGTGGTCAGGCCCGTGTTGCGCGGTGAGTTGTTCACCGGTGCGGCGCAGTTGAACCGGCTCCCCGAGGGCCCCGACGGGAACGTGTAGTCAACGTAGGTCTCGTTCGTCGTGTTCGAGCCGGTGCAGTAGGGCCAGCCGTAGTTGCCGGCGGAGGTGATGCGGTTGAACTCCACCTGACCCGCCGGCCCGCGCGTCGAACTGGTCGTACCGGCGTCGGGTCCGTAGTCGCCGACGTACAACGCGCCGGTCGCCTTGTCGACGCCGATCCGGAACGGGTTGCGCAGGCCCATCGCGTAGATCTCGGGCCGGGTGCGGGCGGTGCCCGGCGGGAACAGGTTGCCGGACGGGATCGAGTACGACCCGTCCGCGTTCACCTTGATCCTCAGCACTTTGCCCCGGAGGTCGTTGGTGTTGCCGGCGCTGCGCTGCGCGTCGTAGACCGGGTTACGGTTGCTGCGCTCGTCGATCGGCGTGTACCCGGCCGAGTCGAACGGATTCGAGTCGTCCCCGGTGGACAGATAAAGATTCCCGGCCGCGTCGAAGTCGATGTCACCACCGACGTGGCAGCACATGCCCCGGTTGGTGGCGACCTCGAGAACGGTCACCTGGCTGCCGGTGTTGAGGGTGTAGTCGGAGTTGAGCGTGAACCGGGCGAGCCGGTTCACCCCGTTCCAGGCCGAGAAGTCGGTGCCGGTGGCGGGCGCGTCACCGCTGGGCGTGGACAAGGGCGGCGCGTAGAAGAGGTAGATGAACCGGTTGGTGGCGAAGCCGGGATCGACTCCTACGCCCTGCAGGCCCTCCTCGTCGTGGGTGTAGACCGGCAAGGTGCCGATGGTGCTGGTCACCCCGGCGGCGGTGGTCCGGCGCAGCACGCCGTTGCGGGCCGTGTGCAGCACCGAGCGGTCCGGCAACACCGCCATCGACATCGGCTCGCCCAGCTCGCTCACGCCCCGGGCGAGTTCGACCTGCTGAAAGTCGGCCGCGTTCACCGGGTGGGCGGCGGCGGGAGAATCAGTGCCGGCAACGGTCGCCACCATGCCGGCGGCCGTCAGGACAGCGGTCGCTACCGCCGCCATCGCGCGTGTTCTCATACGTTGGTCACCTTTGTCGTCGGCTTCGATCTCGGACATCGCGCCTGCGCTCAAGGTGGGCCACGAGGGTGACGTGGCTTGTGGGGAGCGGCCGTGGCGGGCCTCGCGGAGTGCTCCAGCGGGGTCACCACGAAAGTGTGAACGTTAACATCCTGCGATCGGGGTGCGGGATGCGTCACTGCGCGAATGGCTAGGGGAGGCGCATGTCGTCACGCTAGGTGTTGCATCGAATACAGTCAATACTTGACGCGGCGTTCACCGGTCGGAAACATCGATGCTTCTCGCGAATGCCGCACTCCTCGGAGAGGGAGCATGATGACCTCTTTTCACCTCGGCCGGCTGGCCGCGGCGCTGGCCTTCCTCGTGGCGATCCCGCTGACGCTGGTGGCGACCGCACCGAGCGCTTCCGCGGCGACGAGCCAGTTCCGCGGCGTCAACTGGGCCCGCGCCGGCGACAACTTCACCGGCGAACCGCTGGTGCTGTACGGGTTGAGCAGCAGCGACAGCTACGCCACAGTGCGCGCCAAAGCGGACGCCGTCCTCGCCGGATTCGAGCGCAATCTGGGCGCGAACACCGTCCGGCTGCCGGTCAACACCTCGTCCGTCGGCACTCCGTGGTGGAATTCGTACACCGGCGTCATGGACTCGGCGACCGCCCGGGGTATGAAGGTCGTGCTCTCGTTCTGGGACGACGGCCGGGCGTCGTCCGGGGGTCGGATCACCGACACCACCGCCTTCAACGCCATGTGGGACACCGTCGTGGCCAAGTACGGCGCCAACCCGCTGGTCTACTTCGAGCCGATGAACGAGCCCGCTGGCTACAGCGCGGCCGACTGGAAGACCGTGGCCGCCGCCTGGCTCGCCGCGCGGCCGTCGGTGCCCCGCAATCGGGTGTTCATCAGCGGCTCCGGCCTGAACCAGGACATCAGGACGATGTGCTCGGACAGCCGCTTCGACGGAACCTACCTGTCCCTGCACCACTACACGTTCTTCAGCGGCGCGAAGACGTACGACGGATGGGTCGACTTCCTGCGCGACGCCATCGGCACCTGCGCCGGCCGCACCGTCATCGACGAGTTCGGCGCCCCGATGGACACGGGCCTCAACTACGACGACGCCGCCGGCACCGACAATTTCGTCCGCTACTTCCGCGCCACCACCCAGGTGCTCCGCGAGCTCGACATGGGCTCGATCTACTGGCCCGGCATCGGCGGCAAACTCACTGCCGGGCAGAACGACGACTGGTACGCCATGCAGAAACTGCAGGGCAGCGGCACCAACCTGACCCTGACCACGCCCAACGCGACGGGAGCCGGACGGCTGCGGTACGCCTGGGGCCTCACCGGCACCGACCCCACGCCCGGCAACCGGCTCCGCAACGGCGGCTCGGGCCGCTGCCTCGACGTTCCCGGCGCCACCACCGCCAACAACACCCAGGTCGCCCTCTACGACTGCAACACCGGCAGCAGCCAGCAATGGGTCAGCACCGCTGCCCGGGAGCTGCGGGTGTACGGCTCCAAATGCCTCGACGCCCGCGGCCGGGCCACCGCCAACGGAACCGCGGTCGTCATCTACGACTGCAACGGGGGCACCAACCAGCAGTGGAACGTCAACAGCAACGGCACCATCACCGGCGTGGCCTCCGGCCGCTGCCTGGACGTCACTCAGAACGGCACCGCGAACGGCGCCCGGATCCAGCTGTGGGACTGCACGGGCGGATCCAACCAGTCCTGGTCACCCGCCTGACGGCTCAGGTGACGGCTTTCAAGACCGAGCGCCGGGGAAGGTCATAACAGTTTATTCGAAGAAACTTTCGGGAGACTTCATCACCTTCGGTGGGCCTGAAGCTGGCGAATAAGCCGCATAAGCCCCTTCGATGTCCTGGTCCCGCGAGAAACTTACGAAACAGTTCCGAAACCTATTGTTCGCCGGCAACCGGCCTGCTTAGCATCCTTCCCATAGACGTATGTCCATGCCTGGTCTGGTTGTTGTCACCTCGGCGTAGGGGCGTTCTCCACCCTCCAGCGTGCCCACGATCGCGACCTCGGGCGCGGATTCGACAAGGAGGGGCCATGGCGATGGACAGTTTTTCGGACCACCTCGGCGGTCAACGTCGTAGACGGTCGGCGGCGAAGTGGACTGCGGTCCTGTCCACGATCATGGCGGCCGCCGTCGCGGTGAGCATGATCGCGATGTTCCCGAACGCGAGCGCGGCGGCCGCTGAAGACAACCCTTACCAGCGGGGACCGGATCCCACCGTGGCCAGCGTCGCCGCCCCGTACGGGTCCTTCGCCACCGCCCAGATCACGGTGCCACCCGGCAACGGCTTCAACGGCGGCTTCATCTACTACCCCACCGACACCAGCCAGACGTACGGCGCGGTCGCCATCGTGCCCGGCTACACCGCCCTGTTCGCCAACGAGGAAGCCTGGATGGGCCCGCGGCTGGCGTCCTTCGGGTTCGTCGTCATCGGCGTCGAGACCAACAGCCGCAACGACTTCGACACCGCCCGCGGCACCCAGTTGCTCGCGGCCCTGGACTATCTGACCAACTCCAGCGCGGTCCGCGACCGGGTCGACCGCAACCGGCTGGCGGTCATCGGCCACTCGATGGGCGGCGGCGGCGCCCTGTACGCGGCCACCCAGCGCCCGTCACTGAAGGCGGCCATCGGTCTCGCGCCGTACAAGCCGTCCGGCAACCTGGCCTCGGACACCGTGCCGACGATGATCATCGGCGGGATCAACGACACCACGGTCACGCCGTCCTACCTCGACGGTCTCTACCCGACCCTTCCGGCGGCCACGCCCGGCGCGTACCTCCAGCTCGCCAACGCCGACCACCTCTACTTCACCCGGCCCAACGACATCGAGCTGCGCAGCCAGATCGATTGGCTGAAGATCTTCGTCGACAACGACACCCGCTACACCCAGTTCCTCTGCCCGAGCATCAAGGACACCACCGGCATCGCCCGGTCGACCGTGAAGTGCTCGACCATCCCGGGCGGCGGTACGACACCTCCGCCCACCACGACGCCGCCGCCCACGGGGTCGAACCGGATCGTCGGAACGCAGTCGGGGCGGTGCGTCGACGTGCCGGGCGCCTCGCAGAACAACGGCACCCGCGTGCAGCTCTACGACTGCAACGGTCAGGCCAACCAGACCTGGACGCTCACCTCGAGCAAACAGCTGACCGTCTACGGAACCCGGTGCCTGGACGCCGCCGGCTCCGGCAACGGCTCGGCCGTGCAGATCTACAGCTGCAACGGCCAAGCCAACCAGCAGTGGAACGTCAACGCCAACGGCACCATCACCGGCGTCCAGTCCGGACGGTGCCTGGACGTCTGGGGCACCGGCAACGGCCAGCAGATCCAGCTCTACGACTGCAACGGCCAGGCCAACCAGCGGTTCAGCCTGAGCTGACCGAGCCGGCATCGCGTCGTCGAAAGAAGGTTTGATGAAGCGCCTCTTGACCATCCTGCTCGCCGCCGGCACGGCGCTGGTCGCCGGTCTGGCCGCGGTCCTGGTGTCCGGTTCCCCGGCGATGGCGGCGAGCCTGACCCGGGTGACCAACTTCGGCACCAACCCGACCAACCTCAACATGTACATCTACGTGCCGGAGAACCTCGCGCCCCGGCCGGCGCTGCTGGTACTGGTGCACTACTGCAGCGGTTCGGCGAGCGCCGTCTTCAACGGCAACGGCCACGACTACGTCACCGCCGCCGACCGCTACGGCTACATCATGGTGCTGCCCGAGGCCACCCGCAGCGGCGGCTGCTTCGACGTGTCGACCGCCGCCGGGCTCCGGCGCAACGGCGGCAGCGACTCCACCGGCATCAAGTCGATGGTCGACTACGCCCGCTCGCGCTATCCGAGCATCGACTCCTCCCGCATCGTGGTGTCCGGGTTCTCCTCCGGCGCCATGATGACCAACGTCCTGGCCGCCCAATACCCGGATGTCTTCAGCGCCGGGTCGGCCTTCTCGGGCGTACCGGCGGGGTGTTTCGCCACCAGCGACGGGTCGATGTGGAACAGCCAGTGCTCCGGCGGCAACGTCATCCGCACGGCCCAGCAGTGGGGCGACACCGCCCGCGCCATGTACCCGGGCTACACCGGCGCCTACCCGCGCATGCAGTTGTGGCACGGCACCACCGACACCACGCTCGCCTACCCCAACTTCGGTGAGGAGATCAAGCAGTGGACCAACCTGCACGGCCTGTCGCAGACGCCGGCCTCCACCGACCGCCCGCAGTCCAGCTGGACCCGGACCCGCTACGGTGACACCGGCACCCAGGCGACCGTCGAGGGGATCAGCATCTCCGGCGTCGGCCATCAGCTTCCGATGAGCGGCCAGATCGCGTACGCGATCTCCTTCCTCGGACTCGACCAGTCGTCGACCCCGCCGACGTCGCCCCCGCCTTCCGGGAGCGCGAACAGGATCGTGGGGACCCAGTCCGGCCGGTGCATCGACGTGCCGAACGCGGCGCGCACCAACGGGACGCGGGTGCAGCTCTACGACTGCAACGGCCAGGCCAACCAGCAGTGGACCTACACAGCGAGCAAGCAGCTCCAGGTGTACGGCAGCATGTGCCTGGACGCCGCCGGGTCCAGCAATGCGTCGGCGGTGCAGATCTACGCCTGCAACGGCCAGAGCAACCAGCAATGGAACGTCAACGCCGGCGGCGCCATCACCGGTGTCCAGTCCGGCCGCTGCCTGGACGTGTGGGGCACCGCCAACGGGCAGCAGATCCAGATCTACGACTGCAACGGGCGGCCCAACCAGCAGTTCACGTACTAGCCGTCATTTCCGGAGCCGGCTGGAGGGCCGCGGCTGAACAGCCGCGACTTCCGGCCGGCGTCTCTGGCCGAGTCGGCCGCCTTTGAACCGCGAAGGCTCAGATCTCGTCCGGGTCAGCCGCCTCGGTCTCGAGGTGGGCGCGCAGCCAGCTCTCGGTCGTGGCGACGTGCAGCAGCGCCGCCGCGTGCGCCAGCGCGCCGTTGCGGGCGGCCAGAGCCGCGTAGATCGCTTCGTGCTCGGCCAGGGTTCGTCCCGCGGCGTTGTCGTCGACGAGGCCACGCCAGACCCGCGCCCGCAGAGTCTGGCTCGACACGCCGTCCAGCAGCGTCGACAAGGTCCGATTGCCGGTGGCGGCGAAAACGGCACGGTGGAAGGCGGAGTCGTGCTCGTTGAGCAGCTCCACGTCGTCGCGGGCGCCGCGCATGGCCTCCAGGTGTCCGCGCACGGCGTCGAGCTGATCGCCGGAGATGCGCTCCGCGGCCAGGCCGGTCGCCACGGGTTCGAACAGCCGGCGTACCTCGGTCAGCTCCAGCAGGGTGTGACCCTGCAACAGCTCGACCGCCACGCCCACGCCCTCCAGCAGCAGCTCGGGCTCGAGGCTGGTGACGTAGGTGCCGGTGCCCCGGCGTACCTCCAGGACATTGGCCACCACCAGCGCTTTGACCGCTTCGCGCATGAGGTTGCGGCCCAGACCGAGGTCGGCGGCGAGCTGCTGCTCGGGCGGCAGCCGGGAGCCCGGGCGCAGCTCCCCGGTGAGGATGAGCTCACGGATGCGGGCGATGGCCTTGTCCGTCAACGACACTGTCGGTCCTCCTCGAAGTGAGCCCACGGTAGCAGGGACATCCCATGTCCATGGACTGCGTCGGTGGCTCGGCTTCGGTTAACTCGGCATTACGCGGCAATTTCGGCGCGATCTATGGACAGGAATTGGTCTACGGGTCTACAAAGACATCCCATGTCCTCCTCATCGACGGAGATCATTCTTAGTTCCTGACGCCTCGTGCGACATAGATCGGAGCACCGATGAGACTTCGAACCGGCACCGTGGGAGCCGCCCTTCTGCTGGCCGCCGCGCTCACCGCGGCCTGCGGCGACGACGGCAATGCCGGCGCCTCCGCCGACGGCAAACCCCTGGTCGGGGCGGACTACCCGCGTTCCGACACCGACTTCTGGAATTCGTACATCAAGTACACGCCGCAGTTCGCCGGCGAGCTCGGCGTCGACCTGAAGACGACCAACTCGCAGAACGACGTGGCGAAGCTGACCGCCAACGTGCAGACCTTCATCAGTCAGGGCGTCAAGGGCGTCGCGATGGCCCCGCAGGACACCGCGGCCATCGCGCCGACGCTCCAGCAGCTCGAGGCCAAGAAGATCCCGGTGGTCACGGTCGACACCCGGCCCGACACCGGCAACGTCTTCATGGTGGTGCGGGCCGACAACCGGGCGTACGGCGAGAAGGCCTGTCAGTTCCTGGGGGCCAAGCTGAACGGCGCCGGCAAGGTCGTGATGCTGCAGGGCGGCCTGGACTCGATCAACGGCCGGGACCGCACCGAGGCGTTCAACGACTGCATGAAGAAGAACTACCCGAACATCACCGTCTTCGGCGAGGCGACCAACTGGGACGGGGCCGTCGCCTCACAGAAGCTGCAGACCCGGCTCACCGAGCACCCCGACATCAAGGGCGTCTACATGCAGTCCAGCTTCGCCCTGGCCGGGACGCTGCAGCTGCTCAAACAGCGCGGCCTGCTGGTGCCGCCGACCGATCCGAAACACGTCTTCGTGGTCAGCAACGACGGCATCCCGCAGGAGCTGAAGGGCATCGCCGCCGGTGAGATCGACGCCACGGTGTCGCAGCCCGCCGACCTCTATGCGAAGTACGCCCTGTCGTACGTGAAGGACGCCATCGACGGCAAGACCTTCCAGCCGGGGCCGACCGACCACGACAGCACCATCATCCAGGTCCGGCCCGGGCTTCTCGAGGACCAGCTGCAGGCCCCGCTGGTCACGGCGGACGGCGCCACCTACGGCGGCGTGCCGAGCGTGAAGTCCGACGACAAATCGCTCTGGGGCAACAACCTCAGCTGAGGCGACGCGGCGAGCGGAGGCACCACGAGATGAGTGACAACCGAGAGGCCGCCCCGCCCGTGGTGGAGGCGACGAAGATCAGCAAACGGTTCGGATCGACCGTGGCCCTTCACGACGCCGGCCTGGTCGTGCAGCCGGGGCAGACGCACGCGCTGGTGGGCCGTAACGGGGCCGGGAAGTCGACGCTGGTCTCGATCCTCACCGGACTGCAGCAACCGGACGCCGGCCGGCTGCGGTTCGGCGGGCGGCCGGCGCCGAGGATCAGCGACCGGGACGGGTGGCGCCGCGAGGTGGCCTGCGTCTATCAGAAGTCGACCATCATCGGCTCGCTGTCGGTGGCCGAGAACCTCTTCCTCAACCGGCAGGATCGCGGTCGCGCCGGTCTGCTGGACTGGCCGGGGGTACGGCGGCGGGCGCGGGAGCTGCTGGCCACGTACGGGGTGGACGTCGACGCCCGTACCCTGGCCGGCGACCTCTCGGTGGAGCAGCGGCAGTTCGTCGAGATCGCCCGCGCGCTGTCCTTCGGGGCGCGGTTCATCATCCTCGACGAGCCCACCGCCCAGCTGGACGCGGCCGCGATCGCCCGCCTGTTCAGCAAGATCCGCGAGTTGCAGGCGCAGCGGGTCACCTTCCTGTTCATCAGCCACCACCTGCAAGAGGTCTACGACATCTGCGACACGGTGACGGTCTTCCGGGATGCCCGCTGGATCGTCACCGCACCGGTCGCCGAGTTGCCGCACGCCGATCTCGTCGCCGCGATGACCGGCGACGCGGGCGGCTTGACGGCGAACCGGGAACGGCCGGCGGTCAGCGCCGCCGTGATGCCCACGCTGCAGGTCAGTGATCTCAGCGGGGACAATTTCGCCGAGCTGAGCCTCGAGATCCGGCCGGGCGAGATCGTCGGCGTGGCCGGAGCCGGCGGCAGCGGGCGGACCGAGCTGGCCGAGACCGTCGTCGGGCTGCGGCGACCCGCGTCCGGGACGACCACCGTCGGCGTCACGCGGGTCAAACCCGGCGACGTCGGCGCCGGTCTCGCCGCGGGTATCGGCTTCGTCCCGCAGGACCGGCACCGCCAGGGCTTCGTCGCCGACATGTCGATCGCCGACAACGCCACCATGACGATCGCCGGGCGCCTGGGGCGGGCCGGCCTGATCAGCCGGCGCCGGACCGACGCGGAGGCGCGCGCCATGATCGAGAGCCTGGCGATCAAGACCACCGGTCCGGAGCTCGCGGTACGTGCTCTCTCCGGGGGCAACCAGCAGAAGGTGGTCATGGCGCGCGCTCTGGCCAGTCATCCGCGCCTGCTGGTGCTGATCAACCCGACCGCGGGCGTCGACGTCCGGTCCAAACAGTTCCTGCTCAGCAAGGTCGACGAGGCGGCCGATGGCGGCACCGCCGTGCTCGTCGCCTCGGACGAGCTGGACGACCTGCGCCCCTGCGATCGGGTCCTGGTGCTGTTTCAGGGGCGCCTCGTCGCCGAGATGCCACGGGGCTGGCATGACCACGAACTCGTGGCCGCGATGGAAGGATTGAACCGGCATGTCTGACACCGCAACCGCGCAGGCATCCCAGCGCGACGCCCCCGACCCGCCGCGCTCCGGCCGCCGCCCCGCCGGGCTCCGGCTGGCCCGGCTGCGCGATCTGGTGCTGGTGCCGGCGATCGTGGCCATCGCCGTCATCGGGCAACTGGTCAGCCCGGTGTTCCTCAACCGCGACAACCTGATCAACATCCTGCAGACGATGTCGGAGATCGCCCTGCTGGTGCTGGCGCAGACGCTCGTCCTCGTCGCGGGCAAGATGGACCTGTCCCTGGAGTCGACCTTCGGCCTCGCGCCCGGCATCGCGGCGTGGCTGACCGTGGCCGCCGGCGCCGGACACGGCCTCGGCGCGCTCTCCGGCGTCTGGGCGGTGCCCATCACGTTGCTGGTCGGTGTTCTGGTCGGCGCCGCCAACGCAGTTCTGATCGTGCGGTTCGGGCTCAACGGATTCATCGTGACCCTGGGCATGCTGATCGTGCTCCGCGGCCTGCTCACCGGCATCTCCGGCGGCCAGACGTTCTTCGGCCTGCCCTCGTCGATGATGTACCTCGGCACGGCCGTGTGGCTCGGGCTGCCGGCGTCGGTGTGGCTGTGCCTGGTGCTTTTCGCGGCCGGCGTCGTGGTGCTCGGCTACACCCGGTTCGGTCGTGCTCTCTATGCCATCGGCGGCAACGCCGACGCCGCCCGGGCCGCGGGCATCCGCGTCGAGCGGGTTCTGGCCATCGTGCTGATCGTGGCCAGCGTCCTGGCCGCCCTGGGTGGTCTGCTCCTGTCCGGGCGACTGGCATCGGTCGCCGCGGCCCAGGGAAACGGCTACATCTTCACCGTCTTCGCCGCGGCGGTGATCGGCGGCGTCAGCCTCAACGGGGGCAAGGGCACCGTGTTCGGGGCCTTCACCGGCATCCTGCTGCTCTATCTGATCCAGAACGTGCTGACCCTGGCGTCCGTGCCGGCGCAATGGATCGGCGCCCTGAACGGCGCGATCATCCTGATCGCCCTCGTGCTCTCGAGGATCACCTCGGGCAAAGCCCAAGACTGACGACCGGAGTGATCCCATGACTGCTGTTCGCGCTGCTTCGATCACCGGCCTTGACGTGCTCGACGTGCGCTTCCCGACCTCGGAGCACCTCGACGGATCCGACGCCATGAATCCCGAACCGGACTATTCCGCGGCCTACGTGATCCTCCGGACCGACGCGCCGGACGGTCTGGAGGGCCACGCGCTGGCCTTCACCACGGGACGGGGCAACGATGTACAGGCGGCCGCCATCGCCGCGCTGGCGCCGTACGTGGTCGGTCGGGAGGTGGGCGACGTCTGCTCGGACCTGGGCGGCTTCGCTCGCGGCCTGACCCACGACCCGCAGCTGCGCTGGCTCGGGCCGGAGAAGGGCGTCATCCACATGGCCACCGCAGCGGTGGTGAACGCGGCGTGGGACCTGGCCGCGAAACGGGCCGGCCTGCCGGTGTGGCGCTTCCTCAGCCAGATGCCACCCGAGGAGATCGTGTCGCAGGTGGACTTCCGCTGGCTCAGCGACGCGCTCACCCCGCAGGACGCGCTTGAGTTGCTGCGCCGGGCCGAGCCAGGACGGTCGGAGCGCACGGCGCGGCTCATCGAGACCGGCTACCCGGCGTACACCACCACACCGGGCTGGCTCGGCTACTCCGACGAGAAGCTGACCAGACTCGCGCAGGAGGCGGTGGCCGACGGTTTCACCCAGATCAAGCTGAAGGTCGGCGCGTCGCTCGAGGACGACATCCGCCGGATGCGAGCCGCCCGGGCCGCGGTCGGCCCGGACGTCCGGATCGCCGTCGACGCCAACCAGCGCTGGGACGTCGCGCCGGCGATCGAATGGATGCGGGCCCTCGCCCCCGGCCGGCCGTACTGGATCGAAGAGCCCACCTCGCCCGACGACATCCTCGGGCACGCCGCCGTGCGGGCCGGGGTGCACCCGATCAAGGTGGCCACCGGCGAGCACGTCGCCAACCGGGTCATCTTCAAGCAATTGCTGCAGGCCGGCGCCGTGGACATCGTGCAGATCGACGCCGCGCGGGTCGGCGGCATCAACGAGAACATCGCGATCCTGCTGCTGGCGGCGAAGTTCGGCGTCCCTGTGTGCCCGCACGCGGGCGGCGTCGGCCTGTGCGAGATGGTGCAGCATCTGGCGATGTTCGACTACGTCGCGGTCTCGGGCACCGTCGAGGACCGGGTGATCGAGTACGTCGACCATCTGCACGAGCATTTCGTCGACCCGGTACGTCTACGCGACGGCTGTTATCAGGCCCCGGCCCGGCCCGGGCTCAGCGCGCAGATGCTGCCGCAGGCGCTCAAGGAGTACGCATATCCCGACGGACCGGTGTGGTCCTCCCGTGTTGCCTGACCCCGGCCTGGTCGACGCCCACCACCATCTGTGGGATCTGGACCGGCGCCCGCAGCCCTGGCTGGACGAGCCTGCCCACCAGCCGATCCGCCGGACCTTCGACACCGCGGATCTGACCGCGGCGGCCACCCGGCCGATCGCCGGCCGTCGGTTGCGGACCACGGTGCTGGTGCACTGCCTGGATTCGGTCGACGAGACGAGGGAGCTGCTGGCGCTGGCCGCCGAGGACCCGTTGATCGGAGCCGTGGTCGGCTGGGTGGACCTGACATCGCCGGCCGTCGGCGACGTTCTCGACGAGCTGAGCGCGAGGCCGGGCGGCGCGTACCTGCGCGGTCTGCGCCATCTCGTCCAAGGCGAACCGGACCCCGGCTGGCTGCAGCGCCCGGACGTCGAGCGCGGGCTGCGGGCGGCCCGGCACCGCGGGCTCGGATACGACCTCCTCATCCGCAGCCACCAGTTCCCGCAGGCCATCCGCCTGGCCGAACGGCTACCGGAGCTGCCGATCGTCCTCGACCACGCGGGCAAGCCACCGATCGCCGGTGGCGATCTCGCGGACTGGGAACGGCAGCTGCGCCGCCTGGCCCACCATGAGCAGGTGACGTGCAAGGTCTCCGGACTGATCACCGAGGCCGACCATGCGCTCTGGAGCCCGGCCGACATCCGGCCGGTCGTCGAGGTGCTGCTGTCCGCGTTCGGTCCGCGGCGGCTGATGTTCGGATCCGACTGGCCGGTCTGCACGCTGGCCGGCGGCTGGGACCGGTGGGCCGCGACGATCGAGGATCTGCTGTCCGGCTGCTCACCCGAGGAGACCGGCGCCGTGCTGTCCGGCACCGCTCGCTCCTTCTATCGCCTGGGCCGCGGCGCCGACGCGAGGCCGACCGGGTGATGACCGGGCGACGCGGTCGCCGGAACAGAGCGCGCCGCGAGCCGGCGACCAACAGGCCGGCCCCGAACCTCTTCATCGAACCCGAGCAACCCCGCCATAGACCGAGACAGCGGCATCCGGCTCGGTGCTGGACTCGCCGGGCTGTGGACGCCACTGGGTGAGCACCTGCAGTCCCGGATCGACCAGGTCAAGTCCGTCGAAGAAGCCTTCGATCTCGGCCCGGGACCGCACCCGCATGGTCACGCCCTGCCGCCGGTAGATCTCGGTCACCGCCGCCCACGACTCGGGAGCGAAATCGCCGGTCAGGTGGGACAAGGCGACGAAACTGCCCGGTGGCAGCGCCTCGGTCAGGGTACGCACGATCCCGTACGGGTCCTGGTCGTCACCGATGAAATGCAGGACCGCGACCAGCAGAAGCCCGACCGGACGTTGGAAGTCGAGGACCGCTCGGACTTGCGGGGCGGTCAGGATCTCCGCCGGGTGGAGCAGGTCGGCCTGAACGAAGTCGGTCACGCCGGCCGGATCCCCGTCCAGCAGGCCTTGTGCGTGGGCCAGCACGATCGGATCGTGGTCGACGTAGATCACCCGCGCCGCCGGATGCACGGCCTGCGCGACGTGATGGACATTGGGCGCGCTCGGGATGCCGGTTCCGATGTCGAGGAACTGGTCGATGCCCTGCTCGGCGGCGAGGTATCGGACGGCTCGGCGAAGAAAAGCCCGGTTCTCCCGGGGCGGCACGCGGCTGGCCGGGTTGGACTTCATTCCCTGCTCAGCGGCTATCCGGTCGGCTTCGAAGTAGACGTCGCCGCCGAGAAGAAAGTTGTACACCCGGGCAGGATGCGGCCGGTCCGTATGCAACTCCATGCCCGCATCCTAGGCGCCCGCAGGAATCACTTCGACCCATCGCCGTACGTCGATTGACAGTTGAGAGGTCCGGGTGCACGCTAAGTGCCATACGACGCGTGTCCGCCGGTGCGCGACACGGCCGTGGCACGGCGGTCGGCGCTGATCACGGCGCCCGTACGGGTGAGGACAGGGCAGATCACCCGCACGTCTCACCGGCGTTCGGCGCCGGTGACCACCGCGGGCTCGGCCGCCATCCCCTCATGGGCTTTTGCGCGGGCGTGACTTCTCCGGCGCGGGCCCGACGTGCTCCAGGAGTGACGACTATGAAGATCAGACGAAGTGTGTTGTACGGCCTGGCCGCCCTGCTGGCCGTGGCCGGTCTCGCCGTCTCGGCGCCCCGTGCGGCGCTCGCGGCCTCGCTGACCGAGGTGACCAGCTTCGGCAGCAACCCGGGCGGCATGCGCATGCACATCTACGTGCCGGACTCCCGCCCGGCCAACCCGGCGATCGTGGTCGCCATGCACGGCTGCGGCGGTTCCGGGCCCGGCTTCTACTCGGGCAGCGAGTTCGCCTCGCTGGCCGACCGGTACGGATTCCTCGTGATCTACCCGTCGGCGATGCAGGAGGCCGGCTTCGGCAAGTGCTTCGACACGTGGTCGGCGGCGTCCAAACAGCGCAACGGCGGCAGCGACCCGGTCTCGATCGCCTCGATGGTGGCCTACGCCGGTCAGCGTTACGGCGGCGACCTGACCCGGGTGTACGCCACCGGCAGCTCCTCCGGCGGCATGATGACCCAGCACATGCTCGCTCTCTACCCCGACCTGTTCAAGGCCGGCGCGTCCTTCATGGGCGTGCCGTTCAACTGCTTCGCCAACGCGGCCGACTACCCGCCGGGCGGCCAGTGCACGGGCGGCAGCATGAACCGCACACCTCAGCAGTGGGGCGACGCCGTGCGCCAGGTGAACCCCGGATTCAGCGGCGCCCGCCCCCGCGTCCAGCTCTGGCACGGCACCAGCGACACCCTCGTGCCGTACTCGCTGCTGCAGGAATCGGTCGAGCAGTGGACCAACGTCTTCGGGCTGAGCACGACCCCCACGTCCAGCGACACTCCGCAGTCGGGCTGGAACCGCCGCCGCTGGGCCGACGCGTCGGGCACGGTGCAGGTCGAGGCGTACAGCATCCAGGGCGCCGGGCACTCCCTGCCCAGCAGCGGGATGGCGGCCGCCGCCGTCGCCTTCTTCGGCCTGACCACCCCCACGACTCCTCCGACGACCCCGCCCACCACTCCTCCCACGACCCCGCCCACCACGCCTCCGACGACCCCGCCGGCGACCTCGGCGTGCCGGGTCACCGCCACGGTCAACGCCTGGAACAACGGGCTGACCGCGAACCTCACCATCACCAACACCGGCAGCGCCGCGATCAACGGCTGGCAGCTCGCCTTCGACCTGCCCTCGGGCCAGACCATCACCGGCGGCTGGAGCGCCTCGTACGCACCGGCCTCGGGACGGGTCACGGCGACCAACGCCGGCTACAACGGCAGCCTGGCGCCCGGCGCGTCGACCACGGTCGGATTCCAGGCCACCCACTCCGGCAACAACGGCGCCCCCACGGCGTACGCGCTCAACGGCTCCGCCTGCGTCGCCGGCTGAGGTAAGCCCCGGTGGGGACGGCGCGAGGCGCGCCGTCCCCATCGGTGGCGTGGGAGGATCTTCGGTAGTCGTCAGCCCCCGACTATGCCGGAGCCGTCGCGTGACCAGCCCGTACGACATCGACGAGATCTTCCCGGACGACGCGGCGGGTACGGTGCGCCTGCCGCGCCGCCAGGCCGGCAACTCGCCGCAGGATCTGACGGTGACCCTGCTGGCCGACTACACCCTGCGCACCCGGGCCGAGCTGCCGTCGGCCGCCATCGTGGCCCTGCTCGCCGAGGCCGGCGTGAGCCCGGCCGGGGCCCGCACCGCTATCAGCCGGCTCGCCCGACGCGGGGTGCTGCAGGTACGGCGTCAGGGGCGGCGGAGCGCCTACCGGCTCACCCCGGAGGCGGCCGACTTCCTGGCCGTCGGCGGCAGCTGGATCGCCTCGGCGGCCACCGGCGCCGAACCGTGGGACGAGCACTGGACGCTGATCGCCTTCTCGTTGCCTCAGTCGGAACGGGCCCGGCGGCAGGAGCTCCGCAACAGGCTGCGCTGGATGGGGTACGCCCCGCTGTACGACGGTCTGTGGATCTCGCCGCACGATCTGCCGGAGAAGGCCCGGGAGCAGTTCGCCCTCATCGCGCCCGGCGCGATGACGGTGTTCCGCGCCAAGCACGTCGAGCTCGGCGCCGGCCCCCACCGGAACCCGGTGGAGGCCTGGGACATCGCCGCCATCGCCCGCGAGTACGAGAAATTCCTCGACCGTTGGCGCCACGTGCCGGCCCGGATCGCCGCCGAGCAGCCGGCCGGGGCCGAGGCGGTGCGGTTCCGCACCGAGGTGATGGACACCTATCGGCGTCTGCCCGTTCTCGACCCACGCCTGCCCCTTCACCTGCTACCGGCGGGGTGGCTGCGGCAACCCGCCCGGGATTTGTTCGTCGCCGTCTACGACGGCCTGGCCGGCACGGCGCAGGAACACGTCCGGACCGTCGCGGCGGGTGTCACCGACGGGCCGGTCACCGGTATCCGGGCGCACACCGTCGCCGACCTGTCCGCCGGCCTGCCGTCCGGCCCGGCCGAACCGGCCGTCGGCCGCACCCGGGTCCGGCGGGCCGCCCGGCCGGAAGACGCCACGGGGCGCCCGGGAGGAGCAGGCTTTCAGTATGGATAGCCCGGCACGCCCAGCTCGATGGCGGCGATTCCGTAGTCGCCGCTGCGCCCGGCCGTGATGTAGAGCGTGCGCCGCTCCGGCCCGCCGAACGCCGCGTTGGTCGCCTCCGGGCCGGCCGTGATGGTGCCGAGCTCGGCGCCGGCGGGCGTGAAGACGTGCACCCGGCCCTCGTTGTGCGACACCCAGTAGACGTTGCCCGCGCAGTCGACCGTGACCCCGTCCGGGCTGCCGATGGAAGCGAAAACCCTGCGCGCGCCGGTGCTGCCGTCGGGCTGCACGGCATACGCGTAGATGACGTTCTCCCCGTACGCGCCGACGTACAGCGTACGACCGTCGGGCGACAGGGCGATGCCGTTGGGCTGGCGCACGGTGTCGTCGACGAGTCCCACCTGGCCGTTCACGACCCGGAAAACCCCGGTGCGGCCGCGCATCTCGTCGCTGCGGCGGCCCCGCTGGAAATTGGGATCGGTGAAGTAGACGACGCCGTCGGCGCGGACCGTGACGTCGTTCGGCGAGTTGAACGCCCGGCCCTGGAAGTTCGCCGCGACCACCGTGCGGGCGCCGTCGGAGAGCCGGAACGCGGAGACGCCGCGGTTGTCATGCGTCGCCCCGATGATCTGCTGCCCGTCCGGGC
The DNA here is from genome assembly GCF_040675435.1 of Actinoplanes sp. NPDC049598. Lineage (NCBI taxonomy): Bacteria > Bacillati > Actinomycetota > Actinomycetes > Micromonosporales > Micromonosporaceae > Actinoplanes > Actinoplanes sp. NPDC049598. Next base: position 50,410 of record NZ_JBFAOX010000035.1, on the reverse strand, counting down.
TCAGCGCCAGGCCGTTGCTGCCCGAGGCGGCCACGAAGGTCTCAGCCGGCGCGCCGGGGGTCAGCCGGTGGATGGTCGACGGCTGGACCTGCTGGGCGCCGGCGGCCGGGCGGAGATCGGAGACGAGCAGATGGCCCGGCTGGTCGATCCACACGGGCCCTTCGAGGAAGGCGAAGCCGCCCTGCACCCGAGAGGCGGACAGCGTGGGGCCGGGAAGGGGTGGCTCGGACGGGGTGGAAGCCGCGCACACGCCGGGCGGCGCTCCGGCCGGAGTCCCGGGGTCGGTCGCGGCCGAGGCGACCGGCACCCCGGCCAGGACCAGGCAGGCGGCGCCGAGAACGGCGGTGACGGGCCGGGCCAAGGATCGTCTGACATCGACGTTCATGATTGTGAACGTAGCATCCGGGGGTGGATGCGCAACCGAGGACGCTCCGCGCCGAATCGCCCGTTTGCATCGATCGCCGCCGATTCTGGCCGACCTATTGAGGGTATGGGAGCGCTCCCGTAACGTGCCAGAAGGACGTGTTAACGATAACAAGCGTCAATCTCTCATCCCCGCTGTCCTTCCCCAGGTCAGGAGATTCCATGAAGCTGTCGAGATCGACCAAGATCGCTATAGTGTCGGCCGGCGCGGCCGTGCTGGCGTCGACCGCCGTCGCCGCGGCCGGGCCGGCCGGCGCCGCGGCGACCGGCTGCTCCGTGACCTACGCCGTGTCGTCTCAGTGGCAGGGCGGGTTCGGCGCCAACGTGTCGATCACCAACCTGGGCGACGCAGTGTCCGGCTGGACGCTGACCTGGTCGTACGCCGCCGGGCAGAGCGTGACGCAGGCCTGGAACGCCACGGTGACCCAGAGCGGCTCGGCCGTGACCGCCAAGAACGCCGGCTACAACGGATCGATCGCGACCAACGGCACGGTGTCGTTCGGCTTCAACGGGTCGTGGACCGGCAGCAACCCCGTTCCGGCCACCTTCGCGCTCAACGGTGTGACCTGCACGGGAAGCACCGTGCCGTCGACCCCACCGCCGTCGACGACGCCGCCGTCCACGCCACCGCCGTCGACCCCGCCACCCACGGATCCCACGTGCACGCTGCCGTCGAGCTACCGCTGGACCTCGACCGGCGCGCTGGCCGAGCCCAAGAACGGCTGGACGTCGCTCAAGGACTTCACCAACGTCGTCTACAACGGCAAACACCTGGTGTACGCGTCGAACGTGTCGAACGGCTCGTACGGATCGATGAACTTCGGCCTGTTCACCAATTGGTCGGACATGGCCTCGGCCAGCCAGAACGCGATGAGCCAGGGCACCGTCGCGCCGACGCTGTTCTACTTCGCGCCGAAGAACATCTGGGTGCTGGCCTACCAGTGGGGACCGACGTCGTTCAGCTACAAGACGTCCACCGACCCGACCAACGCCAACGGCTGGTCCAGCGCGCAGACGTTGTTCACCGGGACGATCTCCGACGCCCCGTACGGTGTCATCGACCAGACGCTCATCGGTGACGGGCAGAACATGTACCTGTTCTTCGCCGGCGACAACGGCAAGATCTACCGGGCGAGCATGCCGATCGGCAATTTCCCCGGCAGCTTCGGCGCCTCCTACACCACGATCATGAGCGACACCACGAACAACCTGTTCGAGGGCGTCGAGGTGTACAAGGTGGCCGGGCAGAACCAGTACCTCATGCTCGTCGAGGCCATCGGCGCGAACGGGCGCTACTTCCGCTCGTTCACCGCGAGCAGCCTCAACGGCACGTGGACCCCGAACGCCGCCACCGAGAGCAACCCGTTCGCGGGCAAGGCCAACAGCGGCGCCACCTGGACCAACGACATCAGCCACGGCGACCTGGTCCGGAGCAACCCCGACCAGACCAAGACGGTCGACCCGTGCAACCTGCAACTGCTCTACCAGGGCAAGAACCCCAACGCCGGTGGCGACTACAACAACCTGCCGTGGCGTCCGGGCCTGCTGACCCGGCAGCGATGAGGGGAACCGACATGAGAAGAGCGCTTCTGGCGGCCGTTCTCGGTTCCGTCACCGCCGCGGCCGTCGCGTTCGGCGCGGCCCCGGCCGACGCGGCCGTCGGCGGGTCCGGCCCTTACCCGGCCGACTACGAGACCTCGGCCGGGCTGTCCAACCACACCATCTACCGGCCGCAGACCCTGCCGTCGCAGTCGATGCCCCTGTTCGTGTGGGGCAACGGCGGCTGCTCGGCCAACGGGCTGTCCCAGCAGAACTTCCTGCGTGAGATCGCCTCGCACGGCTTCCTGGCCATCGCCAACGGCGGCCCGAACGCCTCCGGCTCGACCAACTCGGCGATGCTCACGCAGAGCATCGACTGGGCGGTGGCCGAGAACTCCCGGTCCGGCAGCAAGTACTACGGGAAAATCGACACCAGCAAGGTGGCGGTCGGCGGATTCTCGTGCGGGGGGCTGGAGGCGTACGCGGTCTCCAGCGACCCGCGCGTCACCACGACCACCATTTTCAGCAGTGGGCTGCTCAACGACGCCGACGACTACCAGTTGCGCCGGCTGACCAAGCCGATCGCCTACTTCATCGGCGGGCCCAGCGACATCGCCTATCCGAACGCCATGGACGACTGGGGCAAACTCCCGGCCGGGCTGCCCGCCTTCATGGGCAACTTGAACGTCGGCCACGGCGGCACCTACGACCAGGCCAACGGGGGCGAGTTCGGCCGGGTGGCGGTGCTCTACCTCAAGTGGCGGCTCAAGGGTGACACCACCGCCGGCGCCAACTTCGCCGGTTCCGGTTGCGGTCTGTGCCGCAGCGGCCAATGGCAGGTCCAGCAAAAGAACCTGACCCTCGACGGGGACACGCCGCCGCCCACCGAGGAGCCGGGCACGGGCTGCTCCGCCACCTACGCGGTGCAGGACCAGTGGAACGGTGGCTTCGTCGCCAACGTCACCGTCACCGCCGGCTCGGCCTCGCTCAACGGTTGGCGCGTCTCGCTCGGCCTGCCGGGCGGAGCGTCCATCAGCTCACTGTGGAACGCCGTGGCGAGCGGTAACAGCGGCGCGGTCACCGTCACCAACCAGAGCTACAACGGACGGCTGGCCGCCGGCCAGAGCGTCACCTTCGGCTTCCAAGGCACCGGAAACGGCAGCGGCGCCACGGTAACCTGCGCCGGGAGCTGAAGGACTCCGGTGACCGGACCCGCGATGGGCCGCGGGTCCGGTCACCGGCTCATCTCGGCTTCCCTGCCGCGCGTCGACCACCCAAAGGATTGGCGATTCCCGTGTCCGAACCCGAATCCCTCGCCGGCGTCCGCTCCCGCATCGATGACCTCGACACCCAGCTTGTGGCGCTGCTGGCCCAGCGCCAGCGGCTGGTCGAGACCGCAGCCGGTTTCAAGCGCGACGAGAACGCCGTCCGAGCACCCGACCGGGTCGACCAGGTCATCGCCGCCGTCCGCGCCAAGGCCACCACCGCGGGCCTCGACCCCGCGGTGGCCGAGGCGGTCTGGCGCTCGATGATCACCGCTTTCATCGAGCTCGAACTGGCCCGGCACCGCAGTGCGGCGGAACTATGACGCCGACGGCCGCCGCCGGATCGCGCGAATTCCGACCGCGGAAAAACTGTTACGTCGTCCGCCGATAAATGTCTTGGAAGCGGCCTCTTGAGCACCGGGAAACAAGCTGGCAATATCGGCGTACATAAATGGGAGCGCTCCCATTCCTCGACTTCTCACCTGAGGATCGACCATGAACGAGAACCATGATGAGCTGATGGCCCCGCCGTCCCGGCCGCTGCGCCGCAGGACCGTCCTGACGACGTTGGGAGCTCTGCCGGTCGTCGCGGTCGCCGGGTCGGTCCTCACGGCCACCGAGGCCTCGGCCGCGGCGGCCAACGTCAACCCGTCGGCGCCGCGGCAGACTATCCGGGGCTTCGGCGCCATGTGTCACGCGGCCTGGATCGGCGACCTGACGGCGGCGCAACGGGACACCGCGTTCGGCGCCGGCGACGGCCAGCTGGGGTTCTCGATCCTGCGGATCCCGGTCAACGAGAATCAGTCGGACTGGGGCCGTGATCTGGCCACGGCGCAACGGGCCGTAGCGCTCGGGGTGACCGTCTTCGCCTCGCCGTGGAACCCGCCCGCCGGCATGACCGAGACCTTCAGCCGCGGGAAGCGCCTGAAATACAGTTCGTACGCCGCGTACGCCCAGCATTTGAACGACTTCACCACCTACATGCGCAACAACGGGGTCGACCTGTACGCCATTTCGGTGCAGAACGAGCCCGACTATGCGGAGACCTGGACGTGGTGGACCGCCGCCGAAATCGTTCAGTTCCTGCGGGCCAACGCCGGCTCGATCAGCACCCGGGTCATCGCGCCCGAGTCCTTCCAGTACATCAAGTCGATGTCGGACCCGATCCTCAACGACGCCACGGCCCTGGCCAACGTCGACATCATCGGCGCGCACCTGTACGGCACGCCGTACGCCAACTTCCCCTACCCGCTGTTCCAGCAGAAGGGAGGTGGCAAGGAACTGTGGATGACGGAGGTCTACTACCCCAACAGCAGCGATTCGGCCGATGCCTGGCCCGGGGCGCTGGAGGTGGGGGAGCACATGCACCACGCCATGGTGGACGCCGGCTTCCAGGCGTACGTCTGGTGGTATCTGCGGCGCAGTTACGGCCCGATGCGCGAGGACGGCCGGATCAGCAAGCGCGGCGCCGTCATGGCGCAGTTCTCCCGTTTCGTGCGGCCCGGCTACGTGCGGGTCGACGCGACGGCGAACCCGGCGTCCAACGTCTTCGTGTCGGCGTACCGGGGCGGGGACACCGTCGTCATCGTCGCGGTCAACAAGAACACCTCGGCGGTGAGCCAGCAGTTCACCCTGGCCGGAACCACCACGTCCGGGACCGTCGCCGCCTGGCTGACCGACGCCGGCAACAACGTCGCCCGACAGAGCGCGCTGAGCATGGCCAACGGCTCGGTCACCGCCACGCTGCCCGCCCGCAGCGTACTGACCCTGGTCACCAGCGTGACCGGCCCGACCTCGCCGCCTCCGACGACTCCCTCCGCCGGCGCCGGGCCGAGGGTCGGCTACACGATGAGCACTTGGAGCTCGGGCTTCACCGCGACGGTCAGCATCACCAACACCGGCGCCTCGGCCATCAACGGCTGGACGCTGAGCTTCGCCCTGCCCTCCGGGCAGGCCATCACCTCCGGCTGGAACGCCACCTACTCGCCCTCCAGCGGGACGGTGAACGCCCGTAACGTCGACTACAACGGCACGCTGGCCCCCGGCGCCACCGTCGAGATCGGCTTCCAGGGCACCCATACCGGCAACACCGCCGAACCGGCTGCCTTCACCCTCAACGGCGTCGCCTGCACTGTGGTCTGACCGCAGCCCACGGCGCCACGTAGCCGTTTGCGCCGGTTTCCAGGCCGGTTGATCTCACAAGCCGATCGAGGATTTGGCGCCGACGTAGCTTCCCGCATTGGGGAAGCCAAGTTGCACCAGCTGGGCGAATCGCCCACTGAAGCCGAGTGACTCCAGCGACGTCACGGCGACGTAACGGACGGCGCGTATGGGGTGGGAGTCGGCGTCGGAACGAGCACGGCCGAGACTGCCGCCGACCCGCGCGACCTCGAACATCATGTGTACGACGTGACGGTTCCCGGCGCCGAAGTAGTCCGACACATAGAGGAGACGCTGGACCTTCACTTCCAATCCGGTCTCCTCCAGCATCTCTCGGCGGAGTGCGTCGTTGAGCGTTTCCCCCTCTTCCACCGCTCCACCCGGAAGACTCCACGTTCGATCAGAATCGGCATCCTGATCGAGCAGCAGGATTTCGTCATTTTCGACCAGCACGCCAGTGACCCGAATCAACACGAGGGCACGGTAACACCGTCCAGTGCCGATGGTCGCGTCGCGTCCCGCATGAAGCTCAGCTTCGAATAGAAGGTGGACTCATGCCGGATGCCCAGATCCGTCAGCACTCCGCCGAGAAATTCTGTCACTCGTTCGAGCTCAGGTGTGATCGATTCTTCGTTTGGCGGCAGGTAGCTCCTGGTGTGTACATACTCCACCTCGCATTGGCGCAAGGTCGGTTGCTCCCCGTCGCCTTCGACCCGCGACTCGTCGGCAACGATGGTGTAGACGTGCCCGGTCCTGCCGGATTCAAGGTGCGCTTCGTAGGAAACCCGTCTGAAAGCGCCCAGCCTCCGCCCGTCCAGGCCCAGCTCGTTCAGCTCACCCTCGAACGTCCCGGCCGCGAGTTCGTCTGTTCTCCAGATACGTTCCCCGCGGTCGTAGCCGTCGGACGTGAACCATTTCTTCTTGATGATCCACGGGCCGGCCGCCGTCGGCGAGAAGGACATGTAGCCGCGATGTTCCGGAGGTCCGGTGATCTCATACATGGTATTCAACGCGTCGAAACGTTTGAGCTCGTCACCGAACTCGACCGTGAAACCGTCGAGCTTCCCGCGGGCCACGCGCGCATGACATTCGCTTGTTATACCCCAGAGGTCGACAGGGGCCAGGAGTTGGTACTTGGTTTCGAGTTCCCGGTCCGGCAGAAGGCGGCGGTAGGTTCCCCGGGGATTCCCCAGTGCTCGCGCCCCGGCGTCCTGGAGTCGGCAGGCGCGGGAAAACAGGGTCCGGACGTCGTCGTCCCAGCTACCGCCTGCGGACTCCGTTTCTTCCTCGGCCAGCCTCAGGAACAGCGCGTCCTGCCCGTTGAAGCGAACTTGACCGAAGAGGCTGTACGTCTTACCCCCTTCGGAAGGGCGCACGTAGAACAACGGGATCCAGTTCTCCACGTCCTCGGCGTCCGTCGTACACGCGGCAACGAGGTCACGGACCCACTTCACGAGCCGCGAATTCTCGTACAGATCTCCTTGGCTATCAAGGACGAGCGTCCGCGGGGGACCCTGCTCGCTGAGGAGTGCGCACGCCGGCGCACCGGCAGTCAACCGTCTCCGGACGTTGTTGGTCTCATCCGCCGCCCTCCGATCGTCCGGTACGACGAGATAGGTAGCCACCTTCCCGCCGTGAAGCGCGCGAGAGTTCCCGATGATGAAGAAGGGAGATCCCATCAGATCATGCATACGGTCCACCTGAATACCTCAATTCTGCGACGGGAGACGGCGTCTGTTCCGGATTGCCGCCTCGACCTGATCTCTCGTCCCGGCGTCTGCGGTGTTCCGGGCCCGATGGCCGCCTAGATCGCCGGCTTCGCGGCCCGGTCCACCAAGGACCTCGCGATCTCCTCGGCCCGAAGGGCGAGGAGACTGAAGGATCCGGCGTCGCCCATGCCGTGGCTTGTCTCGCAAAGCCCGTTCAGGTAGATCGACGGAGCGTTGCCGTCCTGCATCTCAAGGCGATAGTCGCGTGCGACGCGAGCCTGCCCCTCGCTCCCTCGGGACACGTCATCGCGGAAGCCCTCCAGGACCTTGGGCAGAAACTCGAAGCGGCCCTCGTCATCGGCGCCCAGGTCCTTGAAACCGGTAGCCAGGACGACCAGGTCGACGTCCAGGGAACGTTCGGCCCCGCTGTGTCGCTCGCGCAGGTCGAGCGTCACGCTGTCGTCGCCGGAGTGACAGCGGATCACGTCCGTGGAGCGGAGGACCTGCGTACGCCGTGTCCCGTTGATGCGGTCCTCGTGCAAGCTGAGGTAGAGGCGTTCGATCACATCGCGGTCAGCCGCCGAGTAGTTCGTGTACCGAAGATCGGCGCTGAGTTCCCGCTTCGAGTCGTCACTGGCGGAGTAGTAGTAGTCGATGAACTCCGGGAAGTACACCTCGTCCATGAACGGGCTGGTGTCCTTCTGCCTGTAGCCGAACGTACGAAGTACGCCGTGGATCTGGGCGGACGGGTAGCGGTTCCTCAGATCGAGCATCAGCTCGACAGCGCTCTGACTACCACCGACGACGGCCACTCGCGGCCGTTCGATGCCCTCCAGCTGCCGTACGCAATCGAGGTACTTCGTGAAATGCCGCACCCTGGCATCGCCGTCGGCCGGGAAGGGAGCCGGTATGTTCGGCGTCCTTCCGGAAGCCACGACAACGGCCTTGGCCCGGAAGACCTCGCCGTCGCCGGTCACCACGTTCGCCATGCCCGGCCTGTCTCGGTCACGGCCGACCCGCGACGCGCGGGTATTGTACAGAACGTCGGCTTTGAGGTTGCTTGCGGCCCATTGCACATAGGAGGCGTACTCCTTGCGGAATGGATAGTGGAGGCCGAGGTTCAGGTATTGGAAGAAGCGTCCCGTCTCATGGAGGTAATTCACGAATGAATAGCGGCTGCGCGGGTTCACCGGGGTGATGAGGTCCCGAAGGGGATTGTTCTGGATGTCGGACCCGTCGAGCAGCATGCCTGGTTGCCAGAACGGGCCGCTCTGGCTCTCCAGGTAGACCGCGCGAAGTACCGGATATCGTTCGGCAAGTGCTATGGACAGAGCTATGTTGCTCGGGCCGTACCCGATCCCGATGACATCGACTTCCTGAATGGTCACAGTTTCCACTCCCCGTAGATTGTCCTGCTAAGAATGCCGCGCGGTCGCACTGAGGCGGGAAACGACTTCGTCGAGCGCGCCCCACCAGGCGTCCGACCAAGGATTGCCAGTCGCTCTCAGCCATGGCACCCGGAATGCGGCCTCGGTCAAACCGGGAGACGCGCGGAGTCCCAGTTCGTCGATGATCCAATGCGGCTGCACCCGATCGGTGAAATGGCGAATCGGGCCGTTCGCCAACCGGCTGATCGACGGCCCGTCCAGAGGCGCGATCGATACGCCCGAGGCGGACAGATCGATGTCGGCCTGAATCACGAGCCGGAGGGGTGCATCGGCCTGGCACGAGGTGGCCAGCGCATGTGCCAGCTGATCGGGCCAAAGATAGAGCTTTGACTTCATGACGCGACTGGATCGAGTCACGCGGAGTTCCGGGATGTCGCCGAGCGAGTCGGTGGAGATCGCGGCCGACATGGGGAGGCCGTAGATGGTCCCCGACTCGTCGATATGGAGCTTGTCGTTCGAGATGAAGGCGTACTTGCCGCTGCGAAGGGCCGACAACATGAACGATGTCTTCCCGGCCCCGCTGTCGCCGACGAAGACGATGCCGAAGTCGCCCTTCGCCAGGGCCGATCCGTGGAACTTCTTCCGTCCGCTGCTCTCGGCTACAGCCTGAATCCAACCTCGCACCAGCTGGAAGGCGTCAAGCTCCCAGTAGGTCTGCCCGTATGGGTAGACCATGTCCAGGTGGATCTGGCCCACCGATGTCGCCGTCACCGTGTAATGGGCCGGCTTGTCGAGATTCTCCACCTCGAGGGCGCCGTCAGATCGACGGAGACCACGGCCGGCTCGCTCGGCGTGCAGGGTCAAGGAGTCGGCGTCTGCGCCGAGCGGCGACAGCTCGTCGGCGAAGTGAATCGACGCGGTGAGGCTTGGTGCCGGCTCCGGCCCGAGGGCTTCCTCGAAGCCGCTGAACGTCTCGGCCCATTGATGCCAGTGGGGAAGCTCCTCCGCCGACTCCACGCGAACCGAAGCGGGCCCCATCGAATACGTGTACCTGTTCATGGCAAACCCTTAGCCTTGACGAAGTTCATGGCGTGCGCGGTCCCGACTCATCGTCCGGCCCGCGCCAGAAGAACGAGCTCACGGTTCAGTTGGTCGATCTCAGGGCGCCGGTGGAGCCATCCAAGGATGCTCAGGGCGACGGCGCAGTTGAGGGCGATTCCCGACCACAACCACAGAGGTCCCATCGCCAGCAGGGAGGTCGTCAGGATCGGGACCAGGACGGAGGCGATCGACCACGACAGGCCGTATGTGGCCATGAACCTCCCTTGGTGCTCCTCAGGCGAGAGCCGGAGCGCGAGTGCGTCCGACGGGGGGCCGGCGGTGAGCTCACCCACGGTGAAGACCACCATCGCCACGACCGTGGCAATGAGAATCACCGTGGTGCCGGAGAAGGAGCCGGCGAGGAAGAAGATGGCGGAGGACGTGATCCCGCAGAACGCCGAGAGAAGAAGCATCTTGGTCCGGGCCCGGGTTTCTCCCACAGCGACGACCGGACCTTGCAGGAACACCACCATGAGACAGTTCAGGATCCAGAGTCCCGATCCCGCCCACGCGGGTGCGTGCAATGTCTCCAGCACGTACAGGGGCACGATCGCCGGAACCGCGAGAAGGCAGAAACACAGCTGTGTCTTGGCCAGAGTCAAGGCCAGGAACTCCGGGCCCTCCATCAGCACTCGCCAGGTCGCGCGCTTCTTTCCCCTGACGCGGGCCGCTCCGGCCGCCGCGATCGGCTGGAGCATCAGAAAAAGTGCCGCCATCACGAAGCTGAGAGCCTGAACCGCGACAACTGTCCTCAGCCCGGCGTCCTCAGAGGCCGACACCAGAAGTCCGGCCACCATCGCGCCCACCGCAATGCCGAGATTCCGGGTGCTTCCGACCAGGCCGAACCATCTTTCGCGATCGCGGTCGCTCGCGATTCTTCTGATGATCAGGGGATGGGCTGACCAGTAGATCCGGTCTCCGGCGACGGCGAAAACGGCGACAAAGACGAACTGGAACAGATCGTCGACCAGCAGGTAGCCGCCATACCCGGCTGCCCGCGCCACCATGCACACGACAGCGAGGCTCTTCAGGTCGACACGGTCGGCCAGCCAGCCGCCCAGCATCGAGAAGAGGATGCCAGCCAGGCGGCTCAGAGTCAGAACCGCACCGACGGTCGCGAGAGGGATTCCGGCTTCTTTCGTGAAGAACACGAGAGAGAAGGGAATGAAGATGCCGGCACCGACAGCATCGACCAGCATAGCTGCGGCGAATCCATAGTTCCGGCCTATGTTCGGCAAGCCCATGCGATCACGCCATGGGCGCCGTGAATCCCTGGATTTCTTTAGCATCGTTCCCCTTGCACGACATCACGCGGTGCTCAGTCAATGTAGTCGACCGGTGCTGACCGCGCGGCCCAGTAAACACGCACCTCAATGTTTGTTGCAAGGGGTGGGCGCCTCCGATAAGGGTCGCCCAAGGTACTCGGCGGTCGTACCCAGGTAGGGCGTCAGCGTTCGGGCGCTCCGGCCGAAAACGAACCTGGATGGTAGGATATTGGCCGGCCGCGCGGCATTGTGCCGATCTGCCGGCGTGGGGATGTCCGGCCGTCCCGAGCTCGTGAGGATCGATGCTCGTAGCGGTGTCGGCGGCGAAATCCGGTTAGTTCGCCGGAGCTCCGGCCGGGCGGCGAAATCAGGTCGTTAGACCAGGTGGCGGGCGGGATTCTTGTCCGCGAGCGCACTTGCTCACGTCGATGTCAGAGGTGCTTCTCGGGGGCCTTGAGCTGCGTGTTCGCGTCGACGAGGCCGCTGTGAGTCCGTGCCCCCGCACTCATTGACATGTACCGAATCTTCGTGCCACGATCCCTGAGATCAACTCACTGACGTACAAGGCGGGGCGAGAACGTATGGGTCATTAGTTGCTAGCCTACGGGGGTTTAGTGACTTCGCTAAAGGGTTTCAGCATCTAGGGGCCAGAATCCAGTTGCCGAGATGATCGCGACTGGCCTGCGGCGTCAATATATTCCGAGCTTGCCGGCTCTGTGCGGCCGCATTATCGTGTCGAATCCGTGCATGACATCGGCGCAGCAGCCGGTTGGCGACTGTCCTTGCGCGCCGATATTCACAGTCGGCCGACTCTGCCACCCGGCCCGAGCCGGCTGGGTTTTCATCGGAATCGCTGATGCTGTCCGCGCGCACAATCTTGAGTCGGCCAAAGGTCCCCGCCGCGAAGCGACGGATCCGAGTCGATCGGACTTTCAAACGGATGAAACGGCCGAATGGAGGGTCATGTCATGACGGATGACACGGTGTCGAGCCCGGTGTCTGTCATATTTGTCGGGTGCGGTGAGCACGCATTCGAAACGCTACTTCCCGCGGCCTCCTCCATCGGGGAGCTGGAGGTCGTCGCCGTGGTGGACAGCGAACTGGATCGCGCCCGTAAGGCGGCACAGCAGTTCGGGGTTCCCGCTTACCTGGCCGGTGTCGAAGAGGCGCTGGAGTCCACGCATGCCGAAGCCTTGATGTTGGCCGGACCTCCGCAGATGCACGTCGAGGCGGCGACCCTGGCCATGAATCGCCGTATCCCGGTCTTCGTCGAGAAGCCGCCCGCCCCGTCGACGGACAAGATGGCCGAGCTGGCCAAGATGAGCGTCGATGCCGAGTCGGTGACGATGGTCGGGCACAATCTGCGGTACACCGACGCGTGGCGCCAGGTCGTCGGTCTCCTGGAGGGCGATGAACTGGCCAGCGTGCACGTCAATTACCACGCTTCCGGGCCCAAGGGGCCGAGGTGGGGCTACCCGCCGGTGCAGGCCTTCAAGCTGACCCACGTCGTGCACGTGTTCGATCTGCTGTCGTCCCTGCTCGGGCCCGGCGCGACCGTCCGAAATTCGCTCTCCGAGGTGGGCCCGGGCCGCGAGCGCCTTCTGCTGCAGTCCTCCTGGTCGGGACGGGGCGGCGCCGTGGGCTCCGCGGTGATCTCCACCGCCGCCCCCCGATTCGAGTGGAGCGTCGAACTGCTCACTCACTCGGGCACCTTGATTCATGTCGAGTCGCCGACTGAGGTCGAGGTGCAGCGCAGCAAGAAGCCGGGGGACTGGGGTGGCGGCCGGAGAGAGACGTGGCACACGCGGACCCTGGGCAACGGCTACTACGGCGCGGGTTACGCACGGGAGCTGACCCAGTTCGCCCAGGCCTGCCGGGGCCGTGCCGAGGCTTGCCCGACCTTCGCGGACGAGCTCGCCGTGTACGAGGCCATGGATGACATCCGAGACGAGGTGCGCTGAGAATGCGTGAGTACGTGCGAGGGTCCGGTGCCCACATCTTCACGTCGGACGGCGATGCCGTCGTCGATTTCGTCTGCGGCTACGGGCCCGTCATCCTTGGGCACGGCCATGAGCGGGTGAACAAGGCGATCGAGAACACCCTGGCGACGGGTGTCCTGCTCCCCGGGAGCGCCCGGCTCGAGAACCAGGTGCGCGAGCGCCTCCAGTCCCTGTTCGGCGACCACCGCGACGTGCACTTCCTCAAGACCGGAAGTGACGCGGTCGCCGCTTCGATCCGGCTCGCACGACTTGCGACGGGCCGGTGGAAGGTCGCTCGCTGCGGTTTCCACGGCTGGCACGACGGTCTCATCGACGGGAAGATCGGCTGGCACAACTGGGACAACGTACGCCAGGAGGCCGCGAAGGTCCCCGGCACTCTAGGAGCCTTCAGCGCGGACGGCGTCGAGCTCGCCGCGGAGTCGACCCTCGGAGAGTTTCAGCGGATCTTCAGCGACCATGGCCACGAACTGGCCGCGGTGGTCATCGATCCGATCCAGCTGCTCGACCCCGAGGTGGAACTGCCCGCCATCCGTGAGCTGGCACGGCGGAGCGGCGCCCTGTTCATCCTGGACGAGACGAAGACGGCCTTTCGGACCCACCCCGCCGGCATCGACCGGATGTACTCGCTGAGATCCGACTTCATTGTGGCCGGGAAGGGCCTGGCGAACGGTCTTCCCCTGTCCTCGGTCATTGCTGATCCGTCATTGCTGAACACGCGGAAGGCCCGCATCAAGGGGACGTTCAACGCCGAGCTGGCCGCCCTCGCGGCCGCGTCGGAGACGCTGGCGGTCCTCGAGGAGGAGGACGGAGCGCAGCGGCTGACGGCCACCGGAACAGCATTGATCGACGGGCTGAACAAGCTGTTCGCCGAGCACGATGTCGCTTCGCAGCTGAGCGCGGTGCCGTACCGATGGCCCAGCATGCCGCATGTGCACGCGGCAACCGATGATCCCGGAGCTCAAAGCCTTCGCACGGCCTTCATAGGCGAGTGCGAGAAGCAGGGCGCGCTGTTCATGGACGGACACAACTCGTTCTTGTCCCTTGCTCACGATGTGCAGGACATCGACCACTCCTGCGCGGCTGCTGCGGCCGCGCTGGAGAAGGTGTTGCGTTGAGGACCCGGGCCGATGGATAGCAGTGCGCCAGGGAAGCGCAACGGGTTCGTGATCATGGCGCAACACCGGTCCGGAAGCTCTTTCCTGCACAACCTCGTGAAAGTGCACGACGAGGTCCACTCGATCAACGAGCCGTTCTCCCAGCACATTCTGAGCTTCCGGAGGAACGAGATCGATCGTTGGACGGCCGGTCAGGTGTCCGACGGCCGGTATCACCCGACCATCCAGCCGGGTTCCATCGTTCATGAACGGCTGGCGTCGCTTGCCCGCTGGGTCCAAGCCGGTCATGAGACACACGGATTCAAGGAGACCCTTCTTTTCCGGAAGTTGGACTGGCTCGACGCCGTGGTCCGGCCTCGCGCATACGTGTACCTGGTGCGGGACCCACGAGCCACGATCGCATCGCTGTTGAAGCTCGGTGATGTCAACGCCTGGTGGTCCTACGCGGCATTCGCGGACAGGTTCATCGAAGCCGAACTGGCTCCTTTGCCCAGCGGATACACCGGCAGCCTGCTCGAGAAGACCGCCCTGGTGTGGAACGTCCGAGCGCAATGGCTCGCCGATGCGGCCACGGAAGGACGGTGGATCATCGTGCGACTGGAAGACATCATGTCGAGTCCCGATCGGGAGGGAGAGCGCATCATGACGCACCTGGGTCGCGTCTGGACGCCACGTCAAGCGAAGTGGGTCAGATCGACCTGGTCGTCCGGACTCGAGCAGCGGCGCGACGACGCCTTCTCCTACGCCCGCAGTCAGGGCGAGGTGGTCAATGGTTGGAAGAAGGCTTTCGACCGCCGCCAGGTGTCGTTCATCGAACAGCTCTGCGGGCCGTTGATGCAGCGCCTCGGGTACCCGATCTCATGAAGGACCGGCTGACGTTTGCGGTGCCGGCCGGCACATACTCCGTGGGACCCGAGGAAACCGAGATCCGCCTCGGCCGCTTCTACGTTTCGGCCGCGGCCGCCACCGTGGCCGAAGTCATCGAGTGCATCAATGCGCGCGGCGGCGAACCGAGCCCTGATTCCTATTCGTTCGTCAACTTCGTGAACGAGCACCTTCCGTTCTTCCGGAAGCCTGACGGAACGGTGACTCTGAGAAAAGGGTTTTCTTCATCGACCCCGGCCGCCGGACTCACCTTCGCCGGGGCGATGCTGTACTGCGAAATGGTCGGCGGCCGTCTGCCGACCGAAGCCGAGTGGGAAGTGTCGATTCGGATCAGCCAGGACATCGCGGCTGCTGACAACGTGGCGGACGGTCAGCGCCGTCTCGTGGATTGGCAAGATTTGCGACAATGGTGCTCCGACATATTCCATCCCGATCATCCGTACGCGGGATCGCTGGATGAGAGCCTTCCCGAGACGGAGATGCGCGTGGTCCGCGGCGGTTCGTACAACCGAAGCGAACTCGATGTCTCCTGGTATCGGCGATCGGGGAAGTGGATGTGGCACGGGGGTGACGCCACCGGCGTCCGTGTCGTGTACGAACGGGAGCCGAAATGACGTGTGTAGTTGCCGTCGAAGGAATCGACGGGGCCGGCAAATCGAGTCTCGTGGCGGAGCTGCGCTCGACGCTGACCGGTAAAGGCTATTCGGTCGGCGTCGGTAGCCGGGAGCGTCCTCTGCGCCGGGAGTACGGGCGGCGCCTACGTACCACTGATGAATTCCCCGACTCGACGCTCAGTCTGTTCTGGGGGCTCGCGAGCGCCTACGACATCCGCACGGCGGCCCTGTCCCGGGACCAGCCGAACTTTCTGATTCTGGATCGCTACGTCGCCTCTCCGATCACCGATGCGATTGCCGCAGGACTCGATCCTCGGCATTGTCTGGGCACCACAGGTCTGTTGCCCCGGGCCTGTGTCACCCTCCTGGTCGATGTCTCGGCCGAGCTGGCCCTGGCGCGCCGTCCTGACCTTTCGTACGCCGAGGCCGGCGGGGAGACCTGGTTGAGCGCCGGCGATACTCCGCAGGAGCGTTTTCTGGCCTATCAATCGGCCGCGCGGAACGCCTTTCTGGAGATGAGCCGGGACTCGTCGTGGCTGGTGCTCGATGGCGCGGACCTACTGAGTGGATCGGTTGGTGCGGCCCTGGGCGCCATCGAGGGACGACGATGCAATTGCCCGGGCCGGGATTACTGAGGCATGGCCGGGACGAGGCCGGCATCACCCGGTTGCTGGTCGAAAGGAGGAAAGAATGCAGCGAGTTCTGCTCATCAACACAAGAAAAGCCGAGACGGTCCGGCGGCTCATGGCATTGCCGGATGTGGAGCTGGTCGCGGTAACGGAGCCTCGCAACACCTTCCTGTATCCGGACGGCGTCGAGGTCTACACGATCGAGGATCTGACGGATTTCCGGGCCATACGGGGAATTGTCATGCAGGCTCAGCGCAACGGCACCCTTGACGCCGTAATCACGCCGGCCGAACGGGCGATTCAGGTCGGCGGATATCTGCGGTCGTTCTTCGGCTTACCGGGAATCGACTATGAAACGGCGAACAGGTTCACGAACAAGGCCGTGATGAAGAAGGCACTCGGTGATCACGGCATCGACGTCGCGCCGCACCGGGTCGTGTACAGCATTGCCGAAGTGCCCTCCGTCGGCGATGCGCTCGGGTGGCCGGTTGTCGTGAAGCCGGTGCTCGGGACGGGCGCATATCACGCCTTCAAGGTCGACTCGCCCCGCTCGTTCCCTGCATTCCGTGACGGCGCTGCCGGGGCCACCTTGACTCGCCTCGAACTGCCGCTGCTGGTGGAGAAGTTCATCGACATGGAGGCGGAGTACCACGTCGACGCGGTCGTACAGGACGGCGAAGTGCAGTTCGCCGCCGCGTCCAGGTACTTCACGCCGCTGCTGGACTCGCTGGAGGAATTCACCGGATCCTATTTCCTTCCCCACCGGGACCGCGATCGGATCGCTCTCGAAGCCATCAACGCCGACGTCTTGAAAGCGATGAACCTCGAGTCCGGGGTGACCCACCTAGAGGTCTACAAGCAAGGTGACACGTGGGTGGTCGGGGAAGTCGCCTGTCGCCCCGGCGGAGGAGGAATCGCCCGCGCGGTCGAGCTTCAGTACGGGATCGACATCTGGCAGGCGTACTTCGACATCTCCATGGGGCGACGGGCCGTGCTCGATGTCCAAGAGATTGACGGAATCGTGTCCAACTGCGATCTCCCGCTGCGGCCCGGCCTGGTCACCGAAATCTCCGATGTCAACGACGTGCTGCGCGTCAGCGGCGTGGTCGAGGCCAAGGTGAACTACAAGGTCGGAGACGTCATCAAGAGCCCGTACTTCGACTCCTCGGCTGCCGCCGGGATCGCGTTCTTCGTCACCGCGGATGAGGAGACGGTCGGCGAGACAGTGCGAGAGCTGACGCGCGAATTCGTATTCGAGGTCGAGCCGGAGGCTCAGGCGTGATGCCGCAAATTCCACCTGCTCTGAACGTATTCGCGACTCTGGAGTCGGAGGTGCGCAGTTACTGCCGGGGCTGGCCGGCCGTGTTCGACCGAGCCCAGGGCAGCCATCTGTACGACGAGGACGGTCGCACGTATCTCGACTTCTTCGCCGGCGCCGGAGCACTCAACTATGGGCACAACAATCCGCTTCTGAAGCGCGACCTGATCGCCTATCTGGAGCGGGACGGCATCACCCACGGGCTGGACATGGCAACCACGGCCAAACGTACGTTCCTGCAGACGTTCCACGATCTGGTGCTGCGCCCGCGCGGCCTGCGGTACAAGGTGATGTTCCCGGGGCCGACTGGCACCAACGCCGTGGAGGCGGCACTGAAGCTGGCCCGGAAGGTCAAAGGCCGGGAGGGCGTGGTGTACTTCGATCACGCCTTCCACGGGATGTCGCTGGGCTCGCTGGCGGTGACCGGAAGCGCGTACCACCGCGCCGGCGCCGGCGTCCCATTGCTGAACAGCACCTCGGTGCCGTTCGACCCCGTTCAGGAGGGGGCGGTCCCGGATTTCTCGCACGTCGAGCGGCTGCTGACGGACTCAAGTACCGCGTTCGGCCATCCGGCGGCGGTCATCGTCGAGACCGTGCAGGGTGAGGGCGGTATCAACGTCGCCAGCTCGGAGTGGCTCCGAGCCCTGGCCGACATGTGCGGGCGGCACGACATGCTGCTTATCGTCGACGACATCCAGATGGGCTGCGGCCGTACCGGACCGTTCTTCTCGTTCGAGGAGGCCGGCATCACGCCGGACATCGTCACGCTGTCGAAATCGATCTCCGGCTACGGCCTGCCCATGTCGCTCACGCTCTTCAAGCCGGAGCTGGATGTCTGGAAGCCGGGTGAGCACAACGGCACGTTCCGCGGTAACAACCCGGCGTTCGTCACCGCGACGGCCGCGCTGAAAGCGTATTGGGCCGACGGGCAGACAGAGAAACAGACCCTTGCCCTCGGCGAGCAGATCGAATCGGCTCTCGATGCGCTCTGCGGGGAGCCGTCGGCCGCCGGTGCCACATGTCGCGGTCGTGGGCTGGCCTGGGGGATCGAGTTCCCCGATCCCGCACGTGCGGATCAGGTACGGCGTCGTGCCTTCGAGCTCGGGCTGATCGTGGAGACGGTCGGTCCCCGAAACCAGGTCGTCAAGATAATGCCACCGCTGACGTGCACCGCGGACCTCATATCCGAGGGTGTCGACATTCTGGGGCGCGCAGTCCGTCAGACGAGCTGAGGAGAGGGCAGATGGAATCCACGTCGGCGAACGACTGTCGCGCGATCGTCCTGGAGCAGCTCACTCACGACCTGGCCATGAAGTGGAACAAATTGGCGCATGAGGCCGGAAACTTCTACCTCAGTGTGGAATGGCTCGCCTTCATCGCCGGTCAGCAGGGTGTCCGGTCGGCACACTGCTGCGTGCTGGATGTGAACGGCGATCTCCTCGCCGCGTTCCCGGTTTCCCGGAACGAGAGCGAGGACAACGACCTTTACCAGCCCTCCGAGGTCTTCTCGGGGATGCGTGGCGACTGGAACGGGATCGACGGCTATCTCGGCGCGAGGAACGGGTACACCAACGACATCCTGCTCACGCACGGGATGCCGGACCAGCAAGAGGACCGAGTGCTCGCCGCCGCCTTCGATGCCGCAGTCCGATGGGTGAACGAAAAGGGCTCAGCGGGGGCTTTCGCCTGGCATCTCGGTGAGTCCCAGGCGCGTATGTTGCACTCCCGCGGACTCGTCTCGTCACCGATGCTCAGTTGCCACATCGCCGAGCTCGAGATCTCCGGCCGGACCGTCGACGATTACGTTTCGACGCTGCCGCGCAAACGAGCCCAGGAGGTCCGCCGTGAGATGAGACAGGCCCGCAGGGCCGGCCTGGAGTTCGCGGTCGAAGCGCTCGCGCAGGCGTGCGATGAGGGCGGTCCGCTGATTGCTCAGACCATGCGCAGATACGGCCATGACTGGACCGGCGAGCGTGGTGTGCGATCCCTCCGGCGCCATGCCGGAGCGTTCGGGGACACCGCTGTCGTTTTCACCTGTAGGCGGGAGGGCAAGCTTCTCGGCCTGTGCGTCGCTTACGCCTGGGGCGGGGCTTTGCTGGTGCGTATGGTCGGGCTGGACTATGCCGAGCTGGTCGGCGCGTACGAGTACTTCAACGTCGCCTATTACGAGCCCATCGACTATGCCGCCCGGAACGGGATCGGCCGCGTGATCTTCGGCACGGGTTCGCTGCCGGCCAAGACCAATCGCGGCGCGCGTCTCGTCTCGCGCTGGACGTGTGTCGCTCCCGGCCGGCTGGGCCCGGACGGCAATGAGGTGGCCGAGTGGAACGACCGGAGAATCGGCCCGGCCGCCACGGACTGACGCGCGCCGGAGAAGCGCTGGGACCATAGGTGAGGATTCCGGCGCGGCCGGTCCTCGTGGCGAAATCGAGGAGGCCGCCGCCCCACTGGTTCAGCGGTCTTGTGGCCGTCCCCGATCAGGTGGCTCGCAGCAGCGCGCGGGATGCGGTGGCGTAGAGCCAGGCCTCGGCCTCGTCCCAGCTCCACGCCGCGTCGCGCAGAAGGCGGGTGTGGGCGTGGATGCCGAAGAAGTACCAGAGCACGTCGACGGCACGTTTTTCGTCGACGCCCGGGGCGAGCGCGTCCAGCTGCGCCAGCCGTTGGGCCGCGTGCACGAGGGCGGACCGGTAGGCGCGTACGGACTCGGCCAGGAGCCGCTGCGCGACCGGCTCGTGCGACGCGGTGTCGAGCAGCAGCGTGATGACGTTCTCATGGCGCAGATAGGTGGCGCCGGTGCCGGCCGCGACGGCCCGCACGACCTCCTCGCCTCTCGTCGCGCGGTCGACGCGCTTTAGCGTCACGGCGATCTCAGCGTCCTCCATGCCCGCGCGGACCAGCTGCTCGAGCAGCACCGGCTTGCCGCCGACGCTGGTGTAGACGGTGGCCACCGCGACGCCGGACGCCGCCGCGATGTCGTTGATGGTCGTGCCCGCGTAACCCTTGGCGGTGAAGCATTTCCCAGCGGCGGCCAGGATGATTTCGCGCGTCTCGGCCGCCGCCTGAGCGCGCCGCGTACCTCGCTGTGCCGTCATCTGGCTCCTTATCCGCTGCGATGCTACCGCCCCTCACCGACGGCGGAACGACACCGATTTTCAACCCTTGTTCAGTCAATCACAAGAAGGGTATTCTGATGAACGGAAGCATACGCTGGTGACCATGAAGGTTCTCTTTTCAAATGTCCCGTCGCAGGGGCACTTCTATCCGCTCCTCCCGCTCGCGCGCGCCTTCGCCCGCCGCGGTGACCAGGTCGCCGTGCTCACCGGGTCCGCGCTCGCCGCCGACATCGCGGCCGAGAGCTTCGAACACCTGCGGGCCGGCGCGTCAGCCGAGGAACTGTTCGCCGAGTCGGCCCGCCGGACCGGCACCGACGCCGGCGCGGGCACCTCGCCCGCCGCCGTGGCCGAGTTCTTCGCCGGCACCCGCCTCGACCTCGGCGGTGACGCCGCTCTCGGGCTGGCCCGGGCGTGGCAGCCCGACCTGGTCGTCAACGAGATGTTCGACCTGGTCGGTGTGTTCGTGGCGGCCGGTCTGGACGTCCCGCTGGCCACCGTCTCCACCGGTCCGGGTGTTCCGCCTGAGTTCCTGGGCGCCATCGCCGGCAACGCCGCGCCGTGGTTCGAGGCCCACGGGCTGACCGCCCCGGCCCAGCTGCCGGCCGGCCGCTGGCTGCTCGAGACCTGCCCCGACCAGCTCGGCGCCTCCCGTACGCCGACCGAGGCCGAACGGTGGACGCTGCGCCCCGAGCCGCACCGGGGCCCGGCCGGCGACAACTCGGCCGAACCCGTGCCCGCAGCCGTTCCCGGCCGCCCGCGCGTGCTGGTCACGCTCGGATCGCACTTCGCGGCCCCGGACGTGGTGGGCAAGCTGCTCGACGACCTCACCGCCGGCCCGGACGCGCTTGACGTCGAGTTCCTGGCGACCACGCTGCCCGGCACCGACGCGAGCAACGTCCCGCACAAGTCCGAGCACGCTGTCGTCCTGCCCTTCCAGCCGCTGGCCAAGTTGCTGCCGGGGGCGACGGCGGCGCTGATCCACGGCGGTGCGGGCACCACGCTGGGCAGCCTGGCCGCCGGCGTGCCGCTGGTGGTGTGGCCCCAGGGCGCCGACCAGCCCGTCCAGGCGGCCGCGGTCGACCAGGCAGGCTGCGGCATCGGGCTCGCTCCCGGCCCGGTCGAGCCGGCCGCGCTGCGGGAAGCCGTGCGCAAGGTGGTGACCGACCCGGCGTACGCCGCCGCGGCCGGCCGCGTCCAGCAGGAGATTGCGGCGATGACCGCACCCGAGTCGGTGGCCGAGCACCTCGCCGAGGCCTTGAACCGGCGCTGAGTACAGCCGGGGGACCGGGGCTGGACCCCCGGGCCCTCGGCCTGCTCCGGCCAGGAGATCTCATGACTTCTGTTTCCGACGTTTCCCAGGCCTCCGTACGGCGAGCGCGCCTGACCGCTGTGTTGTGTCTGGTCGTCGCCATCGGCCCCCTCACCACTGATCTCTACCTGCCGGCTCTGCCGTCCTTGGCCGGTGATCTGCACGTGGGCGCCTCGGCGGTCCAGCTCACGTTCACCGGCATGCTCGCGGGTCTGACGGTCGGGCAGCTGCTGTTGGGGCCGCTGTCCGACCGCGTAGGACGCCGCCGAGTGCTCCTGAGCGGGCTCTCCGTCTACGTGCTGGCCTCGGTGCTGTGTGCCGTGGCGCCCGATGTGGTCGTCCTCGACGTGCTGCGGGTCATCCAGGGCGGCGGGTCGGCGGCGGCCGCGGTCGTCGCTCTGGCCGTCGTGAGCGATGTCTTCACCGGGGGTCCGGCCGCGACCGTCATGTCGCGGCTCGCGCTCGTGCTGGGCGTCGCGCCCGTGATGGCGCCGGCCCTCGGCGGGCTGGTGGTCGCCTGGACCTCCTGGCGTGGCGTCTTCCTGTTGCTCGCCGTGGCGGGCGCGGTCATCCTCGGCGTGGCGGCGTGGGCACTGCCCGAGACGCTGCCCGCCTCCCGTCGCCGGGCCACCGGCCCGGCCACCTTCCGAGGCGTTCTCGGCGATCCGCGGTTCCGGCGCCACGCCGCGGTGGCCGGCTTGGCGGCGGCGGCCATGTTCGCGTACGTATCCGGGGCGCCATTCCTGTTCCAGCGCACCTGGTCGCTCAGCGAGCGGCAGTCGGGACTGCTCTTCGGCGCCGGGGCGATCGTGCTCGTGCTGGCGGCCCAGGTCAATGTGTGGCTTCTCCGCCGGTTCCCACCCGCGCCCATCCTTGTCGCAGCCGCGGCCGTCGGCACGGCGGCCGGCGCAGCCCTGCTGGCCGGCGTGGTTGCCGCCCTGTGGCCGGCCTTGTTCGCCGTCGGGCTGATCATGCCGAACGCGCAGGCGCTCGCCATGTCGAGGCAGGGACCGGCGGCCGGGACAGCCGCCGCGGCGCTGGGCGCGGTGACGTTCGGCGCCGGCGCCCTCGTGGCGCCACTCGTGGGCGCGTGGGGCTCACCCGCCGTGGTGATGGGCGCAGCAATCACCACCAGCCTCGGCGCGGCTACGGTGCTGTTGCTCACCGAGCGGCGAGGCGACAGGTGACCGGTCAGCCCGCGGGCTGACCGTGCAAAAGGTCGACGACCGGCGCAGCCAGGCCAGGGATCACGCCGTGACGAGCGCCTCGGTCGTGGGGTGGGACCCCCGCTGACCGGAGCCGGCTCGCCGTGGCGTGGTCAGCGTCAGCCCTCAGCGTGGCCACTCAACTGGGACGGCATTCTTTTTATCGTTGTCCTTCGATATAACTGGGTGCCAGTGATCGGACACGGGAGGCAAGGATGCGGTACAGATTGAACGCCATGATCGGCGGGGCGGCCCTCGCCCTGACGATCGTGATCGCCGGGGCGGCCGGTGCCTCGGCTGCCGGCTCACCGACAACGGGTGGCGCGCCGCTCGCGGCCACGCCCGGGCCGACGGTGACGTGCCCACCGGTGATACCGCTCACCGGCGGAGTGGCGGGGGCGACCACCGCGAGCCTGACGATCAGCTACTCGATCTTCCAGGGGCCGCCCTGCGGCTACGACCCGCCGGTCACCGTGACGCTCTTCGCCAGCTCCGAGGACGCCCGGCAATGGTCGAACCCGGTGGCCGAGGCGGTGTCCGGGCCGGAGCGCAGCGGGAAGGTGACGATCGACGGCCTGACGCCCGACACCGCGTACTGGTATCGGTTCAGCGCCGGCGGCCAGCGCGATCCGTACTGGACCGGGTCCGGGCGGACCTTGCCGGCGCAGGTCTGCGCCGCCACGGTCGCGGTTGACAGCGCGTGGGGTGGCGGCTTCGTGGCGCGGGTGACCGTACGCAACACCGGCGCCGAGACGCTCGGCACGTGGCACGTCTCGTGGCAGTGGCCCGGCGACGAGCGGATCGTGTCGCTATGGAACGCGGTGGCGGCGGACGGCGGTGACGGCGTCGCGATCAGCAACGCCCCCTACAACGGCACGTTGGCCCCGGGGGCATCGACGACCTTCGGCATGCTCGTGGCAACCACCGCGCCACCCGGCAGCCTCGCCCCGGCCTGTACGCGCTGAACCATGGCGCTGGGAGCGCTCCCAAATTTCGAGATGAAGGAGAACGATGCACAAGATCATCGCCGCTGCCGCCACCGCCCTGATCCTCGGCGCGGTGGCGGGCAGCGTTCCCGCCGACGCAGCCGGCCCCGTCCACCGCGGCGGCTGCACACCCGGGCTGCTGTTCTGCGAGGACTTCGAACGGCTGCCGCCCGGCGGTGCGAGCACGCTGGACTGGGGTGTCGACACACGCAACGGCACACTGACCGTCGAGCGGGCCGGCCGGCACAATCAGGTGCTGCACCTGCACACCGTCGACAACGGACGCGCGTTCCTGCGCGTCGACGACTTCGCCGCGCCGGGCAACCGCTTCTACGGGCGGATGCGGCTGCGCGTCGACGCTTTCCCGACCGCCCCGGACTGGGCCCACTTCACGCTCGTCGAGGCGACCGGCACGGGCAGCACGGAGATCGTCAGGCCGATCGGCGGCCAGTACGCGCCTACCGTCCCCGGTGTCTTCTGGGGCGTGGGCGCCGACGGCGGTCCGACCGGCGACTGGACGAACTGGCGGGAATCGGCGCCGGTCGTCGAGGACACCTGGCAGTGCTTCGAATGGGTGTTGGACCCGGCGGACAACCGCGTCGCCGTGTGGATCGACGGCCGGGCGCGCCCGGAACTGACCGCCTCCACCACCGAGCACGGCGGCAACGACGTACCGTTCATCCTCCCGGCCGTGGACACCGTCAAGATCGGCTGGCAGCTCTACCAGAGCGGTACCGTGCCGGGTGAGTTCGACCTCTGGATGGACAACATCGCTTTGTCCACCCAGCGGCTCGGCTGCTGACCCCGATTTCTTGAGGCGGCGCGAGCCGGTTCGGCGTCCGGGTGGCCGAGGCGGTTCAGGGCCGCCTCCCACTCCGGGCGCGCCCCGCCGCGCTCGGCTTGACTGTGTTGTAACGACACGGTTTCCACTGAGCCCAGCACGGCGCGGGAGCAGCGCATGTGTGAGCTTTACGCGGCCACCGAGGCTCGTCATGGGCGTGGCGGCAGACCGATTTCGTACTGACCCAGGAGCGCCGCATGATCGAGCCATACACCGTCCACATCCCCGACGCCGACCTGATGGATCTGACCCAGCGCCTCGACCGGGTGAGGCTGCCGGAGCCCGAGACCGATCCCTCGCAGGGCGTCCCCCTGGACCGCTTGCGGTCACTGCTCGAGGCCTGGCGCGGCCACGACTGGCGGAAGCTGGAAGAACGGTTCAACGCCATCGGTCACTACCGGGCACACATCGACGGGCTGGACATCGCGTTCTGGCACGTGCGGTCGCCCGAGCCGTCGGCCGTACCGCTGCTGCTGACCCACGGCTGGCCGGGGTCCATCCTGGAGTTCGAGGATCTGATCGGTCCGCTGACCGATCCGGTCGCGCACGGCGGTTCGGCCGAAGACGCCTTCCACGTGGTGATTCCGTCACTGCCGGGGTACGGGTTCAGCGGACGCCCGGCTGAAACGGGTTGGGGACTTACCCGGACCGCGCGGGCCTGGTCCACGCTGATGACCGAACTGGGCTACTCGCGGTTCGCCGCGCACGGCGGCGACTGGGGCGCTTTCGTCACCATCGAGCTCGCCACCCAGGTGCCCGAACGTCTGGTGGGCCTGCACCTGACGATGCCCGTCGCGTCCCCCCTTCCCGAGGATCGCCAGAGCGCCGACCCCAAAGAGCAGGCGATGATCGCCAAGCGTGATCAGTTCCTGTTCCTGGACGGCACCCACTCGATCGTTCTCGGGGCCAAACCCCAGACGATGGGCTATTCGCTGCTGGACTCGCCGGCCGGGCTGGCCGCGTGGCTGGGGGAGAGATTGACCGCGTTCGCGGACGACGACGGGGTGCCGCTGCCACGGCAGGTGGACAACATCGCGCTGTACTGGTTCACCCGCACCGGAGCTTCCAGTTCTCGGTGGTACTGGGAGGCCCGGCGCGACACACCGTTCGGCGCGGAGGCGGAGAACGCCCGTCCGGTCGAGGTTCCCACGGCGTGTTCGCTGTTCCCCGCCGAGCCGTACCCGATCGCCCGGCGATGGGCCGAGCGCCGGTTCCGCGAACTGATCAGCTGGAACGAGATGGAGCGGGGCGGCCACTTCCCGGGCTGGGAACAGCCCGCGGCGCTGGTCACGGAGATCAGAAGCGCGTTCCGGGACTGAACGGCGTCATCCGAAGCTTGAGTTACAGCTTGTCGGCGTAGAACGAGGCGAGCCGGTCGACGGCGGCGTCGACGTACTCGGGGACGTCGTACATCTCGTAGTGGCGGGCATGGGGGACGACCACGCGCTCGACCGGATTGGGCGCCAGCTTCCAGAGCCGCTCGCCGGCGGTGTCGAACCCGGTGCCCTCGAGGTTCTCGGCCAGAATGAGCAGCAGGGGCTGGGTCATGAGCTGGTCGACCAGGTGGAAGGCGTCGTAGCCGAGCAGGAGCGTGTCGCCGCGGGAGAGCCGGCGGTTGGTCGAGTGTTCGTTGATGCCCCGTTCCGTGCGGTAGTACCTGATGGCCTGCAGCAGGTCGACGTCGGTGATGCCGGCTGCTTCGGCCCCGGCCATCGTGTCGGGCAGCCAGTTGTCCCGGTGCAGCACCCCGGTGCGGACCTCCTCGAGGCGGGCCTCGGCCATCGCGTCGAGGGCGGCCACCGGGCCGTCGGCCTGGAAGCTGCGGAACGAGGCGCCGATCTCGCCCGGGTCGACCGCGCCGACGGCTTTGATGCGGTGGTCGGTACGGGCCGTGTGGATCGCGTAGCCGCCGCCGGCGCAGATGCCGAGCACGCCGATGCGGTGGGGGTCGATGCCCGGCAGGGCGGTGAGAGCGTCGATGGCGTACGAGATGTCCTCGCCCCGCTGGTACGGGTCTTCCAGGTCGCGGGGTTCGCCGCCGCTCTGGCCCTGATATGCGGGGTCGAAGACCAGCGCGGCGATGCCCCGGGCGGCAAGGCGGGAGGCGTAGTTGGCGCCGATCTGCTCTTTGACACTGCTGCCGGGTGTGGAGAGCACCACCGCGGGCAGCGGTCTCGTCGCGTCGAGCTCATGGGGCAGGTGCAGCTCGGCGTCGAGCTCGATCGGTCCACGAGGAATGGTCAGGTGCATCGGACAGCGCCTTTCTGTTCGGAGATGGGCGGCTCAGGCGAGCGGTGCCACCCGGAGTGTCGCCTCTCGGGCTGATGGTTTGGTCATCCGGCGGACGCCGAAGCCGTGGCCGTAGCGGGCCCGCAGGGCGTGGTCGACCTCGTCCTCGCGCCCGTGGTCGACGATGAACGCGACTTCGATCCGCCGGCCGTCGACCTCAATCGCGCCCTGACCGGTGCGGGTGGCTCCCCGGTACCAACTGCCGCCGGTCCCGTTGAGCGAGCGGATGATTTCGTCGTCCCCG
This sequence comes from Actinoplanes sp. NPDC049598, assembly GCF_040675435.1. Lineage (NCBI taxonomy): Bacteria > Bacillati > Actinomycetota > Actinomycetes > Micromonosporales > Micromonosporaceae > Actinoplanes > Actinoplanes sp. NPDC049598. Next base: position 23,012 of record NZ_JBFAOX010000035.1, on the reverse strand, counting down.
ATGCGGACATGCCCGATCAGGACGAAGGAGCGAAGTGTCCCGTCGGGTCGTGCACCCGCGACGCGAATCAGCGGCGTGTTGTCGAGCGCCGCCAGCTCGGCCGCGTCCCAGGCCCGGGTGGGTGGTGTTCCCATGGTCATCAACTCCCCTTGCCGCCGGTGCAATGAGCGGCTCGACCCATCAGACACTGCGTTCCGGGAACATGGTCAAGCGCAATTCAGCTGGACAGCTGCGCCCGGAGGGTGTCGATGTGCCAGACATTGGACATCTGAACGAACTTGCCGTCACGGACCTTGTACGTCGTGGTCTCGTGCACCTCGATCGACTTGCCGTTCGGCGCGACTCGGCCACGACTTCAGAACTCACCTCCCCTGACCGGGCCGGTGCGATCCGGGGGGCGATCGACCACCTGCCTGCCCAGCGAGCAGCACTCCAGAGCTGATCACTCATCGGGGCGTTCAGGCCTTGACCGTGTGCCTACAACAGGCTGTCGGATGACCGCATCGGTTCAGAAGGGGGAAACATGAACATCACGGTGATCGGACGGGGCACTCTCGGGGGCGGCCTGGCCGACCGGTGGGAGCGCAGCGGGCATGACGTGACCCGGCTCGGGCGCGGCGGTGGTGACGCCGGCGCTTCTGAGGTGCTGCTACTCGCCGTCCCCGGAAATGCTGTGGAGGCGGCTTTGTCATCGGTCGTCGGGCTCAAAGGCAAGACGGTGCTCGACGCCACCAACCTTTACGGCGACACCAGGCCTCCGGCCGGGTTCGCCTCGAACGCCGAGTACGTCAGGTCGGTGACCGGCGGCCCGACGGCCAAGGCGTTCAACGCCAACTTCGCATCGCTCTTCGACCGGGTCACCGATGCCCGGGCCTGGCCGAGCAATCTGTGGTCCGGCGACGACGAGGCGAAGGACGTGGTCGAGCAGCTCAGTCACGAGGCGGGCTACGAAGCGATCCGCTTGGGCCGGCTGACCATGGCCTCGACCCAGGAGGGCCTGGCCGGCGTCCTGTTCGGGATCGCCCAGTCCGGCCTGGGCGAGTTCGTCTACCGGATGGCGCCGCCTGAGAAGCTCTGAGTGGGGGAGACGGTGGGCAGCGGCGCGTCGTCCAGCTTCTCGGCGATCAGCCCTCGCTCGAGCGAGATCTGCAGGTGGGCGCCTTGGTTGCTGATGCCGTAGCCGCCCGTTGCGGCTTCCGGGGCCTTACGGATCCGGAAGAGCTGGCCTGGCCGGCGGGTGTCGCAGGCGGCGACAGCGACGGTGCCGCTGTCGCCGCCGTGTCGGTCGTCTCGCCGGCCCCGTAGGCGTGCTGGGTCAGGACGACCCCGGCCAGCAGGACGGCGCTGATGACACTGCGGGAGCGGGGTTACGACTTCAGGTTCGGCTCACTCGTCGTGCTCGCCCAGAACGGCGCGGGTGCTTTGGCCGCGACGGGTCAAATCCTGATACTCCGGGTGGGTCTTGATGAATTTCGCGATGAACGTGTGGCTGGAACACCGTCAAGCACCCCCGGCCGTACGCGGGCGGGTCTCCAACCTTGATTGACTGTGTTGCGGGGACACGGTTTTGAATGACCGCGTGTTCGACGAATGGCGGCGGCGCCGGGCCATCCAGCGCATCAAGCTCGGGGACGGGCGCGCGCTGAAACGATTCCGTTGGTGGCAGCCTCTGTCCCGGTCCCTGTTCTATCTTCCCGCGGACGCCGGCGCCGGCCGGCCGGTCGAGTACGCGGTCGACGTGAACTACATGAAGGGCAACGAGAACCTCGGCACCGACGCCTTCCTCTATCGCGACGGCCGGCTCTTCGAGCGGGCGAGGCTCCCGGCCGTGTTCCCGGTCGAGGGCGGCGCGATCGAGGTGGAGACGTCGGCCTTCGGCCTCCGGCGGTGCCACTTCGTGGCCGATGACGGGACCGAGCAGCAGCTCGTGCCGGACCCGCGCTCGGCCGAGGGACGCCGCGCCCGGCTCGACCGTGAGCGTCCGTCGCTCAGCCGCTGGATCGGTGTGATCTCCCTTGTCCTGATTCTCGTGCCACTGATCCTCGGCCTCCCGCAGACCGTCGAGGTGATCTCCCGGTTCCCGCCGCTGGCCGAGCGGTTCGGTGTCTTCGATTCGCCGATCGACGCGTCGGCCTGGCTCAACATCGCGCTCGGGATCAGCGCGACGGTGGGCAGCACCGAGCGTGCCCTGCGCCTGCGGTACAACCGGTGGCTGGACACGGTGGCGGACTGACGGCGGTCGCGCCGTGCCGGTCCGCAGCGGGGGTGGCTCGCTCATAGACGGGGGAGGACGGCCGCCGCGAGTATCACGTTGTCGACGACGGTCGCGGCGAAGCTGCGGGCGAGCGCGTCGGCGGCGGCGTCGGCGGCCCAGATGTCATGCTTGAGTCGCTTGGCGCGGGCGGTGGTCGCGGGGTTGAGCGGGATTTCGGGGTGGAAGTGGGGCAGCGTCCCGCTTGCGGACAACAGTGCCGTCAGCGCGGCGAGGCGCGGCTCCGGCTTCGCCTCGCCCACCAGCACGTCCCGTACGCCGCGGAGCAGGCTTCTCCGGCGCCCGGACTCGCCGTCCGTCAGCATCTCCCTGGGGGGCACCTCGGTCGCGACGCCGGTGCGTCGGTGGACGTCGTTGCGCTCGATGAGCCGTTCGAGCAGCGGACGGCGCAGGGCTGGTCCGATCACAGCGAGCGTCGCCTGGACGTCTCGCGGCATCGAGGCAAGGTAGTCCCATGTGGATCGAGGAAGATCATCGGCGGGTGGCCGCTCGGCGACGGCTTCCACCCGGGTCGAACCGCTCCATCCGGGCAAGGTTCGCACGTGCCCGCCGATGCTGAGTTCCGCCAGCATCGCTCCGGCGAGAGCGTAGGGAAGCGTTTCTTCGCCGGCGACGACTCCGGCGCCCCCGGGCCCGGAGGACGGCTGGAAGAGCAGAAGCAGAAGGTCTTCGGCCAGGGTCGGCGGGCCGAGCCGCTGTGTCATCGGGTGATCCTTTCGACCGGGTTCACGGCGGTCTCCTCGAGCACGTGGGTGCTCAGGCCGGAAAGTCGGGCCCCTGTTCGCGGCGCAGGTGCTCCTGCGCAAGGACGCCGGCCCGGCTCAGCACATCGACCTGGGCGGCGTTGTAGAGAGCGACGACAGCGTCGATGAATGTCTGGCGGGTGACGTGCTCGCTCTTCGACAGATGCCGGGCGGGATCGCGCAGCCAGGGATAGTCGACCAGATGCTGCGCCAGTCGCACAGCGAGCTTCTCGGCGCGGTTCTGGCGGGTCGCCTCGTCGGCGTCGGGCGGAAGGGTGTCGATGTCATGGTTGATGGGATCCGTGTCGGCGTCCACCATGTGCCGCAGGTCCCTCATCGCGTCGTGGTCGTAGAGCTGGCTGAAGACGTGGATGAGCGAGGTGCCGGACGCGGTCAGCCGCGGTACGACCGACTCGAAGCCCGCGGGCGCGTCGGCCGGCGCCCCTTCGCGCAGAATGATCGCGATGTCGGAGCGGGCCCGGCGCAGACGCTCGACCTCGGCCGCCAGGTCGGCGTCGACTTGGCGCAGCACTTCCGGGGCGGGAACGCCGCCCGAGCTGATCGCGCCGATCCTGGAAAGGGGCACACCCAGCTCTACGAGCCGCCGGATCTGCAGGAGAACGATGAGATGCGGTACCCCGTACTGCTTGTATCCGTTCGGCCGGCGCTCGGGCTCGTCGAGCAGGCCGAGCCGGTGGTAGTGCCGAATCGTGTTCACCGTGGTGCCGGCCACTTCCGCGAGCTCACGGGTGCTCCAGGCCACGTCGGTTCCTTCCTGGGTCTGACCCGGCAGTCGGCGGTCAAGGGCTGGCCCGCAGTCGACACCGTGTTCCCACCACAGAGTCAAATGCGGCGCTGACAACAGAGGCAGACGGTCACGGTCCTGAGGCATTCGGCCACCCGTTCGTCCCGGCCGGATTCCTACGATCGACGGGAAAGACGCACGTCGAGCAAGGAGAACCATGCAATTACAGGGATGTACGGCGCTGGTCACCGGCGCCGGTCGTGACCTCGGTCGCCTCTTCGCTGAGCACCTACTGCGGCGAGGGGCGAAAAAGGTGTACGCGGCCGCGCGCCACACCGAGCTCGTCGACCTGCCCGGCGTCGTACCGCTGCGCCTGGACATCACCGACCCGGCGTCGGTGGCAGCCGCCGCCGAGGCCGCCGGCGACGTGACCCTGCTGATCAACAACGCGGGCGTCTCGCTGGGTCAGAACCTGATCGATGGTGACCTGGACCAGATCCGGACGGTGGTCGAGACGCATCTCTTCGGCACCCTCACCATGGTCCGCGCGTTCGCGCCGGTGCTCGGCGCCAACGGCGGCGGCGCGATTCTCAACGTACTGTCGAATCTGTCCTGGATGAGCTTCGACGGCAACAACTCCTACGCGGTGGCCAAGGCCGCCCAGTGGAGCCTGACCAACGGCATCCGGCTCGAGCTGGCGAAGCAGCGGACCCTCGTGTCCGGGCTGGTCTTCGGGCCGACAAGAACCGCGACCATGAAGGCGTTCAACCCGGCCGCCGTGATGAACGATCCGGACGACATCGTCAGGTGCGCGCTCGACGGTATCGAGGCCCGCCGGATCGAGATCGTGGCGGACGATTACGGTGCGGCGGCCAAAGCTTCGCTGGCCGGTGAGCCGCGCGGTTTTGTCATGGCGACCAACGGCTGAGGCGGTCCCGGGTGGTTACTCCGGCGCCATCCGGGACACGGTGCGGTAGCGCAGCGGCGATTGTCCACGAGCCCGCTGGAACGCGCGGCGGAAGGCGTGCGACGAACCGTAACCGACGGTTTCGGCCACGACCTCGATCGGGTCATCGGTGTCGCGAAGGCGGACGGCAGCCATGTCCATCCGCCACGACGTCAGGTAGGCCCCGGGAGACATACCGAGCGCGGCGGGGAAACGGCGGCTAAGGGTAGCTCGCGACACCCGGACCGCCGAGGCGAGGTCGGCCGTGGTCCACGGATACGCGGGACCCCGATGCATGAGGGCGAGGGCATCGCGGACCACCGGGTCGGCCACCGTGGTCAGCCAGGGCGAGGCGGCAGGATGGGAGCCGACGGCGCCGACCGCCCGGACGAACTGCAAGAGCAGCAGATCGACGAGGCTGTTGACCGCAGCGGTGGCGCCGATCTCGGGGTGGGAGAGCTCGTCGCACAGCAGAGCGATCGTCGCGTCCAGCTTGCGGCTGCGGGCCGCCTCGACATGCAGGACGGCTTCCGGCATCGACACCGGCGTCCGGCTCACCGCAGGGTCAAGGTCGTAGTGCACCGTGATGAACCGGTTCGACACCGGTCCGGATCCCAGTCGCACCACGCCGCCTCGGTCACGGGCCTGGGAGGCGGCGGCGGCATCACAGGCCCCCATCCGTACGCCTTCGCCGCTGGACAGCCCGTGAACCGTGCCCTTCGGCAACAGCACCGCGTCGCCCGTCCGGAGTGGCCGGAGCGACTCTGGCGGGACCTCCAGCCACACGGTCCCGGAGGTGATGAGGTGCATCGTCGCGCCGGGGCAGGTGTCGAGCCACAGACCCCAGTCGCCACCGGCGTCGGTCCGGGTTCCAACGGAACCGTGCGCACCGAAGAGACGTACGGTTTCGGCCAGCGGGTCGGCGGCAGCGGTCATGAGCCGGCTCCGCGGCTCCGTCGCGCGACGGTGGCTGCGCTTCCATCGATCAGCGATCCTGGTGCGCGTGGATTGCTCATGATCAACGCAGCGCCGGCCGTGCTCCGGCGTATTCCCGGCCGGGATGGCCGCCACGGGGGAGCTGCTGCTCGGCTTGACTGTGTTGTGGGAACTTCGCTTCTGATGCCGGAAGACGTCACGGTTTTGACTCCCTTCCAACAGGAGATCCCGATGTCCCGTGTTCTTCCCCGCATCCTGACGGTCCTGGTGACGGTCGGCGCCGGCCTCGTCGCCGCGCCCGTGGTCCACGCCGACACCTCTCCCGTCCAGTTGCGGTGGGGTACCTGTCCCACCGGTGCGCCGGCTCCGCAGCAGTGCGCAACGCTGCAGGTGCCGCTCGACTACCGCCACCCTCACGGCCGGGCGATCTCGGTCGAGGTGTCACGCATCCCGGCCGCCGACCCGGCGAAGCGCAAAGGCGTCCTGATGCTCAACGGCGGGGGCCCCAGCGCCAACCTCGACGTGCCGACGGCATTGGGCGCCCTGTTGCCGGCCGAGGTGCGTGACAGCTATGACCTGGTGGCCTTCGACCCGCGCGGTATCGGCTACAGCACGCCGATGAGCTGTGGCCGCGGTACCGACGAGCTGACCCGTGACTTGCAGCTGTCAATTCTTTCGTTCCCCGCCGCCGACGGCTCGATCGGCGCTAACGTGTCGTTCGCGACGCGGATGGCCAAGCAGTGCGCCGCGAACTCCGGTGACCTGCTGAAGAACATCACCACCGCGAACGTCGCCCGCGACATGGACCAGATCCGCCGGGCGCTTGGTGAGCGCACGGTTTCCTACTACGGCCTTTCCTGGGGTACGTACCTCGGCTCGCTCTATCGGGCGCTGTTCCCGCGCACCATCGACCGGATGGTGATCGACAGCTCGGTCGATCCGAATGTCCGCGGCTACGACGATTTCCGGACTTTCGGCGGCGCGCTGGAGGACCGCTGGCCCGACCTCGCCGCCTTCGGCGCCGCCAACGCCGGCTCCGTGCATCTCGGCACCACCGCACGACAGGTGCGGAAGAACTATCTGGCGCTGACGGCGCGGCTCGACCGCCACCCGGTCATGCTGGCGGAGACCCGCACCCCCATCAACGGCAACTTCGTCCGGCTGTTCACGTGGCTGCTGTCATACAACGACGCCGCCCTCATCGCCACCGAGGAAGCGCCACTTCCGCAGATGGCTCAGCTGTGGAGCGCTGCCGGTGCTGTCGCCGCGGGCCACGCCACCACCGCCGATCGTGAGTTCCTGGCCGACCTGGCCAACGGTCTGGTCGCTGGCGGCCAGCTGCCGAACGTCCCGCAGGACAACCTCTTCTCGGTCGGGTGGGCGTACAGCTGCGGCGACAAGGCCTGGCCCCGCCAGGCCGGAACGTACGCCCGCAACGTCGCGGCCGACCGGGCCACGTTCCCGCTGACCGCGGGTGCTCCCGCGAACGTCGCGCCCTGCTCGGCGTGGGCCGTGCAGCCGTCCGGACCGGAGCCGACGGTCGAGCCGATCGGCCGGCGTAACGTGCTGATTCTGCAGAACGAGCGAGACCCGTCCACCCCCCTGAGCGGGGCCCGCGGCATGCGCGAGGCGATGGGTTCGGACGCCGTGCTGGTCACCGTCGACGCCGGCGGCCACGGCGTGCTGATCCACCCCAGGCCGAACGCCTGCGCGATCGGCGCCCTCACTGCCTATCTCACCACCGGAGCCTTGCCCGCCACCGACAAGGCCTGCGCGTAAGCCGGTCAACGCCGTTCAGACGACAGGAGAGCCGATCACGATGCGGTGGGTGGCGGTCGGGTCGGCCACAGGGCCTGGATGGACCTTGGTGCCGGCCGGGATCCGCACCTCCTGTATCGGCGGGAAGGGCGCACCGGTCCGAAGTGGGCGCGCTTTTGTTCGCGGCTGCTGCTTTAACAAAGTGCTGACCAGCGCAAACAAAGCCATTGTTCAATCTTTGTCAGCGGCTCTTCCATCGGCCGGCGGCCACTGAGAAAACTGTCCGCGCACACAGTCAGCCAAGGACAGGGGACGCACATGCTCCGTACCAGACGCCGGGTCGCGGCATCGTTGGGCTCAGCGATTGTCCTTGCGTTGTTCGCCATTCCGGTCGAGGGCGGCGCTGCGCAGGCCGCTACGCCGTGCCCGTACTACAACTTCTGCGCCTATATGTACGCCAACTTCGAAGGCCCTGTGGTCTACGCGGAGGACTGCGCCGCGATCTCCAGGTTCCGGTGGACCTCGACCAATGGGTCCTGGATCAACAACCAGACCCGGGGCACCCGCGCGAGAATCAACTACCTGGACGGCACTCATTGGTACGTGCCCGGCGCGTACTCAGAGCAATCCTCCGGCATGGGGTGGCACCGGGTCGAGTCCATCGACCCCTGCTGATCGCGCCGTATTCAGCATCCATTGGAGGCTCACATGCGTATGAATCTGTCCGCTGCCGCCACCGCGTTCGTCCTCGTCGTCGCGAGCGTTCTTGTGCCTGCGACGTCGGCCCAGGCCGACTCCTCCTGCGGCAGCGGCTTCCACTGCGGGTGGGACATCGGGTTCAGCACCGGCAAAGTCGCGTTCTTCAACAGCGACGCGGACTTCCGTGACAACACGTTCAACACGGGCGTGCCCGTGGATAACAACATCAAGTCGGCCAAGAACCGCACAAGCTCGAACTACGTGAGCCTCTATCTCTACGAACCCAATTGGGAAGGGGACGTCGCCTTCTGCGTGAACCCGGGCAGCCAGGTCGAGAATTTGCCCGATGTCGGTCAGCCAGGCGACGGACGGGGAGAGGCTAACGAGGCCAGCTCTCTCCTGCTCATCGCCAGCGGCCCACTTCCGGGCTGTTACTGAAGGGAGCGGACATGAGAACAAGGCAAGGATTCAAGACGCTTCGCCGCGTCGGTGTCGTCCTCGTCGGCGCACTGCTCAGCGTCGGCGCCGGGTTGGCCTTCCCCAGCGCCGCGCAGGCAGACCGCAATCAATGCCGTGACGAGAGCGGACTGCTGTGCTTCTGGCAGCACAAGATTTCTCAGGGGTCTTCGGCCACGTCGAGTTCTCCAACGGGGACTGGCGATATCTCGATGGTGGATGCCAGTCCGACGGCCGGCATTGGAGCAACTGCGCTTCGTCGATCAGGAACGAGGGCTTGAGCTGCGAGGCGGTTGTTTATGACCTACCCAACTATGATGGCGCGTCCTGGGTCATCAACCGGGACACCGAGGCCGCCGACCTGACCCAGTGGGGCATGCCGGGCAGTGACAACTGGAACGACAAGATCAGTTCGAACAACTGGTGGTGCGGGTAGCGATGGCAAACCTGCGATCGACCGGCGTCGCCGTGACGGTCGCGGTCGCCGCCGCGATGGCTGGCTGCGCCGCCGAGGCGCAGCCGGCCACCCTTTCAGCGGCGGCGCTCGACCTGGCTGTCCGGTCCGAGCCCTACCAGCGGGAACAGTTGCTTCTCGCGCGCGCCGAACGCACGCTCACCCGCGAATGCATGGCCGCGAAGGGCTACTCCTACACGGAGACCGGCACCGGCACTGTGCTCGACGATCCGTGGCGTCCCGACCTCGCGGGTCGCCGCCTGCACGGGTACGGGCTCGCCGAGGGGGACCCTCCGGCCAATGGCCCGGAGCAAACGCAGCCGGGATACATGCGAGCCCTGACCGGGGACGAGAACCGGCGCGCCACCCTGAGCCTGTCCAGCGGCCCCCGATTCACCTGCGCCACCACCGGATGCCTCGCCGAGAGCCGGGCCAGCCTCTACGGCGACGTGACCGACGCGGCCCGGGCCGATTATGTGCCGCAGGAGGCGTACAACGCGCTGCTGCCGTCCATCGTCGGTGACCCACAGACACACGAGGCGGTGCGGAACTGGTCGCGGTGCATGCGCGACCGGGGCCACCCGTACGCGTCGGCGAGCGAGGCCCGCGCGGCCGCCGCCGAGGCCCACCGCGCCGACCGGCCCCGCGCCGAGGCCCAGCGCTTCGAGATACGGGTGGCGGTGGCCGACGGCGAGTGCGCTCTCGCCGCCGGGTTCCCCGGCCTGATCGACCGGGTGGGCCGCCTGCATGCCGGCACGCTCACCGCCCGCCAGCGCGCGGACCTCAACACGGCGGCCGAACTGCGCGCCGCCGGTTTGCGGCAGGCCCGCGGCATCATTGAACGCTGACGACACGCTGTGTTTCGGCCTTGCCCGAATGTCTCTTCTACGCCCGCGACCGATGGCGCAGCCTCGCACCATGACGCTCACAAGAACATGGCGAATCCTGGCCGTCGCGTTCGTCGCGATGCTCCTCGCGGCCTTCGCCCAACCTCCGAAGGCGGCCCAGGCGGCCTCGCGCTGGCGCATCGAGCACCGCAACTTCGCGTCGATGTGCCTGGACGGCAACAACGCCGGTGGTCAGGCGTATCTCTGGCAATGTGTGTCGGCCACCAACCAGTACTACTACTTCGATCTGGTCGAGGGTCTGTATTACCGGCTGCGCAACGCGAAGACCGGCCGATGTGTGGGCAGCAACGGCGTCCACGGCGACTCGCCGATCTACAACCTGGCCTGCGACGGCAACTGGGCGACGCACTGGTCGGTCGTCTTCGCCGGTAGGGAGAACGGCCGCGACTACTACAAGTTCCAGCCGCGGTACGTGAACGGTTACTGCATCACGCCGTCGGACGAGTACAACGGCAGCGGGATCGTCATGCGCGTGTGCCAGACCAGCTTCGACGACTGGACCTGGTATCAGATGTAATACGTTCGCTCACGGGGGAGAGAACGGCCGATGACCGGAACGCTGAACGACGCCCGCCGGGGACGCCGCGAGAACGCGATCGACAACACGCAGCCGGCCCATCGTGTCGCGTTCGCCATCCGCCTGCGTGCCCTACGCGATGAGTGCGGGCATCCGCCATACCGCAGGCTCAGCGAGCTCGCACATTGCAGCATCGCGTCGCTGTCGGTCGCGGCGGCCGGCCGAAGGCTACCGACGTGGGAGACCACCAGGGGTTACGTAACCGCGTGCCTCGAGCATGCCGGCCGGGGTGACGACGTCAACCGTGATCTGCGCGGCTGGCGCCGGTTCTGGGAGGACACCCAGGCCCGCGAGAGGGCCAGCCGGTTGGCGGCGCCGCCGGTCCGGCGCCGTCACCCATGGCATCAGACCGTGCCGGCGTGGGCGGTCCTGATCGTCGTGCTGCTTCTGACGCTGGCGGCCGGGGCGGCCGGCGCCGGCGTCCTGTGACGGGAGGACGGCTAATTGATCGATGTGCATCGATTCCTGTCGGCATGGTGACAAGTTGGTATGTTCTTCGCGCGTGAGTCCTCACCGTGGATGCCATGGGGAGCTTGCGAATCCACTTCGGCGTAGCCGACCTCAGCCGAACGCAGGTCTTGGGCGTACACGACCCGATGTGGGAGATCGTCTGCGCTGTACACCGCCTTCAGACCCCGCTCGGCCGCCACGATTACATGGCTTGGCGCCAGAAACTGCGCGCGAATCTGCATCAGGCCGGAGGCTTGCCGGCGATCCGTGAATTCCTTATCCCGCTGCTGCCGCGGTCTGCCTACTTTCCTGACTTGCTCACTCCAGCTCCAAGCGCGCACCTCGACGTCACGATCGACCGGATTCAGCGCACCGACGTCCGCCGGCTGCGGCGGGAGCTGGGCCGCCTGGATCCGCCCGCGTACGCCCGTAATGCCGTCGCCGACGTCGCCGAGGGACGCCCGGCGGCGCTGAATCGGCTCGGCGCCGCGCTGCGCGGCTTCTACTGACTCGCGATCCAGCCGCACCTCGCGACTGTCTCAGCGACGCTGGCCGCGCACCGTGCCTGGCGTGCCACTCAGGTGCTCACCGAAGGGCCCGGCACCCTGCTGCAGGGTCTCGGGCCCACTGCGCGGTGGGACCCGCCGGTTCTCACCGTCACCGGCTACCCGGTGGACCGTGACCTTGAGCTCGGCGGTCGCGGTCTCACCTTGGTGCCGTCGTACTTTTGCTGGGGTCGCCCGATCGCGCTCGCCGACCCCGACTTGCCGCCGGTGCTCGTGTACCCAGTGCCGCGCACCTCCGACGAACTCGTCTGCCCGTCTCCGGAACTCACAACGCTGCTCGGCCGTACCCGGTCTGCGGTGCTCCAACTGACCTGGGCCGGCGCCACGACCTCCGAGCTGGCTCGGCTCATCGGCGTCTCCTTGGCGACGGCCAGTGAGCACGCCACCGTGCTGCGTAACGCGGGCCTGATCGCCAGTCACCGGCACGGCAACATGGTGATCCACCAGGTGACGGACCTCGGAACATCCCTGCTCCGCCGCCGCTGACCCGTCATTGGAGCTTCGCGTTCAACCTGCCCTTTCGAGCGCCTCGACGACTACCGTCGGCCAGGCGAGCAGAGCACCGGCAACAGCACCGGCTCCACCGGGACTGCGGCACGGTGAATTCCTCGTCCGCCCCTGTCCCCGGCGCTCCGCGTCGATCAGCTGAGGGAAGACCAGATCCGCGACGCGGCGACCGCTGCCGTGACGCTTCCGTGTAACGTGCGTCGGCCAGACTCGGGGCATGATCGATCTGTTGCTCACCAACACCTCCCGCGGCGACATCGGCATCGACAAGGGGCGGATCGTGCCGGCCGGGCCGGCCAAGGAGACGCGTGACCTGGGTGGCCGGTTGGTCACACCACCGCTGGTCGAGCCGCATATCCACCTCGACGCGGTGCTCACCGTCGGACAGCCGCGGCCGAACCGGTCCGGGTCGCTGTTCGAGGGGATCGCGATCTGGGCCGATCGGGTGCGTGACCTCAGCGTCTCCGACGTCAAGGACCGCGTGCGGCGGGTGCTGCGCTGGCAGCTGGCCTGCGGGGTGCAGCACGTGCGCAGCCACGTCGACGTCTGCGACCCGCAGCTGCGGGCGCTGCGGGCGCTGGTCGAGCTGCGGGACGAGGTCCGCGGGATGATGGACCTGCAGCTGGTGGCCTTCCCGCAACAGGGGATCCGGTCGTTCGACGGCGGCGAGGACCTGATGCGCCGGGCGGTCGACCTGGGCGCCGATGTGGTCGGCGCGATCCCGCACTACGAGCTGACCCGCGAGGACGGCGTCGAGTCGGTGCGGTTCGCGATGGCGCTGGCCCAGGAGCACGGGTTGCGGGTCGACATCCACTGCGACGAGACCGACGACGAGCACTCGCGGTTCCTGGAGACGATGGTGGCCGAGACCATCCGGCGCGGGCTGGGCGGGCGGGTGACGGCCAGTCACACCACGGCCATGCATTCCTACAACGCGGCGTACGCCGCACGACTGATCGCCAATATCGCCCGGGCCGGCCTGCACATGGTGACGAACCCGCTGGACAACGCGGTTCTGCAGGGGCGCTTCGACGCGGGACCGATCCGGCGCGGGCACACCCGGGTCAAGGAGCTGCTCGCCGCCGGGGTGAACGTGGCCATCGGGCACGACTCGGTGATGGATCCGTGGTACCCGCTGGGTTTCGGCGATCCGCTGCAGGCCGCGTTCGTGCTGGCCCACCTCGGGCACATGAGCGGCGACGACGAGTTGCGCACGCTGCTCGACATGATCACCAGCGGGCCGGCCGCGGCGCTCGGGGTCTCCGACTACGGGATCCGCGAGGGCGGCCCGGCCGATCTGGTGGTGTTCGACGCGACGAGCGAGGCGGAGGCGTTGCGGTTGCAGCGCCCGCGCCTGCTGGTGCTGCGGGCGGGCCGGATCGTCGCCGAGTCCGAGCCCGCCCATAGCACCGTGGTCTGGAACGGCGTACCCGAGGAGGTCGATTTCACTCGATGACGGCGGCCTCCTCGGCGTCGCGGTCGCGCTGGAAGCGGAACAGGATGAAGAAGACCACCGCGGCCAGGACGAAGCCGACCTCGAAGGTGATGTCGCCGAGCGCGGGCGCGTGCTTGGCGACGAGCCCGACGTAGTTGGTCTGGTTGGAGAACAGCCAGATGGAGACCGCCATGCCGACTCCCATGGCCACCACGCCCGCCCATGGGTTGTGCTTGGAGTCGTAGAGGAATCCGTCGACCCGCTTGCCGCGGCGCAGGAACCAGTCGGCGAAGATGACGGCCAGCCACGGGCCGATCCAGTACGAGATGATCAGCAGGAAGTTCTCGTACTTGTGGCCGGCGTCGCTGAGCCCGGACCAGGCCAGCAGGAAACCGAACACGCCGAACACGCCGGAGACGATGGCCCGGCGCAGCCCGAGCGGCACGGTGATGCCGAGCGCCAGGAACGACATCGAGCCGGAGTAGATGTTGATGGCGTTGGCACTGATCGCGCCGAGCGCGATGGCCAGCAGGGTCAGGTCGCCGACGAACGAGGGCAAGTGGCTGGTGAACGCCTCGGTCGGGTTCTCGATGCCGGGGGCCGCGATCGTGGCCGAGGCGGCGCCGACGATCTGCAGGAACGTGCACGAGACGAAGACGCCGAGACCGGCCCAGACGCCGGTCGCCACCTTGCTGGTCGACGGGGGCAGATAGCGGGTGTAGTCGGCGGCGTACGGGTTCCAGCCGGCCGCGTACCCGAACGAGGCCCCGACGGTCAGCAGGAACCCACCGGTGCCGCCGGTGGCGCTGGTGGCGCCGGCCACCGCCGACGGGGTCGCCTTGGTCAGCGTGATGATCGAGGTGATCAGGAAGATCACCGCGAGGATCGGGAACGCGTACCGCTCGAACGCCTGCACCAGGTTGTGCCCGAAGAACGCGATTGCCACCTGGGCGATCACCACGATCGCCAGGCAGAGCAGGTTGGGCAGCCCGGTCAGGGTGGCCAGGGCCAGCGCGCCACTGACGCTGTTGACCGCGAGCCAGCCGATGCCGGCCACGACGGCGTTGAGGCCGGCCGGCAGGATGTTGCCGCGGTAGCCGAAGCCGATACGCGAGAGCACCATCTGCGGCACACCCATCAACGGCCCGCGGGCCGAGAGGATGCCGTGGGTCGCCGACCCGAGCGCCGTGCCCAGCACGATCGCGGCCACCGCCTGGCCGAATGTCTGCTGGAAGTACAGCACCGAGATGACACCCACGAAGACCGTCGCGAACTCGAGGTTCGGCGACATCCACGTCCAGAACAGGTTCAGCGGCCGGCCGTGCCGCTCGCTCAACGGAATGAAACCGGCGCCACCCGGCTCCACCGCGGTCAGCCGGGCCCCGTACGTGCCCTCCCGGACCTCGGCCGATACCTCGGCCGGTGTTCCCAGCGCAGTCATATGTCCTGCCTCCGATCCTGACGGACCTCGATCGTTGGAGTACACCGCTGATCTGCGCCGCCCGCGTTCCGGGCGTATTTCCGGTTCATTGCCGGCCTGGAGGCGACAGTTGTAACACTCGGTCCGTACGGTCGGGTCCTCCTCCTAGGCTGGGATGTGATTCATGAGGACACCGGACATTCCGCTGTTCGACATCGGCGCGTGGCGGGCCGCCGGCGGCGAGGAGCGCACCGCGCTGGCGGCCCGGCTCGACCGGGCCATGCAAGATTCCGGGTTCTTCCTGGTCAGCGGGCACGGTATCGACGACTCCGTCAAGGAGCGCATCCGCGAGTCGTCCCGCGCCTTCTTCGCGCTGCCCGGGACCGTCAAGCAGGCGTACGCGACGGGTGTCGGTGGGCGAGGTTGGATCCCCTTCGGCCGGGAGGCGAACGCGTTCTACGGGGAGGTCGCCGACGCGGAGAAGGCCGACCTGAAGGAGACCTTCACCCTCGGGCGGGCGGACCCGGCCGGCGACCCCGCCTGGTTCACGGCCAATGTCTGGCCGGGCGAGGTGCCCGGCCTGCGCGAGCCGGTCACCGCGTACGCCGCCCAGGTCCAGGACCTCTATCGGGAACTGCTGGAGGTGCTGGCCACCGCGCTCGGCCTGGAACCCGGATATTTCGTCGAGCGGACGCGGAACGCGCCGTACACGTTCAACATCAACCGCTATCCGGCGCTGACAGTCACCGGCGCCCCGCTCGAGGGGCAGTTCCGGGTCGCACCGCACACCGACTGGGGGATGCTGACCATCCTCGACCGGCAGCCGGGCTACGGCGGCCTCCAGGTGCAGACCCTCGACGGCGAGTGGGCGGACGCGCCGTACGTGCCGGGCGCCTTCACGGTCAACATCGCCGACCTGCTCGCCCGGTGGACCGGCGACCGGTGGCGTTCCACCCGGCATCGGGTGCTGCCGCCGTCGGACGCCGATCCGAAGGAGGAACTGATCAGCCTCATCGTGTTCTGCGAAACCGACATGGACCGGGTCGTCACGCCGCTCGCGCCGCCGGTCGGCGGCGGCACGGAATATCCGCCCGTGGTGGCCGGCGACTACTACCGGGAGCGGGAGGCCGCGGCCTCGGTCGGCTGACGTGCGGCGTCCGGGCCCGGCCGGGGGAGGCGGGCCCGGAACGCGAGGAGTCAGAACAGCCCGTTGCCGTGCGGCAGCGTGGCCGGGATCTCCGGGGTGAGGTCCCAGTGCTCGACGATCTTGCCGTCCTCGACCCGGAAGAGGTCGTAGAACGCCGTCGGGGTGGGGCCGAAGGTGCCCTCGGAGACGGTCAGCACGAAGTCGCCCTGCGCGATGACCTTGTGCACGGTGGTGTAGACCATCGCTATGCCCTGCTCGGCCAGCGCCTGGAGGGCCGCGCCGAGGCCGTCGAGGTTGTCGCCGATGCCGGCGTTGTGCTGCGCGTACGACTCGGTGCTGAGGTAGTCGGTCAGCATGTCGACCTTGCCGCCCTTGAGGACGTTCTCCACGAAGCCGGCCACGAGCGTACGGTTGGCCTCGGTCTTGTCGAGATCGGTCACCTCGGTCGGTCCGTCGGTCTGGGAGCGGCCGGAGACGGTCCTCTCGACCACCGGGCTCAGCGCGTCCCAGTGCTCGGCCAGCTTGCCGTCGGCGACCCGGAAGATGTCGAAGGCGACCAGCGGCACCGGCCCGAAGCCGTGGTAGGTGCCGTGCAGGGCGACCAGATCGCCGTCTTCGAGAACCCGGTGCAGGTCGTAGCGGAACCCCTCGGGCAGCGAGGCGATCAGACCGAGCAGACCTTCCGGGCCGTCCGGGGCCAGGCTGCTGTGCTGTACGTATCCAGGCGCGACCCAGCGGTCCACGGCTGACGGGTCCTGGTCGCCGAACAGCTGTCCCGTGGCGGTCAGCACGGTGTCTTTGGCGGTCATCGCTGCGCTCCTCGTTGCGGTGGCTGAACTTGCTGCTCAAACCGTAGGAGCGCACATCGGGACCGCGAGGGTACGGTGGCGACTCGTGATGGTGAAAAACCGACACGATATCCGACGGCTCGATTTCTCCGCTCCGGCCGGGATCCCGCCCGCGATCGAGGTGATGCGGCTGAGCCGGCTGTGGTCCAAGGTCGGGCCGAGCCTGCTCGCCGGACCTCAGCGGCCCACCTTCCACCACCTGATCACCTTGGACCGGGGCACGTTGCGGCACACAGTCGACTTCGCCGAGCATCTGCTGACCCCGAAGGCGTTCTTGTGGGTACGCCCGGGCCAGGTCCAGCAGTGGAGCGACCTGGCCGGCACCGAGGGCACCCTGATCCTGTTCGAGCCGGACTTCCTCGACCATGACCCGCACGGGCCGGTCCGGTACGAGGCCGACCAGCGGCTGACCGCCTCGGCCGAGCACCTGGCCGATGTCTTCGCCGACCCCGGGCCGCTGCCGTTGGAGACGCGGCAGGCGGTGCTCCGGCACCTGCTCACGGCCTTGGTCCTGCAGCTCTCGGCAACGGCCGGGGCGTCGGCGCCCCCGCCCGGCGACACGTTCGTGCGCTTCCGCGACGCCGTCGAACGCGGCTTCGCCCGTACCCACCGGCTCGAGGACTACGCCCAGGCGCTCGGCTACTCGGCCCGGACCCTGTCCCGCGCCGCCCAGGCCGCCGCCGGTGTCAACGGCAAGGACTTCATCGACCAGCGCATCATCCTCGAGGCCAAGCGATTGCTGGCCCACAGCGACCACACGGCCGCGCAGATCGCGGCCCGGCTCGGCTTCACCAGCGCCACGAACTTCAGCAAGTACTTCCACATCCGCACGGGCGTCACGCCGATCACCTTCCGCGCCGGTCAGGCACCAGGCACCCAGTAGAACTCGGCCGTTCACCGGTTGCCGACGCCGGCGCGGTAGAACGTGTATGCGCCCAGCCGAAGGGCGCCCGCGCCCGTCTCGGCAGCGGTGGTGAAGCCGGTCCCGTTCAGCACCTCGAGCACGTGTCCTCCGGTTGTCATGTGCGCGGCCGCATCGATTCCCCGCCGGGCCGGAGCTATGTCAACGTTCTCGATATTGATAGGCGTCGATCTATGAGGTCGGTCCAGTGAGACGACGGCTGCTAGTCCTTGGTGTCGCGCTGCTGCTCGCGGTGGGGCTCTTCACCCCGGCCGGATGGGCCGCGGCCCTGACCGTCACGCCGGGCGCCGTGTGGACCGACACGTCGCGGAACCCGATCCAGGCGCACGGTGCGGGCATCATCAAGGTCGGCGACACGTACTACTGGCTCGGTGAGGACAAGACCGGCGGCTCCCCGTTCCAGAACATCAAGTGTTACTCGTCCACCGACCTGGCGACGTGGCAGTTCGCCGGCAATGTGCTCACCCGGCAGTCGAGCGGCGACCTCGGGCCGAATCGGATCGTGGAGCGCCCGCACGTCATCTACAACGCGAGCACGGCGACGTACGTGATGTACATGCACATCGACAACATCGGCTACACGGAGCGCAAGGCGGGGGTCGCCACAAGTAGCAGTGTGTGCGGCGCCTACACCTACCGGGGCAGCTTCAAGCCGCTGGGCCACGACAGCCTGGACGACAACCTGTTCCTGGACGGCAGCACGGCGTACTTCCTCAGCGAGGACCGCACCAACGCCAAGCTGCAGATCTACCAGTTGTCGGCCGATTTTCTCAGCGTCACCGCGCTGGTCAAGACCCTCGAGCAGTACGAGTCACCGGCGATGGCCAAGATCAATGGCACGTTTTACCTGTTCGGCTCGCATCTCACCGGCTGGTCGACGAACGACAACCAGTACACGACGGCCACCTCCATCACGGGCACGTGGAGTGCGTGGCGCAGCTTCGCCCCGGCCGGCACCAATACCTGCAATTCGCAGACCACCTCGATCCTGCCCGTCACCGGCAGCTCGACCACCAGCTACATCTTCCTGGGCGACCGGTGGAATCCGGGCACGCTGAGCGACTCCCGCTACGTCTGGCAGCCCCTGACCATCAGCGGCACCACGGTGTCGATGACCTGCCGGTCCAGCTGGACCATCGATACCGCGACCGGTGTGGTCGGCACGGGCGGCGGCGCGAGCACAGGCGTGCTTCGCAGCGCCGCCTCCGGCCGCTGCCTGAACGTGCCCGGCTCGAGCACAGCCAACGCGACGCAGACCGACATCTATGACTGCACCGGCGGCGCCAACCAGTCCTGGACGTATACCGCGTCGCAACAGCTCGTCGGGATCGGTGGCAAATGCCTGGACGTGTACGGCCAATCCACCGCTGCGGGGGCGAGGGTCGACATCTACGACTGCAACGGCGGCGCCAACCAGCAGTGGGCGCGTACATAAGTGCCTCGTCTCGCCTCGCCCGTCAGGAGAAACCATGCGTAAGGTTCGCTTACTGCTCCTCTCCGTCCTCATGACAGCGCTGCCGGCGGTGAGCCCGAGCGGCGCCGAAGCGATGACCGCCTCTCCCGAGTGCGGCGTCCGGACGAAGCCGGCGGCCCCCGGCGCCGCGGCGACGACGACCGTCTGGATGGCCGGTGACTCGACCATGGCCAACCCCCGCACCGGCTGTCCCGTCGGCTGGGCGACCGAGTTCGACGGGCAGTTCCACAGCAACATCGTGGTGAACAACCTGGCGATTGCCGGCCGCAGCATCCAGACGTGGCTTTACGAGGGTGGCGTCTCCGCGAACAAGAACTCCGCCGGCGAATGTGCCCTCACCTCGACTAGCCCCTCGGTCAACTGGCAGAAGGTGCTCGATGGGATGAAGGCCGGCGACTACCTTTTCATCCAGTTCGGCATCAACGACGGCGACAGCGCCTGTCCCAAGCACGTCGGCGGCGCCCGCTACCAGCAGCTGATGACCATGATGGCGCAGACCGCCCAGGCCCGGGGCGCCTTCCCCGTCCTGGTCACGCCGGTCGCGGCCATCACCTGTTCCGGAAGCACGGCCACCTTGAACCGCGGCTTCTCCCCGGAGACCTTCGCGGCCGGCACGGCCACCGGCGCTCCCGTCATCGATCTACGGACCCTCAGCGTCGCCTACTACAACTCGCTGCACCTATGCCCCAACAACGGCGACTACACCGCCGGGCCGGTAGGACAGTTCTTCTGCAACGACCACACCCACTTCGAGGCCTACGGCGCCCGCCGGATCATGCGCCTGGTGACCGGCGCGCTGAGGACACAGAACATCGCGCTCGCCGGATCCTTGCTGTAGCGGCAACCAGCTTGAGTGAACTCCTCGTACGGCGGCGCACCGAGCCAGGGCCGCGCGGCCGCCGCCCGGTCGGGCCGGCGATAACGGCGCCGAACTTCTGGTCGGAGCACCCGTCATCCTTCGAACGGTCCGGGGACACATCCGCGCGAGCACGCGCCTCGAAGTCGTCGCCGAGAAGCTACGCCAACAAGGGGAACGCCACGCCCATGGCCAAAGCGCCCACCAGCGCTCCGAACACGACCTGGCCGAGCGAATGCTCCTTGAGACGGACACGGGCCCATCCGACGGCCGTCACCACCACGCACCCCACGGCGGCGACAGGCCAGCCGTGAAGCACGGTCAGGGCCGCGACGCTTCCCGCCGCTACGAGCGCGTGAATTGAGACGCCCCAGCCGAACAACAAGGTGACCGGGACGGCGACGAGGAGGGACAGCACCATCGAGGCGATCAGCATAAGGAGCGTCCGGGGCGCGCCGGCCAGCGCAAGCGCCCCGATGCCGGTGGCCGTCGACACGAGGATGATGAGCAGTGGTTTCCTGCGTTGGGAGTGAACGATCACGTGCTTGTCAGTCCATCGGCCGCGCCGAACTCCTCGAAGGATGTAGAGGACCGGTAGCAGGCTGGCCGCCCCGATGGCGATGGCACCC
Organism: Actinoplanes sp. NPDC049598; assembly: GCF_040675435.1. Lineage (NCBI taxonomy): Bacteria > Bacillati > Actinomycetota > Actinomycetes > Micromonosporales > Micromonosporaceae > Actinoplanes > Actinoplanes sp. NPDC049598. Next base: position 2,264 of record NZ_JBFAOX010000035.1, on the reverse strand, counting down.
CAGGTGAGTGCTTCGGCGAGAGAGTCGGCAACGTGCCACACAACGACAGCGAGGAGAGCGGCTACCAGTAAGCCGGGGGAGAAGACCTCGGTGATCAGGCGCGCAGCTCGATCTGCGGAAGCTGCGCCCCGTGGCTCAGCGGGCAACTGCCCGTCGTTCTTGCCGGATCTCGGTGGCGAGCCATCGTGCGCCGATGTCGTCTCCGGCTCCACTGATGCCATTACCTCGGTCCTCGCTAGGTGTGATCCGTCGGTCAGGGTATCGGCATGCGCTCATCGGCTGATCCCGAAGGCGTTGCTGTGGGTCGCCCGGGCCAGGTCCGGCAGTGGAGCGACCTGTCCGCCGTCCAGGGCACCGTGATCCTGTTCGAGCCGGACGTCCTCGACCACGACCCGCACGGCCCGGTCCGGTACGAGGCCGACAAGCGGCTGACCGCTTCGGCCGAGCACCTGGCCGACGTCGTCCCGTGAGCGCGCCGAGGGTCAGGTGGTGGCGGGAACCAGGTTGTCGGGGGTCTCGCCCCGCGCGAACTGGGCGATCTGGGCGGCCACGACCCGCCAGGCCCGGACCCGGTAGTCGTGCACGCCACCGCCGACGTGCGGGGTGATCAGGACGCCGGGGGCCGTCCAGAGCGGATGACCGGCGGGCAACGGCTCGGGGTCGGTCACGTCCAGCACCGCCCGTAGGCGCCCCCGCCGCAGTTCGGTGAGCAGCGCACCGGTGTCGACCAGGGCGCCGCGAGCGGCGTTGACCAGCACGGCGCCGTCGGGCAGGAGAGCGAGGAAATCCCGGTCGACCAGATGGTGAGTGCCGGGCGAGTGGGGCAGCATGAGGGCCACCACGTCGTGTTCGGGCAGCAGTGTGGGCACTTCGTCCAGGGTCCGTACGCCGGGCCGGTGGCGCCGGGCGACCATGGTGACCTCGACGTCGAACGGGGTCAGCATCCGGCGCAGGCTGGACCCGAGATCGCCCGCCCCGAGAATCAGGACGCGCTTGCCGTGCAGGGAATCGGTGGTCCGCCAGCGCCAGCGCCCCGCGGCCTGATCGGCGGCGAAGCCGGGCAGGTCACGGTGAACGGCCAGCAGCCCGGCCAGGGCCCACTCGGCGGTGGCCGCGCCGTGCGCTCCGCGGGCGGTGGACAGCAGCACCCCGTCCGGCAGCCGGCCCTGCCACTGCTCGATGCCGGCGTGCAAGGTCTGCACCAGGCGCAGGGCGGGCAGCCGGGTCATCAGAGCGGTCAGGCGTTCCACCGATCCGAACGGCACGACCATGACTTCCGCGTGGTGACCGCCCGCCGGCACGCCGTCTTCTTCCGAATAGCGCAATGGCGTCACCGCCGGCACTCCGGCCAGTGCTTCCAGGCCGTGGTGATCGGGCACAAGGACCGTTATGGGGGACCCTATTGCTGTTTTGCGCACGAAGGGTCCTGGATGGAACCGGAAAACGGCGGACTGGCTATTTCTGATCGGGTGTGCAGTATCAATCCGGCTCCACTTCGATGATCATTCCGGCCGCCACGGTGCGATTCGCGGATTCGTTGATCATGATGAAGCCGCCGGTGGTGCGGTTACGGCCGTACGGGTCGGCGGTCAGGGGTTCGGTCGTTTGCACCCGCACCCGGCCGATGTCGTTCGCGAGCAGGCCGGCGGCGGCCTCGTCGTGGCCGAGGGTGTTGACATCGAGGCGGTAGCGCAGGGCGCAGACCATCGCCCGGGTGGTCCGGGTGGTGTGTTTGACGATGAAGGTGTCACCGACCCGTAACGGCTGCGATTCGTCCATCCAGCAGATCATCGCCTCGAGGTTGCGGGCGGCGGCGGGGGCGCCGCCGGACCCGCAGATCATCTCGCCGCGGGAGATGTCGATCTCGTCGGCCAGCCGGACCGTGACCGACATCGGCGGGAACGCCTCGTCGACCGGGCCGTCGGCGGTGTCGATCGCGGCGATCTTGCTGGTCAGCCCGGAGGGCAGCACCATCACGTCGTCGCCCGGCTTGAGCACGCCCGAGGCGACCTGGCCGGCGTACCCGCGGTAGTCGGTGACCGTGGTCGACTGCGGGCGGATCACGTACTGCACCGGGAAGCGCACGTCGACCAGGTTGCGGTCGCTGGCGATGTGCACGTGCTCCAGGTGGTGCAGCAGCGACGGCCCGTCGTACCAGGGACTGTTCTGCGAGCGCGACGCGATGTTGTCGCCGTTGAGCGCCGACACCGGGATGATCGTCAGGTCGGTGATCTCGAGCTTGGCCGCGAACGAGGTGAACTCGT